>JAVBNU010000086.1:0-3873 GCA_031551265.1 Candidatus Gastranaerophilaceae bacterium
ACGTATTCATCTTCTTCGAACATTTTTATCTTACGGATTTTATGAATTTCAGCCAGTTTTGTGTTCTCTAAAATGCAGAGTTGATGGAGTTTTACGCCATCAATCTTTAATTCAGCTAACTTTTCAGCAGTCGCCATCATATCAGAGTGCGATTCAGTCGGCAGGCCTAAAATAACATGCGCACAAACGTTTATGTTGCGCTCTTTAGCCATAAAATACGCTTTTTCGAAACACTCATAATCATGCCCGCGATTGATGTATTTGAGCGACTTGTCGTGCACGGATTGCAATCCGTATTCGAGCCAAACGTGGTATTTATCGGTATATTCAGCAATTAAATCAAGTTTTTCTTCATCAACACAATCAGGGCGTGTGCCGATTGATAAGCCAATAACTTCAGGGTGTGAGAGCGCCTGGTCATAGATTTTACGCAGTTCTTCAACCGGCTTATATGTATTTGAATAGGCTTGCAGGTAGGACAAGAATTTTTTAGGTTTGAATTTACTGGTTTTGAGTTCTCTAATGCCCTCTTCTAACTGTTCATCAACAGACAATGCGTGGCTGTGAGCTTGAGAGAAACTGCCGCCCTCGTCACAAAAAATGCAACCGCCTGAGGAGATTGTTCCGTCGCGATTTGGACAATTAAAACCGGCATCAAGAGTAACTTTGTATACTTTGGTGCCGAGTTTGTTTTTTAAATATTCACTAAACTGATTATAACGCTTGTCGGTGTTATAAAAGTACATTTTGGCTATTGCGCTTCTTCATTGTTCGCCGGCGGGTACAGGTAGTGTTCGCCGCATTTTGGGCAAACAACTTCTTGCTGTCTGCCATCTTCGAGTTTTACAACTTCAAAAAGCTCGCGACAGCTGGATTGTACACATCTTATAGCCCATGTTGGTCTGATTATTCTTGCCATTTATTTTTCTCCATTTTAGATATTTTATTTTAAGACATACCGATAAGTCGTTTTAGCTCGGCAGGTCTGCTTGATTTCATCAACGCGTCATCAAGTGCGATTTGCTTGTTTTCGTATAAAACCTTCAATGCGTAGTCAAGAGTCTGCATGCCCGAGCCCATACTTGTTTGAAGTACAGAGTATATTTGAGCGGTTTTACTTTCTCTTATCAAGTTCGCAATCGCGTTGTTTACGAGCATGACCTCTTGCGCCATGACCATACCTTTTTTGGTTTTACCGTCAGGCTGCAGCCTTGGCATAAGCGTTTGCGCAAATACAGCAACTAAACTGTTCGAAATCTGTGTTCTGATTTGTCCTTGCTGCCCTTCGGGGAAAACGTCGATAATACGGTCAATTGTCTGAATCGCTGAGGACGTGTGAAGTGTTCCGAACACTAAGTGACCTGTCTCCGCGGCTGTCATAGCAAGCGACATCGTCTCTAAGTCACGCAACTCACCGACGAGGATAATATCTGGATCTTCACGGAGCGCTGACTTCAAGGCATTTGAGAACGAACGTGTATCCTGCCCTAATTCACGCTGGTGAACTACACTTTTTTTCGATTGGTGAATAAACTCTATCGGATCCTCAACTGTCAATATGTGTTCGGCGCGTGTTGAGTTAATATAGTCAATCATAGAGGCGAGAGTCGTTGATTTACCACTACCTGTAGGGCCTGTAACCAGAATCAATCCACGGGGAGTCTGACAAAGCTCTCTTACGCTCGGATGCAGCCCCAGCGTTTCCATGCCGGGCACGTCCGAGTTAATTGTTCTGAACGCAATCGCATAATTGCCGCGGTCTTTATATACGTTAACCCTGAAACGACCCAAGCCGTGAACACCATACGATAAGTCAAGTTCCCAGTTTTGTTCTAAAACGCGGCGCTGTTCGTTGCTCAACATCTGCATTACAAGTGATTCAACGATTTCAGGCGTTAATTTTTCTTCCGTAGCTCTTATCAATTCGCCGTGAATACGCAAAATTGGCGGCATGCCGGCAGAAATATGCAAGTCACTGGCATTATTTGAAAGCGCTAATTCCAACAATTCTTCTATTAACATTAAGATAAATCTCCATCTAAGTACTTATAACAATTCTATAATATTTTTTATGTTTTGAAAATAAAATCTGTAAAATGTTCAAAAGCTATGATTTGATTGCCTTAAGAATGTTTACAATTCTTTCTGCGGCATGACCGTCGCCATAAGGATTAACAGATTTAGCCATTTTGTCGTATTCAGAAGGATTATCAAGCAATGCTTGGACATTCGAGACAATATTATCATAATTTGTGCCGATAAGCTTGACCGTGCCGTGTTCTACAGCTTCAGGGCGTTCTGTAGTAGTACGCAGAACCAAAACAGGCTTACCAAGCGACGGCGCTTCCTCTTGCACACCGCCTGAATCCGTCAAAATAATATGCGATTCCTTCATCAGGCTCGCAAACGGCGCATATTCCAGCGGCTCAATCAAATGTATACGCTCTTTTCCACCTAATAGCTCATGCACAATATTTCTAATATTAGGGTTCAAATGCACAGGATAAACGACTTCAATGTCTTTGTTATTTTCAACAAGCGTCAAAACGGCTTTGCAAATCTGCTTAATCGGCTCACCAAAGTTTTCTCTGCGATGCGACGTGAGCAAAATAGTTTTTAGATTTTTGTTCAATTTTAAATGTGTCAGATCAACTTCATGATTTTTTACCGTGTATAAAAGTGCGTCAATAACGGTATTGCCGGTTTTGTATATATGTTTTTCAGGGATTGACGATTTGCGCAAATTATCACAAGACTGCTCAGTCGGAGCGAAATGGTACTCACACACAGCGTCAGCAAATACACGATTTATTTCCTCCGGGAACGGATAATACTTATCAAAAGTTCTCAATCCTGCTTCGACGTGCCCGACAGGGATTTTGGCGTAAAAAGCTGACAACGCAGCTGCCATAGATGTCGTCGTATCACCGTGAACCAGCACTACATCAGGCATAAAAGACTCTATCACATCTTTTGTTTTTAAAAGTACATTTGACGTAAGCGTCCATAAGTCCTGATTCTCTTTCATTATGTCTAAATCGTAATCGGGCGTGATTTTAAATAATTCCAAAACCTGATCCAACATTTGGCGATGTTGAGCCGTTACGCAGACTTTACTGTCAAAAATCTCAGGCTCGGCATTCAACAGTTGAACTATCGGAGCCATTTTTATTGCTTCGGGTCGTGTACCAAAAATCGTAAGTACTTTTATTTTTGTCAATTTAGTTTCCTTTGTTTAAATTGCTTAACATAATTTTACTATGAGCACAGAAAAAAAGGCAATTTTTGCCGAAAAAATGTTTTTATACATTTATACACAAAACGAGGAACAGGAATGTTTGCAAAATTAGAAGTTTTAAAGCCTTCACTAAACTGCGCATTTGACAAAATGCAACAGTTGGATCATACTGCCGAACAGTCTATATATCGAGTCTTGCCCGATGTTTCAGAGACATCCAAAAACATCGGCGAATATTCATCTTTAGCGTATAATTCATCACTAAATTATATGGATGTAAAGTCAAAGGAAATTACGACATACTCATCTGCAGGCTATAACAGCGCAAAAAATGTTGTCCAAAACTCATTAGACTCAATGTGGGATAATATAATGCTGCACGTCTCAAAAAATTAATGCTCTGATGTAGTTTCCGGCTCTATTTATTTTTAAGTTGAGTTAATAACGATTTCGGTATAAAATAATAAGTGATACTTAAATTATGGAGCCGTGTACATGGAATTATCTCGCGAACAAATCCAAAAGCTAATTGAATTAGCCGGTGTTGATTTGCATGTTGGCGAAATCGATAAAAACCACCTTTCCAGACTCCTTGTTTTGATTGAACAGAAAATGGATTTTTTCACTGTGCCTGT
>JAVBNU010000077.1:0-7629 GCA_031551265.1 Candidatus Gastranaerophilaceae bacterium
GAATAGAGAAGCGCAGTCTAATATAAGTGCATACAGACACTCTCTTATTGATTCAAATATTAAAAAAATATTGGAAAATCATGCGCAGAAAATTTTGCATTCTGCGAATTCGGTTGAAAAATATTCTCAGCCATATAATAAAGCAAAAATTTTAAATGATTTAGCATATTCACACTATCAAAATGGAGATATTGAAAAAGCCGGCATTACTCTAGGGGCTTCTTTCAGAGTGTTATGCCCGAATTTAGATGTATGGGAAACTCAAAAAGCAGAGTTAATACGAAAAAAAGAAAATTTTGAAATACTTAGGGATTTCTTTTATTGTTCAAATAATACTAAAGCTAAGTTATTCGTTATGAAAAGTATGAATGCACTTGGCAGCAAAGAATTTGTCCCTATTGCAGAACAAGTTTGTAATTTTGATGCCGATGTAGTATTGCCCAATAATGCCGAAACTATTTATGAAGCGCGCACTTTGCTCAATAAACACTACAATTTATATAAGCTGAGAGCATTCTTAGGCAAAGATGGTTTTTATAAAAGCGCCGCTTTGAATATTTTTTCAAAATGGGGGTTGGAAAAACATGCTGACACATTAAAGCCGCTACTAAATGATGAGAATCTTTATATTTCGGCGAAGGCAGGAGATACCATCGAAACTTTGAGTAATTTAAAAAATGTTCAATCAAGTGATGAAGAAATGATTGAAGAAGCAAGAAATGCTTTTAAGAAACAATCCACTGTCGCTCAATGTATATCAAATCTGGAAAGAGGATATAGTGGAGCGGAGGAACTCAAATTAACTGCCACGTCTTTTGATACAGAAACAATAAGACATTCCATCTCGAAATCTGGGAGCAGTTCTTTGAAAATTGAGCTTATAAAACTCTTAGGTAATGTCGGAACAACGCTAAGTGATACACAGTATTTAAAATCTTATAACGTAGATGAAGAAGCCAGTTCTAAAATGGCCATAGCAAGGGCTGAAGCCATGATGAAAATATTGTTACGTTCAGGTATCGAATATAGTTATTTAAATTAAAGGAGCAAAAAATGAAAATTCTTTCCGTATCCCCTAACTACAATAGTAATAAACAAGTACCTTATCAGCAGAATGCTGTTACTTCTAAAAAAACTCTACTTATTTCTCAAAAAACAAATCTAATAAAATTCGGAGATGGCCGATACTTACCGGATACTAAAAAAATTAATGCGAGTGACTGTAGTCAAACGCAAATAGAGCTTTTAGGAAAATATTTTCATGAAAAAGATGATGACGAAATTGAATATGCATGTAGTAGATTGAATTATTTGTTTTTTCATGATGAAAAAAAATCAAAACGAGGATATGAGCGCTTATCGGCAGAAGTTAAAAAAGTACAAAAGCAAAAAAAAGAATGGATTTCTGAAATATCAAAACTCACAACCAAAGAGGCGATGGGTGAAAGCAATATAGTAGAGCAAAAATTAAGAGTTCAAAGAGGTTTTCTTAATTATATAAACATACCTAACGCAAAGATAGTGAATGGCATTTTGATATACGGTCAGTCTAGAGAAAAGGAAGAATTTATAAAGTGGATTAAAAATGACGCAGATGCAACATATATGGAAGTACAATACGACCATAGCAACCCTACAGCATCACTAAGAAAAATAATGGATCAATCAGAAAATGCAAAAATCGTATTTGATTCTACCAAAAGACGAACTATTTTGATGGTTAAAGATTTGGATAAATTATTAACCAGTGACAGTACTCCTCAAGAACGAAGAAATTTAGGGGTGTTCAAAAGTTTCATTGAAAATATCTCTGAAAAGTACCATACAACAATTATAACCAAGACAGACAGAGCAATTGATGATTTTGAAGATGCATCAATCGGCACTGAGCGCTTTGGACTTTTAGTAAAACTCAAAGATGGCATTACAAAAGAAGGTAAGGGGCGTTTGGCTGATTTGCGTGAAAAAGTTCAAGAGTTGAATACCTACGCCTCAGAATGTAGAGATAAATGGTACTATCCGGACCATTATGTTGAGGGAGGAGGATGGGACCAATTAGCAAATGGCGGATAACCCGTGTTATGTGCATAAAACTTAAAAAAGAATTAAAGCACACTGTCAACTCCTCGGATTTTAACATGAAATATCAGCTTAAATGCACTTTACAAGCATTCTGATATATTCTGCCGAATGAAAGACAAAGGCAAAGTGTTTTTTCGATTTATGCAGCGGGCTCAACTATTGTCCAAGTTCCTTTTTTACCTGAGCAAATTGATTTATTTTTTTTGAGGTAATTTTTGGTGGTATATTTCCTGAACGAATCATCCTTATGTAGTCATCTACAGCGGGATTAGTATTGTTCTGCCAAACCTCATTAATATTTGTTACTATATCACCATTTGAATAAAATTTGTCCCCAGATTTAAAAAATTCATCTACAATTTTGTTTATATCATTGTCAGGTAAATGTTTTTTTGCTGCTCTTAATTTGTCAAAGACAATTTCTTTGCAAATTTGTCTATCAGGCGGGTCAATTGCGACTTTTATGGGCGTAACGTCACCGGACAGTATTTCACTATCGATATCCAAAGGATAATTAGTTGTCAGAAATAAAGTACACTTATATTCTTTTGAACAAACTTTAATAAAGTTCTTAAGTTCGCTTAATACTATTGAGTCTGTTCCGGCAATGACTTCTGCCTCATTTACAACAATAATTGTTCTTTGTTTATCATTGTGCTGGTATCGTTTTTTCGCGATGTCTGCTTCATTTGATATTTTATTCATTATTGCGCAATAATCATAACCACCTGATTTTGTATAATCTTTTGGGTCAATCATACATAATTCAGAAAGAGATTGTTCAGCAAGTGCTTTGGCAAATGTTGTTTTGCCATTATGTGTAGGACCATAAAATAAAAGAACATTGGGTACTGGTTTATTTTGTGAAGTTCTTGCCATCATCATGTTGTCTAAGATAAATTCACTTTTTAATTTATCTTTAACTTTTATGTAACCTGATATTCTGTTAAAACCTTCATTAGCACCTAAATTTTTCATAGCCTCCAAATAATTTAGAACAATTAGTCCGTCATCGGCTGCATTAGCTTTTGAAGATTTGCTCAATGCTTCGTTTATCTCCCTAAATTCTTTTGTGATTTGCGCCAGCTCATCATTTTCTCTTTGTCTTTCATATAAAGATTTTTCACCACCATATGCTGAGTTTGGATTGTTGATTTTTTTGATGGTTTCATCTAATGTTTTTCGCAATGCTCTAGCCGTTCTTTCGTATGGAGTCTCCGAAGATGAAAAAGAATCACTTTTAAAAGATAGTTTTGTATCTGTGTGAGACAGCCTGCTATAATCAGATTGAATTTGGTTGTTGCAACAGGTATAATCGGCCGGTGAGATTTTAGTGATGTTCATTGATGATCCTTTCCTAACTTACTTTTAATAATATTCCGAAACGTTCTGTGCCGATTGAAGCGCTTTCTAAATTGTCTATTGATTTTGCCCTTGCTAAAATCGTTGTGTGATATTTTTTTGATATAAGTTCAATAAAACTTTTGAATACACCTAAATCCCTACGCGCAGCAGCAGTCGTATCATTGGATAGAAATTCTTCTATATTCTCGACTTCAATAATTGTTCTCATTTTTGTTGTTTCATAACTGTTTTTTGCTTGCTCTGCACCTTGCATTATCTTGTGCAAAGATTTTATCGGTTCTTGTGTATCAAATTTAATTTTATGAAATTGAACTGTACCATCCAAAATTTTTCTTATAGAATCAATCGCCGCTGTAGTTGCATTGTCATTACCATACACTAAAATACCGTTTGTAACCGGAGCAGGCAGAGGCATGCCTGCTTTTTCTAAAGCAACATCAGCAAAAAAACTTCTAAAAAGTCTTGTACTGATTTGAGGATGCACATCTAGTGCTGCCATATTGGCTTTAATCTTCGCCAATATTTTTTTGTAATTTTCTTGATTTTTGCCTAAATCGGCTACTGTTAAGATACTATTTTGTTTATTTGATGCGATGATTTCAGGTAATGCATTCTCTTTTGTCGCGAAAACCAAAGTTGTATTGTGTTTTTGACCGCAGGTATCAAATGTATCTTTAATTTTTTTGTATTCAGGCAAATTGTTATCCATAGTGCTTACTAAATCCTCAAAATCTTCAAGATATAAGAAAGTTTTTTTGCCGGTCAAATCATATAATTCTTTATTTTTCTGTATAGATTGTTCAATTTGCTTATGTAGTTCTTGTATAGAGCTTGTTTTGCAGCTTAGAGTTTCAAAATGAGTAGGGATAGTATCATTTACTGCCGTCATAAATTTATTTATACTAAAAGTAACGCCATTTTTGAAAATCAAACTATTTTGAGACTGTTCGGTGTTTATAATAGACGACAGAATTGGGTCAATAGAGTTACCACCGACAATATAATCAGAAGTTTTCTTGCTTAACTCAGTTGTTTTAACAGTTATCTCGCATTGTTGTTTGCGCATATACGTTTCCAAATCTCCTTCAAAATTAGCAGAGCTGATTTCAGGCTTAAATTTCAAGTTAAATCTTTCCGTAGCACAATGGGTTGTATTTTGCGGCGTTTCGGTTAAATATGTTATTTTTGAGGTTTTATTTTTATCAAGTAATTTTTTGAAACTGTCTGATAAACTTTCACTCTTAGATATGTCGTTTAAAAATTCAGCAAAATTTTCTATGTACATAAAAACATGTTTCTTAGGTTCAGGATTTGTAATATTTTGCAGCATATCCAAGAATATATTTGCGGTATCTTTTGAATATTTTCGGGTTATAAAGTTGGCCTCAAATTTTGTCGCTAATATTTTACATACTTCAATAGCTTTTTGTGGAGAAAGATTTTCTAAAGTTATTACGTCGGGCAATTTAAAAGAATTTGGTATATGAGCTTCTTGTAAAGCAAAAAATTGTTCCAGCGGCAATATACCTTGCTTTCCATTGGCTATATAATTTATGCAATCATATTTTTTAGAGCCTGAATACCGTAAAATTTGGTTAAAAAGAGTATTTTCTTTACTTGAAACGTGTTCTTTTACAAAGGCAGTAATTTTTTCGGCCCATTCAGTATTTGTAATGTTTTCAGGTAGTGTAGGCCTTATCACAGGCTTACCTTTCCTTAAATACACCAATAATCCGGCAATTCCAACTCCTAACGCAATTAATCCCCCCCACATATATTTTGAATTTGAGTTGGCCTTTATTTCATGATTGTTTGTTCGCGGCAATGGTAACTCAGGGTTATGATTACTAGAAATTGGCATAGGTATCCATGCCGTCTGAGTCGGCACAATAAACGGTTGTTTTGTGTTATTAAATTGTGAGTTTACGTTTTGTATCATATATTTTGATACCTTTTATTATACCTTATTTATACAAATGTAACTTTCAGATGAATTTAGCCATTCTCAATTCAGAGATTTTATATTGAATTACCATACAAAAACTCTACTTATATAATGCTTGTGACAAAAAAATGTTGCTAGTTTTTGTACAACTATTTAATAAAAATTTACGTAAATCACTTAAAATATTTCAGCGTCTCGTCCGGAATTTTTTTTGTTCATCTTCGGTGATTGTGAGATAAGGCCGGGCAGGGATTTTTGTTTTTATTACAAATGGTATTTACGTCGCAAATGGATGTACTTATTTATACCGTTCATCGTTCAACTTTCAAAGAAATGTAAGTCTAAAAAAAATCTGATACGAATTGTGGCTTAAGATCTGATTAACTTGGATTTCAAAGCGATTATACAAGTGTCAATCTGTGCGTCCTAAATTGACGTATAGATAAATTTGAGTAATAGCATTATGCAAAACAGTCAAACTGCTGTCGGTGACGACCATATGTTCGCTAAGTTAGCCGAAAATGAGTACTGCTTCATTGATAAAAATGTAAAACAGCTTTACATTAATTTTTTTTGTTCAGAAAGAGGTGTCTGAATGATACGAAATCTCCTGAATAGCTTCCAATTTAAGCAAGCGTGAGTGATGAATCATTGTGTAGAACCACAAAGGAGATACTAATGAATCATAAATCCAAAATCGCGAGTTTTTTGTACAATCATTTTGACAGATTGAATTTATATAAAAACGATTGGGATAAAAGTCCAAACAGTATTGAACTTAGGACAAAATTACTAAAAAACGTCAGGAGCAACACCTGAGTCAAGAGCGACTTGCGGCGCTTGTCGAAGTACACAGAAATTATATAGGATGTATTGAGCGTGCCGAAAAAAGGGCAGCATTGCAAACCATGTACAAAATAGCAAAGGCTCTTAAGTTGTCGTTAGAAGAATTATTTAGAGGGTATTAGCAGTGGTAATGCAAAGAAAAATTAATGTTTTTTAACTTTCTTTACAAATTTCACCTAAAATAGTGTAATTTTCTCTACATCAACGTAAAATAAGTAAAGTTAAAGTTGCATAATGAAAGGGAATGTATGAATAGGTTTGTTATCAGGTGGGGAAAAACGCTGTTTTTCTTGTCGTTAATAGTTGATGCCCTCGTCATAATAGTTTTATTGGCTTTATCAGTATTAGGTGCATTTACATTTATGGAGGAAGAGGCAAACCCTTTATGGCTTGGTTTGTTAATAACCCTCGCCTACTTTATTGTTGCAGTTTCAACAAAATTCATATTCGCATTAGCTATTGATATCAGAGACAATTTAGAAATAATAGCAAACAACTCATCCAAATTATTGGAACATCAAGAAGATGCCGAGGAACTAGAATAGAATGGCAGACAAAGCAGTTATATACGCACGTGTATCATCAGAAGAACAAAAACAAAGTGGGTTTTCTATACCGGCACAAATTGAAATGCTTGAGAAATATGCGAAAGACAAAGGCTTCGAAGTCGTCAATATATTTCAGGGTAGCGAGAGCGCCAAAGAGCCAGGGCGGAAAATTTTTAATGAGATGCTTCGCTTTGTCAAAAAGAATAAATCAATAACCCATATATTGTGTAAAAAAGCTGACAGAGCCGCTAGAAATGAGGTCGACTCCGGAACACTTATATATACCGTCAGGCATTCTGATGTAAATCTTCATTTAGTTGAAGATTCCATGGTATTAAATAAAAATTCGAAATCGTATGAATTCACAATATTTAGCATAAATTGCGCTATTGCGGCAGCTCAACCACGAGACCTGTCAGTTAATATACGGACAAGTTTAAAACGTAAAGCAAGCGAAAATCACTACCCATATACCGCAATGTATGGCTATAAGAACGTAAGAGAAGGCAGAAAATCATATATTCAAATAGATGAGAACAAAGCGCCTGTAGTTAAACGTGCATTTGAACTTTATGCCACAGGCGATTATTCGGTGGAATCTCTTACAAAAAAACTCCAAAGTGAAGGCTATAGAATGTCGGCAACCGTAAAATGCACGGCAAAGCAAATAAACCGTATTCTTAGGCGGCCACTTTATATGGGAAACTTCATATACAAAGATAAAGAAAACGACACAGAAATACTAATGCAAGGCAAGCACACACCTATCGTTTCGCCTGAAATTTTTTACAAAGTCCAAAGATTGCTAGATGGCAATTTAAAAGGCAAAACTGCGCATACTTT
>JAVBNU010000056.1:0-32721 GCA_031551265.1 Candidatus Gastranaerophilaceae bacterium
ATAATTGCCTCTGACAAATATATTTTTTTTATGTAATTCTTTTTTCAACTCAGGTACAGGTAATTTTCCAAAGTGGAATATCGACGCTGCAAGCGCCGCATCAGCTTTAGCAATTTCAAAAACATCAACAAAATGGTCAACCACAGCACCAGCTCCACCTGAAGCAATAACTGGGATATTGACATTTTCAGTGACAAGCTTTGTCATTTCAAGTTCGAATCCTGCCTGTGTGCCGTCCGCATCCATAGAGGTTAGTAAGATTTCACCTGCGCCGAGTTTTTCAACAGTTTTCACCCAGTCAAAAAGTTTCAAGCCTGTATTTTTACGCCCACCGTTAATAAAAACGTAGTAATCATCATCAACACGCTTGCCGTCAACTGCCACAACAATACATTGTGAGCCGAAGAATTCCGAGGATTGTTTTATCAAATCAGGGTTATTTACAGCCTGAGAATTTATTGAAACTTTATCTGCACCGGCTAAAAGCAGTGTTCGCATATCCTCAATCGTTCTTATGCCGCCGCCAACCGTGAACGGAATAAATACCTGTTTTGCAACAGCTTCAACCATCTTAACCGTTGTTTGTCGCGCTTCATGTGTTGCTGTGATATCCAAAAATACCAACTCATCTGCATTATCGTCGCTGTATTTTTTTGCCAGCTCAACAGGGTCGCCTGCGTATTTTAAGTCCACGAAATTAACGCCCTTGACTGTTTGTCCGTCTTTCACATCTAAGCAAGGTATTATTCTTTTTGCTAACATTTTATACTTCCTTTTTAAAACTGCTGTAAAAATCTTACATCGTTGTTGAAAAAGAGCCTGATATCATCAATTGCCCATTTTAGCATCGATAAACGCTCAATGCCCATTCCGAAAGCGAAACCTGAATATACATCAGGGTCAATACCAACGCTTTTTAGCACGTTTACATCAACCATGCCGGCACCGAGAATTTCAAGCCAACCTGTGCCTGAGCATGTGCGACAACCTTTGCCCTGGCATATAATACATTGTACATCAATTTCAGCGCTTGGTTCAGTGAATGGGAAAAAACTTGCACGAAATCTTGTCGGACGTGCAGAACCGAAATAAAGTCTGATAAATTCATTCAAGACGCCTTTTAAATCTGCAAATGTTACATCCTTATCAACTAATAAACCTTCGATTTGGTGGAAAAGGTTGTTTTTACGTGCGTTTACATCTTCACAGCGGTAAACACGCCCCGGAGTGATTACTCTTATCGGAGGTTTAGAGTTTAACATTTCACGAACCTGAGAGGTGGAAGTCTGGCTGCGCAATATAACTTTGTCATTTATAGTCGTATAAAACGTGTCCTGCATATCACGAGCAGGGTGGTCAGGCGGAAAATTCAACATATCAAAGTTATAATACTCAGTTTCAACTTCGGGGTTGTTTTCATTTTTAACCAGCGAAAACCCCATTCCCTGAAAAATTTCCACAATTTCATTAATCGTTTTTGTGATAGGGTGAACTTTGCCCATTGGTGCGTATCTGCCGGGTAATGTTATATCAATAGTTTCAGTCTCTAATTTTTTATTTAGCTCAATTTTCTGCAACTCTGACAATTTTTCAGTCAATTTACCCTCAAGCTCAACAGTGATACTATTAGCTAGGGGGCCAACAATTCTTTTTTGCTCATCTGATAAATCTTTTAAATTTTTCTTGATATCAGTAAGCTCGCTCTTACGGCTGAGATATTGGTTTCTAACTTCTTCCAATCCGGCCAAATCAGCTATTTTTTCAATATCTTTTAATGCGTATTGATGTATTTGCTCTAATTTTTCTTTCATTTCAACCTCTGACTCTAGTTTTCTTAATTATAAAACAAACGAAAAATCAGGTCAAAACCAGCTTATTTTTGTCTGTGAGTGATTATACGAGATTCATCGCGAACATTGTTGATAATTTCAGTCTCAACTTTTTTCCCGGTTTTAGGATTAAATCTGATTATCTTCGAGCAAGGAAGTTCTAAAACACCTCTTTCAATCAATATACCTCTGCTATTGAAACTTTCATAGCATTCTCTGCCATATCTGTCAACTGAATCAACCGTTTGATTTTTTGGGCTTCTGGTCACTCTGCCTCTGCGTAGAGTGCCATGTATGTCTGCAACCATTTTTTTTGTGCGGGGAGTCACAACATTAACACGTATTACATTCATATTCTCATTCCTATCTTATCTAAATACAACTATTACACTTATAATAATAAAGTAAAAAGAATCACAAGCCAATAAAACGTTAAAATTTGTAAACTTTTTTATAATTTTGGCTAAAAATGTGCAAAAAAATTTATGTTTATTTTTATATTAAGTATACAAGTGTAATATGGAGGTTGGCGTGACCAAAATGGAAGCTATAAGCAGTAGACCCGTAATAACAGCAGAAAACAACAGAATAGCAGATGCCGTAAAGGATAGTAGTGCTGCCACAAGTTTTGTGAAAGTGAATGACTCTAGATATGGTGTTCAGCGTATTATTGCTGCACCTAAAGCGACTACTGATGTATTTTTAAATAACAAAAAAGAAGAGAACAAACACAGGCTAATGATTGACGGCATAAGTGCAGGTGTTTTGGGTATTACAGGTGCAATATTTGGCCGTGTATCCAGAGGCATGAATGTGCATGCCTTATTGTACGGCGCCGGCGGTGCAGCTATGGGTTTAGGTGGTGCTTTATTTTATAACTACTTCAAGAAAAACAATCTTAACAATCAATTTATTGACTCAAATATAAATAATGTCGTTGAGCGCGCTCCGGGTGCTACTGCAAATATTACTAATGCAGAATATGTTCCAATCGGTACTGTGACAGTCGGGCCACGCGATACAGACGGTAACAGAACCGTGAAAGTAATGGAATTCGACGAAGGTATTTTCCAATACAAAAACTATGATTCAACCGAGCAAGAAGTAAACACGCTTTTGCAAGGAAGCAAGGACGAAGTTCGCAGAAATAAATATATGATAATGATTCCCACTGCCACAGTTATTGGAGGCTCTATTATTGGCGCCGCACTTCGTAAATCATTGATACCTTCATTCTTGGGTGCTGTCGCGGGATTTGGAGTCGGTATTGTGGCTGATTTAGCGCTGTTGGCGAAAAAGCATGCTTCACCTATCGTGCAATTTACCGATGCGAAAGAACAATCTAACGCACCTGTAATCTCTAGTGAGTCATAACGTTTTGAAAGTTTGAATAATACGTTCATAGTCAATCCGACAGACCCTGCGACCGGGTCGGCGCCGCAACATTAACGACTATTATGCAGCTCCATAACAAATGCTTCAGGGTGACATGAATGCTTGTAGTCATGCTGAAGCGCTAAATAAAGCGTTATGTGACCAGGCGTCTGTGTTCAGGCTTGAGATGTAGGCGACAAAGGAGCCGTACATATCAGGATACTTGTACAAGTGCATCTGTCAGATTATCGTTGAATTTACTCTTGGTACGAGGGCTTAAGAGTAAACAAAATGAAGTTCTTATAGCAAAGTGTCTATAACGTTAAATTAATGTAAATTATTATAAAAATAATAGAAAAAAAAATGCTACTGTGGTAAAAATAGTATATGGAGATATTCTTATGATTACTATTAAAGATGTAGAGCATGTAGCGAAATTAGCGCGTTTGAAATTAACGGAAGATGAAAAAGTAATGTTCACCAAGCAGCTTGATGATGTTATCAAGTATGTTGAGCAGATGAATGAGGTTGATACAACAGGTGTCGAGCCCATGTCGCATGCTATTCCACTTACGAATGTTATGCGTGAAGATGTAGTCGTGTACAACAATACAAAAGAAGAGTTGATGCAGAATGCTCCTGAGGAGGAAGACGGCTTTTTCAAAGTGCCGAAAATTAATTAAACAAAAAAGAGGTTGGGGATGAATACAAAATATATTTTTATAACAGGTGGCGTTGTTTCTTCTTTAGGGAAGGGTATAGTAGCTGCCTCGCTCGGTAAGTTATTAACAGCAAGAGGCTATTCGGTTGTTATACAAAAGTTTGACCCGTACATAAACGTTGACCCCGGTACAATGAGCCCGTTTCAGCATGGCGAGGTCTTTGTAACCGATGATGGCGGCGAGACTGACTTAGATTTGGGTCACTACGAGCGTTTCACAAACACAAGTCTCGGTAAAGTAAACAGCGTAACTTCGGGCAGTATTTATCAAAAAGTTATTAAAAAAGAAAGACGCGGAGATTATCTCGGTGCGACTGTTCAGACGATTCCTCATATTACAAATGAAATTAAAGCCCGCATCAAAAAAGCGGCTGAGCAATTCAAGCCTGATTTCTTAATTACTGAAATTGGTGGCACAATAGGCGATATTGAAGGCTTGCCGTTCATTGAGGCAATAAGACAATTTAGAGCCGAAGAGCCGTACGGTTCAACGCTATCTATACATACAACGCTTGTTCCGTACCTGCCTACAGCCGGTGAAGTGAAAACAAAACCGTCACAACACAGCGTAGCGATGCTTCGCAGCCATGGTATTCAGCCTGAAATTTTGGTGTGCAGAACTTCAAAACCATTACCGAAGAATGAGCGCGAAAAACTGGCTCTGTTCTGTTCAGTGCCAAAGGATGCAGTTATTGAGTGCCGCGATTTGAAGAGTATTTATGAAGTACCACTTGCGCTTGAAGAGGAAAGACTTGCAAGTGTTGTGCTAAATCGTTTAATGATGTCTGACAAAGCGCCGGACTTAAAAAGTTGGATGCAGCTTGTTGACAGAATTAAAAATCCAAAACGCACATTTAAAATCGCGATTGCAGGAAAATATACTAAGCTTTCAGACGCATATTTATCTGTTGTTGAATCGCTCAAGCATGCCGGATACCAGCATGATGCGCAGGTTGAAATCAAATGGATTGACTCAGAAAGTTGTATTGATTTTGCGAAAGCAAAAGAGATTTTATCTGATGTTAACGGCTTGGTTGTCCCGGGTGGGTTTGGTGTTCGTGGAATTGAGGGCAAACTCAACGTCATAAAATATGCGCGCGAAAATAATTTACCGTTCCTCGGTTTGTGCCTTGGCATGCAGTGTGCAGTGATTGAATATGCTCGAAATGTTGCCGGCATGAAAGAGGCAAACAGTGCCGAGTTCGATGAAAATACAAACCAACCTGTAATTGACCTCATGTCCGAGCAAAAAAATGTTAAAGGTTATGGTGGTACAATGCGACTTGGGCAATACGAGTGCCACTTATTAGAAAACTCAAAAGTTCACAAGATGTATAAAGCCACAAAAATATTCGAACGTCACAGGCATAGATATGAAGTAAACAACGAATTCAGAGATGCTATCGGCGAGGCAGGACTTGTATTCTCAGGTGTTTCACCTGACAATATGCTTGTTGAGATAGTTGAGCTGCCTAAAAACGATTGGTTCGTCGCATGTCAATTCCACCCTGAATTCAAGTCACGCCCTGAACACCCACACCCGTTGTTTACAGGATTGATGAGTGCAATTGCAAAACAGGCTGAGCCTCCAAAATCTAAAGCAGCTAAAAAACTCGCAATAGTTAAATAAACTATTTTTGAGTTTTGGAGATATACTTCCATAACTTGGTAAAATCACAAAGTTTTGGAAATGCGCTTCCAAAACTTGACTTTATCTTTAAATGCCCTATAATAAAGATAAAGGACCCGTAATGATTAGACGTAAAATATTTTTTGAAAGACTTAAAGGCTTTAAAGATAAACAGCTGATAAAAGTAGTTTCTGGCATTAGAAGATGCGGGAAATCTACGCTGTTGCAGATGTTTCAGGAGTACTTGCTTGAGAATGGTGTTAATCAGAATCAAATTATTTCAATAAATTTTGAAAACCCGGACTATGAAACGCTTAATAATTATAAAGCGCTTTATAGTTATATCGAAAAAAAATTAATTAAAAATAAAAAAAACTATGTATTTTTGGATGAGATTCAAAATGTTGCTGAATACCAAAAGGCTGTAGATGGCTTGTATATCAAAGACAATGTGGATTTGTACATTACAGGTTCTAATGCTTATTTTTTATCGGGTGAGCTGGCAACTCTTTTATCAGGACGCTATGTCGAAATTGAGATGCTGCCATTGTCGTTTAAGGAATATTTATCTGCTTTTCGTGATAAAACCAATTTACCTGATAAATACCGCAATTACTTGGTAAACAGCTCATTCCCTTACACTCTTGAATTAAAAGATAGCGAACAAATCAGAGTGTATCTCGATGGTATCTATAGTACGGTTATCTTAAAAGATGTTGTGGCAAGAAAAAACGTATCTGATGTGGGTATGCTTGAAAGTATTGTCAGGTATATGTTTGATAATATCGGCAATCTCACAACGACAAAGAAAATCAGTGACACTATGACTTCGGCCGGGCGTAAAATTTCCAATCACACTGTAGAGAATTATATTTCTGCATTATTGGATTGTTTTATTTTGTATAAAGCCGGTCGTTATGACGTTAAAGGGAAGCAGCATTTGCAAACTAATGAAAAATATTATCTGGTGGATATTGGATTGCGATATTTTTTGCTTGGGAGCAAAAAAGCTGATATGGGGCGAATATTAGAAAACGTTGTGTACTTGGAGCTATTGCGGCGCGGTTATGAAGTTTATGTTGGCAAGGTTGGGCCGTTGGAAGTAGATTTTGTGGCGATAAAAAATAGTGACGTAGAATATTATCAAATTGCTCAAACTGTGCAAGTTGAGGAAACTTTAGACAGGGAGTTGGAACCTCTTCGAAAAATCAAGGATCATAATCCTAAATATCTGTTAACACTGGATAATGAGCCTAATGTTTCGCATGATGGTATAAAGCAAATTTATGCTCTTGATTGGCTGCTTGGGAAATAAAATTACTTTTGCAGGTCTGTGCGTAGCTTTGCCGCGCTTTTGAGATAAACGTGTTTAATTTCTTCTTGCGTTTTGTATGTATTTATAACGATTAAAGCGCGCAGGCACTTAGGGATTGAATTTGGCACATTCAGCTCGTTGTAGCACATCATCGGAATGAGCGCCCAATTAAAATGTTCGCGTACAAACTTTGCCGGAAATTGGGCGTTTATATCATTCGTTGATGTAAAAATAACATGAGAAATATCTTCGGTGTTTATATCATTTTCTGCAATCAAAGCACCTACCAGCTCAATCGTTGCGGATTTAATATCTGCTTCAGTGTTATTGTCAACGCTAATCGCTCCTCTTACGCCACGAGAATATGTCATAATTAATCTCCTTTATTCAATCTGTTTTGACAAACAAATTTATCGCCTATTTGCATTTTTGCGCCGTTTATCCAGTCGGTTGCGCGCATTTCGCCTTTGCCTTCAGGCTTCACTGTTACCAATAAAATAACTCCTTCGCCTGTCGTAATCTCCAAGCCTTCTTTAGTTTTCGCAACTAAAGAGCCGGGCTGCAAGTCGGAGATTTTATCTGTTAGTTTTGACCTTAAAATTTTTATATTTTTATCATTAAAAAACGTGTAACAACATGGCCAGGAACACAAGCCTCTTATCAGATTATGTATTTCTTTAGCGCTTTTGTTCCAGTCAACACAGGCATCTTCTTTGCAGAATTTGCCGGCATGAGTTATGTTTTTTATATCCTGAGGCACAGGACAAATTTTTTGATTTTTCAAGCCCGCCAGCGAACAATACAGCATTTCCGGCGCACAAGCCGAAATTTCCTGACTAAGCTCAATATCAGTCATATTTTCGTAAATATCTATTTCTTTATTCAAGCAAATATCACCGGCATCAAGCTCAACAACTGTAAGC
This sequence comes from Candidatus Gastranaerophilaceae bacterium, assembly GCA_031551265.1. Classification (GTDB taxonomy): domain Bacteria; phylum Cyanobacteriota; class Vampirovibrionia; order Gastranaerophilales; family Gastranaerophilaceae; genus JAVBNU01. The sequence continues at coordinate 7,793 of JAVBNU010000056.1, forward strand.
ATAGTTGTTACGCCCGTTACCTTGTCGCCATTCACAATTGCGCGCTGGATAGGGTTCGCGCCGCGGTATTTTGGCAAAAGTGACGCGTGAAGATTGATTGTCCCATATTTCGGGATATCGAGAATTTCTTGTGATAAAATTTGTCCATAAGCAAACGTCACAAAAAAATCGACATCGAGAGATTTTAGCTTTTCGATTAATTCAGTGTCATTACGCAATAAACGCGGTTGATAAACAGGAACATTATGTTTCTCGGCTGCAATTTTTATTGGTGGTGCTTCCAGCTTTTGCCCGCGTCCCTTTGGCTTGTCTATCTTTGTCACAACGCCGGCAACTTCAATATCTTCCTTAGAAATTAAATATTCAAGAGAAGGCACTGCAATCTCAGGGGTTGCAAAGAATACGACTTTAATCAATTTAGTTTTCCTCTTTTTTAGGCGGTTTTTGCGCGATTATTTCTTCAAGCTCAACCTCTTCGATGAGCTTCTCAACGTCTACAGGGGGTAAATTGAACTCTTTCAAAACGCTATCCGTTTCGAAACGGTTTCTTGTGTGGTCAATAAAAAGCACGCCGTCTAAATGGTCAAATTCATGCTGCAAAACAATAGCCAGAAGTGAACCTTCTGTTCCTTCAATAATGAATGGTTTGCCGTGCCTGTCCAGCGCTTTGACTGTCACACACTCCGACCGTCTAACCTCGGTAAAAGCCTGTGGGAAACTCAAACAGCTTTCACGACTGCACACAGCGCCTGATTTCTTAATAATTTTAGGGTTGACAAAAACTTTAGGATTAGCCGGCTCATGTGCAGGTGAAGGATCGATAACAAAAATTCGTAATGACTCTCCAACCTGTGGCGCTGCAAGCCCTACACCGTTTTGCATGTACATTGTATCAATCATATCAGAAATTAATATTTGTATTTTTTTTGATATTTTGTGAACTTCTTTTGCTTTTTCGCGCAACAGCGGGTCACCGTATTTTAAAACTTTTCTTATTGCCATTGTCGTATCCTTAAAACATAATCAATTGGGGAAATTATTATAAACCCTCAATTCATTATATAATCAGAGTATTGCACAAGTCAATTATAAGCAGACTAAAATGTGTGAACATGCAATTTACACTCCCTTTGCAGTCCCGCAACGCGGTTTTTGCGTTCTATTTGCGGGAACTCATAGTCATGAGACCCCGTGAATACGCGCTTGATGGCAAATACACACTTTCATGTCCGGGGCGGCTAACAATACTACTTTTTCTTGTTCTTTGCAAGCACATTCAAAAGCAGCATAAACGAACCTATGGCAACAATGTATAAAGAATATCTCAATAGCGACGAATTACTTATATAAATTGCCAAAATACCTGACAAAAGCACAACTGATGCAAGGATTAGGACAATGAAATTTTGCGAAAAGCCTGCCTTTAAAAGCTTGTGATGGATGTGCTCAGCGTCAGCCACAAATGGCGAGGTGCCTTTCAGTATGCGCCTTGTTGACGAAAATATAATATCCAAAATCGGCACTGACAAAATAAACAAAGGCACGAATGCAAGTGTTGCAGCCTTTATAACCCCTGTTATCGAAAGAGTCGCGAGCAAAAAACCCGAAAATAAAGCACCCGAGTCGCCCATGAAAATCTTTGCAGGGTTGAAATTGTATGTTAAAAACGCAAGCATTGAACCTGCTAAAATGAATGCAATCAGCGCACTTATGTTATCAGCAGCCGTCGCAACAGCTACCAATCCAAGTGTTACAGAGCTCATCGTGACCACAGAGCCTGCCAGCCCGTCGATTCCGTCTATAAAGTTTACGGCATTACTTATCCCGACAATCCACATTACTGTGATTATGTATGAGAAAAATCCATGCAATATAAAAGGATTGCTGAAAGGAATATAAATTATTTCAATTTTTATGCCAAGCAAAAACACAATTGTCGCGATTGCAAGCTGCACAATGAGTTTGAACTTAGCGCTCAAGCCGTAAATATCATCAATCAAGCCGAGCAAAAACATCATTGAACTACCCAGCAAAATTCCCGATAAAAGCTTTCCATAAGGGTAATAGCTCAAGAAAACCAAAAACAGGAACGTCATCATAGTGCTGAGCCAAATTGCGATTCCGCCCAGTCGTGAAATTGGCTGAGAGTGAATTTTGCGCTCATTGGGCTCGTCAACAAGTCCTTTTTTTGCAGAAAAATAAATGACAAACGGAACTATAAACACACCCAAAAGGTATGAGATTATAAGTCCGATTATATGTGAATCTGCAAGTTTAATTAGTGGCATAAGTCCTCATTTAGTATAGCGGGTATTTTTTACATAATTTTAGCGAACGCTCGCGTAAATTTGCAAGTGCAATTTCGTTATCTGACGCGGTTATAGCTGATGCAATAATTTTGCCGACTTCAACCATATCCTCTTCTTTAAAGCCTCTTGTTGTACATGCCGGCGAGCCGAGACGTATACCGCTTGTGACGAAAGGACTTTGAGGGTCATTCGGTACAGTGTTTTTGTTGGCTGTAATACCAACTTTTTCAAGCACATTAGCGATGTCTTTGCCGGTTTTGTTAAATTTTCTTAAATCAACTGTCATCAAATGGTTTTCTGTGCCTGAGCCAACAATATCAACGCCTTCTTCCATCAATGTTGCTGCAAGAACTTTGGCATTTTTGACAACCTGTGCAGCATAGGCCTTGAAATCATCCTGCATAACTTCTTTTAGCGCAACAGCTTTACCTGCAATGATATGTTCAAGAGGCCCGCCTTGCAAGCCGGGGAATACCGCTTTATCAATACCGGCTGCGTGTTCCTCATCACACATAGTGATGCCGCCGCGTGGGCCGCGCAAGGTTTTGTGAGTCGTTGTTGTTATAAATTGAGCGTAACCGGCCGGTGACGGGTGCATGCCGGTCGCGACCAAGCCTGCGATATGTGCTATATCTGCCATCAAATACGCACCGACTGAGTCGGCGATTTCTCTGAAACGTTTGAAATCAATGATTTTCGAATAGTTACTTGCGCCACAAATAATCATTTTGGGTTTATGCTCTGTAGCGAGTTTTTGAACTTCTTCGTAATCAATATTGCCATTATCATCAATACCGTAGCTTACGATGTCAAAATAAATCCCTGAAAAGTTCACCGGTGAGCCGTGAGTTAAGTGCCCACCATTCGATAAATCCATGCCAAGAACTTTGTCACCGGGCTTCAGAGCGTATAAAAATACTGCCATGTTTGCTTGCGCGCCACTATGTGGTTGGACATTGGCATGTTCCACGTTGAATACTTTTTTTGCGCGCTCAATAGCTAAAGTTTCGATTTCATCGACATATTCACAGCCATTGTAGAATCTTTTGTGTGGCTTGCCTTCGGCGTATTTATTTGTCAAAACCGAGCCACATGCAGCCATTACTGCAGGGGAAGTGAAATTTTCACTCGCAATCAGCTCAATAGTTGTGCGTTGGCGCTCCAACTCTTTTTCAATCAAATCAGCAACATCTTTGTCCGTTTTTCTTATAACATCTAATTCCATCGTTACTCCCCCATAAGACTAATCCTAATTCTAATTTATTACAAAATTGTCGAATTGGGAAGTGTTTAATTTTAATAATTTACATCAATTTATACGGATTGTTGTACAGGCTGGTATTTGCCACCTGAAGTGTACTGCATACCCGGATTTTTCATTAAGATTTCGTTTGTTGCGTAGAAAATTGCTACGTTAAAATCTTCCGATGTAATCGCAATTTTTTCATTTTGATTTTTACATCTGAGTATTAAATTGTTGCTGCCAACCTCACGTGCAATGATGTATTCTTTGCCGTCATCAGTATATTTGTCTTTATCATTTGTGGCATTGGGGTTTATAACGAGTTTTTTGAACACCATTCCTACAGGAAAATCTAAGTCTAAGCCGGTTTTTGGATCATTTTTATTACCATTTAACGTTCTGTCAGGCGAAATTTGGATATGGTCAACTAAATCAGTATCTCTTTTCAGTCCCTTTCTGACGTATTCATTAATTTCTTTATCGTTATTTTGATCTTTCAATCTCATACCGCTGTTGTTGTAGAGTGTAATGACGGTAGAGCCTTTGTCATTATAGCGAAGTATTGCGGCTCTATTGTCGTTAAATTTAGGTAATAATACAGGAGTACCGTCGTTCAACGCGCTCAATTCAGGCAGCTTTCTGAGATTAGCAATGGTGCTGGTCTCTTTGTAATAAGTTTTATAAATATTGTCACCTTTTTCTGTCAACTTATTGTATGGCACGAAATTGCGGTTTTGTTGGAAAATATTTTTAGCATACGTTTCATAGCCTGTCAGACCCAGCTTGTCGCCGATAAAATCAGTAGGACAGCCCGGTAAAGTCATTAACATTTTATATGCCGATTTATACTTATCTAGAGCAGGCTCCAAAATAATCTTCAGGACATTGTCTTTTAACGTTTCTGTATCAAAATTTTTCAGTGCAGGCGAATTGTTTTTAGCTCTGCTTATTACATCTGAGAGCGTGAAATCAAACGGTCGTGCGCCAAACGAGTCTGCTTTCAGCTTCGCGTTCTCCTTGTCTTTATCACTTACATTCATATCAAACAGACTCATAGAACTGTTTCTTGCGAATGCAGCTTTTCTGTTTGTATCACTCATTTGACCTGATGCATAAAACGCAATAGCTTCATTGATGCTTTTTAGAATTGCTTCTTTATCGCTTGCATTTAGTTTTTGTGCGTCAAAGTAATTTTGGAAAGCGTCGACAAATCTATCACCTACTGCGATTGCTTTAGGCGATATGTCTTTAACATCTTTCAGTTCGTCTTCTGGAGCAAAGCCAAATACTTTCTTCGCTATTTCTATATGGTTTGGCTTGCCGAAATCGGAGTGGAAGAGTTCCATATTTAATGCTGTCATTGTGGCAATTCTTGGTTTATCGTGATTACTCATGAATGTGTACGAGTGGTTTATTCCATCTACCGGCATGTCGAAGAATTTACCCGGATAACCGTTCCAACCTTGCACTAGAGTAGAATGTAGCTGAGAAATATTGCCTAAGCTGCCATATCTGCCGCCGCTTGCTTCTTCAGGATTACCTGCGCACATTTGCCCTGTGAGAGAATAGAAATTACAGTAATCAGCTTGAGATGTGATTTTTTCAATAAGCTTCGCACCTGCCTGGCTGTTGTTTTTGTGTTTGAAGTAATTTGAGAAATTTTCTAAGTCTGTAATCTCTGCATAAGTTACGGCATGAGGGTTAACTTTGAGCATTCTGCCTGTCAATGTGTTCCAGAAAGAGCAGGTGTCAGACCAAGCATCATCAGGTGAGGCGTTTTCATTTCTCACTGAATCCCATTCGGCAACGTCTTTGCTGGCGTCAATTCTCATACCTAAGCCGGCTTGAGTTTTGTCAGCTATCATTTCCGCCATAATGAAGTTGGCTGCAGTAAGCCCCTTGAAGCGCTTAGATAACCCATCAACCAGAGTTGTAAAATCTTTATCATTAGAATTCAACTTGAAGAAAGTCTGTTGCATTTGCTTGAGTGCGTAATCTGCTTCACCTTTAGGGGTTAAATCAGTAAAATAACCTTTTTTGCGTAGAACAATGTCCTCAGCAATGACAGGTCTTATAATTTCAGTTTTCTTTCCTGTTTGCTTATCTATAACGGTATCTTTAATTTTGTAGATTATTTCACCTGTGCTATCCTCAATAACTGCATGTGCATCGGGACAGAAAGTTTTCATCAACGCAAATTTAAATATTTCAGGCATGATAAGCGGTAATGCGTACTTACCCAATGTATTAAGCTTGTTTTCACTTTTATCTTCCAGCTCAATACCTTTATTATCCAGTGATTGTAGGATATTTTTTGCTACTTCTTTAAAATCATTCTCAAACAATTCGTCCATAGCAAGGTACATGTTTTTATATTCAGAAAGAAGCTTTTTATCGCTTTCTTGCTGCCTTGCATAATCAAGACGCTGCATAGGATTCGCCAGCTCGTCAGCATTGGATGCAATTTTGTTAAGATAAGGTGATGATAACACCGCTGATAATTCGTTGCTACACTCAAATGTTTCAAAAACAGAGTTCATTAAAACACGTTTGATACTATCATCATAAGTTTCATTTTCAGCATATATATTGTTTAGAACGCTTGATGAATGTGTATTATTGAGGGCTTTAGAAATCATTTCAGTTGTTATTTTCAACTTTTTGCTGCCGTCAGGATTAATTTCATAAATATTTTCAGGTAAAAGGCCCTCATTGTACAATTTTTCAATTCTCGCCTTATATGATGCTTCTGTTCCTGTAGTATTTTTCAGCATTTCGGCAAGGTATTCCAAATGAGCTTGTCTGGTTACTTCTGTCCAGTATGCAACTGCTTTCATTGCCGTATCACGCGCCATGAAAGTTCCTGCTTCGACGTAATTGTCTTTTTTAGTTAAGCTGTTTTGAAGGTATTCAGGGTTCTTTTTGTCATTTGCAGATAAGTGGAATTTAACCTTAGGGATATCATTGTTGCCATCCCAGTTATAGCTGCCGTCAGGTTTATCCTGTCTTTGTACATTCCAATTTTCACTGAGGTTATTGAGGAATTTTTCTAAATCCTCAACGGTATGGCCGTCTTTTACTGTGAAATTTTTAGTATCTGGAGAAAGGCTTGCCGCCGCTAATGCCTCAGAGAGCTTCTCCTTTTTAACTTCAAAGAAATACGGTGGTGTAGTGTGGTAGAAGGACGTAACCTCATATTTGGATGCAGTATTTTTATTTGCATAAGTTGTTATAAGGTTTTTGTAATCAGTTTGCTGATCCGAACCTGCAAAACGAGCATCAAAAACCTGTACGTAGATCGGTTTATGCGATTCATAACCGTTAAGTGTGGGAGGGTTAACTATTTTGAAGCCTACGTTTTTGTTAATATTTTTGTCTATAGGTAGCATCCCGATTCCTAGCGGTTTTTCATCGAGATTGCCAAGGGTAAATGAATAATAGAAAGGCGATTGCTTGCCATGTTTCAAAATATGCTGGAAACGAACACCTGTAACACCCTCGTTGACGAGTGCTGCATCCATATAGTAATTCATGCCATGTTTGAATAATTCAACCTGCATTCTTTTAAAATCATTGAGCGTGCCGATGTCAGGCGAAACCTGCATCGGGTTTTGAGTCCAGTATTTGTGTGAGGACATTGTATCCTTAGAAAATGGCGTCCCCACAACGCCTGTGGTTCCTTCTTGTTTCAACTGCGGGGCTTTTTCAGCGATACCTGCCAAATTACCGCCCATTTTGTTCACATGGGTTCTTCTTACTAATGATGCTTCGTCATTCTTTGTTTGATTTATTTTAACGTCATAATTTAAAAAGCTTCTATACGGGCTATTTTCTTTTTTAGGCTCAAACTCAGCAATATTGCAAATGTCAGTCATTACCAGTGACATGGAGCCTGCACGGTCAATAGCCGGTCTGTCATTCAACACAATCGTATAGCGCGGCTTGCTCGAGTCATTACTAAGCGAGTTTGTGTACATACCCGGGTCAATAAACGTTTGCTTTAATGTGCCGGAATTTTTGTCGTACAAGTTGTAGCGGTAACCAAAGGCTTTATGTGATAAAAATCGTTTAAACTCCGGATTTGCCGTGTCTAAAACCAACTTACCCTCTTTAGGGAAATTCAGAGTCATTTTTTGAGCATTATCAATGGGCTGCCATTCATCGCTCACTTTTTCTAAAGGAACTAATTCTATTTGAATTTTGCGATCGGCAGGAACATTCGGCAAGTAAAACGTGTATTGCGACTTACCGGATACATCCGTTTCTTTTTTGATGCCCTTAAAGTTAATATCTTTTGAAATTTCCGAAGTAATACTATTTATTTTCACACTACGTTCCTTTGTACCTACTTAATAAATGTAATTCCTCTCAAGATTTTTTGTTGCTAGCTTAATTATAAATTTTATGTAACATTTTGCAAAGTTAGCGTTATTACTGAGTTTCAAACTGCAAAATTTTTTTTACAATTCTTAACAATTCCGAAGGCATTTTTTTTCTCCCAAATGTTTTTATATACATATAGAGATTTTGGAAGAGAGAAAGTTCATTAATGGGAGACATTATAGTCGGGAAAGTTAATAAGGGCGTAAGTGCCAATGTGGATAATTCTACGCAAAGAGTTACCACTAAGCCTGTAGAGACGGCTACAGTGCATACGATAACGATGAAAAGTCCTGATAATGTGGATAGGCTTGAAAAACTTAAGTTGCTAACTAAGCCCGAAAATAACAAAACTGAGCCACAGCCTGTTGTTGATTACAAAGCGCAATACGAAAGCGCTAAAACCCGATTTGAAGAAGCGCACGCAGAGCTATCACAAGTTGGACAAGAATTTCTTAGCGCAAAAGAATCTCATCAAAAGGCTGTAATAGCTGTAGATAAGGAATTTGAAAGATTTGCGAGTGTAGATGAGAAGCTGTCACCGCTTTACTCAAAAATTAAAACGCAAGGCGGTGAAGAAGGCTTGAAAGTACTGAGAAATGCGCTCAAAAACAAAAATGCTACACAAAAACTTGCCCCGGAGTTATATCTGAAAGGTATTGCCACATCGGAAGAGTACGAAAAGTATATCAAAGCTGTCAAAGAAGGTGACGAGGCATACTTATACACGCTTAAAAAGAACCATCCTGACAAATTCAAAAAAATGAGCATCTGCCATCAAGAAAATGCTCTTGCCGATATAAAGGCTAAAGAGGTGGAACAATTTGAAACAAGTCTTGATGCTCAAGCTAAGGCTGAGATTGAAAAACTCGCTGCCGAATTACCTCCTGTAGAAGGATTAACGTACGGGCTTGATAAATATTTTGAACTAAAAGAAAAAAAAGATAGCATTGCCGCCTCAAACGCTGAAGAGCTTCAACCACAGCTCCAGAGCGCAATTGTAAAAGCAGTTAATGCTGAAAGAGAATTATTTGAGGCCAAAATTGCGCTATATCAGAATTATGCTCAAAATGCCTCAATCACTGAAGAAGAAGCTAAAAAGTTAGATAAGGCAGCGCTTTCAGCAAAAACAAAAGAAATGTATGAAAACAGAAAACGCGCGTTTGAATTATGCCGTCAAGATAGTTTTTCAGCTGATGACCTTGAGAAGTCAGTTGATGCTTCATTATTCAAGTTCAAACAGGCTGGTTTTTCGACTTTTAGCGAAGAAGCAGAATTTTACGGCAAATTAAATAAAGCTGCCGCAGAAATAAACGAAGCAACAAAAAAAGATAAACCGTCTTATTTAGGTATAGAAGCGATTTTAAAGAAAAACGGCATCGACAGAATCCCAATGAACAAGGAGCAATTCCGCTTATTGTTGATGAACTCCGTTATGGAAACTGATGCAAAAACAGCCAACGATTATCGAAACCAAAAAATACTCGTGCCTACACTGGATTATTTGAGCAAATTCCCCGCCGACAAAGAAAGTGTCGACTTGCAAGAGGCAATGAAAAGTTTAACTTCAATCCCTGAAAATCAAATGACCAGAGACGAAAAACTTGCAGTTATGACAGGTTTGGATAATTTACTGGCGCAAGAGAAAAAAACGTTCAAAACTTCTGAAATAAGTCTTTTCAAAGATGTTCTCGCTAAATATGGCACACTCGACAACGTAAACACAAATATAGTACGAATGATTCAGTCCGATATGTTATCGGAGCTGAAATCCGGCGCAGAGAAAATAAATTTAGAAAATTATAAAAAATATGGCGACAGCAAGCTCGTAGCTGCGCTTGCAACTGAAGTTAACGAAACACGCACGGAACTTTCAGAACTCAAAAAAGCATTTAAAAAATATGACTATTCAGGCAACAAAACTCCTGACGAAATAATCGAAAACGCAATCAAGAGTAATATTCCACTGAACAATGTCGTGGGCGATTATATAATTTCATCAACAGCTAATCTTACAAAAAATTATCCGAACATTGAACGTCGGGCGATAAACTGCCGCAAAGAAATCGAGAGAAACATGCAGGATTATGCCAGCGCGTATAGTCAAAAAGACCCTCTCACACTTATAAACAACCAGATGCGTCAACACCGCCAAACGACTATGGATTGCGCTCAAAGCGCAATCGAGCGCGAAAGCAAAGAACTCGAAAAGCTTGAAAAAGAAACTTCTGCAATGACGGCGGATGCGACCGTTGCACAAAAACTTTTGAACGCTCAAATTGAAAAACACAAAGATTTATTTAACAAAGAGGATTTGAGCGCATCAGAGCATTATCTGAAACAACAACTCATCGCAAGCGCAGATATGATTGGTCTTTCAATGGCAGTCGACAAAAATGCCAACAAAAAAGATATCAAACTATACGAAGGGTATGCAGAATCACTAAAAACAATGAACCCAAAGTCCGAAAGACTAAATCAGAAAGATATCGCAGCATTAGAAAAAATTAATGAAGCAAAAGTTAAAGAAATTGAAAAAATAATCGACTACCACACAAAAGGTCTTGAGTGGTTGGCAGATGTGACAAAACGGGCAAGCGGTGAATACTTAGACAAAAGCATGGGCGGCCTGGCTCTCGGATGGAGAGCTTTGGGGTTGAATAAAGAACTTTTAGGCATGACTTCGACCCAGCTCAGACAAGAACTCGAAATCATAAAAGACAACAAACATATAGCGGCACTTAACGACAAAAAGGCATCAGATGTAGATTTACAGAGAAAATATGCTATCGCAACTGATGGAAAAGATTTACTGGTCAATCGTAGACTGGGACTCAGCGCTGATACAAACAAAAAAATGGGAATGATGTACTTCGACAAACTTGACCGCTCAGCCGGTGAGTTCGCCAACAGCCAACAAACGTGGTCAGAAGGCATAAAAGAAGGCGCTACTGTCGTTGCCGCTGTGGCTACCGGCGAAGGTGCTATACCTGTGATAGCAAGTGCTGTCGCAACTCGTGTGACACTCGCGACTGCCGATAATGTTCTACACGGCAAAAAATGGAGCGAAAACCTCGGCAATGAAGCTGCATCAGGCGCAATTACAGGCGGCTCAATAGCCATTATCAAACCTGCACATGTGTTAAGCAATGCTTTAACAAAAGGCACAGTCAGCACACTAGCCGGAAAATACGCTCAAAACGGAATCGTAAAAGCAGGTGCTGATTTATGTATCCATTCAATGGCTACAGGCACAGCTTTCAGCTCAATGACCGGTGTCAGCATACTCGGCAACAAAGCTATGGGCAACTACGAAGGCTCATTGTCAGACGCTGCGAGCGAAATCGGTACTTCGTTCAAACACGGCGTTTTCGCCTCAGGCGCAGGCCATGTGTTCGGGAAACTAGCCTCCACAACCTCCAAACTCGGAAGCTCAGTCAACGCATACGCACCAATATATGAAATGGCCGCCAACAAAGCAGGTTTCATCGGCACACTCACAGCTACATCCGATAACCCAATCGAAACACTCAAAAGCGTGGCAATATTTGAACTTGCCGGCATAAGAAGCACATACAAAGGTTTCAGCAATGCACTACAGAACGCTAAAACAGCAACCGAATTCCAGAAAAAAGTTGACAGTAAAGACTTTAAAGAAGCAGTCGACCACCTTTCAAGAGTCACAGCCCTAAAAGCCAATGCTGACCCTGAACACGTAAAAACACTCATCGATGAAGCATTTTTCGGTAAAAACGGCATCTCAGAAACCATAAAACAAACCGCCGCAAACCACGGCGTAAACGCAGCAGGAAGAACCCTCGCAGAAATGTTTGAAGCTGTCCACGTCCAAACCCTCGAATACTTCTCAAAAACAAGATTCGCCGCTCCCAACGCTAATAATACTGCAATCAGGCCAACACCAGTCTCATCGCCGCTGCAATCAGCACTACAACAAAACACAATCACACCGGCCAACACGATTGACGTGCCTGTTAAATGGGGACATACGACTAATAATGGCCAACTCGTACAACCACCAAACGAAGGCTTTGGCAGGCTGAGCAGACGCGGCGATAGCCCTGACCAATTTGTCACAACTCCTATAAAACCGACAGCCAACAAGCCGGTTCCTTTCATGACCATCGCCGCAGGCGGCCGCGACAACAAAAACATGACAACAAATGGGGAGCGCAATGACGCGCCGCCAATCAGTACAAGCAACGGTGATATTAGTGGTGGCAAATCACAAAACGATGTTGTAGCAATCAATACGAATTCATTCGAAAACTGGATTCAAAATAATAAAATTGGCAACTCTGATTTGGCAAAAATAATTAGCAATCAAGAGAATTTAATGGGTAAAGGAAGCACTCACAATGTTTATAGAATACCCGGCAACGATTCATTCATAATCAGAGCCAGCCGTAACAAAATGAAGGCGCCTCTTGACGAAAACGCAAAATTTGAAGCTGTAGACAATCCGTTCCCGAATGAAAATTTTGGTCAGCAAATCGGCAACATAGGATACCTGCAAGTTTGCAGGCTTCAAAAAGGAACACCATTTTCAACTGATACCTATGAAACAAATATGCAGCAGCTAAAAGCGCTTGCTGACATGCCGCAGTCAACCTACGAGAATTTTGTCAGACAAGTACAATTGCTGCATTCAAAGGGATATGGTATTGATCCCAGTAAATCCGAAAATATACTAATTGACACAGAAAATAATAGTATCAGCATTGTAGATATTGCTCCAGTAACAGAAACAAGCACGGAGAGTGTACTTTATTCTTTACTTCATCGTTGGGTTGATTGGAATGATGGAAATAGCCAACAAGAAGCAGCTATTAAAGAACAAAGCGGAAAAGTTATGCAAAAACTGATTGATGCTGTAATCAGCAACAATCTTGAACAGCCTTCCGGGTCTTTAAAAACGGTTATAGCCGAACTTAAAGATCGTGGTGGAGACCAAGCCCATATTGATGCACTAGATGCATGGGCCGCCGGCAAAACTTCAAGTACACGAAAAACTGATAATGCAAACCAACCAGCTGTTGTTGCACGTAAAGATACTGAACCCAAAAATGACATTACTCCTAAAAGTGCTGAGCCTAAGAATCATGCGGATGCTCCTATGATTTCGACTGAGGAAGTTGATAGTTTTGCCAAGGCTGTTGAGGCGCTTAAAGGCAATAATCTTGAAGGTTTGGAGTTTGTAAAAAACTTATCGGACGCTCAAAGACGCGAGTTGGTCGGGAATTTGGACAGATTTAGACTTAAGGACTTTTTATGGTTTGCAACAGATAATAAGCCGGCTGTTTTAATGGATACGGAAGTTGCCAAAATAGTTGAACAGAGTTTGGACACTTCAAAATATGATATCGTGTACGATAACAATGATGCTTATATATTAAATAAAGAATTGGTCAAAAATGTGATTGCTGAGAATCGGGAGTTATACACACTAAAAATGGGTATGCCACCTGATGCGAGTGTTGAGAGCATATATAAAGGTGTAGCTGACAAACGTGGTGTTTTGACGCACAATGCAGGTTATTTTCACAGCGGTGTGACGGATATAGTCGGGCTAACTTTGGGATTTCCAAAGCGCAGCTGCTTGATTTATCCATTAGCTGTCAATTTACGAAATGAGAAAAAATATGTTATTACTACCAAAGACGGTGAAAGCATTCCAAGAAGTAGAATTACGGACTTAGAGGGCTATAAAAAAGCATTAAGAAACCAGTTTTTCAACTCCGAGGAAGTATACGATGATTATAGCGACAGCTTGAGAGCCGAAGTTCTGGACGCAATTGATTCACTTAAAGAGGAAGATGGCCAGCACAGCAATTATTTATTAACGCAAAACGGCGACCACATCGGCTATGATTTTGGTCACTATGGCGGGGATACCGAAGCATTGGGCGCGATAAGACAGGGCTTTAGAAAAATGTCGAGTCAACTGCAAGAGATTGTAGAAAAAAACCGCCCTGCTGCAATAAATACAGACAAATCCTCAAGCGATTTAACACAAAGCGCAGAGCTGAATCCAGAGGCAGCTAAAATCGAGGAACTTAGAAAATCTTGCGAAGGTGAAATTGAAATTAAAACGATTGAGTTTGATAGTGAGGGGCAACAAAAATTCGAAATTTATACCGGCTCACAAAGCGGCTCAAATCCGGGGTATTGGGGCCGAAATGTTGAAACAAATGAACTTTATTATTTCAAAGAAGGAACGAATGCTAGAAATACAGAAGAAGCTCTTGCTTGTGACTTCTACAGAGCCGCCGGTGTTCTTGCGCCGGAACTCAGCACAATTAATGGTGGTGAGATGGTAGCCAGTAAATTTATACCGCAAACAAAAGATTTGCATGACGGCAAGTCTGCTTGTTATGACACTTTTGCGGTTAGTGCGTGGTTGGCAAACTGGGATGCTGTACAAAATAACAATAGTTTTATATCGGGGAACCAAATTGCGCACGTAGATAATGGCGGTGCTCTGCGATATAGAGCCCAAGGAGAGCCAAAATACCATCGTTTTGGGGCGATTGTTGAAGAATTTGAAACCTTTTTACAAGGTGATAATGAATATTATTACAACGGCATCACAAAAGAAAACATTATCGATTCTTGTAAAAAAGTTCTTTCAATTTCAAATGAACAAATAAAAGAGATTGTTAGCCAACGACCTGTTGTAGACCCTGATGCTCTTGTAAAGACGCTTATTGCACGAAGAAACTACATTGAGTTTTATAAAGGATGTCTTGAAAGTAATATTGAAATGACAGATTGTCAAAAAGAGGCAATTAAGGGCTTAAGTGTTGAAGACCTCCAAAGCAAAACTATTTTACCTAATGCATTAAAGTTATTTAAGATATTAAACGAAAACAATATCAATTTTGCAAAGAAAGGAGAGCATCCATCAAAGAATACTAACGCAATTATAAAGTTAATAGAAATGGATTTTGACCCAAGCACAATATTAACACAAGAAACATCTATTGATGCTCAGAATATAGGAGCTATATATTTTTTAGGCTCGAAAAATGCTAAAGCACTTACCCCGGTTCAAAAGGCAGATGCAAAGAAGAAATTTTTTGACCTCCTTTCCCAAGTGAGTTTGGAAGACCAAACTTTTATGGATTTAGCTGACTCATTGAATGTAAAATTAAACCCCTTATCAAAAACCGAAACAAAGCAGTTAATAGACTGCCTAGGGGAAATTTCAAGCACTTTGGCGAAAATTGATACTGACAATATTGAGATAACTCAGAAAATTTCTAACACTGACCTTACAAATAAACTTCTTGAGTTCACAAAAGACCTAAGCATAGAAGAACGCACTCAGGTACTCAATTATTTTGGGCTTGAGATTAATCAGAATAAAAATTTAGAGGGTCATCCTGTTAATATTCACGATGAAAAAGCCTTGTCTCAATGTTCTTCACCAGTTAGAGAAGCTATTTTAAAATGTTCCGGAGCTATGGGTTCATATTTGAGTGCTGAAGGCAATCCTGTTTCAGTACAGCTTAAAAAACGGTCGTTATTTAGCTCTACATCAAAAGCAAAGCAACTAGAAAAAGAACTAAATGAATTATTCTCGCTAATGCCTGAATTACGCACAATGATAGGTCAAGAAACCGGTACGGATTATACGTCAGACCTTTTGATGTTACGTACTATACAAAATTTATCTCACGAAAAAGACAATGATTACGCATTATGCGCTGCTTTGTTCTCAAATATGAAAAATATGGATGTTGCGTTAGCCTTTATTGAAAAATTGAATTTGGCTGATTTTCATAAACAAAAACTTGCTTCAATAATGCGCAGTTATTTTAGTATGACGAATACAGAAAATCGTTCTCAAGCCGGATATTTAGCAGATACTCTGTCAAATGCTGACGTAGTAGCAGACTTGGGTACAGCTGTTTTGAAATCATTTGAAAAAGATATGCAACGCTATAAAGATAATAAAGAATGGTGTGATGATATGAGCAGCACAATGCGTACGGATGCGTATAACTTCGAAGCAGGAGCAGTATTCATGCCTGTAACAACTATGCCTGATGCTGCTAACCTGAAAAAAGGTATTGCAAATGGAGTTGGCAATATTAGCGAAATTGATGGAGTAATTCACATAGAAATTGATAAAAATACTAATTTTGAAGCTATGGGTTTTCCGAAAGGTACGACATATAATAATTTTAAATTCATGCTACATACTTTTAGAAATAAAAACAATGCTCAAGCTGTGTGCTTAATGTCGCAACTTGATAATCCTAATCTTTTGAGTGTAACTTATAATAATTCTCGATTAAAAGGTGCTGGTTATTATGGTAGTAATGATTGTTTTGCGTTTATGCTCGAAGGCAGACCTCATTTTTTCCATGTAAATAACACTGATTCAGGCAACAAAAAAACGATTAACAATATGTTAGGGGCCCAGAGTCTGAGCTATAATGATGAAACAAACAGAGCGTTTAGAGAACATCGTCAGGAAATGGCTAACCAATTTAAACGTGCTTTTGATTTAAATGACGAAGGCTACGTTAATTTCATTGAAATTTTGAAAAGAAATCCTGACAGAAGTGCCTTGAATACGGCATTAAAAAAATTGTATTTAGGCAATAACTCTGAAAATCCATATTCAGCTGACTCAATAAGATTTTTAACTAGAACCAATCAAGAAATAGAATCCTATGAAATAACTCCGGATAACAAAGTGATAGCTTTGCGTATTCAAGATAAATATAGAGGAGACAGACAAGCACCTATTATAAAGCTATTTCAAGACCATTTAGATGCAAATGGTCGTCCTCAAGATATTCAGACCGCATTTGAAGAAATATGTAAAAAATATCAGGAAGAAAACCCCGATTCGCGTGATGATGGTTTTGTATATATCGACCCGGATAATCTAGCAGGCTGTATAGACCAAATTACAGAATTAATAATAAGTTATCCATCAAGCGACTGGAATAATGAAGGTGTTATTTCCCCAACAAAAATCACAGGAATGATGTTACCTGCTGACGCCTCAAAAAATCCTGAATTATATAATTTTATGATAAATCTCGCAAAGAAAAAAAACGTACCTGTTTTTCATTTCAAAACTCCAGAGAATCGGAATGCAGTTGAAGTAAAAAGATAATTGACTGCTGAAAAATGCAGGACAAGTGCAGCAATATCTGCACACTTGTCAAATCCCCTTGCTGAGAGTAAAATTATTACTATAAATTCAGCAACAAAAGGGGAGTATCATGAAAAAAGCAGGTATTGGCATACTGGTTGTATTATTGACCTTATACATCTCGTATCTTTTTATCGTTCCTAATTTGGTTAATTTGAATAATTACAAACCGATGATTACGGACGAGGTCAAAAAAGCTACGGGGCTTAATGTTACTCTTGGCGATTTAAAATTATACACAACTCCTGCGTTCAAAGCCGGTGTTAAGGTCAAAAATGTTGATATTTTATACCCTGATTCAAGGGTTTTGGTAAATGTTGATTATGCTGATGTACGTTTAAAATTGCTGCCGTTGTTGTTGTTTAATATTCAGGTTGATAAAGTTATAATTGACGAATCTTCAATGAATATAACGCTCAACGCCGATGGCAAAACTGACATAGAAGCTTATTTAGAAAAACAATTTCCTCCCCAAAAAGAGGAGTCAAAAAAAAATGGAGATGCCCAACCCGAGGACAATAGTGGACTCCCTGTCAAAATCTCTTCAAAACTCCCAAAAGTAATCGCCACAAAATATACACTCAATATTTATGACACGAAAAATAATAACAAGCTTTCCGTTGCAGGTAACGAGTTTCAGCTTTCAGGCAATCTTGAAAAAAATATCAAAATCTCAACTGACGGCGCTTTCAAGTCAAATGACAAAGACGTAATCACCTATAATGTGAAAGTG
Organism: Candidatus Gastranaerophilaceae bacterium; assembly: GCA_031551265.1. Taxonomy (GTDB): domain Bacteria; phylum Cyanobacteriota; class Vampirovibrionia; order Gastranaerophilales; family Gastranaerophilaceae; genus JAVBNU01. The sequence goes on from JAVBNU010000056.1 coordinate 25,651, forward strand.
GATACTTTTATCCCGAAAATGGAGGCAACCGAACCTGCGCCTGAGGCTGCACCTGTAAAGGTCGATTTAACACCGATTTCAAAAATTGTATCCTATAAATTTAAAACTGACATCAACACTGACCTCAAAATTCGTCAACACAAAGACGATGTTGTAATTGACGGCTTTTGTAATGTTGAGGGCATAGAATTTTTACTTAACAACCAGTTGATGAAAGAGAATTACATCAAAACCAATTTCAAAAACAATAAAATCGATGTAGCCAGTAATTTTACGTTTCCAAACACCGAAAAACTTGATTTCACAGCTATAATTGCGACAGGCAAAAAGCCAACAGCAGATATAAATATTGATACAGCTCAGCTCAACGTAAAAAATCTTTTTGATACAGCAGTTGTGCTTTTAGATATTGCGAATTTAAAAGTTGGCGCTGAAGATTTTAGAGTGAATGGTATTTTAAAGTCAGACTTAAAAATAAACACTGACATGAAAAAAATGGCTGCTAACGGCGCTCTGACACTTTCAAACGGTAGCATAACCCACAAAGATTTACCTTTGAATATCAGTAATATTGTTGCCGATGTAAAATGCAATAACAATGCGCTGGACATAAACAATAGTATGTCCATAAACGGCTCAAAGGTATCTGTAAAAGGAACTATAGACGCAAAAGCCAATGCAGATATAAAAGTAAAAACGGATGTGCTGCCAATCAATACGTTATACAACGCTTTTGCGCCGAACGAATATAAAAAATTATACGCTGTCAACAGCGGCGTTTTGGTTGTCAATGTGGGCATAAAAGGACCTCTACAAGACATCAAGCCCGATGTTGGTGTAAACGTAAAATACCTAAATATTTTAGACAAAGGCAGCAAAACAACTATCAGCGCCGAAAACATATCAACAGATTTAAAATGTGATGTAAAAGCAATTGACGGTACAATCTCGGCATCTGGCTCATCTGTTGTTATACCCGGCATGGCGACGTTGAAAGTGCCCGGCTTGAATGCTAAATTTGATGCAAAAGATTTTACGTTAGCTAATTCAACATTGTACTTTAACGAGTCTCCGATAAGCTTTTCAGGCAAAGTTAAAGACTACGCTTCAAAAATGGCAATAGATTTCAAAGCCGATGGCAAAATTAGAGCAGCTGACCTAAAAGCAATGGTACCAAGTGAATTTCATAATTTCGTCTCTGCAGTTGGCTCAATACCTGTCAAAGCAGCAATCACAGGCAATGACAAGTCGGTATTGATACAAGCACAAGCTCTTTCAGATAGCAGCAATAATTTTACCGTACTTGATATAACTAAATTATCAGGCAAACAAGCCCTTGTTAATGCTGAAATTTCAAGCGATTTTAGCAATGTTAAACTTGCTGATATTGCGCTTTATGGCTTAAACAACAAAATTAATCTTTCTGATAATTTTTCACAAAACAAACTTGGCGTAACTGAAATCGCCTCAATAAAAGGCGATATTACCGATATTGCAGGTAAAAACCCAAAAATAAAAGGTCTGTCTGTAACAATGCCATCCAATCTTACTGCTGAAATCCCCGGCATGAAAAACTCGAAAATGAACTTCTCAGGCGGCTTAAATATTGGCGGTTCGCTTGCTGCGCCTACTGTCAGCGGTAATATAACTATTCCTAAACTGGAAATTCCTGACTTGTTTGTTATGCTTAATGAAGCGACTCTGAATTTCAATAACAACGCACTTAATGCAAAATGCAATGAATTGAACATTAACGGCTCTTTGTTCAACGGTAGTGCTGATATTCGCTCAATCTTTGATCCAATAATTGTTATTAACAACATAACTGTAACTTCACCGATTATGGATGTAGACAAGCTTTTCATTTTTATGGATAAGCTAAATAAAATGATGCCGGCATCAACACCCGCACCGGGCGCGTTAGCTGTGCCTGTAAAAATTGTAAAAGGCAACGGCACAATCAACACGTTCAAAATGGGCGAAATCAAAGCCTCTAACATAACCAGTGATTTTACTCTATACAATGATCTTTTCACGCTTAAAAACCTTGTTGCTTCGGCATATGAAGGCAAAATGACGGGTGTAATAACCTACAATCTGAAAACTTTGCACGCAGATGTTGATGTTAAAGGTCAGGGAATGAACGCAAAGCCTCTTGTGACAGATTTCGCGGGCATAAAAGATCAGGTAATGGGCACCGTCGAATTTGATGCAAAAATGACACTTGCAGGTGCCGACTATCACCAGCAAATGCAAACCCTGAAAGGCTATGCTAATTTTACTGTTAAAGATGGACAATTTGGCGACCTCGGTAAATTCGAGAATTTCTTAACATCCTCAAACCTGGTGTCACTGAATCTCGTAAGCTCAAGCGTAAACTCTGTTATCAACACGGTTGCACCTAAAAACACAGGGCAATTTGACTACCTGAAAGGACATATTAATTTCGCTGACGGTTATGCAGTGCTCAGCCCGGTATCTTCAGCCGGCAAGAGCATGAGCTTGTACATAACGGGTAAATACAACTTACTTACAAATTACGCTCAAATCGACGCGCTGGGTAATATTTCACAGGAAGTTGTCAGCGTTTTAGGGCCGGTTGCCGATTTATCAGTTGCAAAACTCGTGAGCAAACTCGGCTCATTCGGCAAAACAGCCGGCAACTACTTAACTCTATATAATCAGGCTGTTAAACCTGAAAGCACCAAGCTAATACCTGAGCTTTCGTCGCAAAAAGCCTCAAAAGGTTTCATTGTTGTTCTGGATGGACCTGCGGATAGTGCGAAAATTGTTAAATCCTTCAAATGGATTTCCAGCACCGAAGAAATGGCCGCAGGCGAAAAATCTATCCTACAAGGCCTGTTAGACCTCACGGGGTTGGGCGGCACAGAATCGACAGGCAATACACTTAAAGACGCCGGCAAAAATATTTTGCAAAATATAATTAACCCTCAAGCGTCAACTGGAACAACAGGTTCTACCACGACTACAACAACCGAAGGTGCTGCACCAACCCAAGCGACGACTCCTCAAAGCAAAAGTGCTGAGAAAGCTAAAAATGTGCTGAATGTTATCAATGCCGTTGGTGGTGCAATTCAACAGCAAAAACAGCAGACAACGACGACAACCCAGCCATAGGGACAATATGCCACAACTGATTGAATCGACAAATACTGAAAATAATAATGAAATTTGTCTATATGAATATTCACCTGAAATGTACGAGCACACTGTTTTGTTCATTGGCTGTACGCACGGCGATGAGCCTCAGGGCGAGTACCTTATCAACGATTATATGCAAACACCTCAGAGTAACATAAAAAATAGGCTGCTTTTTATACCTTGTCTTAATCCTGACGGTGTAGCGAAAATGACGAGGGTTAACGCAAATAATATTGATATAAACAGAAATTTCCCGACTGAAAACTGGGAACTCACGGAACGTGATAACTTTTACGGCGGCTCCGAGTCGGGCAGTGAAATAGAAACCAAATTTATAGTTGAGGTGATTGAAAAATACAAACCTGATTGCATTCTAACGTTTCACGCACCGTATAAAATCGTCAACTACGACGGGCCGGCTAAAGATGTTGCTGAGAAAATTGCGTCAATTATTGATTATCCGGCACAAAGCGACATTGGATATCCGACTCCCGGGAGTTTTGGCACGTATTGCGGCGTGGAAAGACGAATCCCTACTATCACTCTTGAGCTTGATGAAACCGCATCGGAAAAAACTTTGAAAGACCAATGTGCAGGTATTTTCAACTACTTGGCTTGCGAGTATCCATAAAAATATATAGTAAGCCTTGGTAGTGCTTTTGTCCCAAAATTTAGTTGAAATGACTCAAATTTTCGCGTCATCCCGTGCTTGACAAAGGGAGCAGCAGAACCGAAGGTGATGCTTGTAACCCTGTCTCCGTAACGAAGTGAAGTGTGACACGGGATCTATTAAGTGGTGGATTTCTACGATGGCAAGATCCCGGATAGCACTTGACTCTAGCGTTCGCAAAACTCACTAAGACTCAAGGCTTCCGGGATGACGTTTTATATTGATAAAGAATTTTAACGTATTCAACTATGAACTTTATTACAAAAAAATACTTTATTCATAGTTGCTTTTATATTCCATGTCTATGTATAATTAAAATGATGAAAATTATAAATATTCTTGGGGAACATCAAGCAATTTAAAGTCAAGGGAAATATAGTATGAAGATGAACATGACAAAATATATAACAATAATGATTGTATTTATGTTTTGTATTGGTAACTTTTTGAATTTAGCGGCGTCAGCGTTGACAATAGAGGAACAATTCTCACGTGATATAGGCGGCAGTGCGGCAGATATAAAACAAGTCGGATATGATTTGTTTATGTCCAGCGGCGGTTCAGGCAGCGGCAAGTACGACGGCTCATACCAATTGAGTATTGGTGAGACAGTTGAAGTGTATTGCTGGGGCAATTCGCTCGATCTGTTGAATTTGAGTGGCGGCAGCGCATTACTTGCGCCGGTTTCGAAAACAAAAATTGACCCTCAGGGCAATTTATTTGTTGCGGGGCTTGGATTAGTTCAGGCTGAAAACAAAACGATTGAACAAGTTGAAAAACAGTTGCAATCTATAGCAAACCAAAAGTTTTCAAACGTGAAAGTTAAAATTGCGATTGCGGATAAAGATGATTTTTCGGTATTCGTTTATGGTTATGTAAACAAGCCAAGTAAAGTTTCAATCGGCTCGAATTCCTCGATTGTCGAGGCAATCAGTGGTGCCGGCGGTGTCCAAAAAATTGGTTCGTTGAGAAATGTTTCCTACAAATCAAACGGCAAGGTACAGAAAATCGACTTGTACAACGTAATGTTTAAAGGTAACGATCTCGGAATCAGGCTGAAACCTAATGATATAATATTTGTTGATAAAATTGGCTCGGTTGTCGCGCTTACAAACGGTGTCAAACAGCCTGGTATATATGAGCTTGCGGCTAAAGATTCGCTGGCGGGCATAATTGAATATGCCGGTGGTGTTGCGCAAAACACAGCTCCTGATAATGTAAATATACGTTCTTATGATGCACAAATAGGGCAGCGCAAAGCGAAAGATTTTGCGTTGAAAACATCGTCCTCGATAACACTTAAAGGTGGCGATATTATTGCGTTTGAAAGTCTTTATGGCGGTACTGACAATATTGTCACTATTGAAGGCAGTGTAAAACACCCTAAAACTGTTGAATACAAACAAGGTATGAAATTATCGGATATTTTGAAAAGTCAGGATGAGCTGCAAGACCAAACTTTTATGACACAAGCAGTTATCACGAGACTTGTTGGTGCTGATAAAGTTCAGCGAGTCATACCCGTGTCACTTGATGCTTTCTTCTCGGGTGTTGATAATCCTGTACTTATGTCCAGAGACGTTATTACAGTGTATAAAAACGCAAACAGTGATGTTGTCGATGTGTATGGCTGCATAAATATGCCTAAAAAAATACCGTTCAATGAAAAACTCACGCTGAAAGATGTGCTCGCTGATGTTTACTTTACGAAGATTCCAAGTAATCTTGCAGGTGTTATGTATGTTTCGAATGACAAAAACTCGACTAATGCAGAGCAGTCTACGGTAGCAATCAAAACTGATGACGAAAATAAGCTAACTGCAAGTGTTGCAATGGTGGATATCGCTCAGATATCGGCGGATAACGTAGCTGTTGAAATAATTGGAAAAAATGACACTAGAGTGTTCTATTTGTATGATGTGCTTGTACAAAAAGATGCAACCAACCATATCAAGATAGAAAAAGGCGACAAAGTATTTTTTAGACCATTGAGAGGTGATGAAATCATTAAAACTGTTAAAGTTTCAGGTTACGTTAACAGACCCGGTGTCTACTATTTTGTGGATGGAAAAACGCTCACTGATATGATTGAAATGGCCGGTGGTCTGCAAGACAGTGCCAACTTCAAAGGTACAGTATTCACAAGAGCGTCATTGGCGGCAAAAGAACGTGAACTTGCGCTTGATAAAAACCAAAAGGACATCAGGCTGTTGCATGGGCTGATTGGTGCTGATTCAACTCAAACAGAAGATACTCTTGCACAGCGTCAAAAATTGCTTGAAGGCATCGCCTCAGAAACCAGTGATATTTTAACATCTACAATTAAATATAAGGGTCGTATTTCCTTAAATATTACCGATAATAATGTCAATTCATTGCCTAAAGCTGAAAACATCCTTATACAGGACGGTGATGAAATTTATATACCTAAAATAGTTGACCATGTTACTGTTATGGGTGAAGTTTATAATGAAGCTTCGTTTATATACAAAAAAGGCGCGCATGCGGCGTATTACGTTGATTTAGTTGGTGGCTATACGCAAAATGCCCGTACGAACCAAATCTACAAGATTGATATTAACGGAAAAGCTAAAAAGATAGGCAGAAAATTGACGGCAGCGAGCATAGAGCCCGGTGACTCAATCATTGTGCCTCGTAAAATCAGGGGCAAGGATTGGCTAACCACAACTACTCAAGTTCTTCAATCAATCGTGAACTTGGCGTTGGGCGTGTTCCTTGCAACAAAAATCTGATACGATGACAGTAATCAACGATATAAAAAACTTAAATATAATCAAAAGAGTTAAAAATTTAAGTGCTGATAAAGTTCACTTACTTAGTAACGTTTTTGTGAATTTTGGCTGCAAATGGCTGACGTATATGTGCTCATTAATAACTGTTCCATATTTAGCTTCAGTGCTGGGAGTGGCAGGTTTCGGCAGAATCTTTTTTGCCGGTTCCATTATGGCATATTTTTATATGATGGTTGATTTTGGTATGAATACGCCAAATGTCAGGCAAATTTCAATACATCGCAATGATCCAAACAAACTTACTGAAATTTTTAGTTCTACGATGATTATAAAGTCTTTTTTATGCCTGATAGCGGTAGCTATGCTGGTGGTGCTTGTTGAGGCTGTGCCTGTATTAAAGCAGGAATCTAAGCTTTATTACTTTGCAATTTTACAAATTGTTGCAGCAGTGATTACGCTGGAATGGTTTTTTATTGGTCTTGAGCA
>JAVBNU010000012.1:0-108545 GCA_031551265.1 Candidatus Gastranaerophilaceae bacterium
CAAATGAAATCATTATTGAAAGTCGTACTCGGTAGATGGAAAGATACCGAATGTACAAGATAGTCTTGTTATCCGGCACTCTACGTTTCGGTATGACAGCACACTTTATTGCTTCAAAAATTTTTTAACGGGACAGTAGTGGCATTGGGGAGAGGATATAGTTTATTGCTTTTCAATTTTTAAATTTATCGTAAGCAACTAAAAGGCAGGTTTGTACCTGCCTTTTAGTTTGAAAATTATATTTAGCTTTCTACACTTGTGCTTTAGAAATGATATCCATTTCTTCAGGTGAAGCATAAACACAGTGACAACCTGAGTCAACGTGTATAATTTCGCCTGTTACACCTGATGAGAGGTCAGATGCCAAATAAAGCCCTGTTCTGCCAACATCTTCCAGCGTTACGTTTCTTTTTAAAGGAGCTTTAAGCACAGCAGCCTTAAGCATTTTATCAAAACCTGAAATACCCTTTGCTGCGAGTGTTTTCACAGCGCCTGCCGAAAGGCCGTTAACTCTGATATTGTCTTTGCCCAACTCAGCGGCTAGATAACGTATGTTTGCTTCAAGCGCCGCTTTAGCAACACCCATTACGTTGTAATTAGCTACTGCAAGTTCGGAACCCAGATAAGTAAGAGCGAAAATTGAACCACCATCGGTCATGAGCGGTTTTGCATAACGGGTCATTGAAATTAACGAATATGCGCTGACACCCATTGCTAAATCCCAGCCTGCTTTTGATGTGTCGGAGAAATTGCCCATTAAATCTTCTTTATTTGCAAATGCAACAGCATGAATCATAAAGTCGAGTTTGCCATATATTTTTTTATATTCATCGAAAACTTGTTTAAGTTGTTCTTCGTTCGTAACATCACATTCAGATATCATTTTAGAATTCATTTCTTCTGCGATAGGTCTGACGCGTGATTCCATAGCTTCATTAGCATATGTGAACGCAATCTCAGCACCTGCTTGGTTTAATTGGTCTACAATACCGTATGCAATACCTCTTGTGTTGCTGACGCCGAAAATAATCCCTTTTTTACCTTTCATCAACATATTTAACTCTCCGTTTATTTCTCTTAACAGCCCTATTTTACTATCAACAAGAATCATGCGCAAGGTCACTGAGTGACATCAATACATTGGCTTGTCGCGGGTGAAATACGAGAGTCATGTCACCCCGCAGCACCCTGCTGCGAATAATTTTAAAATATATTTTGTGCGGGGTCTTTCCAGTGAGGAGTGTCATTCATCACAATTAGAAAGATTACATTTGCTATCCGAACAGATACCGCACACAGACATTTTAAAACTAACTCATCACTTGGCGCTGCGGTATGACAGAAAGTCTGATGCTTTTTAATTATGATAGTGTATTGTCAAAAGAAACCGCCGTTTCGGTTAGATGACGGCGGGCTACATTTACTTTACACACTGTTATTTTTTACGAGGAATAATTATTAAACTTAGTTATTTGAAAACGGGTTGTTCGTACTGCCTTTCAATTTATTGGCTATTTCCAGAACTTCCTGTGTTCTTGGGCTGTTATGCCCGCTTTGTATATCTTCCTGAGCTTTCATCAAAACTGCTTCTGCGAGCTGTTTTTGCTGTTCAGGGTTATTCATAATTTGAGATGCATCTGATTGCAACTGAGTTTCTTTACGCTTTTCACCTTCAGATTTGCCTGTAATCATTTTTGCAATTCCGATAGCGGGTGCGGATAACAACATGCCGCCTGCCATACCACCTATAAAGCCGCCCAGCCATGCGCCTACAGGTCCAAAAATACTGCCGACCATAGCGCCAAGTGGTGCGCCTATAGCTTCACCCGTCAGGAAGCCTGCCATACTTGCTGTAGATTTCGCGATGGATTTACCGATTTGTTTGACACCTGAAATTATGCCGCCATTGTAGAATGCAGGAATAATTTCAGTGAAGGTTTCAATACCGCCTTCCATTATCGCGAAGAACACTCCGCCGCCACGGTTAAACATCTTACCGATGCCTGTTTCACTGAATGCTTTCATTGCGCTGCTGTTGGTTACAGCTCTGAATGGTGTCGTCATTGTATGCCACGCTTTACCGAGCATAGATGTGGGTGTAGCTGCAGGTATTAAGGATTTTACACGCAACGCCATTTCTTCTGCAAGAAATAATTTTTTACTTGCTATATTTGGTTTTGCACCTTTTGCGAGTGCTGTATCTACTAATTTTTTGGAGCGCGCAAGCCATTCACCTGCTTTTTTACGCATTTTAGGATCTGCTATTGTTGCAATTTTTGCCTCATTAAGTCCACTAAGTATATTTTGTGCATTATGCCCTACTCTGGTTGCATAGTGACGTGTAAAATCTGCGCCAACAAATGTTGTACCAATTTTTTCCCATTGCTTGCTGAACGCGGTACCCATGCCGCTGAATCCATGCTCCATAAGTTTGCTGATTGTCCATATACCTGAGCCGAGTACACCCATTATGCCAAGACCAATAGGCAAGCCAAAAAGAGTTTCTTTCATGGTTGGCGAGTGTGAGGTGTTCTCAGATTCACCACGTGCATACTGAAGTGCTTGGGCAACTTCGCCGCTTTGCACAAGATTGTTTACGCCGCCTCTTACAGCAGGATATAAATTTTGTGTGTATGCACCTTGAAAACTAACCATTATATTTTTTGTCCTAACCTTTTAAATAACAAAAATAAATCTAACCTTACATATATAAAAACTTTGAAGCGAAAAAAATTGCCTGTTCGTAATATTTTGTTACAAACTTTATTTTTATTTAATGTAAGAAGCCTTTGCCTTCTCCCCATTGCGACTCTGCCGAATAATTTCGGATTCAATCACCCAACTTGATGTCATACCGGAACATAAAGTGTCGGATAATAAGATTGACGTGTATATCCGGTATCTTTCCTTCTAACGGATGTGCCTTCCAATAATGATTTCATTTGTTAACTGGTAAGATGCCGGATATTTGCGCTTTTATTGACTTGCAACGACTTGCGTTCCGGCATGACAGAAATAAAAAATGAATGCTTGAGTTTACTATAAATTAATTGTCTCGACAACATTATTCTAGGGCAAACAACATTTATATGTTGGGTCTTGCTCTTTTTCAAAAAAAATATTCGGAACAGTAGTGCCGCAAAGGGGAGAGGGAGTAAACTACGAAAGCTTGTAATCTAAAAACTATCGTGTTAACCTGATTTTAAGTACTAAACAAACATATAAAAGGTGGTGAATACAGAATGCCAGAAGTTAGAGTCGGTGACAACGAAAGCATAGAAAGCGCTCTAAAAAGATTTAAGAAAAAAATTCAAAAAGCAGGAATATTATCTGAAATCAAGCGTCGCGAACGTTACGAAAAACCAAGCGTTAAAAGAAAACGCAAATCGGAAGTAGCTCGCAAACGCAGAGTTTAATAAATTTAAAACCGGCGCCAAGCCGGTTTTTTTAATGTAAATTTAATTACATGCAACAAAAAAGTCGGCTGGGGTGCCGACTTTTTTATAGAAAATATCGAGATAATTCCCGAGTGGTTCAAAGGAGTGTTCCCGGGGTTGCGAGTGAGGATTAAATTTATCCTTAGCCGTAGCCGCCGCCACCGCCGAATTTCGGTGCTGCGTCTTTGATAGCTGAGTCGCAGAGTTGTTCGTGTGCCTTTTGTAGACCTTCCAACAATTTCACTGCTGTTTCTAATGTTTTTTGTTCTAATTCTAAATTCTTGTCTTGCTTTTCTAAAGCGTATTTTATAGCATCGAAGAACGCTTCTTCTTTCTTCTCCTGCATGAAGTATTCGCGCCATTTCTTTTCTTCTGCCGTTTGTGCTTCTTTTGAGGCCTCCTTCATTTTACTATCAATGTCATTACCTTGATACCATGGGGGAACATTATCTAGTGATGTTAAATACGGTGTCTCAGACCCTTGCTGTATGATTTTTCCTGTATTATCAAGCATTGGCAGCTGCGGGCCATATACCTGAAGTCCTTGCTGTTGATTTCCACCCGCAATAGCTTTTGCACCTTCATTACATATTTTCCAGCCCATACCCTTTTGGAAGTCAGAAATCGTATCTTGTCTTTTCAAATTACGTAGTCTCGCGATGTCACACATTTGCATGCCCAGGCGAGCCCTTGCTTCCGACACGCGGGATAACCGTCCCTGTGCGTCGTGCAGTTGTCCGGCAAATAAAATCTTATTTGCTGCTCCGCAAACTAAATTCCCCATTGTTTGGTTCTCCTTTTTCCTATTTTCCTTGTGTTTTTATTTTCTTCTACTTAAAACGTAGCTTAGTGCCAGTGTAATTCCTTGTGTTTTTATTTTCTTCCGTAATGATTTAAAATTCCTATCTACTTAATAAAAAACATTTTGTAATAATTAATTGCTTTTTTGCTTAATTTTTGTTAAGTTATTGTAACAATTGAATAAAATTATAGTTGTTAAAAAGGAGTGCAAATTATGACTACACAAGTAAAAGCGAGCCATTTGCTGGTTGAAACAGAAGACGAAGCAAAAGCTCTTCGTAAAGAAATCGTAGAAGGCGGCAAAGACTTTGGTGACGTTGCCGCAGCCGTTTCACTTTGCCCTTCAGGCGCTACCGGCGGTGATTTAGGCTTTTTTGGCAAAGGACAAATGGTAAAAGAATTTGAAGATGCCGCATTCAACATGGAAATCGGCGAAGTTTCACAGCCGATTGAGACACAATTCGGCTGGCACCTAATTCAACTTGTCGACAAAAAATAGGGCTACAATCATCCTACAAACTGTCACCCCGCAGGTTCCAACAAACATCTAGCTGAAATCGTGTCTGTGCGGGGTCTTACCAATGCAGTATCCTGAGATTGATAGATTGCGCACATAAATCGCTAAAAATTATATTCAACACTTAACGCTGCGCGATGACATCTTATTTGTATAATCATAGAGGGAATTTTTTAGATTTTAGCTAATTATACGCAGGTTTGCCTTTGATGTTGGTGAAAATTATCGCAGGGCCGAATTGTTGTTCGTTTTGCTCAATTCGCTTAAAATAATCTTTCACCAGCACTGATTGGCTTTGCTTAAGCTCATAGCCGCTTTCTTCCAAATATTTTTCGAATGCAATCGAGTTCTGTTTATATTTTTTATTAATAACAAAAAGATTGAATTTTTTCGTGCGGCGCGAAATCTGGTTCATCGCGTACCCTATCAATTCATTGAAATTGTCGTCATACATTGATGATAGCGTCAACTCCAGCATGTAATTGTAATTGTCCTCGGTTTTAATCAGGATATAGCCAGTTATATTTTTGTTAGTTTTGTTTTCAAGCACATATTTATATGTCGAAATCTTTTCAACACCGACAAAAAGCGTGTTGTAAAACTCTTTTTTGGACTTGCAAAGTGAATTTCGAAACTGCGAATAGATACCCTCGTTGTATAATTCACAAACAGCCTCTGCGTCAGAGTTTTTGAACGGCCTTATGAGCGTATTCGCAAGCGCCGGCTCAGAGAGCACGATTTTGTTCATTTTCCAGAGCTGCTCAAACGAACAGAACTTGAATCCACAGCCTTTTGAAAAAAGTTCCAGCACTTCCTGCTGTGAAGATTCAATGTTCACAATAAATGTGTTGACGCCGTTTGCGCCATATTGTGTTATCGCATATTCTATAAGCTGGCGTCCTGTTAGGAACGAGTTCTCGTTTAAAATTAGTTTAATGATTTTCCATTTGCGATAGTTGCCTTTATTCGGCTTGAGTGCAATCATTCCGTTAAGTTTGCCATCCTCAATCGCAACATAAGACTCAGGCCTGCATTTCATAGGTACAGGCAGCAATTTGTGCAGTACATCGACAGGAAACGGCAACAAAACCCGATTGTCGTAGACATCCGAATTTCCGCACAACAAAGAGGCCATCTTTTTTAGCCATCTCTTATCATAAAATGCCAATGTTCTAATCTTCGCCATGATTACATAATAATATCATCCCGCCGATTATGCAAATCAAGTTTATTCGAACTCCACCGGGTCTCTGGACGCGTCCGGTAATGTGCTTGAGTATTCAGCCAGAATTCTTGAGATGTCACTGCCTTTGATGATAACTTCCAAAAGTATTTGTGTGTTAATGACCACAGTTTCGCTGTATTCCATTGAATCAAGGTCTAACACCTCGAACTCGACAAAATCAGTGCCGACGTAGTTGATTTTACCGTACTCAGCGCTGCCGCCCCATCTGAGGAATACCATTTGTCGTTCGTATTGTTTCAGTCTTTGTGTAATATTCATGTAACTCCGCCAATCTTTATATATACAATTTTAATTCATTTAAAATTAATGTCAATTGTTTGTCGGATGTCCACTTTGCATTGCATGAGCAGTATGTCATCACAATTGTACATGTCAAGTAATTAGTTACATGATTTTTGAAAAAAAAGCTCCCTCTCCCCATTGCGGGAGAGGGTTGGGGTGAGGGGTACGGCAAATATTAGCACAATATGTACCCCTCACCCATTTTTCTAGCTTTCGTCATAAACTCAAGCTGAAAAATTGCCTTCTCCCGCAATGGGGCGAATGCATCATTTGACTATTTATATATGTAACTAATTACTTGACATGTACAGCAATGACAGTTAGATTCGAGTTTTGTACCTCTCTGTAGGGTGCGTTCCACGCACCGAAAATTAATGGTGCGCACTGCACACCCCACTTTTAATACATTCTGCATACTTATGCAAAGTAAATTATGCATTTGCATGCATAAGATACGAAAACAAAAAATAAAATAGTATACAAGGGTAAAATCGGCATTAAGCCGTGAAATTTAATTTCTGCCCCATCGCCATCGGATTAGAGGCAACTTGCATTTTTTGCTGACCTTTTTGTTCAAGTGCTTGCTCCGCCTTGTATCTCGCTGCCATAGCCAGGCCTGCTACTTTGAAATCCTGATCAGAGGGCTCGTGGGGAGCCATTGCTGCTTTGTAAACTATCTCTGCATGGTTGATAGTCTCTTTCGGATTAGCTTTATTCAATGTAGGCATCGCAATATTCACATGGCCGCCTGTTGCTACACCATTGTTATCAACATCCACTACAATTTCGCCCGCTAACGCACCACCAGCATTTTTATGAGCCAATTCATGGCTATAAACTTCGTCGTACTTTTCTTTTTTGAATTGTAGGAACGCAGGATTATCCTGCATGTTAGAAGACTTACCACCTACCGGTCTCAGTGGTGTTGAATACATACCTGTCATGCCTGTAACGTTTCCTAAAGACATTCCTTCTTCCTTATCACTTTAACTATAACTTTCCTATACTACTATTATAACACTCGTTTTGAATTTTGCATCATATTTTTACTAAAATTGTAACAAGAAATTAAGAAACAAGATTTTTTGCCTCAATGTTATTGCACTAAAAAGTAGGGTGCGTCTCACGCACCGAAAATGATGGTGCGCCCTCGTTTAAAACCTACGAATAGTAGCTCTCAATCAAAACTTTAACAGCCAGGACAATCAGAATCGCTCCTGCGAAAACTTCCATTTTTGTGGAGTTGAATTGCTTGAAACAGTACCCGCACCAAAATCCGATTAGCGAGTTAATAAATGTCACTACACCAATGATAATCGCTGGAATCAAAATCGGCATCTTGAGGAAATTGAACGACATACCGGCTGCCAGCGCATCAATGCTTGTGGCGAGTGAAACTAAGAACAAAAACTTCAATGAAATTTTGTAATCTGAGGCGATTGTGCATTGAGCGCCGTCAGGGGTTTCTTCATCTTTTTTAGTCAGCGCGTCTTTGATAAATTTTGCACCAAGCAGGAAGAATATAACAGCCGCAATCCAACCCGCGAAAGCACTTACGTAGTTATATATAAATTTAGCCAGGTACCAGCCGATTACAGGCATTAAAAACTGGAACAAGCCTACTGAAAACGCAAGCATAAAAGAGTTCTTGCGTTTATTTTTTAAAAAGATTAAACCTTGAGAAAACGACACAACCATCGCATCAATTGACAAAGCAACGGCAAGTATCAAACTGTCTACAACCACATGCATTGTTATTGAACTAAACATCTTTTTCCTCTACCATACAAACTGTGAAACCGGGTTGTGAAGCAAGTTTTGCTTCTATTTCGTCGAACGTTAAGAAGCCATCCTGAGCGCCAAATTTCTCAACCACCGAAGCAGCATTCACAGAGGCGTATTTCAGTGATTTTTCGATATCCCAGTTTAATTTTTCCAGTGCAGCAACAAACGTCGAGGCAAACGCATCGCCGGCTCCTAAGGTTGAGACCACTCTCGCCGGGAACTCCGGGCATCTGTAATAAATTTTGCCATCATACGCGTAAACCCCGTTTTTGCCGTCCGTTATAATAACGATTTTGGCGGCCGTAGATTTTACTTTGTTGAGCATCGAAATCACATCAGGATGAATTTTGCAGTCTGAGTATTTAATATCCTTTGTATCAGGTCGTACAACGATTTCAGTATACATCGAGACTTCTTCAAGATTCATTATTACGACTTCGGCAGTCGCAAGGATTTTTTCCAAGTGTTTTTTACCGCGCTTTATGCTCGTTGTACCAATATTTATAGCCATATTTACGCCATTCGTTTCGGCAGAATCAGCAATTATGTCCAATATATTGTTAGTCGCGCCGTTCATTGGAGCGATGTACAGCCATTTGGCTTGTTTTATCGCGTCAAAATTAACTTCGGATTTTTTAATCGTTGCATTCGTTCCACGATGGGCTAAAACGGTTCTGTCGCCTTGAAAACTCAACAAAATAATCGAAAATCCCGACGTTTCGGTCTTATCCTCAACGACGTTTGATTTATCAACGTTAGTTTGCTCCATTTGTTTCAAAATAGCTTTAGCGTAGAAATCATTCCCTATTTTCACAATCGCGGAGGTCTTATACCCGAGATTGGCGAAGTTAGCCGCTGTGTTTATACCGCCGCCTCCAACTGCGAAGGAAAACTCGTCAATCTCCAGCTTTGAGCCATATGGATAAGACATGAACTGGGTATTATGCGCTTTTGTCGCAACTGAAACCACGTTTGCTTCGTTACTCTGCACAAACACATCAACCGTCGCGCTGCCAATAGTGATTATATCAAACATTTAACACCTCTCTGTATTACTTATTATGATTATAATACAAAAACATGGCGACAGTATGCTACAATAATCTCATGGAAAAACAAACCTCGGAATTAAATTTACAAGCTTATGCGCATTTAGGTGATGCCGTTTACGAGCTGTTTGTGCGTAAAAAAATTGTTTATTTGACAGCGAAGCCAAACAAAATGCACCAGTATACAACTTCTTTGGTCTGCGCCACATATCAAGCCGAGCTTTTGAATAAGCTTGTGCCTGATTTGACCGAGGAAGAACACGACTTAATCAGGCGCGCCCGTAATCTTTCCCTCACCCAAAATAAAAAAACAAACCAGGCAATTCACAGACAAGCAACTGCTTTAGAGGTTTTAATCGGCTATTTATATATAAATAATCCTCCACGCTACAGTGAAATAATAGAACAAATTGCATCGACTATAGATTTCGAAAATATTGGCGGGTTTGCAGAATAAACGCAAACCAGCGAAAAACACCCGTCACCCCGTGACATAAAATTAGGATATCGCTACTAAGCGCGCACGAACGGGGTCTCATAGCTATGGGATTTACCTGCACAAGTGTACTGGGATTGGCATGTCGCATCTACTCAATGAATTCGGCGCAAAAATATGTAAATTCTTTTTAAGTTTTGTAACAAATCTGGAAAAAAAGCTGAAATCCCGCCTATAAATAGTATATAATAATTATATAAAGGGTAATCCAGTGTGAAAGGAATGCAATTTTGGCTATGAAACACACCAAGAGTACGTGTAGTGCTCCGGTTATGAACGTTAGTATTAACAAAAATTCCAACAAAATAAAAGGTAACGTGATTGACTTCCTGAAAAAAATCTTCGAAGAAGATTCTAGAGATGTACACGGATATCTATCATTAAACGAGTTTACTTATCATCTTGTATAAGTATTAAACACAATCCGATACGATATTCATATTCCAAGCAGGCCTTCCAAGGACCTGCTTTTACTTTTGCCTATGGGTTAGGCGGCTGAATTTCGTCGATGTGTTGAGCTTTCTTTTTGAGAACACGCATTGTATCTGATTCTCTGCGCTGATATTGTGCTGCGATAGCTTCGTCAACAGCTTTTCGCTGCTCTTCTCTTTCTTTAACTTCTCTTTCACGTTTTTCATCAACGATATCGTGCGCTTGCTCGGCTTCCATATACCCGGCTTTAGTGTGGGCGTTCATTATACGCTTGTATTCATTAGGGAAATATTTTTTCAGCTGTTCCAAAAACTTTGTTCTATCAACCGAAGTGATATAAAAAGACTGTCCTGACGTCGAGGATATGTACATGCCGGCACCAAAAGTAAGGTCGTGTTTTATTGACGCACAAGACCCTGAAAACCCGTCAATAGTGTTGAGCGGGAACGAGAGCATTTTATTTTGGATTAAAATTATTCTTTTATTAGTCAAAATTAGCTCAGCATGACCGTAGTCGCGAAAAATAACCGAAACCGTTTTTGCCGCAACCACACCGATAACAGCGATAATTACCCAGCCAACAGCCATAGGCTCAAATGTATGGATTCGCGAGCAAAAATTATATAAAATAAATATCATAAGCACGGCCAAAATGCTGTACATGTTGAAACAAACAGGTGTTTTTTCCGCTATATACAAAACTTTCTCATCAGCCGGCAAAGTTAGTTTTTTGTTTTTCACAACTACTCTCATATCGAAATTATATCATTTTTTTAACATTTGTGCAGTTGTCACATAAAATACATTAATGAAATCATGACTTATTCTCAGAAAACCTTATAATTCTTAATATGAAGAAATATTTGGTTCTAGTCTTATGCCTGATTTTAATATCCCATCCCGGGTACTGCTTTGGCTGGTTCAAAAAGGATAAAGACAAAAAAGACCAGCAAGAAGAAACCTACGAAGGCTATCACGGCTCACTCCCCAATATCGAGGGCGAGTTTGCCGACAAACGTGAAAGCGTAAAGAAGCCCAACGCAGGCAATCTCGACCCCAACGTCAACCCCGACAAACTGACACCGGCTCCAAGAGACAATGATAAATATATTGATATTGTCATAAAAAGAGAAAAAGTTGCGCCTTACGTAAATGATGTCAATGATGTAATTTTCATACTCGAAAAATTGAAGAAAACACTCGAAAGCAATTCAGGCACACAGTTTTTTAATGCTCAGGTTGGCGCGTTTATTAACAACGTTAACTACATACAGGATAAGTATCATCATAAGGCTGAAAGTGAGTCTATTTCGTACAGAAGGCTGGTCGCGTTATCTAACAGCTCGAGAGAGGTCGCCCTAATCGCCGCTCAGGCTCAAATCTACAAAAAATACTTGCCTTATGAAGATACAGGCGCAGCATACAGTCCCCAAAATCTTGAGCTGCAAATGCAAAATTTGCTCATAGAAGTAAAGTCTGTGCTTGATGAACTTAAATCTGTTAAATAATTGTCTTTTTCATAACCATAATCTACAATAGTGGAAGTGAACGCATAAATGGGAATATAAATGAGCGAAACAAATGAACCTAAAAAGTTTATAGGAGTATATTTTGAGTGCTGTAACGCATACAGCCGCATATACAAAAACAAAGAAGGCACGCATTATGCAGGTCGTTGTCCGCGCTGTATGCGCCCCCTAACCGTTCCTATAGGCGAAGGCGGCACTAACGCCAGATTATTCAAAGCGAGATAACGATGAGTTTAACTGATTTAATAAATGAACACGAATTAATCAAAATTTTTTGCGAACTTGCACAAATTCCCTCGCCATCGCTGAAAGAAGAAAAAGTTAGCCAAAAAATTATTGAACTTTTTCAAACTGACAATATCAATGTGACAAAAGACGCTTATGGCAATATAATCGCGAGAGTTGAGGCAACTGATAAAACAAAAAAACCGATTTTATTATCTGCACACATGGATGTTGTTGGCGATGCTTCGCCTGTTAATATTCGACTGAGTGAAGATGGAAAATGCATTGAAACCGATAAAAAACGAACACTTGGCGCTGATGATAAATGCGGCGTTGCCTGTGCGATTATGCTGGCAAAAGAATTGGCAAGAAACAAATCCATCCAACATGGCGGGCTGGAAATGATTTTCACAAGGGATGAAGAACACAACATGACCGGCATTAAAAACGCTGATGTCTCAAACCTAAAATCAGAATACGTTTTGGTGCTCGACTCTAGCACGTTAGGTGAAATTTTGGTCTCAGGCGCTAGTTTTACTGTTGGCAGATTGAACGTTAAAACTGCTCACGGCGGGCACTCAGGCATTGATATCGGGGACACAAGCCGATTAAATGCTGTAAAATTAATCGCCGAATTGATGAACGAAATCCCTCAAGGCCTCTACAAAAAAGACGCTACAGGAACAATTACCTCCATCAACGCAGGCGCAGTTGTCGGGGGAGGCATAAACAGCTCAATAAGCAGTCTGCTTGATAATTCTGCAGGCGTCGAGAATTATCAACAGTTTATCATCGAAAATGCAATGACAAACATCATCAACACAAGCGCTAGCGCTATTTACTCAATACGAAGCGCAGAAAAAGACACCGAACAAAAATTATTACACGAGATTTCGGATTTAGTGAATAAATTCAACATAAAATATGATGGCTTAGCTTCGGCTACATTTGAGACACGAGTACATCTAAAACCGTTTGAAAAAAGTGACGATGATTACATCGAAAAAATAGCCGTCCAAGCGGCAAAAGAAAACAATATCAACTACCATATCGGCTCATTCCACGCCGGAGCCGAAACACATATTTATAAATACCTTAAAAACGCTGATAACTTGGCGTTCAAGCCATATTTAATAGGTATTGCCAATATTTTCAACATGCATTCAAGCGACGAAAAAGTTGAAACAGCCTCACTCCTCAAGGGCTTTGAATTCTTGAATACAATTTTCACTCTGCACAATGCGTAAAATTGAATAATGTTCACTAAAAACTTGTTGGGGTATACTCTTCGAGCACCCAGCCGGTTGCGGCTCATGTTTCGCCGACCGGCAGATTGAAAACCCCCAACCTACATTCTAAAAGTTTGTAAGGTGGGTTCTCTAACGCGCCAAAATAAATAACAATTCATTATTTTTACCTTGTCAATACTGTATTTGGTTATACGTAATTTAGATTAATCTATTTGCAGGAATTTCATGTTTTTCGAAAAGCCTTACTGTGTTTCGTTTTATGTCCGTATTGACCATGTGGTCTAAATCGTTTTATTAACCTTTTGATGGTCAAATTTCAATCATATAGTTGATGAGGGACTCCTCCATTTAAAGGTATATTCATAGTAACGAATGATACAGAAATAGTAATTTACTGAATTATAAAGATTTTGGGGGGAGTACATGAGAAATACGGTAGAATTTAAGAAAAAGATTAAGATTGTTCTTGTCGACGACAATGTGGAACACTTGTCGGGCATCCGTGAATTGGTAAGCATGGAGAGCAATTTTGATGTGGTTGGCACTGCAACAAGCGTTAATGTTGCAATGTCGTTAATCAAAAAGTATCGTCCAAACGTCGTTTTAATGGACATTAACATGCCCGAGAAAGATGGCCTTACAGCCATTATGGAAATCGAAAAAATGGACGTGGACACTAAAGTTATTGCGCTTACAGGATATGATGATCCTGATTTAATTTTCCGTGCAATAAAAGTTGGCGCAAAAGGCTATATCCTGAAAACTATGGCTTCTGCACAGTTGATTTATGCAATTGAAGAAGTTGCCGTTGGCAAAATATACCTGCCTACAGCGCTTTCATCACGTTTCTTCGATTATTTCCAAAAATCGTTCAAAGAAGAGCATACTGTCGTTACGGACGATGACAACCTGTTGACTTATCTGACTTCACGCGAAGAAGAAGTTTTGGATTTATTAACTCAGGGCATTACCTACAAAGGGGTTGCAGAAAAGCTGTTTATCAGTGAAACTACTGTCAAAACACACGTTAACAACATTTTCCAAAAATTACAAGTTAACGACAGAACGCAAGCAGTTTTATATGCGTTAAACAATGGATTTTTAAGCAAAAGAAAGATGAAACTTTCTGTTTAACCCTGAACACGAGGAAAAATGCCGAAGAATAGTCAAACAAAAACAAATACCCTAAGAACGGTTTTATTGCAGGACGAGGCTGTAAAATGTAATAAAAATACAATTGAAGCAGTATTTCGCGCCCTGATGGAGCCGGTTGTGCAATGTAAGGAAAATTCTCTGGTATTGGTGCGTTTGGCAAATGCAGAAAGCCTCGAGAATGTCTTGAAGCGAATTAATTTTGTTAATCCTAACATATTTTCGTTTTCTTCTGGACTAGATTTCTTAAAAAACATTGAAGAAAGCACTCAATGGGGCGATTGTGAGTTTTTGATAGTTCTAAGCCCGCGCTATTCGGCAGTTTTGCTCTGGGATTATTCGCTGTCGCCGGAAATCGGCTACGAGGAAGGAACTTCAAGCGTTTATTTCATGGTTAACTCACGACGAGTGTTCGATATTGCACAAGACATTGCGGATGCCTCCTCATTCGAGTTAAGCAAATTATTAAACCAGTTCACACCTGAGAGACGCGCAAATGAGATTCTAAACACCGCTTTTGCAGGTGTTGTGAACTGTCTCAACTCAACAACCCAAGAATACACAATGACACAGGCTGAAAAAGATACAATAATTTCAGATCAGGATTTATACAAACAATACGAGTATGTTTTCAACCAAATCGCTCCTGTTTCGCACGAAATCAAAAATCACCTGTCAGTTATTGATTTGTATTCAAAAATTTTGGAGAAAAAACTGGAGCTTTTGCCGGCTGGTGAGAGCAATCAGGAAATACTCAGCTCATGCAAAAACGCAATCACATCTATAAATAAATCGGTTTTCTCAGTTTCGTTTATACTCAATTCACTTAAACAAGCTGAAATAAAACTCGCAGAACGTAAGCTGAATGATTTGATTTTAACGGCAATGCAGTTAACAGCACCAAAAACCGAAAACAACGGCATTGAAATAGTTTTTGAGCCTCAAGACAACGTGAATGTTCTGGTTGACGAGATTAAATTTCAAAACGTACTGTTGAACCTAATCTACAACTCAATTGATGCAATTACGGAAAACGGAAAAATTGAAATAAGAACAAAAACCGAAAATGAGCGAGCAAAAATTGTGATAAAAGACAACGGCAAAGGAATTTGCGAGAGTGTGAAAGAAAAATTATTCACACAAGGCGAAACCACAAAGCAATGCGGCCAAGGCTTGGGATTGAATATTTGTAAACAAAACATGGTTGAACAGGGCGGAGACATCAGGCTTATCAGCACAAACGGAGAAGGAACGGAATTCGAGGTAACAATACCTCTGGCAAAATAAGGACGGACGGTGAGTATGGACATATTATCAACTAGACAAATCGAAGTAACTAATCTGGCATTAAGCGGGCTCATGGAGCGCCAAAAAGCCATATCTTCAAACGCTGCCAATGTAATGACGCCCGGCTATCAGCGTAAAGAAGTCACCTTTGAAAGCCAGCTGAAAGAAATTATCGACAAAGACAACATCCGCAAAGATATTCGCGCAATTAACGGTCAGTTGCCGGTCTCAAAAGCTCAGCCACAAATCCCTGAAACGGGTTTTATTCCGGCATCGAACGACTATAAAGCCCTGCCGGCTGAACAGCTGAAATTCTTGTCACAAAAAGATTATAATCAGTTTGATCCCGAAATTGTTCGTGACTTTGCCCAATTTGATGTTGAGCGCGACAACAACGTAAGTGTTGAAAAAGAGATGATGGATATGGCAAGAACAAGTATCCAATACAATGTTTTGGCAACCCTTGAAGCACGTTCGTTCAACGGGCTCTCGGAAATAATTAAGAGTGGAGGTAACTAATGAGTTTTGATGTATTTGACGTTGCAGCATCAGGCATGCACGCACAGCGCGTAAAAATGGACATTATCTCCAGTAATATCGCCAATATAAACACAACCAGAAACCCTGACGGCACAAAAGGCGTTTACAAGAAAAAAGAAGTCAGCTTCGAAGCCGTTTACAACGACAAACTGTTCAACAAACCTGCAACACCATTCGGCGAACATCAGGTCAAATACAGCCGTAACCAAAATGAAATGGTTTTGCGCGGCGGTGTATTCTACGACGAAAAAGAAATCTCACAAGGCGTTCAGGTCGCCGGAATCGAGGACAGTAAACAACCTTACAAAGTCGTATACGACCCTTCGCACCCGGACTCAGACGAGGAAGGATACGTAACTTTGCCAAACGTTAACGTTGTTGAGGAAATGGTTGATATGGTACAAGCCTCAAAAGCTTACGAGGCGAATGCAACCGTTGCCGAGACCGTTAAATCTATGATGACAGCTGCACTAAAAATATAGGAATTAAGACATGGGCGGAAATTTTATAAACTTAAGTGGTAATTTTAATAATGGCATTATCAGCGATTACAACAAGCTTTTTTCTGATAATTTAAATCGTGCAGGCTCTAATTTAGACAACGATTCAATCAACGATTTTGACAATATCCTAAATCAACAAATGGGGAATCAAAAATCCGCAACAATCCACGGTGGCGTTCAGGTCGACAACATGGCCATTTCAGGAATACAACAGTCTAACAATATCGCTATAAATACCGACGCTGATTATATGATGAGCAACCTCAAAAACGCATTTGGCAACGGTATAAACGGGCTAAATGAAAAGCAGCTCGCATCTCAGCGCGCAGCAGAAACTTTCGCGACAGGCGGTGATATTGATATCCACGAAGTTATGATTGCAGCCGAAAAATCGAGTTTGAGTATGCAAATGGCTCTGCAAATGCGCAACAAAATGATTACTTTCTACAATGAACTGCGCAATATTCAGATTTAAAATAAATAATGTATTATCCACCCGGTGATTCTTTTGATATAATAATTTTGAGGTGGAAGTATGGCAGACAATTTAGTACCAATTTACAATATGATTTATGAATTCAGAGGTCATAAAGTTATGCTGGATAGTGATTTGGCAGCTTTATATCAGGTTGATGTCAAAAGATTAAATGAAACAGTCAAAAGAAATATTGAACGCTTCCCTAAAGATTTCATGTTTCAGCTTACGCAGAGCGAATTTGCAGACTTGAAGTCGCAAATTGCGACTTCAAGTTGGGGTGGTAAAAGAAAATTGCCAAATGTCTTTACGGAGCAGGGTGTTGCTATGCTATCCGGATTATTGAATAGTAAAATTGCAATTGCTGTTAATATTCAAATTATGCGGACTTTTGTTAAAATGCGTCAATTCGCACTTGAACATAGAGATTTAACTATACGCATAGATGAACTAGAACATTATTTTATGCAATATGCAAAAGAAACCAACATCGAAATTGATAACATTAATAAGGCAATCGACCTTCTAATGGATAGAACAAAACCCAAACGAATTGGTTTTGTGAAGCTTGATGAAATTGAATGAATTCTACGCCATGCAGCATTTCTTGTATTTTTTGCCACTACCGCACGGACAAGCGTCGTTACGACCGACCGATGTCGTAATTTCCGGCTGAGACACAGCAACAGGCGCGTTTTCTTCGGGCATTAGCTCAAGCGTCTCAGTAAAAAGCTTTGACTCATATAAAATTGTTGTTGAGGAAAATATTTTTTGCTCAAGATGTTTGTATTTATATTTCTGTACAAGCTCTTCAAGCGTGTATTTCGTGCCCAAAACTTTATTCACAACTGTCATAAAATTGGAGTACTTATGCGCAAGCCTGTAGACAATCGTATGGGGGATATTGTCATTTTCGAGGAATTTAATGATACATTTTTCATAACCGTCTATAGTTTTATAATTCTTAGCTTCAAAAATCTTTGTCAGCGTGCCATAGAAAGGAATAATGAAAAGCCCGAGTTCTTTGTCAAAAATTATGCCAACGTCATAAGTTTTGTTGTGGGCTGAAAACCCGCTTAATGATTTTTCAAGAAAATCATCATAAAAATGGTTCAACTCATCAACTTCGAAATATTGATAACCTTCAGGCTGCTCGATTTTTGCAAGGATTGCTGACTTTTCTTCCTCGGTGACAGTGCCGTGACAAGTATTGTCAAAAAGCATCATCAACTCGTCAGCGACAACGTTCGTCGTGATAATCTCGTCCGTTGAAAAACATTCAACAAACTTATCATGCATACTCGCCACGAGTTTTTCGAGTTTTTTAAGCATTTTAGAATTATCTTCATAAAACATCTCAGGGCGCTCAACTATCGCACCAATAGCCATTTTGTAAACTTCTTTGCGCATATTAGCCGGATACTGGTCTTTAATCCCGATTAAATAATGCTCGTTCTCATATTTAATTATATTCGCGAGAATATAATGCCCAGCAAATACGCCTCTTAGATGGCTCATCTTAACAAGAGGCAGCACTGTATATTCTTGCTCGTTTATAATATTGTACAGCTCAAAGCCGTTACGCAAAACCTTCTTCACCTCAAATAATGATGTAAGTGACAGGTTGATGGCTTTTACTATATTTTTTTCTTCCTTAGGGAGTTTTGAGTGCTTGTCGATGTAATATTGGGTAAATTTCTTTTTCTCTTCACCCACTCGCCCGGTCAACATAAAGCTGAACAGCGCGTCATTCACATCAAAATTGTTATTGTGCTCGGATTTCAGGTTAGAATTAACATAGTTGGTAAATTCTTCATTAACCGTTTTGTCTTCCTGTATAAACGTCATTAAATCTGTGATTGTATGACTAATCGTATCAAATTTTTCAATAACTGACATTTTATTTTCGCTCCCTGTTAAATCATCAAAACCGCACTGTGTCGTGCAGTATCACCGTGTTCTTTGCGGTATGAAAAAAACAAATCATTTTTACACGATGTACAAAAGTCTGTAACATCAACGTTTTTCACACCAATTTCTCTAAGCTGTGTTTCATTAACCTTCTTTAAATCAATAAAATACTTTTTTTGCAATTCTTGCTCTATCTCTCCAAATAAAGTTGTGTTGGTACACTGAACGGTTCCTCTAATATTATAATAAACATCAGAATCCGTGCAATAGCAACATGGACCAATTGCAGGACCAATTGCTGCAACTATATCATCAAGCTCGCTCTGAAATACCATTTGCATTGTGTTTACAGCCTTTTGTACAATTTTTTGTGCCGTACCTCTCCAGCCTGCATGAACGACAGCACCAACTGATTTTTTTCTGTCATATAAAATAATAGGCGTGCAATCGGCAAAATTAAGCAGCAAAATCGAATTTTTTATGTTTGAAACCAATCCGTCTGTGTTCTCTAAATTATTTGCCTCACTTGAAATAATCGCCACATTATCAGAATGAGTCTGCTTGGGAATATGCAATTGAGAATTTGATACACAAAAAAAATCGCATAATTTTTTTCTGTTTTTTAAGACAATTTCCTGCAAATCCTCTTTTGAACCCTGACTGAGTACAAAATCTCGAGTCGTAAAAAAATGCTCAACACCCTCTAATAATGAAGATTTCAAAACCTTCGCCACGGTGCCGTCATTAAATTTTAATTCCTCAAAATAAAACATTTTACGTGCCCGGGGTATTGAAAATTCTGTCGCCGGCATCGCCAAGCCCGGGAATAATGTACCCTGAGGAGTTTAGTTTTTCATCAAATCCTGCCGTTAAAATTCTTATGTCAGGATAATTTGAGCTGATTTGATGTACACCCTCAGGTGCCGAAATCAGAGACATAAACGTTATATTTTTTTCTGGAATACCTTTTCTCGCGAACAAATCCAACGCAGCCTTACCCGAATTGCCAGTCGCAAGCATAGGATCTAAAATATATATAAGAGTTTTTTCAGGTGATTTGTATTTCATATAGGATTTGTCAAAATACCAAACCGGCTGCAATGTACACTCATCACGGTACATGCCGATATGCTGAACACTCGCAAACGGTATAAACTCAAGTGCAATATCTGAAAAAATCAAGCCTGCACGCAAAATCGGCGCAATAACAACTTCATATTCAGAATCAACAACATTAGTAATAGTCGGCTGAATCGGCGTAATTGTGTTTACCTGCTTAGTTTTTAAATTCTTTGTTGCCTCCGCAAAAAGAAAATAAGTTATCCTCTTTAAAGCCGCTCTGAAAATTTCAGGACATGCATCTTTTTCCCTCAAAAGTGTTAAATTGTGCTCAATCAACGGGTGGTTCAATACTACCAAATTATCTTTTTTTAATTCCATTTTTTCTTTGCTCCTGTCGTTCATGCAGCATATCCAATGTCTTATCTTCCAACACATTAATGTTATCCAACCCTCGATATGCATT
Organism: Candidatus Gastranaerophilaceae bacterium; assembly: GCA_031551265.1. Lineage (GTDB taxonomy): Bacteria > Cyanobacteriota > Vampirovibrionia > Gastranaerophilales > Gastranaerophilaceae > JAVBNU01. Next base: position 20,443 of record JAVBNU010000012.1, read on the forward strand.
ATTAAATATTTCTCTGGTTCTCAATAAATTCTGTATTTGATGAATATTATTCTTTGTGATTATTAAATTAACATCGTTTGACATATTCATAATATCCATCGCAATATTACTTTGTCGCTCCATAAAATTCTTTATACGAATTGGTTCAACAACATGTATTGGCCGCCCCGAACCTATCGTCTCGAGTGTTGGCGGGAACAACTCCAGCGATATTGACCCGGCAAGTCCCGTAAACTCAATCGACGCAATTGTACCCTGAGGAATTTTCATGTTTTTTTGTGTAATAACAAAAGTAACATACGTTTCATCATTGACGATTTTCAACTCCGATACATACCCAACCTGAACACCCATGAATTTCACAGGCGACCCGACAATCAACCCGTTGGTATCCTTAAAAAATACATGCCCCATTGCAGATTGTCTTACGTGCATTGAATGCTTATACTGAATGAAAAAAGACACCACAAGAATTATCAATGCCCATATTAAAAATTCAATAATCCATAGAAAACGTTTTTTCATATGTTTATTATACGTAATCAATGCAGAAAATATAGTAAAAAATATGTATCATATCTAAACTTCAAGTATAGCGTCACCCCGCAGGTTTAGGCGTGTAGTATAACTAAAATCGTTTCTGTGCGGGGTCTCTCCAATGTGGCATCCTACAATGGCAAGATACCGCACAGCCACATTTAACACATTTTGCAGCGTTTAGCGCTGCGGTATGACTCCTGTGAAAGAACTCAAAAATCACTTAAACGGTGGCAGGAAAGACTTGATACATTTGAAAAAGCATTTTGCCATATATCACTGTAAAGTTATGTAACATCTATCATCAAATTTCTAAAGTTTATTAATAAAAATGTCGATACAGTAATTACTAGACTAAGGAGTATAAAATGGCTTTTGGCATCACTTTCAATAAAAATCCATATATAAATGTGTCAAATTCCGGCTCAATCGATAATTCAACCATCCGAGAAGTAGCGCAGGAGATTTTCGGACGCGCAGAAACCAAATCAGTCGCACTAAACAATATTGATTTATCAAAATTTAACAGGCCAAACGTAGGACTTGATTTATACAACGGCAACGTTAACCCTGATGTCGCAAAAAATATCTCACTGCAAAGTGCAGGACAAAATGTAAGTCTAAACCGTGAAGTACTGGCGAATATTCAATACCTGAACACACAAGCAGCCAAAGCAATTCACGAAACTCCAACAAAAAACATGAACGGCAAAATTCATGTAAACGCCAACGACACTGTTTCTAACGGTGAGCGTGCATACGCGCCGCTGCCGAACACAACAACATTTTTTAATACTGCCAACACAGCAAAAGACAAACAAGGCGGAGGCAACCCGTTTTATGGGAACTCAGGAAACAACTCCTCTCCTGAGAGTGCATCTTCCTCACTTGATATGTCAATTTAGTTATTTTCTTCCTTTCTTTTTCATTTTTACGAATAATACTCATACCACATACACATGCCGGCTCTGTCGGCATTTTTATTATGTGAAATTTCAATATCGTGATAAAATATCATTGGTGGAGCAACGTATTTAAAGAGGTAAATTCGCGATGAAAAAGATGATTTTGACTATGGTATGTTTTATTTTATGCACATGTTCTGTAGCTAAAGCTCAGCCCTTAACGTTTGATGAATATCTCAAGCTTTCTGCTGATGACAAATATTCGGCTGAAGCCAACGCCAAGGTTGAAAGCATACTCAATGGCTATGAACTTAACAACTCAATAAGCCAAAATCATAGTTTCAACGGTTCATTAAAAGTCGTTGAATGGAATTTAAAAGGCAGTGAAGACCTTGAAAAACTCCAATTAATTTTATCGGGCAATTTCGACCAAAGCAAAAAATATATGAGCATGAAAGCATTGTCAGATGGTGAACAAATTATTGAATACAGAGATGCTCTGAATGAACTTAAAAGCGCAGATGTGATAATATTGACAGACGTCGATTATGGTCAGCCAAAATCCGAATATAAAAATATTACAAAAGAACTGGCCGAAAAAAACGGATATAATTACGTGTACTCCGTCAATTTCATATCAGTTGAACCAAAAATTCTAAACGAAGAGAATTCAATCGATAAGAATTTATATAAAGGCTACAACGGCACGGCAATTTTGTCTAAATACAAACTCGAAAATGTTCAGATACTGAAATTACCGGTCTATTACGATTGGTACACAGACGAAAAGAATTTCAGCAAAAGCTTAGATGAAAAAAAAGAAAAACTGGGCTCCGAAAAAGTTCCGTTATATGATTTCAAACCCAATACAAGAATCGGCTCCCGCACAGCTGTAATGGCAGATATTAAACCTAAAAACGGAAAAGAAAAAATCACAATCGTTGCAATAGAAACAGAAAACCGTACCTCACCTGAAAAACGGGCATCACAGCTGCAATACCTTTTAAATCGTATCGGCACATACACAAACCCTGTAATAATAGGCGGAAATCTAAACACCAACGGGCTTGACGAAGCGCCATTCAGTATTTTGAAACTACTAAAAGAAAACGCCACTGTCGATCAGGCTGCACAATTTGTTGTAACAAAAATTGTTTCTAACAGTAATATTGTCACGACAGGTGCAAGTGTCGTGAATAAATCACGCTTGAAAAAAAATCCCGCCGGCAAAAGTATACCAATCATTATGAACAACCCCGAAAAAGAAATATTTAAAGAAATTCGAGAATTTACTTTCACCGATGGCAGTAAGTTTGAATTGAAAGCCTCAAAAGAACTGGCTGAGTCAGATGAAGAAATTTCATCAAAATTCTTAGGCACCTCAAACGAGCGAAAAGGTAAAGGATTTGTACCAACATGCTACTACGATGCTTTCTTCGGACATAACAAGTATAAAAAAGACTGGCTTTTGGTCAAGGGCTTGACACCATCAGCCCCAAAGACGTTGACCACGCTATATACAGTTTTTGACGTACCTGTGTCTATCCATGTGCCCATCGTGGTAAATGTTGAGTGGAAGTAATTTTAATTAATTTATGTAAAGATTTTGTCAGAAACATAACAAATTTTTTCTTGTTGGAACATTATATAAGTACATTGTAGTTATATGGACACCAAAATAATGCCATGCCTGTCGGTAAAACCTTATTCACATAATATCAACTTTAAACGCTCCAACGAAAGTGATAGTTATATAACAAAAACGACCAAAAGCCATCCCATTACGCTACCTTTAGGCGGGAGTATTGCAGGCTATGGAGCCGGTGCCGCATTAGGTTATGCTTTACCTATCGGTGCGGATTCTTTCGTTGAATATTCAATCTATAACCAGTCTGATCACTACGTTGACAGCGCAAGAAAACATTCTGCTTTATATAAAAAATTTTTTGGCTCCGAAACTCCGGCAAAAGAATTTACAGAGGAACTCAGAACAGACGCGGCAAAGATCGGGCTTAAAATTCAAGAAAACTCTACACTGGAAGATTTCGGGAAATTATTAATTAAAAAAACAGACGACAACCTGAGAGAATTCCGCATACGTATGCCTCAGGAAGGCTTTGAAACTGTTATGCACGACTTCCCGATGGAAGAAATGTATGACTCAGGGAAAAAAATGGTTCAAACCAACGCAGACTTACAGCTAAAAAAACTTCAAACTGATGCCAGAATGCGATTTGAAGCCTATCAATCAGGACGCACAGGTGCGCCGACTGAGGGTATGCAAAAAATCCTTAAAGCCGTAAGATGGCACAATCTAAAGACCCTCTCGCTTATTCTAGGTACATCCCTACTTTTAGGACTTAGCGCATATTCATACATCCTGCATCGCAATAAGTCCGATAAGCCCGCAGCAAAAGTATAATTTAAAATAAAAATTTGACAAAATTTTTATAGCAAATAAAATTAAATAACGAGATGAGGACGCAGGATTTTCCTCAGCCCGTATAGCAGGTAAGTTATGAAAATTTTAATATATGATATCGAAAATTCAAAAAGTAAAAAAATACAAGTTGAATTTAATGAGTTCATTGAAGAAATTGAGACGGAAGCGCCAATAAAAGCCACACTAACACTAGACGACTTGAATCAATCAATCTGGGTCAGCGGCACAATTGAAGCAGACGTCATCTTGCAATGCAACCGATGCCTTGAAGAATTCGTCTTTGAAACAAAAATAGATGTTGACGAAATTTATTACAAGGGCACCCTTTTTGAAAACCCTAAAAAAGAACGCGAACTCAAGAATACTGACTTTGCAGAGGATCTCCAAGGCAGCGACAGTATCGACGTTACAGACTTAATTTATCAATCCGTAATATTATCTGTACCAAATGATTGTGTTTGTGATATAAATTGTAAAGGAGAAAGTATAAATCTGGAAAAATTTATACACAATCCCGAAAAATAAGATAAAAAACATAAAGAACTAGAAAAGGACAAACAAAATGGCAGTACCTAAGAAACGAACCGGAAAATCAGCACAAGGCCACAGACGCTCGAATTGGAAAGCGACTAAACCTGAAACAACAAAATGCAGCAACTGCGGCACACTAACTTTGACACACACAGTTTGTGAGTCATGCGGTTTTTATAAAGGCAAAGCAGTTAGCAGAAAATCACCTGATTTTACAGAAGCAGCGGCAGCTCCTAAAGCTGTAAAAGCTAAAAAACCTGCAGCCAAAAAAGCTAAAACTGAAGCGCCTGTAGAAACTAAAGCAGAAGAAACTGAAGTTACCGAAACACCTGCAAAACCTAAAGCTAAAAAAGCTAAAGCCGAAGCTCCTGCAGAAACGCCTGTAGAAGAAAAAGTTGAAGAAACAACTGAAGTTGAAGCTAAAGCCGAAGAAGTAGTTGCAGAAGCTGAAGAAGAAAATAAAGCAGAATAATAAGGAAGATATATGACTAAAATAGCTGTTGATGCTATGGGCGGTGATTACGCGCCAAGAGAGATAGTAGAGGGTGCGGTTTGGGCTGCACGTGATTATGGAGTGGCTATAGAACTCGTTGGTATGCAAAATGCCATTGAAAAAGAGTTACGACGTATCGCACATTTTGGCATAACTTCCAAAGCTCGCTCAGGTATATTTCGCGGACGCCGCATAAAAGTGGATTTGAGCAAACTCGATATCACAATAACCCATGCCTCCGAAGTAATTGAAATGGGCGAGGCTCCGGGGCAAGCTATTCGTAAAAAGAAAAAATCTTCAATAGTTTTAGCCGTTGAAGCAGTCGCTAAGGGCGACTCTGATGCAGTAGTCGCAGCCGGTTCAACAGGCGCAGCCATGGCAGCAAGCTTATTTGGACTTGGCAGACTACCCGGCATTGAACGTCCTGCAATTGCACTGACATTGCCAACTATGAAAAAACCTTTCGTATTACTGGACGCGGGCGCTAACAGTCATTGTACACCTGAAATGCTTTACCAATTCGCACTCATGGGCAGTACATTATCTAAAAATGTTTTAGGAATTGAAACACCTAACGTCGGCTTACTCAATATCGGTGAAGAAGCCGGTAAAGGGAACGAACTGACTCAGGAAACTTATAAACTTTTAGAAGAGAGCGATAAAGTAAACTTCATAGGTAATATCGAAGGTAAGGAAATATTTTTAGGCGATTGCAACGTCATCGTTTGCGATGGCTTTGTCGGTAACGTAGCATTAAAAATCATTGAAGGCTCATCGTCAATGCTGTTCAACATGCTGCAGCAAGAGTTCACGACTGATATACTTGCCAAATTTATAGGGCTTCTGGCAAAACCATTCATGAAAAGAATTTATAACAGAATAAATTACGAGGAATTCGGAGGGGCACTTTTAATTGGTATAAAAGGTATCACCGTAATATCTCACGGGCGCTCAAGAGCTTATGCAATTAAAAATGCTATTCGTGTTGCCAAAGAAGCAGTGGAAACCGGCGTTAATAAGAAAATCGCTGAACTAAACGAAGGATAGAGTAAAAGTATGACAACGAACCAATTAATACCCTCAATGATAGCCGGCATAGGTTATTATGTGCCTAAAACGGTTGTTACAAACGAAGACATATCAACACTGGTTGATACAAATGATGAGTGGATTGAGACTCGCACAGGTATTAAAGAACGACGTGTGGTTTCAGGTAATGAAACGGCTGTTACACTCGGTATTGAAGCCGCAAAAATGGCTCTAAAAAATGCAAATATGAAACCTGAGGAAGTGCAACTTATTATCGCTGCAGCGTCTGTGCCAAATATGATGTACCCGTCATGCGCCTGTGAGATTCAGGGCGCAATCGGCGCTGTCAACGCAGCAGGGTACGACATTACGGCAGCATGCTCAGGATTAATTTATGCGATTGCAATGTCAAAAGGCCTCATCAACTCAGGCATGTACGACAGTATTTTAATCGTTGCAACTGACGCTAACTCAAAATTCGTAGACTGGACAGACCGTTCAACTTGTATTCTTTTTGGCGACGGCGCAGGGGCGATGGTAATGAAAAAATCAGTAGACGGCAAAGAAGATATTCTTGCACTTGATATCCATGCTGATGGTTCGCGCGGTTGTGATATCCAAATGCCGATTAACGGCCAGAATTGCCCGCTTGTTGAACCATGTGAGCAAAGAAAACAAGTTATCACAATGAATGGACGCGAAGTTTACAAGTTTGTTATGAACAGCATGCCATCGTCTATTGATAGCTGTATTGAAAAAGCAGGTTTAAAAGTAGAGGATGTTGATTATTTCATACCGCATCAGGCAAACTTGAGAATTATTGAAGGTTTGCAATCAAGATTACAGTATTCCGATGAAAAAGTTGTTAAAAACATTGATAAATATGGTAATACATCAGCCGCATCTATTCCTATCGCTTTGATCGAGGGTATTCGCAGCGGTCAAGTTAAGTTACCGGCAACCGTTATGTTATGCGGTTTTGGCGCAGGACTCACTTGGGGAACAGTAATTGCTAAACTAAGAAAAGGCATAGTATAGAGGACTTGAAAATGGGTAAAATTGCTTTTATATTTCCCGGACAAGGCGCTCAGAGCGTTGGCATGGGACAAGATTTATATAACAAATCAGAAGCAGCAAAAGGGATTTATGAAACAGCTGACGCTGTGTTGGGCAAGAAAATATCGAAAACATGTTTTGATGGCCCTGAGGATGATTTGAAACAAACAGTTAACGCGCAGCCTGCAATTTTGACAACCTCAATCGCAGCACTCGCAGCATTGAAAGAACAGCGCAATATCAAGCCTGATTACGTAGCTGGTCACAGCCTGGGTGAGTATTCAGCGCTATATGCAGCCGGGGTAATGGATTTGCAAAACGTTCTCAAAGCTATTCAAAAAAGAGCTGAATTAATGAACGATGACGCACAAAACACAAAAGGCGCAATGAGTGCGGTTTTGGGCTTGAGTTCTGATAAAGTAGAAGAATGCCTGACCACGGTTGCAGTGCATGGAGTTGCGCAGATTGCGAATTACAACTCGCCTGAGCAAATTGTAATCACGGGCGAAGTCGACACAATCGGCCTGTCAAACACATTGTTAAAAGAAGCCGGCGCAAAAAGAGTTCTGCCTTTGGCAGTTAGTGGCGCATTCCACTCAAGATTAATGAAAAACGCGGCGGCTAAATTCGGCGAATTTGTAAAAACTTTAGAAATTAAAAATGCATCAATTCCTGTAATTACAAACGTTGATGCAAAAGCAGAAACATTGGCTGAAGGTTTTATCGAAAAAATGCCGAAGCAAATCAGCTCATCGGTATACTGGACGCAAAGTATTGAGTATTTGATTTCACAAGGCGTGGACACATTTATAGAAATTGGCCCGGGCAAAGTGCTGGCAGGTTTGAATAAAAAAATTAGTCCTGACGTAGTTACATTAAACGTATACGACAGTGCATCGCTGCAAGAAACAGTCGAAGCACTATCGCAGCAATCAGTATAGGAGAGAGGCAATGTCAGAAAATAAAAAAGTAGCATTGGTAACAGGTGGCTCAAGAGGCATCGGCAAAGCATGCGCCATTGAACTTGCGACAGCAGGTTATGACGTGGTTGTAAATTATGCCGGTAACGAAGCGGCAGCTAACGAAACCGTTAGCGAAATCAAGGCTCTCGGACGCAATGCGAAAGCGATGAAATTTGATGTTTCTCAAAGAGAAGATGTTGAGGCTGCTGTTGCAAAAATTCTTGAAGAATTCGGACAAATTAATGTGCTTGTTAACAACGCAGGCATCACTCGCGACAATCTTTTCATCAGAATGAATGCAGAAGCGTGGGAAGATGTCATAAACACAAATTTGAACAGCCTATACTATGTCACACAGCCTGTATCGAAAGCAATGATTAAACAAAGAAGCGGCTGTATCATTAATTTATCAAGTGTTTCCGGCGTCTACGGAAATGCAGGTCAGGCAAATTATTCAGCAGCAAAAGCCGGTGTAATTGGCTTCACGAAGGCGTTAGCAAAAGAACTGGCTTCACGTAATGTTCGCGTTAATGCAATTGCGCCCGGCTTCATTCAAACGGATATGACTAAGGATTTGAATACGGAAAAAATCGTCGAATTTATTCCGCTCAAAAAACTCGGAACACCCGAAGATATTGGTAAATGCGTCAAGTTTTTAGCTGAAGACGCGCCGTATATTACAGCTCAGGTTATTGGTATTGATGGCGGGCTTGTAATATAGAGATTTATTTTTGTAAATATTTTGCAAAATTTTTTTCAATCGGTATAATATTTATAGCTAATAATAGAATTAAATAAACATGTAAATTAAAAGAGAGGTAAAAAATTATGAGTACATTAGAAAGAGTAAAAAAAGTAGTAGTTGAACAATTGAGTGTTGATGAAGCATTAATTACACCTGAAGCAACTTTCACTACAGACTTAGGCGCTGATTCATTAGATATCGTTGAATTAGTTATGGCTTTCGAAGAAGAATTCGGATGCGAAATACCTGACGAAGAAGCTGAAAAAATTTCAACAGTACAAGATGCTGTAAACTATATTGATTCACATTCGTAATTCGAAATTATATTTATAAATAATTGCGAGGATTGAATGAGGTTGTGTGACCTTTGCTGTTAGCGTCCTCGCAATATTTATGGCAAACATAGAAGGAAAAAGTATGACTAAGAGAAGAGTTGTAATAACAGGGCTTGGCGCAGTAACACCCTTTGGAGTTGGTGTTGATAATATGTGGAAAAATCTAACCGAAGGTAACAGCGGTATTGGTATCATTACGTCGGTAGATATTACGCAACATACCGTGCATATTGCCGGTGAAGTTAAGAATTTTAACCCTGAAGATTACTTAGAGCCAAAAGAAGCCGCCCGTATGGATAAATACATCCATTACGCCATGGTAGCAGCCGATGAAGCCGTAAAAGACGCCGGTTTAGACACATATCAAATGGAAGATCCATACCGATATGGCGTTATAGTAAGCTCTGCAGCCGGTGGTTTCCATACTTTCGAAGTCAACTACGCACAAATGCTTAAAAGAGGCTATCCAAAATGCTCGCCATTCTGCGTACCTAACATAATCGCAGACATGGGCGCAGGCAGAATAGCTATCAAATATGGCGCAAAAGGTATTAATAAAGCCGTCCTCAGCGCATGCGCATCGTCAGCACACGCAATAGGCGACGCCTTCCGCTCAATTCAATGGGACGACGCTGATATAATTATTGCAGGCGGCGCTGAAGCTACTATTTGTAACATTGGCCTGGGCGCATTCACCTCAGCAAGAACACTTTCAAAACGAAATGATGACCCGACAAGAGCCTCAAGACCTTATGACAAAGACCGCGACGGTTTTGTTATGGCAGAAGGCTCAGCAATTTTGGTACTTGAAGAATTAGAGCATGCCAAAAAACGCGGCGCTAAAATTTACGGCGAAATAGTCGGATACGGCCAAACCGACGATGCATACGACATCGTTGCACCATCACCAACAGGCGAAGGCGCTTACAAGGCAATGGAATTAGCCGTCAAAGATGCCGGCTTGAAACCGACAGACATACAATACATAAACACTCACGGAACCAGCACAGGCTTGGGCGATGTAGCAGAGTCACACGCTATTGCAAAATTATTCGGCGACCTCTCAGTCAATCCCGACCTTAAAGTTAGTTCGACAAAATCAATGCTTGGCCACATGCTCGGCGCATCAGGCGCGGCTGAGTCAATCGTTTGTATTAAGTCAATACTGGAAGGCATCGTAGCGCCAACAATAAACCTTGATAATCAAGATGAAGAAGTTGCAAACCTGAATTACACACCACACACGGCAAAGAAAGCTGATATTTCTATTGCACTGACAAACTCCTTCGGCTTCGGCGGCCATAACGCTTCACTGGTTTATAAAAAGTACTAAAATCAAGTTTAGGGTGCGTCTCACGCACCAAGAAATATTAAAAAAAATGATGGATTTTGCAACCCACCATTTTTTGTTTTATGCTTTGTGGGCAATAGCCCACCCTACTTTACTTCTGTCAACGTCAGCCCACGACATAAATTGTCTTGTTGTAATCTAAGCGTCAGTAAGTGGGCTATCATGCTAACTCGTAAGCGCGATATGCCACTTGCGTTCGTATCAAGAATTACCCAATATTCAATGTCGTGGCATGACGCAAAGAATGATTGATAGGCTGGACGTTTTCATCCAACCCATCAATAAGGTTTTTATATCAGATAATTAGATGGGTTAAATGAAGTTGTGGTGACCCATCCTACAGCTCTTAATAACCAGCAGGGTTGCCTTTAATGTCTTTTGGTAATGGTGGAAGGGTGTTATCAGTTTGTTTCTTTGATGCTTTCGGTGTTTTTTTAACTTTACCTTTACTTCGAGACAAGCCTTCGGCGGCCTCTGCAACTGCTTTTTTAACAGCGTCATCAAAAGCTTCTTGTGCGTTTGGGGACAATCTAGTTGCCTTCCTAGCATTAAGCATATTTGCGAGCTCTTCCGTGCTAGGTACCTTTTTTTCGCCTGCTTTTCCTACATTATGAAGGGGGCTTCCCATTTCTTTTTGCCCTTGTAGCATAGCACTTACATCTTCAAGAATAAACCTGCTCCCGGGAATTATTCTTTTAGGCTCAGCTGCTACATCTGCTATTTTGTCGATAGTTTTCACGTCACTCATCTCTTTGAGTATCGTTTTTGCAGCTTCGCCATATGCTTTATAAAACTCTTCTGATACTTCTGATGTCATACCTATAACAGTTTTGCCTTCTGATGTTATTTTCATAGAAGCTTCTCCCTTGCCGCCTTTCAACGCAGCTTTTATCTCAGCAGCAGGGTTTTTGATACCTGCGAATATACTTCTGAATTGTTCAGGAATCAAACTTATAAGCTCACCAAGAACATCTGAGCCAACTTTCACTTGATAATTTACTTCTGTGTTTGGAGATGTTACTGCTCTGACAAAAGCATCTACTGCTTGCTCTTGTTTCGCAACAAATCCTTCCATCGCCTGCATATTTTCTGCTTTTTGAAGCAACGCTGTTGCCAGTTGTTTCACTTGTGCCGAGCCTTTTGCTCCTACTTCACTAACATTCATAATTTTTCGTCCTTTCATTTGTGATATACTACATTACTTATATTTCGTAATTATACTTGTACAAGGTTTGAACATAAAATAATTTGCCATAAAAAATTCTATTCTATTCTATTCAAAGGCTTATGTTATCTGCCTTTTAGGTGTAAAAAACCCGTATTTACTTTTCTTAATATATTCGCATATATTGACCATTGACCAGCCGCGAGTTCTAATTTGGCCGTCACTCCACGACATTAGACATCGGATTATACTTATATCGTTAAGAAGTGAAGTATCGTGCGTACACGTTATTATGATAGCCCACTTATTTATGCTGAATTACAATAAGACAATCTACGTCGTGGGCTGACAACAAACGGAGTATCATGCTATGATATGCCACTTACGTTCGTATCGAGAATTTCCCGATGTTCAGTGTCGTGGCATGACGCAAAGTGTTACATTTTTAATTAGAATTCACCTATATTTGATTTCAGGTGGATTTCAACAATTCTTGCAGCGTCTTGCAGGGTAAACCAATGACATTATCAAGTTCGCCTTTAATTTCTTTCACAAAATAGTCAGGCAACTCTTGTATGCCGTAAGCGCCGGCTTTGTCAAAAGGGTTGCAGGTTCTGATATAATCCTTGATTTGCTTGTCAGAAAGTTCATTGAAGGTGACTTCAGTTGTTGTTGATTTAACGCAGACATTTGACTCATTAGAAATTACACAGACAGATGTAACTACTTTATGTGTGGCGTTATTGAGCAGTTTCAGCATTCTGAGTGCGTCGGCCTCGCCCATTGGTTTCCCCAAAATTTTATCTTCGTGTATAACAACGGTATCAGCGCCTATTATAATCGAGTTTGGTGAAACTTTCCCTACCAGTGAGGTTGCTTTATCAAGGGCTAATTTTTCGATGACTTCATAGCTAAAAATATCACTTTCTAAATTTTCATCACATTCCGGCGATTTAACCTCAAAACTTAATCCCATTTTTGTGAGTAGCTCTCTACGTCTTGGCGAATTCGATGCCAGTACTATTTCCACTTTATCTCTCCGTTTTTATTATTCGGTGCGTGAGACACACCCTGTAGCACTTTTGTCATCCCGGAATTTTTCACAGAAAAATATCCGGGATCTTTCCAGTTGAGAATTACATTTCTTCACTGGATAGATCCCGTGTCAAGCACGGGATGACGCGTATATTTGTTGATATATAATAATTATTAAGCATAAATTCCAGTATAGCAAAAAACGGATTTTATTGCTAAAACCCGTTTTTCATATATTTATGAAATGAACAAATTACGCCGGCAGGCTCGATCGGTATTGTGCTGATTTCGTGTTTACGCCCGCACAAATGCTTCTAAGTTTGTTCTGCAAATCCAGCATCGACCTGTGCACATGTGCATAGTCATTCATTGCTTGATACATTTTTTCAGGGTCAACTGATGATGGCAAGCCATCATAGTTATTCACCTTTTCGTCTGCATACTTTTCGACCAGTAATCTGTCAATATTATCTTTTGCGCCTATCGCCATTAGTTTATCCCTCTACGTTATCTACTTATTAATGTTAGTCCCTTATGTATATATAAAGTAAATAAAATCTTAAAGATTGACTTAATTCACAACTTAATTTACAAACCGTTACATTAAATCAAAAAAATGCAACACAAAAGTAGCCGTCACTCCGCGACATTAGGCATTGAATGATACTTATACCGTAAATAAGCGGAGTATCACGCTATGATATGCCACTTACTTTCGTAGCAATAATTCCCGATGTGCAATGTCGAGGCATGACGCAAAATGTTGCATTTTAATTAAAATTCGCTAAACAAACTACTTGGATTCTTTCTCTTCAGCCCTTGCAGCAAGCCTTCTATAGGCTTGTGAATTTATCTCTCCACCTATCAAAATAATTAATGATGTGTAAAACAGCCAAACCATCAAAATTGCAAACGCACCAATCGCGCCATAAACTTTGTTGTATGTTTTTAAATTGTTTACATAAATTGAGAATGTGCTCGAGCCGAGTATCCAAAAAACACAAAAGAACAAGCTGCCGAACAGCGTGCTTTTTCGCTTTATATACTCCGGTCCCTCGACAGCCGGCAGCATGTAATAATTCAACGCGGCCATAAAAAACAGTGCAGCAAACGCCAACGGCCAGCGAACAACTGCGATTAACGCTACCCAGTGGAATGGCATATTTGTGTAAAGCAACACGTAGTTTAAAATAACCTTACCAAAAATGATTAAGTTCATGCTCAAAAACGTTACAAGCGCATTAGCAAAAACCATCAATATCGCGAGCGCGCGCGTTAAAACAAATGAGCGGTGTTCATCAACACCATACGCGCGGTTTAGGCCTTTAATGATAACGAAAATAGCGTTTGAGGCAAGAAAAATAGCAACAACAAAACCTGAAATCGCTAAAAGACCGCCTTTGTCCGATAAAACAACCTCGCGCAAAACCTCTTCAATAAGATTAATAACATCACCCGGTACGATGTTTCTGAAGAAGTCTAAAAGACGTGCTACCAATGATTTTTTACCCAGCCAGCCAAAAACAGCCACCAAAAATGTCATGAACGGAAATAGCCCTAACGCAAGCATATACGCCATTTCGGATGCCATGCCTAAAAAATCATCGCGCGTTATGCGTATAAATAAATTTTTGAAGTAATTGATAGTCGCTTTTTTAATCATAATACTTATTTTATAGTCTTTTTTTCACTTCTTCCAATATTTTTTCAGCCGCAATTGTAATCGGTTTTTTAATCGTGCAGCCTGCCGCGAACTTGTGCCCGCCACCATCAAATTTTGCTGAAATTTCGCTCACATCAACCGTTTTGCTTCTCAAGCTTACCTTTGTCTGCTCTGAATTAATTTCTTTCAAAAGAATCGAAACATCAACGGTTTTTATTTCCCTCAATGTCTCTACAATACCCTCAGTTGCATCATTATCAGCATTTAATTTTTTCATATCAGCTTCGCGCAGCAGAGCGTACACAACTCTGTCATTCTCAAGAAAAACAGCATTATTAATACAAAATGCGCTCAACATAACCATCGCCTTGGGCTTTGAGCCATAACAATTACGGCTGATAATAAACGGTGTAGCACCAGCCTCGACTAGTTCACCCACGATTTGAAATGTTTTTGCCGAGGTGTTTTCGTACTTGAAATTGCCGGTATCCGTACAAATTGAAGTATACAAACAAGTCGCAATATCTTTATCCAATGCCCAGTTAAAATGCTTGGACATTTTGAAAATAACCTCGCCTGCCGAACAAGCGCTTTCGTCGTTGTAATTAATCGCGCCATAGTTATTGTTTGTCACGTGATGGTCGATATTGACGGCAATTTTTGCATTCTGAAAAAGAGGAAGAGCGTACCCCATCCTATCTTTTGACGCTACATCAACAGCAAACACGAGATCATGCTGTTTATTCACATCTATTTTAGTATTATGGACGGCTTCATCAATCCTCGGCAAGAAATTATAAATCTCAGGAATACGACTGTTAATGACCACTTGAACGCTTTTATCAAACGTCTTTTCAATCATAAATTTCAAAGCCAGAGACGCCCCCAAAGTGTCACCATCAGGGTTTACATGCGTAATTATAGCGATAGACTCCGCATTCTCTATATGTCGTTTTAATTGCTCGAAATTGTCCATAATTCTTAAGCTTTAATAATATCACAAAAGAATAACCAACGCTAAATCTTAACAAATGGATTAATTTACTTTTTTGGCGACAGAATTGTAATTTATTGCGACAAATGTTATACTAAAAGAAAAGACAATGAGGTTAAAATGTCTACAGATAGAATTAATGCCAGGCTTCCATTTTCACTATCAATGCATGTCGAAAAAATGCTCGAAAACTTTTATGAAACACCGAGTGAATATATTCGCGACTTAATCAGGCGTGATATGGAAAAAATTGAACTGTATCAAGCGAAAGAACAAATTTTACAAGGATATAAGGATATCAAAGCTGGTAAATATTTTAAATCTACTGGAGATTTTTTTACAGATTTGGAACAAGCTGAAAGCCTAGGTTGGGATGAATAGTAATTTTTATCTAACAAAACGTGCTCTCTTGGATATCAAATACATTTTCAAATACACTTTTGATAACTGGAGTGAAAATCAAGCTAAGCAATATATAAAAGAACTATATTCAAGCTTCCAAAAACTGGCTGCAACCCAAGACTTGGGTAATCTGAGAAAATATCGCTGTGAACCGTTTCTGATGTACCCGGCTAATAAACATTATGTGATTTATGAGCCTTTTAATGATGGAATTATTATCATTACTATAACTAATCAAGTACGTAATATTGAAAATATCGTGATAGAATTTGGCTCAACCTTTCAAAATGAAATCGAAGAATTAAAAAATAATTTATAACTCTAATGCAGCGCGCCGACATCGCCTGAAGATTGTTTTTTCTTAACTTTTTTAAATGTATAAACACAAGGGATAAGCACAAGCGCAACCAGGCCAAAAATCTTAAAACAATCCATAAATGCCAACAAATTCGACTGCTGCAATAACTGTTTATAAAGCAACGCGCCTGCCTGAATTTCACCCACAGCCTGCCCAACGTGCACCGAAAATAGTGCTTTCAAAGCTGCCAGTCTTTCCGTAAAAACATGGTTGCCATCACTCAAATGCTGCACTAAATACGCCTGATGTATCTGCGCACGGCGTGAAATAATCGTAGATACGAGCGATACCCCAACCGCACCTCCAACGCTTCTTGCTAAGCTGAAAATACCTGTTCCATTCGTCATTTCACTATTTTTGAGTGTATTAAACGTAATCGTACTCAGAGGAATCATAACCATCGTAATTGCGACGCCACAAAGGATATTCGGCCATATGACGTTACCCATTGCGATGTTTAAATTTAAATTACCGAACATGAAACACGAAATCGCAAGCAATAAAAAGCCAATGCTTATCAAAATTCTATCGTCAACTTTACCCGAAAGCGTGCCGCAAATAACTAATGCAGCAAACGAGCCAAACCCTCTCGGACTAATAGCGAGTCCGCTCAAAGTTGCCGTATAACCCAATAAATGCTGCATAAACAGCGGCAATATCGCCAACGTGGAATATAAAATTCCCCCGATACAAGTCGCCATAACGCAGCCTATCGCAAAGTTTCGATCCAAAAAGATTCTTAAATTCAAAAGTGGCTTTTTGTTTTTCAATTCCCACCAAATAAACCCTAAAAAGCTAAGCCACATAATCGTAAAAGTATCCCTCACCCACTGAGCCTCAAACCAGTCACTTTTTTGTCCGTTATCAAGAATTATTTGCAGCGTGAAAAGCCACACTATCAGCAAACCAAACCCTAAGTAATCAATCTTAACCATACCCTCTTTTTTCTTTGCATAGTCAGGGTCATGAACATACATTTTGGTGAGAATTGTAGCAACAATACCAACAGGCAGATTTATCAGGAATATCCAGTGCCACGAGTACGTATCCGTAATCCACCCGCCTAAAGTCGGTCCTATTACAGGCGCAAAAATAATCCCGAAACCATATATAGACATACCAAAACCGCGTTTTTCAGCAGGGAAAGTCTCGAGCAAAATCGCCTGAGTTATCGGCAAAATCGCACCACCACCCAGACCTTGGATTACACGTGCCACAATCAAACCGGTCATACTGGTTGAAACGCCGCAAAGCAACGACGCGACAGTAAAAATTATTGTACAAATAATCAGAAAATTTTTCCGCCCGAAAACATCAGAAAACCAGGCGGTAGAAGGCAAAATTACGCCATTTGCGACTAAATAACTGGTCAAAATCCACACAGACTCATCCTGTGTCGCCGAAAAACTACCCGCAATATTCGGCAGCGCAACATTTGCGATAGATGAATCCAGCACAACCATAAATGTGGTCAGCATCGTCGCAAATATGCACAGCCACATCTCGGGCGTGGCCTTCCATTCAGCTGATTTTACGCTTGCTTCGGAGCTCATTTAACCTTAACCTTTGGTTCAACCGACATGCCCGGCACAACTTCCTGACCATTATCCAAGCCATCAGTGAATACAATTTTCACCGGCACACGCTGCACTATTTTTACATATGAGCCAACAGCATTCTCAGGCGGAAATAAACTCGTCTTGGACCCAGTACTCGCTTGTATTGAGTCAACTTTGCCCTTAAATTTTGCTTTCGGATAAGCATCAACTTTAATACTAACAGGCTGTCCGACTTTCATATTTTCAAGCTGTGTCTCTTTAAAATTAGCGACAATCCATCGTTCATCAGGCACAATCGAGAATAAAGGCGAACCGGCATGTATGAACGCCCCTGCTTCAGCCGAACGATTGGTTATGCGTCCATCACAAGGTGCATAAATTTTTGTATAAGACAGCTCCAACTCAGCCTGCTGCATACCACTCAAAGCCTGCCTCAAGTCAGCATCAGCAATCTTATTACTCGCTTTAGAAAAAACTTTTTCATTCGCAGATGTTAAAGACGCTTTCGCAGCTTCATACTTTGCCTGCACGTAGTCAAAATCCTGCTTCGATACAGCCCCTTTGGCGTATAAATTTTGAAAACGATTATACTCATTCGTCACTGTATCAAGATTCTGAGCAGCGGCCTTCACATCAGCCTTAGCAGACGATTGAGAGTACAATATTTTAGAATACCTAGCCTGCGCAGCATTGAAATTAACTTTATAATCACGCTCATCAATTGTAAGCAGCAAATCGCCCTGCTTAACATGCTGGTTATCATCAACGTACAATTTTTCTATCGTGCCGCTAACCTTTGGGCTGATTCTGATTATACGCCCCTCAACAAACGCATCGTCCGTACTCACAAAACGCGCTCCGTGCAGCCAAAACGCCGCCAAGCCCGCCACAACAATAATTGTTCCTATAATCGCTAAATATTTTTTGTTCATTTTATTTCCTTACCTATGTTTGAATTTGTACTAACGGCTCCAAATTTTCCCTGACTTTCGCCAAAAGCCCCATTAAAACCTTCGTCTCCTCTTTTGACAGTGGCTTCATAACTTCTTTTAGTATTTTTTCCTTGACGGGAGCAATTTGATTAATTAATTCCCTGCCCTCATCAGTAATAAATACTTTAAAAATTCTCCTATCGTTCGGGTCACTTTCCCTGTACAGTAGTTTTTTATTTTCCAAAATATCAAGCATACGCGTTATATTCGGCCTATCTTTCATAAGCATTTTCGAAAACTGGCGCTGGTACAAGCCATCCTCTTTTGTCAGCATATACAAAATACCGTACTGCTCGGCAGTAATGTCAAAATTACCCGATTCTTTCAGCATTTTTTGCACATGAAGCTTTATATATGTCGACGTAAGGTGTATGTAATATGGGTTGCTAAAAATTGATTTCATTCAACTATTCCTAAAATTTATGCTTGTATTTCTAGATTTATAATGATACTATATCGTTATGATGATAATTGTTATTATAATAACAATATCCGCAAAAAGCAAGTACTAAATTATTGAAAAGGTTCATGAAATTGAAAAAGTTTATCGCATTATTATTGATTGTACTAACATCAAGTCTATATATTTGCCCGAATGCAAGCGCAAAAGAAAAAAAAGTAATTAGCGGCTCAGTCGAAGATTATCGCTTCGAATACGTAAATATTGACTGGTGGGACAACTTTAACGACCCGCTGCTCAAAGAATATGTAATTAAAACGCTGGATAATAACCACGACTTAAAAACGGCAACTCTAAAAACCGAGGAATATAAGAACTTTGTCAAAATGTCGCTAGGGCAAGAAATGCCGCAAATAATCGGCGGGCTGCAATACAACCGCCTAAAAATGCCTGGCTTATTGACAGGAGGCGGCTCAGAGAACATGGATATGTACGCTGTGCCTTTGATGGTCAGCTATGAAGCGGATATATTTCTAAAAAATCGTAACAAAACCCGTTCCGTAAAAAAATCTTACGAGGCTTCAAAATACGCTGAAAAAGCGGCATATATCTCGCTTATTACCTCAACTGCAACAGTCTACCTTAATATCGTTCAGCTGGATAAATTAGTCGAGCTCCAAAACGAAGTTCTCAACACTCGAAAAACAATATACGACCTCACAAATGAGCGTTTTAAAGCAGGTCTCAGCCCCGAAAGTGATGCTTACACCGCAGAGCAGGCATATTTAAGCGCCAAAGTGAATTTGACCGATATGGTGCAGCAACGTTCAACACTGCTTAATCAGCTTGCAGTCCTGACCGGACAAAGTGCTGAGGGCTCAGAAAAACTTCCTCGCGTGTCTTTCGATGAACTGAAATTCGTCGGGAAAATACCCGAAAGTATCGACTCAGAAATAATTTTTAATCGCCCGGATGTGCTGCAAGCGCAAGCCGAGCTGGAGCGTGCGAAAATCGATGTTCGCGTTGCTCGCAAAGAACTCCTCCCTTCCATTTCCCTAATGGGCACGCTGGGCTTCGCCTCCAGCAATCTCTCAAAAGTATTCAACTGGGAAAACGCCCTTGCTATGCTTGGCGCAGGGCTAACCCAGTCTCTTTTCACAGGTGGAACAAAAATTGCCAATCTGAAAGTCAAAAAAGTCCAGACCGAGCAACTCTTCAACAATTACCAAAAAATCGACCTGCAAGCTGTGCAAGAGGTCAACGATGGGCTGTTTCTTGTAAAATCTAACGCCCAAAGTAACAAAGACACCAACAAAATTTATTCACTAGAAATGCGCAACTACAAATGGGCGCAAGACAAGTATAAAGCAGGCTTAATCTCGTATTTGACTCAGGCACAGTACCGCGAAAAATTATTAACTACACAACAAGCGCAAGTTGCCGGCCAAAACCGCGAATATATTTCCTACCTGACCCTCTACAAAGCCGCCGGCGGCAAGATTTAAGCACAAGCATCTAATATGTTTTGTGTATAATAAAATAATGAAAAAGAGTAGCTGGATAGTTTTAATAATATTACTTTTGTTCGCGCAAACAACTGTCTTTGCCGGGGACAATGATGTAATTCTGAACCTCAAAAACGGCAAATAATCACAAATGACATAATAAACAGGCATTTTCACACTCGTCTTCTTCAAAGAGAGTTTCAGTATGATACATGTTTATTAGCTTTTTTGGTTGAGAACTTGTTAGTTTGTTTTGCTGCCTCAATTTTCTTTTTTCATCATCTGCTTTGATTTTTTGGATATTTTCAGACTTAATCATATCTTCTAAAAGCATGTCTAAATTCCAACCTACTTTTTTATAGTTCGAATTTTCATTCCTCTTATCTTCAAAAGTTTTTGCCTTAAAAAACAAATCAGGATGATGCTCATATAAATTTATCCATGTAATTTTACTTTGATATGGACAAAAATAACATCCTGAACGTTTGGACCATTTGTAATAATCAGGTAACCCCAAGCCAGAGTGATTCAAAATCCCCATTACATCTTGATGAGTAATCCCATTGTCAACAAACGGGTAAACTTCTTGAATGCAATTATCACCATACTTATTATAAGCAATACGTCTGGGCTCATCTGCTCTTATGCCGATATATAAACACACAACATCGTTATTAGAAAGTGAAAATTTATCATAGATATATTTACGAAAAGGTTTAGTTTTGAGCTCCACTGTACACCAACGTTTTATGGGTGAAGGCAAGTAGCCGTATGTCTGCATTAAATACTCAAAACCCTTATACGGCGCTAATCTGGTAATAGATTTACCTAAAAATATTTCTATTTTGTTTAAATAATCGTAAGTTTCGGGCAATTCGTGTTCTGTGTCGCAAAACACGTACTCAATTTTCTCGTGGATTTCCGGCATGTTGTCTTTGATGAAAAATGCAAGAGCGGTTGAATCTTTACCCCCTGAGAGGCTCAAGATGTGGTATTCTTTTTGTTTAGTCATTGTTGTTCCTTCTTGATTAATGGTGGGTCATAGGGAGCCACCTTACAGTTGACGGTGCGTGAGACGCACCCTACAGCTATTTTTCTGTTGGGATAAAACCTCTCCCTACATTTTCAGCGCACAAAGCGTACCCTACTTTTTAATCATAGGGATTTTTTCAGGATTTTTACAACCATAACTTAATATTGCTTAATCTTTTAATAAATTGAGAATCGCTTCAAGTGAGAGGTTATACAGGCACGACATTTCAGCTTTGTCGGCATTTTCACACACACTGCACTCAGCACATGGCAGCCCTTTTGCGTCAATGGAGTTGGTTATCCAGTTTTGCGAAGCAAAATCATCTTTACGCAAAAGTTGTAAAGCGCACATTGAGTTGCGAATAGGGAAAGCTTCTTTTTTAATTTCGATTATTTTATCCACAATCAGGTGTGTTAGTTCAAAACTCAACTCTAAGTCGGGGTTTTGTCCTTCATAAAATTTGAATTGCAGTGCTTTTATATTCGGATTTCCTGCGACGAATTTCGCGACATCACGCATTACAGAATAGTTTAGTTTGTTAACCGTCATAACAGCCACAATATTTTTGTGTTTTGAGTTGGCTACATTGTTGAACAGTTTTTCATGCGAGCCTTCACCCTCAAGCTGGTCATGAATTTCGACCGAGCCGTTTAACGGAATATAGACTGCGTCTGCATCTACATGTATTTCTGATTGCGCGTCAGAATTTACAGCAACGGACATAAATCCAAGATTTTTAGCAATTTTAACCACATTATTGATACTGTGTTTGCCATCAGTCCAGTCCAGCGGGTTGCCTTCAAATAAAACAAATCTCGAACCCGCTCTATAGCATTGCTTAAGTTCATCTATTATTTGTTGATATGTTTTGTTTTCCAAGTCTGCTTGATAATTTATAACAATTACAGATTTAAGAGGAATATGCCGGCGCTTGATGCGACATTTCATCCACCAATATGTGAAATAAATCAGTCTAAACATAATTTCCCTTGAGTTTAAATACCATAAATCCTTGCTTTAAAAGCAAATATAAGAACTTATCGATGTTACCATATTTAAAAAATTAATCTATCGGAATAGTCAAAACTTGCCCAACGCGTATTTGGTGCGGGTTTTGTAAGTTATTAGCCGAAGCTATTTTATTGATTAAAGTTGAATCGTATTTACCATAGAACCTGACAGCAATACTATCAAGCGTGTCACCGGCTTTAATTGTGTATTGTTCAGTTTTACCTTTTGAAGTTGGCGAAGCTTTAGCTGTATCAGGTGGCAAAAAACTTATTGCTGCAGCATCTTTAGCGTTTGCTTTGGCTTTTGGAGCCGGTTTGGCAGGTGCAGCTTCAGGCGTGTGAATTTTCTCTGCTTTTATGGATTGGAAACCAAGGCTGCCCTCGTCAGATGCCGAATGTGCTGCAAATGAAATTATTGCTGTTAGTATAAACATTGCTAACGCGCCTGCAATAAAACCTGTAACCATATAAACCGCAGGTGATTTTTCATCTTTTTGGTTTACTTTGAAAGATTGCCATAGAACGTCAAGCTCTTTTTCTTTAGCCGGACGAACGTATATACCGGGAGCAGAATCAGTGGAAACTCTTTTTTGAGCTTTTATCTCTCTTAATAGTTCCATTCTTTCCTTTGTTAAATTAGATCTGTGAAGCGTCGAACTTTTCATATTACTCCTTCTCTAGCCAGTTAACTCATAATATCATGCTAAGATATTAATATATCCAAGTCAAATTTAGTTACAATTAACCTCTAATATTTAGTTTTTTAATCAAGTCTCTATATTTGTTCACATCTTGGTTTTTAAGATATGCTAATAGTCTTTTTCTTTTACCAACCATCATTAAAAGCCCGCGGCGACCTTGGAAGTCTTTTGAATTAGCTTTTAAGTGTACTGTTAATTCATTTATTTTTTGGGAAAGCATTGCGATTTGTACTTCAGGAAGTCCTGTGTCTTTGTCGTTTTTCCCGTATTTTTTAACGATTTCTTTCTTGTTTTTTAAATTGATTGACATTATTGTTTCCTTTTCTTTAGTGCTTTCGTTGGTGGCGTAAACACTATCGGTGATTTTACTCTTGATAATAACATTTCAATTTCAAAAAGCAATTATTTTTTTAAGAAGTATAACTTTTTAGAAACATTCACAGAATTGTTACAAAATATTAATTAAAGTTTTTATGGTCAAAATAAGCGTATAATGAGCACTTTCGTAAATTCTATTATTATTTGGACAAATTTAGTAACAAAAAAAATTATGTTCAGTTTTTAAGCATGCAGGTCACTACAATTAAAAAATCAGAGGGAATTAAATGAACATACAGCCGATAAATGAAATAAGTTTTGGACGAAAACTCAGAGAATACGAAAAGCCGGAATATAGTGCAGCAGTGAAAGAAGGGCTTGCAGCTTTAGGCAAAGAACTGGATATTATTGTACATAGTTCTAATACTCCTTCTGCTAAAAATTATGATACTGGCGTAGGTTCTTCATGTTCTGTATATGCAGAAGAAAAATTTTATCCGTTTTTAGAGATGCACGGTTTTTCGAAAATCCAAGCTGAGCCGGACGGCTTACGTAAAGCGAGCAGCCCGACCTCAGTTCCTCGCAGCCAGCGACATAGAGCTAACGGATCACCTTATGAATCTGATACATTTGCTAAAAATATTTTAATGATTCCTCTTGAAAAACTTGTGACTCCTGAGTATGGAAATATTTTATCTAAGAAAACATATAATCGAATTGTAAATTCAAGACATAACAAGTCAAGCAATAAAGTAGATTACCATCATGTTATGAAAGAGTACGACAGAGCTTTAAGTGAGGCATATAAAACTTATAAAACTAAAGTTTCAAAGCTCAATACAATAAAGCCTCAACAAGCCGAAGAAATACAAAAAATGGTTGATAGTTTTTGGGATTTTGAAGTAGCAAAAGGCGCCGATTTAGAAACCAATGCTATTTTTACGGTGTTGACAAAAATATATGGTAATGATGATTGGGCAAAATGGTCCAAAAGAATAGACAGACGACTTTTTTCACCAAGAGCGGGTGAAGAAGAGAAAGCCAAAGCTCGTATTGCTGAATTGAAAGCAAAACACAGAGATGAGATAGACTTCTTTTTATTCAAACAAATGCTTGTTGACCGTGCCAGAAAAGAGACTGCCGGCAAAACTAATTTAAAAACTATTGGTGATGCAATGGTAGCGTTTTCATACGTTGATGTCTGGGCTAATCAGGATTTATTCCTCAAGGATTTGTCCTTAGGCTGTCCGCCTGACTATTTTTCTAAAGATGGTCAAGCCTGGGGTTTTGCAATGCTCAAGCCCGAAACTTTATTCGACAAAGACGGTTCGCTTGGTAAAGGTGGTAAACTTTTACACAAAAAATACCAAACTATGTTTGAAGACAATCCGGGTGGTGTGAGAATTGATCATATTATCGGATTAGTTGACCCGTTTGTGTACAGCAAAAAACCAACCGAAGCGAAAGCCGGACGCCTATACTCATCGCCTGACAACCAAAAATTAAAACAATACACCAAGAAAACAACCGCAGAATATGCGAATATAGTAGAAAAAATTGTTATAGCAGCGGCTAAAAGTGTAGGAATGAATTCAAAAGCCATTATTGCCGAGGATTTGGGAACCGTTACGAAGCCAACGGCCGATGTAATTAAACATCTCAAGCTGAGAGGTATTGCAGTAACCGAGTTTACTAATACCGAAAAAAATAATATTTATCGTGGTAAAAACGTCCCGAAACGCAAAGTCATTATGGTTGGCTCACATGACAATCCCGCATTTGTTAAATGGACGGATGATTTATTCAAAAATAAAACTGAATTAGCAAAACATGCACAGGCTGTTGCCGCAGATATCTTGCCGCCTGAAACATCAGAGTTGACACGTAAACGCTATATTAATTCGTTAATAAAAGACAAAGAAAAATTCAGAACTGCAAAATTCGCTGAATTATTTACAAGTAAAGCAAAAGAAGTACAGGTATTTTTTACAGATTTCTTTGGTATGAAACAGCGATATAATCTCCCCGGTACAAATGGAGACCACAATTGGACATTGAGAATACCTCAATCTTTTGAGCGCACTTACCATGAAAATCTTGAGCACAATCGTGGCTTGAATATGCCTGAAGTTATTGCTATTGCGATTCGCCAAAAAGGTAAAGCTTTTGCAGATAAACACAGCGCTTTACTGAGAAATCTTGATAAGTTTAAAAATATTCTCAAGGAAAAAGATTAAGCAATATTAAGTTATGGTTGTAAAAATTCTGAAAAAATCCCTATGATTAAAAAGTAGGGTACGCTTTGTGCACTGAAAATGTAGGGAGAGGTTTTATCCCAACAGAAAAGTAGCTGTAGGGTGCGTCTCTCGCACCGTCAATTGTAAGGTGGGTTCCTATGACCCACCATTAATCAAGAAGGAACAACAATGACTAAACAAAAAGAACACCACATCTTGAGCCTCTCAGGCGGCAAGGATTCAACAGCGCTCGCATTTTTCATCAAAGACAATATGCCGGAGGTGTTTGAGCAAATGGAGTTAGTATTTTGTGATACAGGGCTTGAGTTAGATGAGGTGTATGACTATCTGAATAAAATTGAAATATTTTTAGGTAAAAAAATTACTCGTATAAAGCCACATAAAAGTTTTGATGATTATTTATTGTCATTCAAAATATTACCCTCGCCATTTAGGCGTTGGTGTACGATTTTGCTAAAAACTCAGCCTTTTAGAAATTATGTTTTGACTAAAATTGGCGATGAAACTGAAAAGGCGGTAATAAAGCTATACATAGGCATAACGTTTGATGAAAAAGAGCGCGCGCTCGGAGCAAAATTTGAGAATGTAATTCAAGAACAATTTCCCTTTATTGAGCATAGGATAACTGCAAAAGATGGAGTTGATATTTTAAATAAAGCAGGGATAGGGCTTCCGGATTTTTATCAGTGGAAATCACGCTCTGGCTGCTATTTATGTTTTTATCAATCAAAATTAACGTGGGTAAGACTTTATGAGAGACATCCTGACTTATATAAAAAAGCAATGAATTACGAGCATGCAGGTAATGATTTAATCCGAGATGGTTGGTTTGGCTGGAATAGAGAAATGTTGCTTAAAGATTTAATTAAACCCGAAAATATTCAAAAAATTAAAGCAGAGTACGCCGCAAGAGACGAGAAAAAACAGGCTAAATCAACTACTACTCCTGGAAAATTGGTTAATATGTACGGTGACTATCTTGTTGATGAGGATGAAAACAAAAATACTTGCTTGTTTTGTCATATTTAATATTGGCGCTGTTTAATCCCTGATAAATCAAAATTTTTAACAAAATATTGTTCGGGAATAGATTTCCATAGACGCTCAAATTCATTATTTTGAGTTTTAGCAAGTTTTTTACTGGAAATTATTAACATATTCTCATCACTAACTAATTCCGCAGTTCTTGTCCAATTAGTAGAGCCTAAAATCACTTCTATATCATCAATCACTGCTGTTTTTTGGTGCATTTTTCCATTCCAATTTTCAAGCTTAGTCGGCACACCAGCTTCAATTAGTCGCTGGATAGGGTTTTGAGGTTCTTGAGTTAAAGTCATATCCAAAATAATTCTGACCTCAACACCACGTTGGTGTGCCGCAATAATTTCATCAATTACCCATTTATTTGTCAAATAAAACATTGCGATATTAATTGATTTTTTGGCGTTCTTAATGCGAGGCAATAAACCTCGTAAAATTGCGCTATCTTGCGGCGAAAAGTAAACACTAATAACTGTGTTGTCATTAATTTTCATGTCTTTGTTGTTTTCACTAGGTAGTTTTTCTTCGTGGAATCTTCCTGAAACGTACATTTGTTCAAATTCAGTTGTATATATTTGTGCCAGTTCAGGTGAAAATATCGTGATGGCATTATTTGAGTTATATGTCATGCAGCTGTCACTTATATTTGTACTGCCTGTAAATACCCATTTGTTGTCAACTATAAAAAATTTGTTGTGATGTAGAGCAGATTTTGAGCGTTTTTCATCGATTTTATATTTTTCTTCTGCAATCGGAGAATATTTATCATATCTCATATTAAATTCTGCGGCTAATCGTTCACTATCACGGTATATCTCAGCACCATGGTCGTCAATTGTGCCTCTTATCACAACTCCTCTTTGTTTCGCTCGACGCAGCGCGTTGATAATTTCGTCTTGTCCTTGAAAGCCGTAGACTGCCATATCTATAGTTTTTTCAGAGTTATCAATCAACGTCACAAGCGATAGGCAAACATCATTGAGGCATTTATTTTGAGGTTTTTTAACACCTACAGGATTAACGAAAAACAACGATATTTCTTCTTTCTCGAGTTTTGCAAGCATTTTATTTTCTTTATGTTTGAAAACTATGCTTGGTTCTTTCAGTTTTTGTGGCTTAACAGCCTCAGGGTAGCAGCAACCTGAGGGTTTGTATTTGATATTGAGCAGAGGCTTGTTGATTGTTTTTGCATTTTTTATGTGTAGTGCATACTCACATTCAGGTTTATGGTATTTGCCGTTTTTGAGGTTCAGAATGACATCATTATTCCCGGCAAAGACAGTTGTTTGCACGAACAAAAGTAATAATAAAACTATCCAGCTACTCTTTTTCATCATCCTATTATATTTCAAAAAAAATTGGCTCTGTAAATTATTGTAAACATAGTCTGCAATTTGTGTCAAAAAAATTTCTTCACGTGATTTATATAGCTAAATAGTTGTTTAAGGAAAAGATATGATTAGTAAAATTAATTTCAAAGAAGCGTCAGGCGTTAATACAACCCCGATAAGACCAAATAATGTTAATAAAAATAATAGCATTCAAATTCAGGCCACCCAAAATAGTGATATGCTGCCGGCTTTTTTGGACGCATTAAAATCGTACAACATGAATAACGTTAATCAAATAACCTTTGGTAACAGTATGGGTGTACATAAAAAAACAACGCAAAGATTAAAAAATGAAATTAATAAACGAGTTACAGGTCACGATGTAATTACAAACACTGAGGTTAAGTGGCCTATAAATAAAAATGCGAAGATAAACGCATGGATGGTCACAGCTGAAACCGATACTTTTATGAAAACGGGAGGCCTCGCTGAGGTTGCTGTTCAGCTGCCTGATGCTTTCAACCTGAGACTCAAGGACAAAGGCAACAATATGACAATTGTTACACCTCTCTACCTTGGTGAAGGGACAGAAAAAAGAAATCTATCAATCACTCCTGTGCCTGACCAACCAAACAAATACATATACTCAGGTCAAAACTGCAAAGATATGGAAATCGAAAAAACGGGCAGTTTTAAAATCAAGGTTTACAAAAGCCCGACTGAATATGAAAATCAGAAAATAGAAATATTCACAGGTCTCCACGCAAATAACACTAGATATATATTCCTGCGCAACGACAATTTCTTTAGCGTCAAACCTGCAGCGTCCAACCCTGATTTCTTAAAAGGGCCTTATGTTAATAACGAACATGGTGTGGACGAGGCAACAAGAATGCTTGTTATGTCTAAAGCTTCAGTGGAGTTGATGAAACAACTACACGAAGGCAAAATGATAAATGACGACGTGCAGGCTCCTAACGTAATCATAGCGAATGACTGGCATGCAAGCCCGATGAGTGGTTTTATGCGTATTGCAGCGCCAATAGAAGTTGACCAAAAGAAATTGGAACAATCTACACTCGCATATTTTGATAGAACCCCGATAGTTCATATTACCCATAATGCCCAGTATCAAGGCATCAAAGAAGGCAAGGACGAATCCGAAACATTGTTCAAAACGGTCTTCGGCGAAAACTTAAATATTGTAAAAGATAATTTAAACGGTGTAAAAGGCGATAAAAACCCATTAAAAATAGGAAAACAAACAGATATCAACCCTACAACAGGCAAAAAGACACACTCATACGCGTTTAATTCAGCATTGTTTAATTTGAATCTAGCTGACAGATGCTCGGCCGTATCAAATAATTACGCACACGAACTATGCAAAGCACCTGATTTAGGTTGTGGTATGCAAGTAGTAAATAACGAAAGAAAAGACGCCAACCCGCAACGAACAATGCTCGGCATAGTTAACGGCTACACTAAAAGCAAAGCCGAGGCGAGCGAGGCATTTATTGAAAAAATTAACAGAGTTTTAACGCTTCCCGAAAATCCGCTTAAACCATACGCCGGCCTGTACAATTCAACAGGCTACGCTATAAAAATGGAAAACAAAAACGCAATGATGCAGTTCTTGAAAGAGGTATCAAGCGGCAAAAGAGACAATAATTTAGTAAAACTCTACGATCCTGCAAATTGCGACATAAGCAATATAAAGGACATAAGCAAGGTGCCTGTAGTATGTTCTGTTGGCAGATTCGTCGATCAAAAGGGATTTGATTACCTTGCGAAAACAATTGAACTTACAATGGCACGTCCCGGATTTGCAGATGAAGAAGCACCAATGTTCATTGTTATGGGCTCAGGCGATGAAGCAACAAGCAAGCTGTTTAAAGACCTCAAGCACGACCTGATAACTATCGGTGAAAAAGAAATTAAGCGCGCTCAAAGAGATATGGAAAATGCTAAAAAAGAATTAAATGTTTTTAGTCGATATCACCACGCTGGTAAAAAAACAGAAAAAGCTAAAAATGACCTGGCCGAGGCTGAAACCACTATGAAAATGGCAAAACGCAAATATGACGCCGGCAAAAGATTATGCTTAGTTGAGGGCTTCAATAATGAATTGCGCGACATTTTTTATTGTGGCAGCGACTTTATGGCTATTACCAGCAAATTTGAACCCTGCGGGCTTATTCAAATGGAAACAATGGCAAAAGGCACCATTCCTATCGCAACATCAACAGGCGGCTTAAAAGACACTATTACAGACGGTGAAAACGGCTTCCTGACAAACAGATTCTTCGGTTTCAACTCGAATAGCTTGATTTATGATAACGGACAGCCGTTCAATGATATGTTGGTCGATAATGTTAGCGCTATTGATGAGGCGATGACAAGAGCTTTACGTATGTATTATAAAAGTCCTGAAACGATTCAGGAAATGTCTATAGCTGCAATGGAAAAAGATTTCAGCTGGGACGTTCGCGGCGGCGCACTTGACCAGTATTGGAATTTGATGAAAACCGGCCACAAAGATCTGCATGCCGAGATATAATACTTAAATATTCACAAGTAAATTATCTTGCACCAACGTTTCAATATCCGCCAAATCATTTGTCAAAAGTTGGTTATGAAATTGTCGTACTTCGTCGAGTTCTAGTGTTAAATCTTCGTATAAAGGATGTGCCTTTATCGTGTTTAATTCTTTTGGCTGCAAAAATTCTATGACACAACTATTTTCGTCAGAACCTGATTGAATTTTGATAATTTCGATTGAAGCAAATAATTCTAAAGCCATTTCCAGAAAATTATTTGTAAGCCCGAAAATGCTGCTTAATTGCGTGATATTTATATTGCCGCTTTTGTTATTATGAGCGTATTTCAACATTCCTGAGAAAGTCTTCAAAATTTCATCAAGGTCAAATTTCGACAGCGAATATGACATAAAATGAATTTTAGAAGGCTTAACTTCTTTGATGATTTCTTTTAATAATTCTTCGTTTGCAGGATAATCAAAAAACATTATTTGGTCGGCCTTTTGGACATTCATTCTTGTACATAATTTATCTTTAAATTCAGAAAACTTACAAAGCTTTTCAATGATATTTTTGTCCTCTGCAAAAATCAATATTTTTTGGTTGCTTTCAGCACAGTAGTTCGCGACTTGTCTAAAAATATCAGTTTTTTTTCTGTGATCGTATATTTTTATACCGGAAGAATTTTCAGACACTTTTTGTATTTCCTGACCTTCAAAATGTAAGTCCTGAATGTCAAGCTGAATAGTGGTTTTGCCGTTAAATTCATTTATTTTCGGATAAAACGCAACATCCAGTTTTTCGTCGACTTTGACAGGCTGCTCATTATTATTCCACCAAACAGCTTCGAGTTGCTGATTACCCTGCTCAAGCATTAATTTCGCGTGGTTTTTATTTGTGCCAATGATGCGGAATTGTTTTAAAGTCATATCATTAATGACAAAAAGCGGGGAGTTATTGCCTTCTCCAAACGGCTGCAGTTGATTAATCAACTCAAGCAGCTTAAAATTCAACTCGTCAGCTTTGATTTCTAAATCAATATTTTTTTGAAGGTTTAAATCCAAACCCTCAGCCATTTCTTTTACTGTATCATTAAGAGCTTTTCTGACTTGTGCAATACTCACTTTGTTAACGTCAAAACCTAAGCCGGCAGCGAGTTTGTGTCCGCCAAAATTTTCGAATAATTTTTCATTGGCTTTAATAATGTCATATAAATTCAGACCTTCAATTCCTCTGGCCGAACAACGCACAATATTTGGCTCATCGTCGCTTTTTGTCATCATGAAAACAGGCTTGTTGAAGTCTTCAACCAATTTTGAGGCAACAATCCCGATTATTCCGATATGCCAGCTCTCTGAAAAAAGCACTACGCAGGAGTTTTGAGGATTGTTTTGGAGTTGTTCAATAGCTTCTTGATATGTCGTGTCGCATAATTCCTGTCTGATTTTGTTTAAGTTGTTTAATTGCTCACAGCAAATTTCAATCTCGGACGAATTGTCAGAAATTAGTAATTTTATCGCACTATCAACTGTATCAAGCCTGCCTGCCGCATTAATTCTTGGTGCAATACCAAATGCTATATTTTCGGAGGTCAACTCGGCCTCAGGATTGTACCCTGCGGTTTCTAAAAGTTTTTTCAGGCCGGCATGTTTGCCTTTTTGTATTAACGTCAGCCCACAAGTCACGAAACATCTGTTCTCACCCAACAACGGTACCACATCTGCAATTGTCCCGAGCGCAACGAACGGCAATATCTCATCAATAAATTCATTTTTGCCATATTTATCCAACAAAGCGCAAGCCAACTTGAACGCCACGCCAACACCGGCAAGGTAGCTCAAGTATTGAATTTCTTCGACTGTACATTTTTCGCTGAGATTGTCCTGCACTTTAGGGTTGATAATTGCGTATGCTTCGGGTAATTCACCTGCGTAGTCATGGTGGTCTGTGATAATTGTGTCAACTTTGAAGCCATTCAAAAATCTTACTTCTTCAACATCACCAACACCACAATCAACAGTAATGACTAATTTCATTTTCTTTTGCGAGATTAATTTAATCAACGCTTTTGTGTTGAGTCCGTGATTTTCGAATTCCCGTGAAGGTATATAAAAATCTACATTAGCGCCTAAAAATTTTAATGTTTTGTACATCAGTGCAGTTGAAGTCACACCATCCGCGTCAAAATCGCCCCAGATGATGATTTTTTCTTGGGTCTCAATCGCTTTTGTTATGCGCTCAACGCTTTTTTGCATATTACAAAAAACGCTTGGAGGTATAATTTGCATCTTTAGGGGATTCAAAAAATCCTGCGTTTTTTTATGCGTGTTTATTCCACGCTGCACTAAAAGTTTCGCAAGAAATTCATTTTTGACAATGCCCAAGACTTCTGCCGGGATTGTTTCAGCCTGATTTAAAATCCATTTTGTTCGCAATTTACACCCTACAATTCTTCAGAAAATTCATCTTCCATTTCGACTTCGTCTTCGTCAATATCTTCCTTGATTTTTTCGACAACTATTCTTGCCATTTCTTTTGCTAT
The DNA here is from genome assembly GCA_031551265.1 of Candidatus Gastranaerophilaceae bacterium. Lineage (GTDB taxonomy): Bacteria > Cyanobacteriota > Vampirovibrionia > Gastranaerophilales > Gastranaerophilaceae > JAVBNU01. The sequence continues at coordinate 53,677 of JAVBNU010000012.1, forward strand.
TGATTTTTGTGTCGCCTCGGGGCAGTTCTCAAGCATATTGATTGCGGTGCGAAGAGTCGTATCAATATCATACCATCTGCCATTGCCGCGAACCACCCTACCATCCTCAACAGCCGTCAAAATATCGTCCACCGCCAAAAAATTGTTACTGGTGATACTATGCTCAATAATGACTTTTATTAGGTTCAGAGCAATTTTAATTTGTGTTTCATCGTCCGATTCTTCCAATATTGTCATCGATTTGGACAAAACCGGGTCTCTGTCATACCAGCGTCTTATATTATCTGTGTATTCTTCTTTCATAATTCTTCCTTATTCTTATCCGTGTTTAAACGTGATTCCGTAGCCGCCTTTAGGGTATTTCCAATTTAGGGCATCCATGTTGCAGGCTATTCTGCATGCACCGCATTCCAGGCAATTTTCGTATGCAGCCGTGATTGTGCCATCTTCTTCCTGCGAGTAAACATTTGCAGGACAAATATATAAACAGCACGGCTCTTTGCAGTGCTTACACTTTTCTCTGTCAATCTCCAAGTGTGATTCCAGGCAATGCTTGCATTTTACAGTAAATAATTTATCGTCAATATTTTGTTCTTGATTTTCTATAGAATTGTTTTCTTCGCTCATTATTTGAAAATTCCTATGATAATTTTAATAAATCCAAAACCGTCTTTAATTAATTCAGTCGGTTTTCTGTCTTTGAAAACACTCAAAGCGTATGACATGAATTTCTTTTTCTTTGCTACACTATCGACCGACGTGAACATATCGAAAAATTGATTAATTTTAGCAATCCAATAGCCAAGATATGACTCCTGGCGTTTGTGCAGAACATCCATCACGTCTTTGTAGCTTTTCATATCTGTCATTACAAAACTGTTTTTGAGCTTCTTTTTGTAAAGAGCTAGCATATTTTTTGAGAAGTCATTTTTTTCGATAGCTTCAATTGCGGTTTCTCCGGCGAATTTCCCGCTCATCATTGCAAGGTTTGTACCTTCCCAGTGTACATTGTTGACAAGCATTGCGGCATCACCAACAACCATCACGCCGTCAGAATATAGTTGCGGTATAGCTTTATAACCGCCTTCAGGTATCAAATGAGCGCTATATTCAATTAACTCACCGTCTTTGATCAACGGTTGGATTACAGGGTGCGCTTTTAACTCTGCGAGCAGCTCATAAGGCTTTTTCTTTTTGTCTTTCAACTCACTCAACGCGACGCCAATCCCGATAGATACAGAATTTTTGTTTGTATAAATATAGCCGAGCCCAAGCATTGATTTCAGTGCGCCACCCACAACTGTATATATGCAGCCCTCGTCATCGTTGAGATTGAAGCGTTCTTGGAGGACTTCTTTAGGGAGTTTAATAACTTCTTTCACGCCAAGCGCAACATTTTTAGGCTCAAGTGGTTTTCTCAAATCTGCTTGACGTGCAAGCAGCGAGTTTACACCATCAGCCAAAACTACAATGTCTGCATAATAATTTTCGTAATCAGTTTTGATACCGACGACTTTGTTTCCCTCGATAATCAGCTCACGTACAGGTGTCTGTGCTGCTACATATACGCCTTCCTTTTGTGCTTGTTTAACGCACCACCTATCCCATTTCGCGCGCAAAACCGTGAAACTATTGTAGTCTTGTGGGCCGCATAGTCGGCACGATTTATGCGAAATGACAGTCGCTTCGTCATCATCTAAGAGAGCATATCTATGTTCCGTGTTATAGCGTTCAATAGGCGCGCTTTCAAAGAAGTTAGGGAAAATCTCTAAAGTTGGTTTTACATATACAGCGCCGCCAAACATGTTTTTGCAGCCTGAAAAGTCGCCTCGCTCAACTAACAAGACTTTCTTGCCTGCGCGCGCCACAGTTACCGCACACGCAACCCCTGCCGGTCCGGCACCAACTACTATTACATTAATTTTTTTCTCTATTTTTTCCATTGAGCTCCACCCTGCATTTTTCATTATATAATTAAATGCCTAACTTTAGCAATCTGTTAACTTTGGCGTTTTTTTCACCAGTTAGCTATAACTCAAAAGGATGAATTTAAAACCGGTTAACTATTCATAAAATATTTACATATTTCAATCGTTTGTTCATCAACTTCTTTATTTTGACTCCGTAAATAATTTATAGTCGCCTGAAATAGCAATGCCATCGCCCTATTAAGCCCGTTATCAGAATATAAAACACTCATAACTTCTTCTTGTTTCTCAGGCTCACGAGTATTTGGCTCGATTTTGTCAGCAATAAAAATTACTTTTTCAAAATCACTCATTTCTTTTCTGCCGATTGTATGGTAGCGAATAGCTGCCAAAATTTCTTCATCAGTGACGCCAAACTCATTCTGTGCAGTATAAGCGCTCAATGGTGCATGCAGTGTTTTCAGGTGTTCTAATTCCTTAGGTAAAACTTCAATTTTATGTTCTTCAACAAATTTAAACATATCTTTCTTTGAAAAATTTTTGGCGCAATCATGCAAAAGTCCTGCAATTTCGGCCTTTTCTTTATCTAAATTAAACTTTTCAGCCAATTTACCGGCGCACTCCATAGCACCGATAGAATGCAGATACTTTTCTTCGGTCAAATGCTCTTTAAGCCATTTTTTTATATCTTCAAGACTTTGATTTGTATAATTCATGTTGCTCTATATACTCCCATACATTTGCAGGAACCAGCTCAGTAATTGGCTGACCGGCATGTGCTAATTTTCGGACTTGTGTTGAAGAAATGTCAGTAAATTCTAAATTAGCTATTGAATAATTATAGCCTTTACGACCTAATTCCGCAAAACGCTCCTTGTTAAAATTGTTGCTGCGCACGAAAACAATAAAATCGACAAGATTTTTTAAGTCATCTGCATTATGCCAGCTTTCGATGTCTGCGAAAGCATCTTCACCGATGATAAAGCCGACTTTGCCGTCAATCGGATAGTTTTTGTATAGTTCGCATATTGTCACGTATGTGAAAGACGGCTCAGGACGCTTGAACTCTATGTCCGAGACCTCAAACATCGGATTGTCTTTGACCGCTAATTCTACCATATCTAGTCTAGCAAGTGACATGTTTTCGTCAAAACACTTATGAGGCGGCTGACATGCCGGTATGAAGATTATTTTGTCATAATCATAGTATCGGGCAACGTAATCTGCCATCGCCAAATGAGCGTTATGTATGGGATTGAATGTTCCTTGAAACGTACAGATTTTCAACTTCATGTCCTCTTTTGATAATTATAGCACTATACGGTCAAAATCGTACTATCTTATATTGGTGGGCAATAGCCCACCCTACACTGTCATACCGGAACATAAAGTGTCGGATAATAAGATTGACGTGTATATCCGGTATCTTCCCTTCTAACGATGTGCCTTCCAATAATGATTTCATTTGTTAACCAGCAAGATGCCGGATATTTGCGCTTTTATTGACTTGCAACGACTTACACTCCGGCATGACAGCAAGAAAAATGAGTGCACGAGTTTAACGGTACTATTTAAGTAGGACAGTAGTGGAAACAAATTCAGCATCAACACTAAATATAAAATGCCAGCGGTTCCCTTTATCAAGAAAACCTCTTAGAAAGACTAAGAGGCGATACTAATAGCAAGCAATTAGAAGAGTTGAGGATTTACTCCTACAATATAAGACGATTAAAGCCCGACTACATTAGACGAAACTTTAATCTTTTAAAATTATATTGACCTTTCGGGCAACAAAAACTAGCTAAGCCTTTGCAGGACGTTTTTGATATTCTCTTTTTCTTCCTCAGGCGCGCTTAATTCAAGATATTCCTCAAAATATTCTTTCGCGCTTTCTTTATCAGCACGCGCTAAAAATAACAGACCCAGCTTACGGAATGCAGGGTGAAATTTGTCGTTTACGGAAGATGCTTTTAAATAATTCGAAAGCGCCTTATCCAGCTCGTCGTTTGCTTCATAAGCCTGACCGAGTTGGTAATAAATTAATTCATTATTATTATAATTTTCTGCAACCTTTTCAAAATGCTGTATTGCATCGCCATAATTGCCAAGCTCAAAAAATGCACGTCCTAAATCCCAATGCGCGTCGTAATTTTTGTCAGAGCTTTCTAAAATTTCGTCCAACAAGCTAATCGCCAAATCCCAGCGGTAGTCCTCCATATAGACTCTAGCCAAATAATGTTTTACCACCAAATTATCAGGCAAATAGTAAACTGCATTCTGCAACAACTCAATCGCCTCAGGGAATTTCTTCTCTTTAAAATAAATATCACTCAAATTTATGTATGCTTCAGCAAGTTTATTATCAAGTGAGAGCGCTTTTAGAAAGTACTCAATCGCTTTTTCGTTGTCGTCTGTATTAAAATAACACAACGCAATATTGTTCAAAAGCCCAACGTCAGAACAATCATCGCCCAGCATTTCTTCAAAAACTTCAAGCGATTTTTGATAGTCTTTTTGGTTGTAATAATCCATTGCGGTTTTCATTTTATCGTTCATACTGTCCTCTGTTATTATAAATTTTTTTTATTTGTCATCCCTTGCTTGACAAAGGGAACAGCAGAACCGAAGGTGATGCTTGTGACCCTGTCTCCGTAGCGGAGCGAAGTGTGACACGGGATCTATCCGGCGTTGAATTTACGGCTCTACTCTGGTAAGATACCGGATATTTTGCAAACAAAATTCCGGTATGACATTTATTATGATTGTGGTTTGCCCACCAACCACCTTTATAATACAATAAAAACACACAGATTAAACAAAAACGAGGTCAATATGGCAGGACATTCAAAGTGGTCACAAATTAAACATAAAAAAGCAAAAGTAGACGCGCAGCGAGGCGTGTCATTTCAAAAGTTTTCACGCGAAATAATAATGGCAGCGAAACTTGGCGGCGGAGATATTGCGGGAAACTTCAGGCTCAGAACAGCGATTGAGCGTGCAAAACAAGCCGGCTTGCCGAATGACAATATCAAGCGTGCTATAGATAAAGGCACAGGCAATACTGCAGCTGATAACTTTGAAGAATTATCATACGAAGGTTATGCAAACGGTGGTGTGGCAGTATTTATAGAAGCTATGACTGATAATCGCAATCGCACAGCCGGTGATATAAGAAGTTATTTTACTAAATATCAAGGTAATTTAGCTGAATCAGGTTGTGTCGGCTGGATGTTCAAACAAGTTGGTCTGATACTTTTTAATAAAGATGTTGATTTTGATTTGTTGTTTGATGCAGCTGTTAATGCGGGAGCCGATGATATAAACGAGGAAGGCGAAAATTACAGAGTAATTACAGCACCTGAAAACATGCAATCTGTTGCTGAGGCGCTGGAGCAATCAGGTTTCAAAGCACAAAGTGCAGAGGTTACGCGTTTGCCTGAGAACACAGTTGAAATAAAAGATGCTGCAACTGCGACTTTGATATTAAAGCTAATGGATAAGCTTGAAGAGCATGATGACGTTCAAAACGTCTACTCAAATTTTGATATCCCTGACGAAGTTTTAGAACAAGTGAATATTTGATTGGTGGGCAATAGCCCACACTACATTACTACATTACTATGTTATAAAAAAAGGTCATTCAATGAATGACCTTTTTTGTAATATTTTTTAGCTAAGCCGATTAGCCTTCTTCTTGAGTTTTATCTTCAGTACCACAGCCTGTACATTTACCCTCTTTAACATCAATAGCAGTTGTTGTCGGCAAAGTACCATCAACAGAATCTTTGTTTTTGATGTCGCCTCTTAAGATAGGACCGGTAACAGCAGCATCACCTGCTATACCATTTCTATATAGATATAGAACGAATTGATCTTGGATTTTGTCTTTATAAGGATTTTTTGTTATAGTATTGGGTCGTTTAGCAAAACCATTTACGTCAACTGTTACATAAAAACAAGCAGTTGTAGTACCAACATCATTTGCGTTTTGAGGGATATCACCGCAATCAGCAGCCATTGGACCATCATCAATAACATATAAAAATCCGTCTTGAGTTTGGAATGCGTTATCCCATTTTTGAGAAACCTTCATAACAGGAGCGAATACATTATCAATTACATTTTGAGCATTTGTATTAGCATTTTCATTACTGCCGCCGCCGGGGCTTTCACCGTTTTCGATAGATGCTAATGAGATAGCATTGTTTAATGTAGCAAATGCTTTATTGATACCCGTTACGTATACAGTTTGGTTTGTGTTTTGCATAAGTGACGGTACAGTCATTGATGCAATAATACCAAGGATAACTAATACGATTAATACCTCAGCTAAGGTAAATGCGCCTTTTTTCATATTATTTCCACCTTTCATTTAAAATTAATCCTCTATTCTATAATTACTATGTCAATTATAATGACTCGTTTCAGATATGTCAAGATAATTGTATATTTGTATTTTAGTCTTAATTAACTTGTTTTTGAATACGCTTGATAGAGGATAATATCCGTTTTTAGTTGTTTGCATATGATATTTCAAGAATTATTAATTTTTTTGCTTTTAGTGTTCAAATAATTATAATTATTATATGAGAATTTTCGGAATAGACCCCGGCATGGCGATTGTCGGATATTGCATAATTGATTTAGATGGCGAGGATTACAAACTCGTCTCCTCCGGCTCAATTCGCACAGACAAAAACAAAACGATAAGCGCGAGATTGCTCGAAATTTCAGGCGACCTCGCATGTTTGGCTGAAAAATTTAAACCTGATGTTGCAAGCATTGAGCAGCTGTTCTTTTTCAAAAACCTAAAGACCATAATTCCGGTCGCCGAAGCGCGCGGCGTAATTTTAATGACACTGGAAAAATATAATATTCCTGTGTACGAATATACTCCGCTTGTCGTAAAACAAACTCTGACAGGGTACGGGCGGGCAACTAAAAATGAGGTTGCAGACATGGTTATGCTATCATTAAACAATATCGCTATTCCAAAATTGGATGACACGGTAGACTCTATAGCTATTGCTATTTGTCACGCAAGATGTAATTTATAAACAGAGGTAAATAATATGAACAAAATAATACTTCAAAAAATGAGCGTTTTATCATTTATTCTGGGGATGGCAGGAGGACTTTTGACGATTGTTCCTATTGTAGGCGTTATTGTATTTGTAGCAATGCTTACAGTCGCATCAGTAGTGATACTTTTGTATATGAAAAGAAATAATATGATTGGATTATTTGAAGCCAAGCAGGCAGCCTTATACGGCGCAATTATAGGATTTGTCTCATTTATCGGCTGTTCCGTAACAATGGTGCCGGTCGCAGGGTTGCTGGGCTGGATTAATTCAGTTTGGTTCCATAAATTAGCCTGGTTTTCAATTATAAAAGTTCTTTTCACAATGGGCTTTTCAGGGATAGGGATGCTTTTCATGCTTCTTTTCTTTATCGCAGCTTTATCTGCGATTGTAAACGCTTTTTCCGGCATGGTTGCGATTGCAGCTATTCAGGAGTTTGAGGGTACTGAAAAGAAAAAAGATGATTTCAAAGTCGATATCGAAATAAAATAATTTGTGCTACCATAATATGGAAAACTGGTGCAGTGGTGACTGCACTCTACAAATTCAAGAAGAATGAAAGAGAGAAACATCAATGAGCGTTTTAGACCCTATTTTGATGCCTGTTATAGGTTTTATAGAAGAAGTAATTTCAGCTGCAGGCCCGTGGGGAGTTGCGATTTTAATGGCGATAGAGTCGTGTAATATACCGCTGCCGAGTGAAGCTATTTTGCCGTTTGCAGGGTATTTAGTCTCAAAAGGCGTGATGAACATACATACGGCTTCCTTTGCAGGCGCAATAGGCTGTGTTATCGGGTCAATTCCTTCTTACTATTTAGGTTATTGGGGCGGTCGTCCGTTCATTGAAAAATATGGGAAATGGTTTTTGATAAGCAAAAAAGACCTTGAGCAAGCCGACAAATGGTCTCAAAAATACGGTGAGTGGGCATTCTTCATCTGTCGTATGCTGCCGGTTGTGAGAACGTTTATTTCACTGCCTGCCGGTATCCTACGCGCTAATTTCCCTATATTTATTGTTCTGACATTCTTAGGTTCGTTAGTATGGAGCTATTTCCTTGTGTATGTTGGCATAAAATTTGGTCAAAATATGGAAGTTTTCTCAAAAATCTGGCATAAATTCGACATCGCAATTGTTGCAGTATGCGTGATCGGCTTTGTGTGGTATTTACAGCACCACTTTAAAAATTTAAGAGAGTCTTAATTTAACATTTTGTTCTAAATTAAACTAGCTATCACCCGCAGCGTCCAATGTCGCGCAATGAATGTTAAGTGAATATGTGCGGGGTCTTTCCGGCGTATAGCTCAAAAAAATGCACTCGCTATTTGGATAGATACCGCACATACACGCTTAAAACTACTGCTAAACTTAGCTCTGCAGTATGACGTGACAACTTTAAATATTCAAAAGTTTATTAATCTGTTTGAGTGTTTGCTCAAAAACGCCTTCGATGCCTAAATTTGCGTTTAGAACTTTTATGCGTGCAGACTCTTCTTCCGCAATAGAAAGATAGCCTTGTCTGACTTTTTCGTGGAATTCCATCCCTTCAGACTCTAATCTGTCTTTTTCTTTGCCAACACGGGTTTGTGCAACCTCAGACGACACATCATAAAGCAATGTCAAATCAGGCTTTAGCCCGCCTGTCGCAATATTGTTCAAAGTTTTTAAACGCTCTAAATCCAATCCTCTTGCATACCCCTGATAGGCAAGTGTTGAGTCGGTATGACGGTCACATAAGACTACAAAACCTTTTTCAAGTGCAGGACGAACAACAGTATCAATGTGCTGTGCACGGTCAGCAAGATACAGAAATAATTCGCATGTTGACGACACTTCACCGTCATAATGCAATAAAATTTGGCGCAATTGCAGCCCCAACTTTTGTCCGCCCGGTTCGCGAGTTGTAACAACTTCATAGCTTTTATCTTTTAGGTATTTTTCAACAAGCCCAAGTTGAGTTGTTTTGCCACACCCGTCACCGCCTTCAAATGTAATAAAATACCCTTTGCTCAAGGCTAAATCCTTTCAAATCCGGTGTATTTTTGCAAAACTTTAGGAATAAGTATTGAGCCGTCTTCCTGTTGGAAGTTTTCTAAAATTGCCGCGAATGTTCTTCCTACAGCCAAGCCGGAGCCATTTAAAGTGTGCACAAATTCATTTTTGCCTGTTGCCTTTGATTTGTAGCGAATATTTGCTCTGCGTGCTTGGAAATCACCAAAGTTAGAACAGCTGGAGATTTCTTTATACGCGTCATATGATGGCAACCAAACTTCGATGTCATAGCATTTTCTTGCTGAGAACCCAATATCGCCTGTGCAAAGCTCGATTCTGCGATATGGAAGTTCTAATAATTCCAAAGTTCTTTCGGCGTTAAGAGTTAATTTTTCGTGTTCTTCCTGACTTTTCTCAGGTAGACAAAGTTTTACTAACTCAACTTTATTAAATTGGTGCAAACGAATAAGCCCGCGAGTATCTTTACCTGCAGAGCCGGCTTCTTTTCTGAAGCAAGGCGTGTAAGAGCACATATAGTATGGCAAATCGTCCTCATTCAAAATTTCTTCGGCATAAATATTTGTGACAGGTACTTCTGCTGTTGGAATCAGGTACAAGTCGTCGTCTTCGCATTTGTACATATCCTGAGCAAATTTTGGCAACTGCCCTGTCCCTGTCATTGCCGCAGAATTAACCAAAACGGGCGGCAAAATTTCCTCATAGCCGTGTTCGTTGATATGTAAATCCAAAAAGAAATTAATAATTGCACGCTCAAGTGTTGCACCTTTGCCTTTGTATAGGGAAAAACGGGATTGAGAAATTTTTACACCACGCTCAAAATCAACAAGATTTCTTTCAGCTGCGATATCCCAATGGGGCTTTTGTGCAAAGCCGACTTTTACGGGCTCTCCAACTCTTTTGATTTCAACATTAGATGTTTCATCTGAGCCGACAGGAGTACTTTCGTCAGGTGTATTTGGAATCATTAAAAGAAGATTTTTTTGTGTTTCTTCAAGGGTGACTTCGTGTTCTTCAAGTTCTTTTATTTTTTCACCGATTTGTCTGACTTCTTCCTGAATATGGTCAGTGTTTTGGCCTTGTTTTTTCAGGTTGCCAATTTCTTGTGAAATATTTTTGCGCTGCGAACGAAACTCGTCTGCCTCAAACTGAATTTTGCGACGTTGTGTATCGATTTCAATTATTTCGTCAACTGATAATTCACCATTGCGGCGCTTTAGCAATTCGTTTATTTTTTCTTTATCTTCGCGTATTAATCTTATATCTAACATTTTTTTCTCTTTTAATTTCCGTACCTACTAAATCATCATATTAAAAAAATAAACAAATTAAAAGAAATATGTACTATAATTAAAAATATGAATGAGATTATAACTTTAAATGAAATTCAAAACCTAATCTACCAAGTGCGCGGGCAAAAAGTGATGCTGGACAGTGATTTAGCAAAGTTGTATTGCGTAAAAACCTTTAATTTAAACAAAGCTGTACAAAGAAATCTCAAGCGATTTCCCAAAGAGTTTATGTTTCAATTGGGCAAAGAGGAATGGGAAAACTTGAAATTCCATAATGGAATATCAAGTTCACGACATGGCGGCAGGCGTACATCACCATATGTATTCACAGAACAAGGCGTTGCAATGCTGTCAAGTATTCTAAATTCTGAAATTGCTATCCAAATTAACATACAAATCATGAAAACTTTTGTATACATGCGTCAATATGCCATAGAGCACAAAGATTTAGCCCAGCGCATAAATGAACTCGAAAAATACTTTATTCAATACGCAAAAGATAACAACTCCGAGATTGATAAAATAAACGTCGAACTCGAAAATGTTTATAAGGCTTTGGACGTGCTGATGGACAGAACCAAACCTAAACAAATCGGGTTTTAAATAAAATTATACTTTATTTGCAGCAGTATTTTTAGCGAAGTTTTGCAGTTGTTTTTCTTGGGTTAGCAAAGATTTTAGACTTTGTTCCAGTGTTTTTTCAGGCGACCAGCCCAAGAATTTTTTCGCTTTTTTAATATTTACTCTTGATTGTGCAACATGAGTTTTTGTGTATTTTTCAAACGTAACATTCATTTTTTTGCTAAAGACTTTTTGCCAAACATCAAAAATATCTTTCTTGCTTTCTTTTTGCTCTGCACCGATGTTGAATGCGTTTGAAGTATTTTCATTTTTTAAATACAAATATGCCAAGTGGTAGGCTGACGCAATGTCCTCAACATCTACAAAATCCACTATATTTAAGTCTTTAAAATCATATAATACTGATTTTGAAATATTAGACCTATTGTCGCTGCCAGCTTCTTGCTCGTAACTCAAAAGTTTTTGATTATACCCGCCAATAACGTTATAGTGGCGCAATTTTACAGATTTAATGCCATAAGCATTGTCATAATCATCCAGTATTTTTTCAACGATACTTTTTGAACGCCCATATGCATTTTGAGGAATTTGTGGGTGAATTTCATCAACAGGCAAATACAGTGGCTCGCCATAAGTTTCACAAGTGGAGGAATAAACCATCTTCTTGATGCCGTATTTGAGCATTGCGTCAAGTAAATTCAATGTACCTACAACATTATTTTTATAGTATTTTGAGGGTGATATGATACTTTCATTGATTTGGTTAGAGCCTGCAAAATGCATTACTGCATCTATTTCAAACATTTTAAAAACTTCGTCAATTTCATCACTATTACGTAGATCGCCTTTCACAAATTCGACATGCCCGATTTTTTTTAATGCGTTTACCGTTTCAATGTAGCTTGTTTCCAAATTGTCGATTATAACAATATCTTGTCCTGCTTCAATAAAATTGACCGCACAATGACTACCCAAATAGCCGGCGCCTCCCGTAATTAATATCATTTTTCCCCCTTGAGTATAAACTATCTACAAAATTATTTATAGTACAAGACACCACTGTTGTTGAGTCCTGAGTTGTTATATTCTGGCAGTCTATTCTCATCCTAGCTGAGTGGTTAATCTAAAAAACTACACTTTGATTTAAGCTATCTAAATCACATAATTCGGGCATAAAATACCCACCTTACCTAGCCCGCTTATAAGTTTAATATCACTACCTTGACTAATTGTAGATGAACTAATATCTCATTATGATAATAACATCTTTTTCATACTTCCAACTATTCTTAATTCCAGACAACGGGCTTTCACAAAGCCCTTTTTTTTGCGCAAATCCAAGCTACTGTCATGCTGAACTTGTTTCAGCATCTGTCGATTGTGGAGTCGCAAAAATAATTTGTGCAAAAGGTAAAAATACTAAAAATTACTTTTTTAATTAAATTTAAAAACCACTCCAACATATTTAAGTATAATTCTACGCTGGTACAGATGCTGAAACAAGTTCAAGCATGACGTGTAAGAGTTATTCCATCCATTTTTTGAGCAACTTACTCATCGAAATTAGAACCAGCGACATGACCAACGTTGCAACAGCGAGGATAAGGAAAAATGTTGTGTGCGCCATTGAGTCATATTGTCCTGCAAATATTCCTGCTATCGAATTCCCGAAAAAGCTTGATAAAAACCAGGTCCCCATCAACAGGGCTGCAAATTTCTTAGGGGCGAGTTTTGAGACCAGTGATAACCCCACAGGAGAGACGCATAGCTCGGCAATTGTTTGAACAAAGTAGACAATCACCAGCCATGCCAGTGCTACTTTGGCAAACTCGGCCCAGCCTGCAACAAAGTACATCAGAAAAAAGCTAAACGAAATTATCATTAAGCCCATGGCAAATTTTTTGACTGTGGCTGGCTCTTTGCCGCGTTTGCCCAACGCTGTCCATAAAATAGACATAACAGGGGCAAATAAAATTATAAAAAGTGGGTTCAATGATTGCAGCCAGCTGGTTGGCACTTCAAAATTCAGCCACTGAATGACTCTATTGGTGGAATATTCGCCGAATAATGTGAGAGAGCATCCTGCCTGCTCAAAGGCAACCCAAAAGAAAATCGTAAAAAACAACAAAATGAATAGCGCATACACACGTTGTTTTTCTTGTTGCGTGAGATTTTCTTGCGTAATTTCAGTATCGACAAAACATTTTTTATAAGGCTCTAGCCCACATTCACACAATAGTTTTTTTTCGCCAAGTTTGTACGTAATTAAACCGATTAGCATGCCGATACCGGCAGCTAGAAAACCGTATTTAAAACCGTATTTCACTGCCAATGTGCCGCAAATTAGTGGTGAAATTAGAGCACCCAGATTGATGCCCATGTAGAAGATGGTGTATCCTGCGTCTCTGCGCGACATATCGTCACCGTATAGTTTGCCGACGATAGTGCTTATGTTTGCTTTAAAAAATCCGTTACCGATTATCATTAAAATCAGAGCGGCATAAAATAAAATATCTAAATCAGCAGCCATGCAAAAAAGACCGGCTGCAATCAAGCTTGAGCCGATAGTAACACATTTGCGCTGCCCTAAATACCTGTCTGCCAAATACCCGCCGACCAATGGCGTTAAGTACACCAGTCCTGTATAAATACCGTAAATGTTACCGGCTTTTTCGGTCGAAAATTGCAAAGCCTGCACCATATACAAAACAAATATTGCCCGCATTCCGTAGTAACAAAAACGTTCCCACATTTCGACAGCGAATAATAAATAAAGGCCTTTAGGATGATTTAGTTTAAGCATATAATCATGATGTCACAAAAAAACACTCACTTAAAGCCCCTTTTCGAGATTCCATTTTGACAACTAATATTAAGTTTTGTATTATATTTTAATAAAAACGTTAAAGATTTATCCACAAAAGACGATAATAAGATTACGAGCTACAAATTTGTGAGAAAGATTTAAATGAAAAAAAAGCAAGCATTCGGTTTAGTTGAGTTCTTAATAACACTTGTATTAATAGGTGTTATTTCGGTCATGTCACTCAATGTCGTTGATAACAAAATCAAAAAAGAAAAAGAAAGTCCGACCCTAAACAGGCAATCTATACAAGTAATGAAAGAAGAACTCAAACGAGAGATTAAAGCCGAAATACTGCAGGAGTTGTCCAAAAACCAGACTAATCCTGACGAACACTCCTACAATTCAAACAATTGGTAAGTGTTTTAAAACTTTAAAACTTGAATTCCCTTATAAGCATTATGTTTACAAAAAATTAACATGCATATGTTAATTTTTTTGTTTGTAATATAATTTAATCATTATCTCAGGTATATCCGATAAGCTTGACTTAGTCCCTCACGGGATGGGAATAACCGGGATAAATGTTACAAGTAAAAAATAAGGAGAAAGCCGATGCCAGTAGCATCAATGATTGAACTTTTAGAAGCCGGAATGCATTTCGGACACCCAACACAACGTTGGAACCCAAAAATGAAACCATATATTTATGGTGCAAAAAACGGGATTTATGTACTAGACTTAAGAAAAACAACCGACAAACTTGATGAAGCGTATGATATTGTTAGAGAATGCGCTGCTAAAAATAAAAATATCGTTTTTGTAGGTACGAAAAAACAAGCCGCTGATGTAGTTATGGAAGAAGCGCAACGTGCAGGAATCTACTTCATTAACAGACGTTGGTTAGGTGGTATGTTAACTAACTTTGAAACTATTCGCTCACGTGTTAACAAATTGAGAGAGCTTGAAGAATTCGTAAACTCAGGTCACATAGACAAATTACCTAAAAAAGAAGTTGCTCAAATTATGAGAAAATTAAACAAATTGAGCAAAACTTTAGGCGGTATTAAAGATATGCGTGGTTTACCTGATTTATTATTCGTAGTTGACCAGAAAAAGGAATTTATCGCTATTCAGGAAGCTAACAAATTAAATATCCCTGTAATCTGTCTTGCTGATACAAACGCAGACCCAACAGGCATTAACTATCTTATTCCGGGTAACGATGATGCGATAAGAGCGATTAAATTGGTAGCCGGAAAACTTGCTGATGCAGCGATTGGAGGCAAACAACTTAAAGAAAACAAAGCTGTCGGCGGTAAAATCGAAAGAATTAAAGCTGAAGATGCAGGCGCTACGGAAGCTGAAGCTGTGGTAACGGAAGAAACAGCAGTAGCAGCAGCTGAAGAAGTCGCAGCTGAGTAAACTCTAAAATTATTGGGTGGGCATACTTGCCCACCTTTTTAAATTGAAATCGGGCACAATAATCCGACAGATTCCGAACACACAAGACAGGCATGTAATGCACAGTTTAGCGCTTCGGAATGACGTAATAAATAAACATAAGGAGATTAAAAAATGGAAATAACTGCCGCTCAGGTAAAAGAGCTTAGAGAAAAAACCGGCGCCGGTATCTTGGATGCTAAAAATGCGCTTGTTGAAAACAATGGTGATATGGAAAAAGCTATGGAATACCTCAGACAAAAAGGTATGGCTTCAGCTGATAAAAAAATGAGCAGAATCGCTGCAGAAGGTATTATTGCTTCTTGTCTATGCGAAAAAGTTGCCGCAATGGTCGAAGTAAACTGTGAAACTGACTTCGTTGCCAAAAATGAAGACTTCATCAACACTGTTGATACAGTTGTTAAAGCTGTATGCAAAGAAAACCCTGCTGACTTAAACGCATTGAATGCTGTTAAAGTTGATGGTGTAGCGATTGAAGACTTTATCAAAGAAAAAATTGCTAAAATTGGTGAAAAGATTACCATTCGTCGTTTCACAAGATACGAAGGCAATGTTTCATCATATGTTCACAACAAAAAAATCGGTGTATTACTTCAATATGAAGGCAATGACGCAGTGATGGCTAAAGATGTATGCTTGCATATAGCTAGTAACGCTCCTGAGTTCATTTCAAGAGCCGAAATTTCTCAATCAGTAATCGATGAAGAAACAAGAATCGAAATGGGTAAAGAAGATTTAGCCGGTAAGCCCGACAACATTAAAGAAAAAATCGTTGAAGGCCGCGTTAACAAATTATTATCTTCAAAATGCTTATTAGAGCAACCTTTCGTTAAAAATCCTGACGTAACAATCCAACAGTTGATTGAAGGTAAAATTGAACTTAAAAAGTTCACACGTTATGCTTTAGGTGAAGGTCTTGAGAAAAGACAAGACAACTTCGCCGAAGAAGTAATGAACCAAATCAAAGGTTAATCTTTAAAATATACGAAAAAAAGAGGTCGATTGTTCGACCTCTTTTTTATTTTGTCATCGCGAAGGACTTTAGAAATGTAGGTTGGGGTTTCACCCCAACAACATTTTTCGGTGCGTGAGACGCGCCCTACATTACCTATTCAGCCCAGAATGCTTTATATGGTGTATTTGGTGCATCTTTTGGAGCAAAGAAAATAGTTTGATTTAAGTTTGCATTTTTTTGTGCTGTCCAAAATGATTCGCCGTGTCCTAGCATTCTGCCTACAGGCGTGTTGTTTTTTAGTGCAATACCTGTATTAGACGCAATATTCGTTTTTGCTAGTGTTTGCACAGCCCCCATGCTAGCTACACTCATTACGACTTTTTGCAACAAATTTGGTGATTGATCTGCCATGTTAAATTCCTCCAGTTTTTCTAATTTACTAATATCCTAAAAATTTAAAAAATTCCTATGTTAATATAAAGAAAATTTTTAAATAAAAATTGCCACAAGATATTTTTATAAAAGCTAAAGCACAACGATTACAGTATTATGCGCAACTTTACAATGCTTAACAAATTATTCAGTATCGTGCGCCCACACTACATTTTTTCTAACCTCGCCCCATTGCGGGAGAGGTCTGTTTTCAATATGAGCGTTATGCGAATATTAGAAAACAGGGTGAGGGGTACGAATTATTATAATTTTGAAATTACTCAGGGCGATAAGTCGTGAACAAGTCGTCTTTCGGGTAGTAGTCTTCGGCGATACCTTCGTGGCCGTTAATTACTAGGAAACGTATCTTGCCGCCTTTTTTGACACCAATTTCATCAAACGGAATTTTGACCTCGATAACTTCATCATAAGCATACAGAACCTTTGTCGAAAGCTGCACAATCCACAGGCCTTCTTCGGTCGCATATGCCATTTTTGCGGGCTTTTTAACATCTTTATCAAAACACAATCTCACTGAGTGAGTGAATCTGTTTTTCAGAATCGGCGAAATATTATCGGCGCGCGTGGGCGTCGCAAGCACGCCCGAGCAGTATCGCATCAAATCCTCATTTTGCATGTATATATAAAATTCAGTGTTTGTGTTCATTATATACTCATCAAAAATTAGCTTGTTGACTTCGAATTTCAAATATAAATTCTCGTCATCATATCCGTAGCAAACTTTGTGGTAAAGCTTTGTCATTTCAAGCACAGGACCTGTAGGAATATTTATACAGCCGGCATAATCCCATTCGCCATCACTCATTTTACCATCCAGACTTGGTGAGATAGTTTTTTTAGGAATTCGTGAAATATTATTTATAATATTAATGAGTGGAATATCCAAATACTCAGGTACAGCTTTGTTGAGAATCACATAGACGTTTTTTAAATGTGAGCGGAAAAGGTAATCAAAAACGTGGTCTTGGCCGGAATCGTTAGGCTCACCGTACCACCAGTACCAGTCGCTGCCCTCAGCAATATAGATTTCCCGCCAGGCTTGCTCAAGCAAATCCTGTCTGTCGTGAAATTCATGCTCAAACCCTATTAAATCCTGACGTGTTTTGTTCAAATGTTCCCACGCTAAATTCTTGGTCGGCTCACCTATCCAAAGCTGAAAACTACGATTAATCCACGAGCCTGCAGCTATCTCTCTGAGCTGTATTTGCTTGTTTAAGGTGTCAATATAGTCTGAAACCAAGACTGTTTCGATTGTGTCGTCATTTTCGATAAGTTTATAAATCACGTTCAAAAACGTCGAGCCATCATTTGTGTAATTTTCCCAACAATTTTCACCATCCATGGCAATTGTGAAAAGGTCATGTTCAGAAGGCGCGTTGACAAGCTTATCCTGAACAGCTTTTATACGCTCATAAAAATCATTTGCCGCCATAATCGGATTATGTGCAGGATATTCAAAACTCAACAAATTCGGCAGCACCGAATCGCGGAATAAAAGATTTATTTTTTTGTCATCATGCCTGTATTCATATACCTGACAAAGATTATAGGGATCCTCTAAATAGCCTCTAAAGTCTCTGATAAATTCCTTCCCAATTGAGCTTGAGAGAATACCCTCATCCGAAATACTCCACTTAACCCCTAAATCGGCCAACAGGTCAAAAGTCGGCTGCGAAACGGATTGTTCAGAAGGCCATATGCCGCGAGGGCGAACGCCAAAAATGTTTTCGAACTTATCAAGCGCTTTTACAATCTGTATCTCCAAATCCTTTTTCATCGAGGGAATATTTTCAGGAAAATTAACTATTGAAGTCGCTTGTTTTGCGCAATTTACATCAATTAACACCGGCATGATTGGGTGGTAATAAGGGCTTGTCGAGATTTCAACGCGGCCTTCTTCCTGCATTCTTTTATAAGAAGGGATAATTTCCCTCATTATTTCTCTGTGAATTTTGATGACAAGCTGTCTGTCCTCAAACGTGTAATTACGACCTTTTGCGAGCAAATACTTGACCTCTTCATACTTTTCCTGCCACATCGGGTCAATCCAGCATAAATTGAAGTAAACCATCAAATCCGTATATTCCTGATTATCAAAAATATAAATATTGGTATCTTCGCTGCCGTATCTTTTCTTATAAAGCTCAGCGTAACGCTCATGAGGCAAAATCATGTGTGTATAATTCGCATCAAAAAAGTTGTTCAAAATAAATTCTTTATCAGACTGACTCAACTCCTCAATCGGTGTTACAGTCAGTTTTGAGTGTACATCATGCGCGTCTTGATAAACATATTCGTCAATAGAATCAAGCAAAAGCGGCACAAGATTGAAATTAAGTTTGATTTTTGGAAATTTTTCCAAAATCATCAACATATCAAGATAATCTTTCACAGCGTGCAATCGCACCCATGGCATAATATACACACCTGCACTTTTGTTTTGATATGCAGGCTGGTGCATGTGCCAGATGAAAGCTAATGATAACCTCTTTTCCATAGCCCTATCTTAGCACTCGACGCGGTAAAAATCAATGAAGTATTTGCCAAACACACTTACTGCTTGTCGTTGCGCTTGTTTTTTGATCTGGTAATTTTCAAGACATCATTTTCAATCTGATACTCAACCAAATCAGTCTCAGGGTCAATTTTTAATAATTTTAATATCGTTGAAGGAATGAATAGACTATATCCATTACCTACGCGCATCAATTTCCTATCCATACTATCCATAGTTGTTGTAATGTTCTTACATTATTATAGCTATCGTTAGAGTATAATAATATTCTTACAATGTATAGAATAATCCATGGACAAATTAGCAAAATAATGGCAAACATGCAAGTCGCACAAGAAGAAGCGCGATTTAACGAGGACAATTTGTAAGGTGGGTTCCCTGCCTCACGTTTCTTTGCGTCATCCCGCGGGATCTATTCAATATGGAGATATAACTCTTAGCGTGTAAGATACCGGATATTTTGTTACACAAAATTCCGGTATGACGATGATACCAGTTGGCTAGGAGTACCGTATTACTCTAAAGCTCGACCCTACTTTAATGTTCAATGATTTAGCGCAAAGAACGACGAAAATATCTTTTTATTTCACAACTTCAATATTTTCGTAATTATTCAGATACGGCAAATGCTCTTCGGTTATGAGTTCGCCGGGCAAGAGAACGGAAATTCCCGGAGGGCATTCAGCGATAACTTCTGCTGAAATTCTGCCGATTGCACTTTCGCGCGAAACGGTTTCTTTTTCCGCGTAGAATGCTTCGCGTAAATTCATAACAATTTTCGGCTCAACCATCGGCATATGTTTTCTATGCTCGATGTAATAAATATCTGAGTATTGTGCATCAACGATTTTTTTAATTGACTTAACGAGGTATTCGGCTTCTTTGCGTGTGTTGCCGATGTTGGATAAAATCAAAACACCCTCATCCGATGCTGATTCAACCTCAATATTAAAATCAATCTCTAAAATACTTTCAAGCCTTTTGCCCGAAAGACCTTCAACTTTTATAAATATTTTTGTGATATCGACAGTGTATCTGTCACAAGATTTTAGCAGTTTAACACCTTTGACAGATTCCAAGCTTTCGCGAATATATTTTGCATTGTTGATTGCGCGTTTTAGTTTTCTCTGCCCGCGTTGAGACTGCAAATTAGCGCGCGCAGCGTCAAGACTGGATAATAAAATAATCGACGGACTTGTAGATTGCAAAAGCATAAGCGCTTGTTCAATTTTTTTCTCATCAAGCAGTGAATCGTGCGCTATGTGAAGCATTGAGCTTTGTGACATACTGCCGCCTGTTTTGTGCAACGAATGAATCACAGCATCAGCGCCTAATTCTAGCGATGTTGTTGGCAATTCGTCGTTGAAATTCCATAAACAACCATGCGCTTCATCAACAATTAAAGGCACGCCATACTTTTTGCAAACAGCGCCGATTGAGCGAATATCGCTCACAACACCTTCGTATGTCGGGTTGGTAATCCAAACCATCGAGACATCATTGTTGTTTTGGAGTAATTCTTCAATGCTTTCAGCCGTGACAGGTCCCCAAAGTGACAGCTCATCAAACTTTTGAGGCATAACCCAAACCGGTTCAGCGCCTGATATGATGAGACCGGCATGCACGGAGCGGTGACAGTTGCGGTTTACGATAATTTTTTGAGTTTTATTAGTAGAACTCATTGCGAGTGCGATATTGCCAACAGTCGAACCGTTGACCAAAAAGAAAGTTTTTTTCGCGCTAAAAGCTTGCGCAGCAAGTTCTTGCGCTTCTTGTATAGGTCCTGAGCGCGGATGCAGCGTTCCTAAATTGTCAAATTCATCTGTAGTATCGAGAATTAATGCTTTGCTGCCTATTAATTTTCTAAATTTTCTTAACGTACCATTCCCACGAGTATGACCGGGTATGTGAAATTGCACCGAAGGTGATTCAGAGAACTTTTCCAAAGCCTCTACTAATGGTGCTCTGACATCCACGGCCGAGCCATTTATACCAGCTACTTTATGTGTCGTTATCTCTTGCATTTATCATAAAACCTGCTTGTCTTCTTTGTCGTCTACTTCATAAAATTTTAATATAGCATTTATGTAAAAAAATTTCTACATCTTCTATACTAAATAGTATACTATTAAAAAATAATCTTACTTAAAAATTTCCCAAAAAAATAAATTTGTGTAATTTTTGTTACAAAAACTCTTGGAAGCGTTTATTTACGGGGCTTATCCGTATGAACTCTATTTCTAATATATTCTTTCAATTCTTCTTCCTGCCCGGGGAAAAAGTCACCGTCATCTGTATGTGCTACTTCACCAATATGTTCCAATGCATCGAGATTATTGACCTTTGAGTTTCTTATATCAAGCACTTTAGCATAAGTCAGCGACCCTAAATCGGTTATGTCTGAGAATCCACTACCAAATCCTCTTGAAGCACCACACGTTAATTTACCGCCTACATAGGAGAGCATACTTATGTCGATATCTCTGGTGTCAATAAACTCAGCATTACCATCTATTCTGTCTAATGAGTCAAGAATTATATCTTGTGCTTTGCCAAAATTGGCATTACCAACGATATGTTCAAGACTGCTGAAATCGTAAGTTCCTTCATGGAATAGATCAACATCACCTTCAATTTTTATAACATTCTTAGTAATTGGTTCTAAATCCACATCAAAATCGTGAAAGCTCACATAAGCACCCTTCATTGACGGAGGTAATATAGTTTTAGCAAAATCGGATAAGATAAATTTCTCTGGCTGATCGCTATCTTCAGTGACTTTTATTCCTATATATTCAAGTATTTTTTTAGGATCACCCAAACGCTGAAAAGCTCTTTCAGCTTTTAAAATCATTCTCGCTGTTTCGCGTGCTTGTTGTCTTTGAGTGCATGCGCCCGGTAAATGCTTATCTTCCTGGGCAGGGTTATTTGCATTTTCTTCTATTTCTATTGCATCTTTTACATTGCTGCTTAAGTCAAAGCAGTTATGTTTCACATATTCATTCAATATTTTTTTATACCCCAAATCATTAATGTTGCCGTTATTTTGAGGGTCTTCGACCTCTACTACCTTCTCGCCGGCACACCTGACAGCAAGTTTAGGTGCTCCTTTTTCCAAATAAATATGAAAATCGCCACTTGCCAAATACTCTTTCGCCATTGAATGTTTCGTGCACCACGAATCATGCGACAAACTCTTTAATTTCGCTACATTAGCCTTAAAACCTTTTCTATCATTTATTTTAGACGGTATACGTACCCAGCCCGATATATCTTCATTTGTATTATCAGCATTTACAGCTACATTTCTTATTTTTTTATCATATACTTTTGAAAAATTGAATTTATATTTTCTGTCTTTTCCTAAATTGCTTTGGATTTCGTTTAATGTATCCATTACCGTCTTGGGATGAAGTCGCAATGGTAATACTTCATTTGTATCAGTGATACCTTTTACAGCAGCTGTAAAAACGATTAAAGCTGCACCGGGATTGTCTCTCAAAAATTCATTTTCTTCGGTAACATGTGCTTTCCAGTTTTTAATAGTATCCATTCTGCGCTGGTTGAATTGTTTTGCATCAAATTTACGGTCACAACGAATTATGAAACACGAACATTTCCCGGCGTTATCAAAATCAGTTATCTGCTCATATTGAGAGAGCTCCATTTTTTTATCTAATTCCTTTTTGACCCAAGTATGTAAATCTTCTTTAGTCGAGAATTTTTCGATAGGTGCCTTGAACATTTCAACACAAGCCAAATCCCAATTATCTAACTGCGATTTTTTCAGTCCTTGTGCTCCAAAGCTGATATTGTAATTTTTGTAAGCCGCGATATTATAACCTTGCGATAATTGTTGGCCATTACTATTACTGATGTCTGCGTTGCTTGATTTTTCCTGCTTTACCGGGTTGAAATTTACTTGGTTGCTTAGATTAACTTGGTTTATAAACATAAAACTTTCCACACTATTTTGTTGGTTGAAACTATACTACCTGAGCTTGTGCCATGTTTTGCTGAACTTGTTGGATTAGCGAATTAGGCTGAATCGGGGCACTTTGTCTGAGACGCTCAGCTTTGTAGTTATTGAGAACTTCTGTCCAGGTTTCGACGAATTCGACGTTTTCGGTCAAAACATCTTTGGGCAAGCCTGCATGATGTATGCGTGGCAAGAAATCATCGACTTTATACTTAATCGGGGCAGGACTATTGTTATCCGTGTCCTTGCACACGAAGTACTCAACGCCTGCGGCGTCTTTTTCGATGCCTACAATTGTAATCTCATGACCGTTTTTACTGATTGTGCCATCTGCCTCAGGATAAGTATAACCGATAATGACGTTTTGCCCTTTGTTGAGCGCGTCAGAAATATGTTTTTTCATTTCAGGGAACGTGCACTCGTAACCTAGGAGGTTGCAGTTTTCGTCAATAATCTGATAAGTCACAAGGATTGTGTTGTTACCTGTCACAAGGCTTTCTGCGTAATTTTTTTCGATGTTTGTCAAGCCTTCGTTGTCATTGTTAAATTTGCCTGTTCTCAGGTCAGTCAGCGTATTATAGGTTTGCTGCGAGCCGATATTCATAATCATAGATTGCATAAGAACATCTATCAATGAACGCTCATGAGGGTCTTTGTATGAGTTTTGTATACGAGCGCGTATGATTGCGTTTCGGTCAGGGTTTAATTCCATTTCAACTTTATCCCAGCCTAAAAATTTGTGTTTCGTGTTGAACTCATTTGCCAGCCAAATAGCATCGATAGTATTGATAGCAATTGCATTCGGGCTTATTGTTTTTGTGACGCTCATTTTGTCAGACGTTAGCTGCTCGGCCATTCTGGCGAACTCAGCCGGAGTGCGATGTGCAATATTAAACTCAATACTCGCAGCAACACAGCAATTAGATTTTACATTTAAATCCTGTTCTGCAATTTCCTTATGCTGGTGCTGCCCCTCAGGATTTTGGTTAGGGTGGGAGCGAATATAATTGTTTTCATCCGTAATAATCTGTTGTTGCAACTTTCTAGGTACATCACCAAACTTTTGTGTAATCAAAAACGGATTGTTAATTGTTGTTACAGCCTCTTTCAAGATAACAGCCGCGTCCAACCCACGCATACGCGGTGTTGTAGCTATTTTATACAAGTTATCAAGCGTTGTAGAGCCATCGTTCGACTTGCTCGATAGCAAGCGCCCTGTTTTGAGCATTTCATCAAGATTTGCTTTAGTCTTTTTATCAAGTGCGCCTGCAATTGTGTTATACATTTGCTTTTCTTGCGGCGTTACCAGCGCGGTCACAGGAGTATTAACTACATTTTGCGCAGTTGGAGCGTAGCCAAAATGGATATTCTTACTCGCTGCTTTATTACAAGTCTGATTATCAACAGGGCGAATAGGCTGTGAGTTACACTGTTTCACGGCATAATTGTTTTGATATGAAATTTTCGAACCTACTAAAAAATTGCTCATTCTAACTTACCTATACTTAGTATAAAACTCAAACTTGCAATATATTGCCATGTTGAGATAGAATTATATACATAATGTTACAATTAGAAGATATTAAGTACAATTTAATGAATAAAGATGAGCTTTTCAAAGCTCTTGACAGGCTTACAAGGGTAAAGCCTCCGTGTTTTAAGTATAGACGCGTCTTTTATGATATCATACTAACAAAAGTGCTTGAGCCGAAACTCAACCTACAAGCAATTGAGGAACTCAGTTCTCAAGAAATTGCATCTATAATTGAGTTGATATGGAATGCTTCAGTCGACGCACAATTAAAAGAAGCTCTCAAGCCACGCTCAGGCAAGCATAAAATGCGTGCAGTTGTCAAAAGCGAAGAAGATGAGCTCTATATTATTGACGATGAAACGCGTGTGCTGTGTGACGCTAATTTAAATATTGACGATTTGTTGAATATACCACGCCCAATGAAGCCACCCCTCAACGTGGAGCGGTTGTATAATATTAATGAGCAAGAAAAAAATGTTGATACAAAAAAACTGAGAGAAAAAGAAGCGCTCAAATTTCCCGTTGAAAAAATTATTCTCTGCGAAGGCATCACAGAAGAAATTCTATTGCCGGCATTCGCTGATATATTAGGTTTCAATTTTGACAAACATGGCATTCATGTTATATCAGCAGGCGGAAAAAATCAAAGTGTCCGCTGGTATTTAGAGAACAAAGACCTCTATAAAGTTCCTATATTGATGCTTTTAGATGCTGACGCCGAAAAAATAAAAAGAAACATCGCAGACATGAAAAAGTCTAAAGATAGAATCTACGTCATAAAAAATGGCGAATTTGAGGACATAATACACAAAAGAGTTCTCTACAACGCGATTAATGTCATCTGCGCAAATGTCTCGAGCGTTGAAATGTCGGAACTCACCAAAAGAGCGCCGATGGTAAAACTTCTTACCGAAATATATAGAAAACATTGCCTCGGCGATTTCAAAAAAGCCGATTTTGCCAAAAGATTACGTGAAACTCTGACTCAAAAATCAGAAATGACTCAGGACATTGCTGATATAGTCATGGAAATCAGAAAATTAAAAGCGTAATCCCCATCTTGATAAGTATTTCCGGAGCCTACGTCATTCTAAGTGTGAGAAATAATCGCATTAGCTTTGCGATTATTTCTCACACTTAGAAGTTTTACAAGCAAACTTTATATAAAAAATTTTCCCTCTTGACAAAATGTTAGGTTTGCCTTACATTATTTAGTATCAAATGAATAAGATTAAGAGAAGAAAAAATTTTTAATTCGATTGTTAGCCTTGACTAACAATCGCCGATACGATAAGAAAGAGAGTAAAATGAAAGTACAGCCAATTCAAGTCACACACAAGCCGCAAGAATACATCCGAGAGCCGCAAGTATCTTTTAAAGCAACGCCTCAGCAAATTTTGAATGCGTTACAAAAAGCCGACGACACAATGTTAAATGTATGTCAGAAAACATTTCTCACGAAAGTCGCCACATTTTTTGCGGGTATGGAAAAACAAATTGCAGGTCATTTTGTATACCGCCCGGGCGAGACAAATGCAATCCCCAAAGGAATGGAGTTGATTGAAATTGAAGGTCGCAATCTCGCTCATTATGAAGAGGTATTTTCAAAAGTGAAAATTTGTAAGCACACAGGACAAGCGTGCACCTCGACAGCTAAAGGTTTTATTGGCCGATTAAAAGCATTAAATGTCGAGAACCCTGAATTCATCGAAATCGGAAAAGTTTCATCATAAACACACTTTTTGGTTTTAGAGTCGGTTGTGTAATCTCAGCCGGCTTTTTTATTGTAATGCCTTATTAAATTTGACAAACAGCCAAATTCATTTTATCATTTTTCAAGCGAGGTTAGTGATTATGCTATCTAAAAAAATATCAGCCAGCCTGGAAGATTATCTTGAGGCTATTTATACAAATATTGAAACCGAACAAGGTGTTAAAGCCATTACACTTTCACGCCAGCTTGGAGTCAGCCGCGCGTCCGTTACAGAAGCGCTCAAGAAATTAGCTGAAAAAAAACTAATCAACTATGACCGCTACGGCACGATATCGCTCACTGCTGACGGCATTAAAACTGCACAAACTATTCTCTCAAAACATAACCTGCTGCAAAGGTTTTTCAAAGATATTTTAGGGCTTGATGCAGCAGAAGCAGAAGCCAATGCATGTCGCGTTGAGCACGTTATTTCAGAAAAAGCCTACGAAAAATTCGCTGCGTTTATGGAAAAACAAAACTAAAATCCCAATGCGCCGTCATTGCTGCCCTTTAGGGTGCGGTACTCCAGAAAATTACTAGACTTTTTCTATATTAAAAACTCGGTATCATTGGTTGTGAAATTCTGAATAGGCTTTTTGACATTTATCTCTCTGGCCTGTGAGGGCATATGCTAGAGATGCCAGCCATTTTTCCGTTTTTTTGCTTAATTTAATATCAACAGTATCAGGTACTGTATCCATCTTGCGATAACCTTGCTGCAAGAGTTGATGGGCTATATGATCTCCTAAGTGAGAATTAAATTTATTACCGTCATTATTCCACACAGGATGTCCGGTAGGAAAATCCAGCCCCATATATTTTGTGGGGTACATCGTCGATGTAGTATATTTATCAATACCGGTTAATTGTTGAACTATCTCTTGGTGATGTTGATTGCCACCAAAATCCCTAGGATCATTTTTTGCTAAATCCTCAATAAATTTTTTAGGCACCTCCACACCGAAAGACTGACTCGATTTATGCGGTGCTGCGCTAATAGACATTATTTTCATACTTTTTCCTTTTCTCTAAAATAACTATTTAACTATTTTAAAACCAAACATGATTTTTTTTGCTATTATTATCTACTAAAATTAAGTATTGTAAATACAAATGTGGTAAAAAGTTATTTTTGGCAATTTTTGTGACGAATATTTTTTTATAAATATAGAAACAACGAGAGGATTTTACAATGACTAATAACGGGGTTACGTACCTGCCACGCAACTGGATACAGTTTTTGAGAGGCGAACCTAAAAATTATCGCCAAGCTACCCCTGAACAAGCAGCCGAAATTAAGAAAAAGAATGGCGAAAGGCCTACTACATCTGAAATAAAACGAAAAATCCATGAAAAAAATAACGCCGCTATAAATTTCAATACGTCAGCAATACAGTAAAATAAGTAATAAAAAAGCCCTCAAATTTTGAGGGCTTTTTTTTATTAGTTAATATTTTTCAGAAGAATTAGAAATTCAAACCTGCTTCACGAGCTGCGTCAGCCAAAGCTGCTATACGACCGTGATATATAAATCCGCCTCTGTCGAATACGCAATCTTTAACGCCGGCTTTTAAAGCTCTTTGTGCAACTAACTCACCAACTGCTTTTGCTGCGTCAATGTTACCGCCATGTGGAAGTTTTTCTTTCAATTCCTTATCTGCTGAAGATGCACTTGCAACAGTAACACCTTTAACATCATCAATCAACTGTGCATAAATGTGTTTTGTGCTTC
Source organism: Candidatus Gastranaerophilaceae bacterium (assembly GCA_031551265.1). Lineage (GTDB taxonomy): Bacteria > Cyanobacteriota > Vampirovibrionia > Gastranaerophilales > Gastranaerophilaceae > JAVBNU01. The sequence goes on from JAVBNU010000012.1 coordinate 81,756, forward strand.
TGTAAACTGCTAATCTAGGGCACTCAGTTGTGCCTGTGATTTTAAGTCTTACACGTTGATGTCTTTTTTGAACACCTTCTTTTTTGTTTTTAGTTTTAATCATTTCTTTCACCTAAGCTTTCTTTGTTTTTCCCTTAGAGGCTGACTTACGACTTATGTCTGCATCCCCTGCTTCTATGGGCTACTTTCTACTATTTCTTACCTGTTTTACCGGCTTTACGTCTGATGTATTCACCCTCGTACTTGATACCTTTGCCTTTGTATACTTCAGGTGGACGTTTCGAACGTATTTCAGCCGCTACATCACCAACAGCTTGTTTGTTAGAGCCTGTAACAGTGATTTTTGTGTTAGCTTCAACTTCAATTTTTACGCCTTGAGGTGGTACAACACTTACAGGGTGTGAATAACCAAGTTGAAGATTTAAGTCAGCGCCTTGCATATTAGCACGGTAGCCAACCCCTACGATTTCTAATTTTTTAGTGAAACCGGTTTTAACACCATTCACAACGTTGTCGACAAGAGTTCTTGACAGACCGTGCAATGAACGAGTTTGTCTTGTTTCTGAAGTTCTTGTCATAATTATTTTATTATCTTCCTGCTTAATTGCGATTTCAGGGCGGATAGTAACAGTTTCAGTACCTAAAGGTCCTTTAGCTGTAACTGTTTGACCTTCAATTTTTACATCCACACCGTCGGGAATTATAACAGGCATTTTACCTATACGTGACATTTTTTAGTCTCCAATTTTTTTATCTATTACCAAACGTAGCAAAGTATTTCGCCGCCAATATTTTCTTTTTTAGCACGACGATCCGTCAATAGACCTTTGCTTGTACTTACAATTGCGATACCCATACCACCAAAAACTTGTGGTATATTTTTAGATTTGCAATATGTTCTTAAACCCGGTTTTGAAACTCTTTTCAAGTTTTCAATAACAGGTTGACCGGCTTCGTCGTATTTCAACTCAATTGTTAAAACTTTGAATTTGCCAACCAATCTTTCATTGTAGTTTACGATATAACCTTCGTCTTTTAATAATTTTGCTAGTTCTAATTTTAATTTAGAACTCGGCATTTCAACCTGCGCATGAGAGACCATATTCGCATTTCTAATTCTTGTTAGCATATCTGCTATTGGATCAGTATTCATTTTAATTTTCCTTATCTTCTGAGGTTGTTTATACTTTGGAGCTTTTAGCTTTTGAATATATCACAGCCCCCAGCCCTTATGTGCAACCCCTAACTACTTACTCGAACATTTTGAGTTACCAGCCAATATTTTGATTGGCAACCTGTCGGGCAGTTTAGTTAAAATCGCGGCAATTCTTAATTACCAGCTTGATTTAACTACGCCCGGGAGCAATCCTTCATGCGCCATTTTTCTTAAATGGATTCTGCAAAGCCCGAAATCACGATGAAAACCGTGAGGTCTGCCACAGATTGAGCATCTGTTGTGCAATCTTACTTTCGGATATTTACCTTTAGCAGCGAGTTCTGCTCTTCTTGCTTCTTTGTTTATCATTGCTTTTTTAGCCACGATGTTTTTCTCCTTTTGTGCCTTTGTGCACCGTTAGTTATTTTTTAAACGGCATTCCTAACGCCGTTAATAATTCTCTTGCTTCATCATCAGTCTTAGCTGTTGTAATGATTGATATGTTCATACCTTTTACTATATCAACTTCTTCATACGAAATTTCAGGGAACAGTGATTGTTCCTTAAGACCTAATGTATAGTTACCACGACCGTCAAAGCTTTTTGAGCTTATACCGCGGAAGTCGCGAATACGAGGTAATACAACTGCAATTAGTTTTTGTAAGAAATCATACATTCTCTCACCGCGTAGCGTGACCATTGAACCAACCGGCGATCCTTCTCTTAATTTGAAAGCCGCGATTGATTTTTTAGCTTTTGTACTCATAGCTTTTTGACCGGAAATTTTGGTCAATTGTGCAACAATGCTCTCAGCCAATTTCGAGTTGTGACATGCTTCACCAACACCCATGTTCAGTACAATTTTGTGCAATTTCGGTACTTCGTAGATGTTTTTGTAGTTGAATTTTTCTGTCAAAGCTTTTACTGCTTCGTCTTTGTATTTTTCTTTTAAATTTTTTGTTACTGCCATTTTCTTGTCCTTTTTACAATAAGATGCCTAAACCGTCAGGCTTATACATCCAACTTTTCACCACATTTTTTACAAACACGCACTTTTTTATTGTCGACTACATCGTGTTTGATCCTTGTCGGTTTGTCGCAACCCGGGCATACAACCATAACTTTTGAAGAATCCATTGCCGCTTCCATTTTATTCAAGCCGCCCTGGATACCTGCCATCGGGTTTGGTTTTTGAGCCTTAGTTACCATATTTACGCCTTCAACAACTACTTTCGAGCCTGAAGTAATAATTTTTTTGATATTGCCCATTTTGCCTTTGTCTTTGCCTGAGAGTACAACAACTCTATCACCGGCTTTAACATGCATATTGCTTTTTGCTTCTTTTTTCATAGTTTTCATTTCCTAAATTACCTCCGGAGCCAACGAAATAATTTTCATAAAGTTTTTATCTCTAAGCTCTCTTGCAACGGGACCGAATACACGAGTACCGCGAGGGTTGCCGTCTTTATTGATTATTACTGCTGCATTTTCATCAAATCTGATTACCGAGCCATCAGCACGTTTGATATCTGCTTTGGTTCTTACAACAACAGCTTTTACAACTTCTGATTTCTTTACTGCTTGATTTGGAGAGGCTGCTTTTACAGTTGCAACTATTACGTCACCGATGTGGGCATATTTTTTGTTTGAACTACCCAACACACGGATGCACAATAATTCTTTTGCACCTGTGTTATCAGCTACTGCTAATCTACTTTCTTGTTGTATCATAATTTTTTGTCCTTTTTCTACTCTACCGCATTTGCGATAATTATAATTAGTGGGCTTTAGTAACTATTTCAACTACTGACCAGCGTTTATCTTTTGACGTTGGACGGCTTTCGATTATACGAACTACATCGCCAACATTGCAGATATTTTCGGGGTCATTAGCCTTGTAGTTTTTTGTAGTTTCCATAATTTTCTTGTATTTCCGATGTTGGTCATACCCGGCAACTTTTACAACTGCCGTTTTGTCCATTTTATTACTAACTACAACACCTTGTCTTTCTTTCTTAGGCATTTTTCATTACCTCATTTTTCTGTTTTTCGCTTATGACAGTTTTAGCCTGTGCTACAAGCTTCTTCGCTTTTGATATTTTAGAAGTATCTTCTAATTTATTCATAGCTTTTTGCAATCTCAAATCAAACAACTGTTTTTTACAGTCGATAATGATTTCAGATAGCTCATCTATAGTCTTTTCACGCATTTCTTGCATTTTCATTTTTATCACCTATTTTTCAACGATTCTTACTTTAATAGGAAGCTTTTGAGCTGCGAGTTTAAGAGCGCTTACAGCGATTTCTCTATCGGCAAACTCAAGTTCAAAAAGGATTCTTCCCGGTTTTACTACCGCTACCCAGTATTCAGGGCTGCCTTTACCTTTACCCATACGGGTTTCGGCAGGTTTTGCAGTGATAGGTTTATCAGGGAATATTTTAATCCAAACATTACCGCCACGCTTAATCTCACGAGTCATCGCACGACGGGCTGCTTCTATTTGTCTGCTTGTAATCCAGGCAGGGTCTACAGCTTGTAAGCCAAAGTTACCAAACTCGAGTTCAGTGCCACGAGTCTCGGAACCTTTCATATTGCCTTTCATTTTCTTACGAAATTTTGTCTTTTTGGGCATTAACATTGTTAGATTGCTCCTTAATTAATTGTTTATTATTCTACTTCGGTCTCGATAGCAGGACGACCGCCACGTTTTGGACGTCTTCTACCAGCACCTTTGTCATCATATGAACCACCACCAGCACCAGGCTTAGATGATTTAGATTTGACATTCATATCAGCTTTTTCGTTTGGCATTAAGTTACCTTTGAATACCCAAACTTTTACGCCGATTTTACCCATTATAGTATCTGCTTCAGCAAAACCGAAATCTACGTCAGCTCTGAGAGTTTGAAGAGGAATTCTTCCTTCTTTAGCCCACTCGCTACGAGCGATTTCAGCGCCGCCTAAACGGCCTGATACCATAACTTTAATACCCTGAACACCTGAGCGCATTGTGCGTTGCATTGATTGTTTCATTGCTCTTCTGAATGCGATACGCTTTTCAAGCTGTAGTGCAATCGATTCTGCAACTAATTGTGCATCAGCATCAATTCTTGCAACTTCGACAACGTCTAGGGTAACTGTTTTGCTGATCATTTTAGCAACAGTCATTCTGATTTCGTCGATACCTTGTCCGCCGCGACCGACAACAATGCCGGGTTTCGCTGTAACAAGAGTTATATTTACGTTCATCGGTGTACGAGCAATTAAAATCTTACTTATACCTGCAGCGTATAGTTTCTTTTTCAAGAATTTTCTTATTTTAGCGTCTTCAGCTAAAAACTGCGGGTAATCTTTTTTGGCGAACCAGGTGCTGCGCCAAGGTTGAATTATACCTACTCTGTATCCGGTTGGATGTGTCTTTTGTCCCAACTTTGCGTCTCCTATTTTACATTACTTGCTAATTTAACTGTCAAGTGCGAAGTGCGTTTGAGTCTTCTATAGATTCTACCTTGCGCTCTTGGCTTGCCTCTTTTGTATGTTGTGCTTTCATCTGCGAATATTTCAGCAACTTTCAACGGCTCAAGGCTGTTGCCGTATTTTTCTGCTGCATTAGACATAGCATCTTTGATATTTTTTTCTACAACACGTGCTGCGAAATATGGCATAAATCTTAAAATATCAAGTGCATCTTGTGCAGATTTACCACGAACTTCATTGATTACACGACGTAATTTGCGTGCAGTCATTTTTATATCTGTTTGTTTTGACTTACTTTCTTGCATGGTTCTTACTTCCTTTTCGCTGTTTTATCACTTCCGGCGTGACCTCTGAAAGAACGCGTAGGTGCAAACTCACCGAGTCTGTGACCAACCATTTGTTCAGTTACATAAACCGGAACATGTGCCTTACCATTGTGAACCCCTATTGTGTGTCCCAACATATCAGGAACAATCATAGACGCTCTTGACCATGTTTTTAGCATTTTTTTATCGCCTGCTGCATTCATTTTTTCTATCTTTTTAGCAAGTGATTCTTCTACATATGGACCTTTTTTTAGTGAACGAGCCATTCAATTCTCCTTTTTTTCCTGATTTAGTTGAGTTATTTCAACTAAACCTGCTCATTGTACTTTCTTATTTTTTCTTTCTAGCTCTTACGATAAATTTACCGGAAGCTTTCTTTTTATTTCTTGTTTTCTTACCAAGTGCAGGTTTACCCCAAGGTGTTTTTGGGTGTCCGCCCGGACCTGTTTTACCTTCACCACCACCGTGAGGGTGATCGCAAGGGTTCATCGTAACACCACGTACTGTTGGCTTGATACCTAAGTGACGTGTGCGTCCTGCTTTACCTACTGATAAGTTTTTATATTCTGAGTTACCTAAAACACCGATTGTCGCCATACATTCTTTGCGAACCATTCTCATTTCTGAGCTGGGTAATTTTAGCGTTACGTAGTTACCTTCTTTTGCCATAATCTGAGCACCAACGCCTGCTGAACGTACCATTTTAGCACCTCTGCCTGCTTCCATCTCAATATTATGAACGTGCGTACCTAATGGAATCAATTCAAGCGGTAATGCGTTACCGGTGTTGATTTCTGAGTTAGGGCCGCTTACGATTTTATCGCCTACGCTTAAACCCTCAGGCAATAAGATATATCTTTTGTCGCCATCAGCGTATACTACTAATGAAATTCTAACGTTACGGTTTGGATCGTACTCAATTGTTGTGATTGTGCCCGGAACTCCAAATTTATTACGTTTGAAATCAATCATTCTGTAGTGTCTTTTGTGCCCACCACCTCTGTGACGACAAGTGATTTTACCTGAGTTGTTTCTGCCTGCATGCTTTTTTTGTGCTTTTAGCAAAGACTTTTCAGGAGTCATTGTAGTGACTTCTGCGTAATCACTACGGCTCATGCCTCTTTGCCCCGGTGATGTCGGATTTATAATTCTGATAGCCATTTTATTATGCTCCTATTAATTCTTGAATTGGTTCGCCATCAATCAACACGATAGCTTTTTTGCTTGATTTTGTACGACCCATATGGTAGCCTACACGTTTTGCGTGCGAAGGCATATAGACTGTTCTTACTTTTTTAACTTTTCTACCCGGAAAAGCTAACTCAACTGCTTGTGCAATCTCATTTTTTGTAGCATCTTTCACTACTTCAAATGTATATTGATTATATTGCGTAGCATTCATTGATTTTTCGGTAACCAATGGTCTTTTGATTACGTCGTATAATCTTTCTTTGTTATCTTTTAAAGTGCTCATTTCTGATAGCCTTTCTTTTAGTTATCTCTTATTTTAAGAGTCTTTCTGTTATTTCGTTAATTGCTGCTTCCGTGATAACCACTTTGTCAGCTTCTAATAAGTCTTTCACGTTCAAGTTAGAAGGTAAAAGAACTCTTAAGCTTGGAATATTTCTTGCCGATAATTCTAAGTATTGATTTTCAGCAGCTTTAGTATCAGCGATGATTAGGATTTTACCCGAAATGTTCAACGCTTTAAGCGCAGCAGTCATTAATTTCGTTTTTGGTTCTTTGATTTCAGAGAAATCTTTAACAACAACCGTATCTGCGAATCTGGCTGATAAAGCTGATTTCAAAGCTAGTCTTCTTGCTTTTTGCGGCATTGAGAAGCTGAAATCTCTTGGCTTTGGTCCAAATATAACACCACCACCTGCGAAAAGTGGACTGGTGATAGAACCTGCACGAGCACGGCCTGTACCTTTTTGTTTCCAAGGTTTTCTGCCGCCGCCGCTAACTTCCGCTCTTGTTTTTGCACAAGCGCTGCCTGCTCTTGCATTGTTCAATTGTCTTCTTAATGCTAAGTGCATAACATGTAAGTTTGGCTCAACTCCGAATACTTTCTCGTCTAGGGAGATTTGTCCGAGTTGTTTACCATTTGTACTTAATATTGTTAATTCTTTTGACATTTCTATTTTTCCTTATAAAAGTTTTGTGCTAGTTCCATTTTGTTCTTGAAGGTTTAACTGTTACCAATTTGCCCTCAGAACCGGGGACTGAGCCTTTAATCAACAGTATATTGTTTTCGCTGTCGATTTGAACGATTTTTAATTTAGTAACTGTAACTTTTTCGTTACCCATGTTGCCGGCCATTTTTTTGCCTTTAACTACGCGGCCGGGTGTTGTACCTGCACCGATAGAACCGGGCTCTCTATGGTTTTTAGAACCGTGACCCATAGGGCCGCGTCCGAAGTTCCATCTTTTTACTGTACCTTGGAAGCCTTTACCTATAGACTTTCCTGTTACGTCAACTTTTTCGATATTTTCTAATACAGATAAGTCGATTTGCTGACCTATTGTGTAGGCACTTGGATCAGTTACTTTGAATTCTTTTGTATATCTGAAGTTATCAAGTTTATTTTTAGCGAAGTGACCGATTTGTGCTTTAGTCAGGTGTTTTTCCTTCGCAGGAACTAATCCGACCTGAATAGCGTTGTATCCGTCTGTTTCTACTGTCTTAATTTGAGTAACCACTAAAGGATCTACCTTTATGACTGTAACAGGGATTGCTAAGCCTTTGTCATCAAAGACCTGAGTCATTCCCAGTTTTTTGCCGATTACTCCTAGTCGAAGTTCTTTTGTGGTCATTTTTTACCTTTCCTATTTAGTTGCTTGCACATTATGGGTGTTGTGGTAACGTGTACCTGCACACCTCCCGGCAGCGGCAACTTGCGTGTTTCGTTTATTTATTTTTTATTTTAGTTTGGTCAATCAGTTAGTTTTTCGGGTTATTTAAGGCCGTACGTCTTGTTCCTGTTATCCAGTCGTTTAGCCTTATACCGCCAATCCCTTACTGAGACCCCTTGTGAGCGCTACCAATACTTTGTCTTGTAGATCACATTAATAAATTTAATTATTATTGATGTAATGAACTGTTAACAAGCTATTGCTTAATCTCGATATCAACACCTGCTGATACGTCCATTTTGCATAGTTCCTCAGTTGTTTGAGGCGTTGGATCATATATATCGATTATTCTTTTGTGAATACGTCTTTCGAAGTGCTCTCTTGACTTTTTGTCAACGTGAGGTGATCTTAAAACGCAATATATACGTCTTCTTGTTGGCAATGGTATTGGTCCTGCGACTTTCGCATCTGTTCTTTTAGCAGCTTCCACGATTTTGTCTGCTGAGACATCAATCAGTTTGTGGTCGTATGCTTTCAAACAAACTCTTATTCTTTGTCGTTTCTGCGTTGTCATTTTGTTTCCTTTGCCTTTGTAAGTATTTCCAATCTATAGCAAACAAAATCCCACGTCAACAGATTGTTTTTGTTGTGTGGGATTTTAGTTTACATTTCTTTGCAATGAAGTAAAAAATAAATCTACTCACAGCTATCTTCTCACAAGCATTCCGTTTTTTCTGCGTTTGTATTCATGCATTAGGCTCAATTCTTGTGGTGTTGCGATATCTTTAAGCAGTTTTAGTCTTTTTCTGCGCTCAAACGCCTCGAACGAATACGCGGTCATTAAAAGTCCTGTAAATACTTCTTTGCGGTCTTTGTTCATTTCCAGAGAATTGAATATTTCCTGCCAAACTTTCCCCTTTTTGTGTTCCGGCGCCGTTATAATCTTTTGTGAGGTTTTGCGGGTTACTTTGCTCTCATTCAACTTTTTGTCAAACACCACAAACCCGCCATAATCAGGGTAAAAAGTATGCTTTTCAAAGTGTCGTGTTTTCGGGTTTTTGGGATAAATATTTAATTCATTGTAATCCTTGTCATCCTGAGTATTAATACCAAAATCAGCCGGATTTACGACTCGCTTAGGCGGCGCGTGATCTGAATCAATAAACTCGGTAATCATGTATTCAGAGTTCAAATTGCCCCAATAAAAATTCACACGCTGTGTATCAACACCGGCCTGAGAGCGCCAAAACTGCGCATTATTCAACTCGGCAAGAGCGCCATGCCGCCCCTCAGCATCTTTATCGCCGTTAAAAATTTTCAGTACATAATCTTTTTCTGTGTTTAATCCTTCTATTTTAAATGCCCAGCCATAAGCACCTTTGCCGATACGTTCAAGCTCTATAACACCATCAGCAGGAATGATGCCGGCTTTGCGGAATACTTCTGTTAAATTTGTGTTTAGTTTATCATGCCTCGGGATGGATTTCATAGTCATAACAATAGTCGCGAAACTTTGTATAGCCTCCTGATGTTTTTCGAAATAAGCCTGAGGTACCGCAGTATTTTTGATTAACTCAAAAATCTTAATAAAATCATCCATTTTTTGAGGATTGGTGTTGTCATACTTAAGTGTGTCAACAGAATTCATGAGTTGCCTGTATACCCCCGGCATGTATGGGTCATCTATTATTTGGTACATTTCTGTCCTGAATTCCCTACTCCGTTTTTTCGAGTATTTATCGCGAACATACATGGTTATTGAGTCGACGAAATCTTGGTTAAAATCATAATTTAGTTTCTCTTTATATGCGCGTATTGCTTCAGAAAAACCTTTTTGGAACTCAGGTATTTTCTCAGCCCTTTCATCTTTTGGGATTCTGTCTATGAGCTCTCCCGGCAAACTCCCGACATTGCCATCGCCTTTGGAGTAAGTGTCACTAATTTGAGTTATTTTGTCTCTATCCATTATAATTCTGCCGCCCAAAACCTTATTCAAACCGCCACTAAAGCTGGGGCTTGAGATTGGGTAGCACATATTAACATTATTTAAAAACACACGCATAATTTGCACACACTTATTTGGTACTAAATCATTAAACCTCAAACATAAAAAAAATTGCCCTAAGAATTGTAAATTTTTTTCATATAGATTATGTACATATTAATCAGACCTTATAAGTTATAATCGGTTTATGAGTTTGGAATTTCTAACACAAATAAATAATATGCTTGAACACTATATGAAACCCGTGTCGGACTTCGTATACAGTATTGCTTTTTATCCGATAACAATCAAAGGCGTACAGGTGCCTGTGTTAATTTTATGGCTGATATTCAGCGGTTTGTTCTTTTTGAGTGCCACAAAATTCGTACCGATTTGGGGTTTCAAAAAAAGTATCCAAACTTTACTGGGCAAATGTGACCAAAACACAAAAGGCGAGATTTCACCGTTCCAAGCCTCAGCTACCGCGCTTTCATCAACTATCGGAATGGGAAACATCGCAGGAGTAGCCATTGCAATCTCACTTGGCGGGCCGGGAGCTTGCTTCTGGATTATGGTTGCCGGTTTCATCAGTATGGCGACAAAATTCACTGAAGTTACACTAAGTTTAATATATCGCAAAGAAAACGCTGACGGCTCATTTTCTGGTGGTCCGATGTACTACATTTCACAAGGACTAAAAGAAAAAGGATTGGGTGTCTTAGGTAAAATATTGTCCGTATTTTTCGCTGTTGCAATTGTCGGCGGCGCAATAGGATGCGGCAACATGCTGCAAATCAATATCGCAACAAATCAGGTAATAAATATAACAGGGGGTGCAGAAAACAGCATAGTCGCACCATATGCCTGGCTTTTTGGAACAATCGTAGCAATTATTGTTGCAATTACCATTATCGGTGGCATAAAAGGTATTGCAAGGGTGACAAAATACCTTACACCATTTATGACACTAACTTATATTATTGGTGGATTGATTTTCGTTGCTTTAAACATTACTCATGTGCCTCAGGCAATTTATACAATTGTTACACAGGCTTTCGTAGGCAAGGCTGTTACAGGCGGAATGATAGGTGCGCTGATAATCGGATTCAAACGCGCATTACAATCAAATGAAGCCGGGTATGGCTCAGCGCCGATTATATACTCGGCAGTGAAAACCAATAAGCCAATTCAAGCAGGCTTTTTGGCATTACTTGAGCCATTTTACGATACTGTTGTGTTATGTTCACTGACAGCATTTGTTATCATTTTAAGCGGCGTATACATAAATTCTACAGGTATACAGGGCGTTGAGCTAACTTCAGCTGCTTTCAGCACGTCATTACCGCATTTTTCATACGTACTGACATTGGTCGTGATTCTCTTTGTTATTTCCTCAATTTTTGGCGCGGCTTATTACGGTCAAAAAGCATGGGAATACCTTTTCGGACACCATATAATTTCACAGAGAATCTATCAGGCAATATATTGTCTCTGCATAATAATCGGCTCTGCAACAAGTTTAACAAGTGTTATAAACTTCACAGACTCAATGATGTTTTTAGCTGTTCTGCCAAATACAATCGCGATGATAATTTTGCTGCCGGCTGTTTTGAAACAAATTAAAGAACACTCTCAGGATAAGCCTGACTGTGAATCAGCGCAAAAAATAATCTCAGACCGCGATAAAGAAAAAATCGAGGCCTGAGACTAAAGCATTCCAGCGTACCGTCATTGCGAACGTCTGAAAGACGTGCGGCAATCCAGAAAAAATAAACTTAACTATCCGCTTCGCGGCCTGGATTGCTTCAGGCTAAAGCCTTCGCAATGACAAGAGGACTTGCTGTCCACGCATTCGGTAAACCTCTACAAGCGAAGTAACCTTAAACAATATTTTTTATGCTTATTTTTATGACTTGTCGAATAGGCCAAATAGTTTCGCCAATTCTTTTGCAGTGACTTCTGTTACACCATATTTTTGCATGATTCCTTGAATAAGCTCGCTTACGCCCTTTCCTTCTGATTTTAATTTGTCAGCCATACTTGCAAGATCGGCTGATTCAAATTTGTCACCCTTTTCTTCCAAGAATTTTTTTGCATTACTAAACTCAGACTTATTTACAAGTTCTTTAAATTTTTCCTCTCCTTTGTCGACGGGACCTTTTTGTTCTTTATCTGTTCCGTCAGGGCCTTTTTCGTAGATAGTACCACCACCATCAGGACCTTTTTCGAATATGCCGCCACCTTTGTTATCACCATTGCCGCCAACCTCTTCCCATTGTGCAGGCTCGCCTGTTTGGCGCATTCTTTCTAATGCTTCAGGTGATGGTGGTCTGTAAGTACGTCCGTCAGGTGTTGTGATTAAGTGACCGGTGTCTTGATTAAGGTCGAGGTCATAAAGTTCGCCGTTGGCTCCTTGTGTAAAGCCGCCTTTTGTATTTGCACCGCCCCAGACTTTAGAGTTTCCGCCGCAACCGCCGCCTTCGCAGCCGCCGTTCCAATTGTCTAAAACAGAACTATAGCCTTGGCGATATTTGCTTATATCAACATCAGCGCTTTTGCCTTCGCTGCCTTCGGTACCGTTATTATTCTGGATATTGCTGCCGCCTTCGCCATCAACGTCCGCACTGCCATCCCCTCCCGGCTTTTGCATTTGTCCTTGAGCACCGCGACAGCCGCCAAAAGGGTTTGTACCCCTGGCTTGCATTTGACCTTGAACTCCGCCACAATCACAGTTTACACAGCCGCTGCCATTCGCAACAGCGCCTTGTACCCCGTTGTTAGCAGGTTGTGGAGGAGTTGGACAGTTCGGGCCTACGCAGCCTCCACCTCTGACAGGTGCAGGGGTTGGGCAATTTGGGCCAACGCAACCTTGTTGAAAAACACTGGTGCCGCCACCACTGGGTCTTGGCGCAGGACAATTCCCACCGCTACAGCCATATGTTTGTCTGACCGGTCGGCATGTACCATTATTACAATTAAATCCTGGTGTCATAACATTTCTCCTCTTATAAACATGACAATATACTTCAAACTCTCTTATTAAAATAAAAACAATTTAAAGAGAGAAATTGCCTGTTTTGTGGAAAAGTGTTACGAAAACTTAATAATTAATTGTTGGGGTGAAACCCCAACCTACAAATTTATTTCTCGGGTAGCCATATGGTGTATTGTACGTCATCTACACCGGGGATAATTTCGATTTCTTTGCCTCTGAAAACGACACCAATATAATTAAAGAATTGTGCTTTACGATTACCTTTATATTTAAGGATTTCAAAACCGTCAATTGATAGAGGGGTTTCGATTGTGACGGCATTGCCATTTACATTTTTTGTTTTGAAGATTTTAAAATCAACCTGTGCATTATCAAAAGACCAGCCATTATCGTTTACATAGTCCACGATGCCGATAATTGGCGAATTTTTTGCAATGTACAGCTTATCACGCAGATAAACGTCATACACGGTTTTAAATTTTATGCTGTCTCCAATCTCAATTTCATCATAGCAGGTAGAAATAGTTTGATCCGGTGTAATTTTTACTGCAATATTTTCGGCAAAAGCTTTCGCATTAAAACTTATGAGCGCTAAAAATATAATTAAAATCTTTTTCATTTATTTCTCCACAAAGAATGTAATATCTTCATCAGGTTTTAGCTTTATTTCGCCGCCCCTAATTAGTACGCCTACACCAAAACTAGACTTATTTGCATATTCTTGAAAAGTCCCGTGCTGGCTGCCGGAAACGTAGACATTGCCTTTTACGCGTTCACCGTTTTGAGTGCGAAAATTGCCTAAAACAATTTTCGCCTCTTGACCTGCAAAGCCGTTAGGTTCGTATTTTAAAATTTGTCCTGTGATGATATCTCCAGCTTTGAAATTTTTAATATTTTCAACAACTTTAAAATTATACTCATCACCTTCTTGCAGGTCTTTTCTTTGTGCTGATGTAATCATTTGCACGGGTCTAATCGTCAATAAATATTCGTCAGCAAAAACATTAGTGCCATTGAGTCCCAATAACAATAATAGTATAAGGACACTTCGAAAAAACATTAAAGCGTGTTTCCTTGCTTAAGTTGGCGTTTTTTCTGTTTTTGTTCGAATTTTTTGATTTCGTAATCCATTGTGCTCAAGAAATTCGCATACACTATATTTTGTGTCATTGGTGAATTCAAGTATTGAGGATATTTCACATAAATATATTTATACATTTCTACCAACCGTTTTGAGCCTTTTGGATGTGATGATAAGAATCCCCAATCCCAAAGCGGTTCGTCTAGTATTCTGTTACCCATAATAATAGCTGCAACAGGATTATAACCGGCTTTGACCATATAATCGATGCCGTTTAAGTCGGCTTTGTACTCATATTTTTTGGAGTTGGCATTCATAGCCATTAATTTTATGAATCCATCATACGCCTCTTGAGAATGTGAAAGCTCGTGTGATAAGATATAAGCTAGTTCATCATCGTTTTCGATATAAGGCAGCATGCCTTTGGAGATAAACACTTTTTTATTGTATTGATTTGAAAATGCATTGATAATTTTGGGCGTTTTTTCAACGACGATTGGCGCTCTTTTCAGATTATTGGCTCTAATAATTTTATGCCCAACATCATATACTTTTTGTTCTTCAATGCCATTTTTTTCCCAGAAATTTTCTTTAGTTACCGACTGTGTAAACACAACCTCAGCAAAAGCGCCTGAGCAAAACAGCATCATGCACAGCAAAACAACAATCTTTTTCATAAATTTACCTCTTTTTTTTCCAAACATTTTAATCCATTAACTAAAATATAGTATAACCAACATAAATTTGCAATTATGAAAAATTTATCGCATCAACAAAGAAATAGCAGCTGTCGCGGCGTTTATTATGCTTGCTCGCCCGGTAAAGTGAGGCTGGAGTTTCGGCAATCTTATAGCTATGCGCGGCTTGCGGGCAATAATTCTGCCAATTAAGCTCGAATCATTGTTATTGAAAAATAACTGCTCAGCGTTTTTATAAAAAATATTATCAATAATTTCATCAGAATGACCGTTAAAATTAGTTTTAATTGCTGTTTTCATACGTTCAACAGTCATTTCGTATGCACGTTTCGGAGTGATATCTCCCATATATTGCGTACCATAACACCCTAAAGGCGCGTCTGTGCCAAATAAAACACGGTCAAGCCCGTTTTTCTTTTTCAATTCACCTAACGCATGGATAACCTCTGTAGGCTGTTCAGAAGGCAAAAAATTCTGCCAGTTTACCCAGGAAATATCAGCATATAATTTAGAATTTTTCTTTGTGACCGAATCTACGAGCATGCCAAGGACTTTTTCGGGGTTTCCGGCCTCCTCCATGCCCATGTGAGCGAAAATTACAGGCACATTAGGATGTCTTTTTGCGAGGCTATAAATCATTTCAGGCGCAGAGCCATCCTTGCCGCAGTGGAATAAACACGGCAATTTTTTCTCGGCAGCTAATTTCATATAATTATCATACTGAGGGCTATCAGCAGCTAATGACAGGCATGACGGGTGGAATTTCAACCCGACAAAACGACCTTTACCTTCACTCAAAACTTGCCTTATAGCTGTTGTATCACCATTTGTGCTGCCCGGCTTACATACTGCCATCGGTGCCAGTTTTGGGTTTTCAGCACACAGTGCAAGTGTTTTTCTGTTGCCTTCTAATTCATCAGCCTTGTCAAAAATAACATCAAGACTTGAGACGATGCCTCTTACGACAACATCTTCTTGCTGTTTCCCCGCAACATTTACACTTAACGGCGCGCCAATATATGAGTCAAAAATACGATTTCCGCACTTCAAATTGTCATATGGCACACTATCGTTAACATTGTGCATATGTGCATCTAGTATTCTACCTTTAAAGGACACACCGCTCACCGCGCTTGTTTTCATTGACAACCACTGCTCCTAAGAGTATTTATTATTTAGTAACACCACATATAATTTTTGAGTTCACACGTTGCTTCTTTCATAATCAAAGCGACATCATATTCACTTCACTTGTACCATTTAGATTAAGATTTACAGCTATTATTCTTTATAAACTCTCTCTAAATTGATTATAGCATTCTTTTTCAAATTTTCTATAGTTTTTTAAAAAATGTTATCATTATTTGAGCGAATATCTCTTTCTATAGCATTAAACATCGAAAAACACGTTCCCCACATGGCCATTACACTAGGCCTGTTGCTGCCGTCACAATTAACTTTTGGGAATACAACAAACCCCTTATCGTTGGTATCAAAAAATGATTTGCAGCTGGAATCTGTGAATTTACCCATCATATCGAGTTTGTTGTTTTGGCGCTCTTCAGGTGAAAACACATCAGATATTTTATATAATTTGTTATCAAACGCAAAACCCTCAGGAACATAGCCGGAGTTTCTTAACTGCATAAATAATCCTGTTTCTTCCTCTGTTGCAAGCACTTCAGAAATAGGTTTGCCGACAAAATTAACAATATTTTGGATTTCACCCAACTCATGAAATTCATCGTATGGATACTGAATCGTTGACTCATCCGTATAGCTAAAACCTTTTATTTCACCGCCAACTCTGACGGGACAGAAATTATACGAACCACGCTCAAAAACAGCATCATCAACACAAGACGCATAAGCCGCGTATAAATGAGGTTTATCACCATGCATGCTTCGGATATTAACCTTAGTCGCCTCTGAAAGATTTATCAAATTGAACTGGTGCCAGCGTTTTTCCTTAATATCTTCACGAATATTATGAATTACATTTCGGCTGTCCTCACCTGTTGAAATATAATGATATAACTCAGGTTTGTTACCTGTTTGCGAGGTAAGCCATTTTATACTTTGAAAATCAGGGTGCCCGGTTGGAATGTACACTTTGTAACCTTTTTTAATGCACTCGCTGATTTTTTCTATAACCTTCGGAACGTACGTAATACCTTGCTGCAAAGGGTCAAGCAAATTTATTTGATCTTGATAGCGCGTAGGATTGTCCTCCAGTTTTTTGAGGAAATTAAGTATTTTCGGCTTATTTTCAGCAAGATTTTTAGGCAACAATGTTATGTTTTCACTCATAACAGCATTATAATTTGCCTCGAGACTCAGCAAAGAAACATTATAAGTGGCCGGCATTGCAATATACTCATTCTCGCCGGGAACACGCTGCGCCAACTCACTGAGAGACTCATACACGCCTTTCATCTGCTTTTCAAGATTATGAGTATGCACATTAGTCTCCACTTCATGCATAAAAATATCCATATCAGAGCTGATTGCCCTCGCGAAATGGCTCATATTTTCGGCATGAACACCACCATCTATAAGGTGAACAGGATGACCCAAAAACGAAATCGAATTGTACGAAACTTTTTTTACCGGCTGTTTTTCAAATGAATCATTTTTCACAGGTGAGTTTAAAGAGCACGCTGTAGCTGTTCTCGGGCAATTTAAAATCTCCGATTTATATATTATTGGGGATATTAAAGATGATATTCTCATTTCTCAACCTTAGACTATTATTTGCATAGTTAAAAGCTATGAATAATTCGTTTGCTATTTTATCGGGGAATTGATGGCCTGTTAATTGTATTTTATTATATTACAGTAGTAACATTTTTACAATGCCTTGATGTGACCTCGGATTTTTCCTGACTAATACCTGTTAAATAACCACAAATACCATACGTTATCGGTAATATTTTACCTAAAACGCTTTTCCATTTGCCACTTCCGTCGACAAACGCGGCTATTTCAAAGACTTCGTCAGCATGAATACCATAATCCATAACTTTTAATTTACGATGGTCAGGCTGTTGAAATAAAAGGGAGTTACACGCATTGCTGACAGTATTGCCAAGAGGGATACCAACGGCGATACCAAAGAGTGATGTTAATATTCGCGGCAGCTTATCAATAACTATATTGGCAATTTGCACCCCTTTGCCGGAACCTTTCATTGCAGGAAAGCGCAATTTATATTTGTCAATAATTCCGAAACCACATTCAATTATCAACAAAGGAACGGCTATATTTCCGATAAACTGATGCAGTCCTTCTTTTAGCTTTGCTCCTTGATTCTCTTTTTTGTCAAACAGCAACCCGCCTGCTAAACCGCCGGTAATCGTCCCTACCCCAAGCGCTAACAAGGTTCTCGGCTTATCGTATTGTATGCTGAACATATTTGATAATGTAGACGCATTTTTATCAAATTTACCGGCTTGTGACGGATGTTTAGCGATTAGATACAAAGCAGCCAGTGTCGTTACGACCGTGCCGGCTAAAGATGCCATTTTTAGCTGCGTTGAGGGCTTTGTGCATTCCTTGCGAGTTTCTAGCCCTGCTTCTTTTCTCGCATGGCAAATTTTCTCGTTAAATCCAGTAAACGGACTATTCACACTTGTATTTATGCTGATATTTTGCATTTAACCTTCCATGGCAGACGGAATCCCTACATAATTATAAAAGAAAAGCCAAAAAAATAAAAAGTTGCTAATTTTTAAACACATGTAACAAAATGTGACAATTAACACAAAATCTCTAAAGTTTTTTTTAAAACAAACCGATAGATAAAATATCAATCACTAGACACTAGACATAAACTTTTTATGGGGCATTTTGTTCAAGAAGAACAAAAACTGAAAGGAGCTAAAAATGAAGAAGAATGTATTATTATTGGGAATTGCTATCATGACAATGTTGTTAATGACCTCAAGCGCAGACGCCGCAAGAAGATTTAATTACGAAAACAAAAAACTCTTAGAAGAAACTAACGGACGCTATGCGAAAGTCGCCTTAATAAAAATTGATAAAGATGTATTGCCTGCAGGGCAGTCTTACCAGGAGATTAGAACACCTCAAATCTATATACAACAAATACCAAAAGAACATAGCTACGGAAACAGAAATTTCGAAACGGCTCCTGCAAATCCAAGAGTACACAACAACGCAGGTAAAGCTCAGGTTATCTATGTGCAGCCGGCTAATATGGAGTACTTCCCACGTAAAGCCGCTATCGAACAAAATTGGAACTAACAGAATAATTTTTAATTTTATATATAGCGGGGCTTTGATAACACAAGGCCCCGCGCGCGCGTTAAGAAATGTAACAAAAAATGCCTCACTCTGAATATCGACTTTTGAAATTGTTTTTATATTAATACGAAGGGAACAATTAAGGGAGCTTTAAACGCATGGGAGCAGGAGCGGTAAAACGTGAAATATTGGCGCAAAAAAGATGCAATGATACATCTTCTTCTGAAGTTGCTGCAAAAGCTAAAACTGCACAACCATCAGTAATGGCCAAGCCAGACACTCATAATCATGATGCAGGCAAAACATCCAACAAAAAACTTGCCAATGGATGCTACGATGGCAAGCACGAAAAAACAAGCGATACAGAACGCGGCCGAGCCTGGCTAAAACAAAACAGGGGGAATATAGCTCGTGCTGTTGCAAACATGTACAAAGAAAACCCCGGCTTAATGGCAAAATCAGTGCATAGCAGCTCTAAAATAGCACAGCTGATTAAAAGTGACCCTGAAACTATAGGCGCAATTAAATCTGCCATAGCCGGCTCAATGAGCGCTATTAAACGCAATGCTCTTGATAAAATCAAAGCTGAAGATTTAATGGCCAATTTCGATAAGTTGCAATCATATGATTCAACACTATTTAATCCTGAAAAAATATTTCAAAAGGCTTTGAAATCAGGGGTCAGCGAACAAGATGTGAAAAAGTTTTATAAATCATTCATAGGTGATATGTCTGATGCGGACGTGGATAAGACAGGAGATTTTAAGGGAGTAGTTAATAAATTAGGACTCAGAGGGCTCAATAAACAGGAGGTTGCACAAAGTATTGAGCAAGCAGAAAAAGTTGCAGGCGGTGACTGGAAAAATTATCTGACAGTCGACGGGCAGCTCAAAATTAATGAAAAAAATACTAAGTCCAAAGAGAATTTGGCCGAGCAAAGCAAATCATCAAACTTTTCGGTAAACAATAAAACTAATCAGGAACAAAATTGCCAAAAAAGTGTGATTGACGTTGCGAACAAAGACGATTATGAAAATAAAAATAATTTCTTTGCAGCAGCCAAAAAGCTCACTAAAGCAAATCTTTTGTCAAACTGGCTGACAATGCAAAATCGCAAAAAAGCAGAAAACGTTTAAAACTTCGTGGGCAATACCACACACAACTATTTCGGTGCGTGAGACGCACCCTACAACTAGTTTTTATCGCCCAAAGCTTTATCAAGGGCAGTTTCAAGAGTTTTAATTTTCGCTTCGAGAGTTTGTACTCTCATATCGGCTGAATCTTTGTCCACAGACATCTTTTCAACACGACGGCTTTGAGCTGATGAACTTTTTTTGCTGTTCAATGTCATAAGCACGTTATAAAGCGCACCTACAAGCAAACCGCCTAAAAACGCCACTGTTACAACCATCGGCAGCAACAGCGTTTTATAACTGTTGTCAAACCAGATAAAACCTGTGCTTGTCGCGATATTTTTTACATCAAATACAATTAAAAGCAGCATTGCGGCTAAAGTTACTAAATATACAATTATTTTCATCTCAGACTCCTCAAGTATGTCAGGGTTTTTGCCATATCCTCATCAGGCTCGATTTTTATGTTTACTATATTATTATCAGCAGGGTTTTTAAATGTCAATTCATAGGATTGCAAGACTTGTTCGGTAGTTTTAGCTTTGAACTTGTGTCCTGAATATAAACTGTCATTGACAATCGGATGTCCGATTGAGGACAGGTGAACGCGAATTTGATGGGTGCGACCTGTGATTAAGTTCAGATCAACAAACGTATGGTTCGCAAATCGCTCAAGCACTTTGAACTCAGTGACAGAAGGCTTGCCATCGGGGTTAACCCCCATTTTTTCAGGAGATTTCGGATTTCGTGAAATCGGTGCATCAATCGTACCACTATCTTGCGCAATTACGCCATGCACAACTGCCAAATATTTCTTTGTTACAGTGCGCTGCTTTATTTGCTCTGCTAAATTTTCGTGTATTTTATTATTCTTAGCAACCATCAAAAGACCTGACGTGTTTCGGTCTAAGCGATGCAAAATCCCCGGACGCAGCTCTCCGTTTATATCAGACAAATTCTGCCCGCAATAGCCCAAAAGTGCGTTCACAAGCGTACCCGAGTATTCCTTGTATGTCGGGTGAGTCAGCATATTTTTAGGCTTGTTCACAACAAGCATATTTTCATCTTCATATCGGACGTCAAGCGCAATATTTTCAGGTAAAATCTCTATTTTTTGCGTTTCCTCAATCGTTACTGATATAGTATCATTTTCACGCAATTTATAAGAGCTTTTTTTGACATTTCCATCGACAAGAACTTTCCCGTTTTCAATAATTTTTTGGATTTGTGTACGCGAAAAATTGTCAAAATAGCCTGACAAAAAACTGTCCAGACGCTCGTTGATATCATCTTCGGATACTTTAATTTTAACGGGATTATTCATTTACTTCTTGATTATTCTCTTCGGGAACTTCAGAATCAGGCTCGGTCTCCGCCGCCGCATCAGACGGTATTTCAGTTGTTTCCTTTTTAGGGCTAAATTGAAACATCAATACCAAAATTGAGCAACTGACAACAATTAGCACATCTTGAAAATTGAACACAGGAAACAGAAACGGCTTCACCTTTATGTAGTCGACAACATGCCCGTACACAATGCGCTCAAATAAATTTGCGGCAATACCACCTGTAAGTGTGCTGAGGCACAGTATTTTAAGGTAAGACAGCTTGTATGTGTTGTAGCATATGTAACACACGATGCCGAAAATAATTACCATTGCTAAAATGGCAAGAATATAGCTTGAATTAGCAAGAGTGCTGAATGCAGCGCCTGTGTTTATCATATAATCAAACTCGAACAACGGATTACCAAAATCTGCGGTAATATTGTCCAAAGCGACATGCTTGATTAAAAAAGAAAGAGCAAACCAGCAAATCGTTACCGATAAGTAAAATAGTACTTTGAAAATATTAAAACTCTTCATTTTTTAACCTTTGGCTTAGATTCGGGTATATTCTTGTTTATCTTTTATAACATTCACCCTCGACATAATAAATGCTATACCAGTTATTTTTATTGATACTTTGTTTTCTTTAGAAACCGAAGGACGCGTTATACCTATCGAAGCAACGCTGTATTCGTTTTTCTTCTTATCATTTGCACGCAACACACGCTCCAGCGTGCCGTCTGCACTCATAGTTTTGAAAACTTCCTGAGGAACCTCCTGAGGGAACGAAATTTTTTCATTGTTTATAGACGCGAAAAGAACATAATGTTTCGGTATATCCACTTTTAAAGTCGCCGTATAATAGGCATCCTCAGACACCAAAGTAGGTGAAGTAAACTCCATATTTAAAAATTGCGCATCTGAATATGCAAGAATTGTCTTTTCATCCAAAATCATTTCGGACTGAATTTGCCACTCATAACCATATTTTTGGAGATATAAAATACTCTCGGATATTGTTTTTATAGTACCGCTCTTTTCGAGATTGTTTTCAGGATTAGACAATTTGCCATTCGCCTCATCAACCACATGAACTCTCGCATGACCACCACTAACCTCAATATCTTTGATTTTAGCTGTATACTTTAAATTCGGGTACAATTCCCAGGCGTGAGCAACTATATCCAGGTATGATTTTTTGTCAAACCCGTCATTGTTGATATAGCTGTCGCTCATCATAGCCTTTATGCCGTCCAAGTTGTGGCTGTTAGCATATTTGTTGAATTTCATAACCATCGATTCAACTTCTTTTTGGGCATTTTTTTCGATATTTTTTTGGGCTTTCGTGCTGTACTTAGCTAAATCAATATTATCAATATTGCTGTCATCTGCCTGCTTTTTTTCAGCCTCAACAACTGCAGGAGCCTTCTTCTCCACAGCGCCCTTTTCAACTGCATTTGCCGGCATGACAAAGAATGACATTAAAACCAATGCCGCTACCGTGATGAGTGCTTTTTTCTCCGTTTTGTACATTTGAATATCCATTATGTCCCCGCTACTTTTATTATATAAGAAGTATTCGATACATGCAAATATAATATTCATGAGGTTTTGTAGAGTTATGCAGTATGAATTGTAAACTTTTTGTAATAAAAAAGGCAATTGCTAGCAACTTATTTTTTGTTCGTTTTTTGTATAAGTATCGTAAGACATGATACTTTTTTGAAAGGAAGTGGAAAAGATGGGACAAATGATAAACAGAATGACTGGTTACATGAACGACACAAACACAGGCACAGCAGTGAAAGATGCCGCTATTACAGGTGTTGCGGTTGGCGTAGCTAGTGCAGGCTTACACTTTGCAAACAGAATAGGACAAAATGGCGGTTTTGCCGGTTTTGTAGGCAGACAAGCTCAAAATGCCGCAGGCAAAGCAGAGACCGTAACAGAAATAGCAAAAGGCTTTAAAGGTTATGCTCAACAAGCATACAAATACTCTTTCAAAGCATTAAACTCTGTTCTAGATTTCGGCGCAAAACAATTAGCAAGCTTAACAACTGATGCCGGTAAACTCAACTGGAAAAGCTTAGGCTCGAAAAGCGGAATTTTAGCAGCCGCTGCTGCAGGTCTATACTTGCTGGGTGTTGGCGTTAACTTATTCGAAAGAAAAGGCAACGACTAACTCAAAACAAAATCTATTAATAAAAAACTGCGCAAATCGCGCAGTTTTTTGTGTTGCAAAGAATTGTACATTATTACTATGCCATTGAAATTTTGGGTTCAATAATCCAACTTGGCGTCATACCGGAGCATAAAATGTCTAATAATAAAATTGACGTGTATATCCGGTATCTTTTCCTCTATCGGATGAACATTCCAATAATGATTTCATTTGTTAACTGGTAAGATGCCGGATGTTTCCGCTTTTATTGACTTACAACGATTTGCGTTCCGGCATGACAGCACGAAAAATGAGTGCATAAGTTTAACGGTAAATTAATTGTCTCAACAAATATATTTTAGATTGTAGGCTAGGGTTGCTGCCCCAACATTATGCTAAAACTTTTTGTACGAGCCGTTGTGGCGATAAAAATTTATGTACTGCGACATTTCATCAAGAGCAGTTCGTATTTTTTCTTCTTTGACATGCCCGTCAAAATCAATGTAAAAATTGTATTCTTTTAAATTTTTCTTGGACGGCCTGGAATCAATGTATGAAAGATTAATATTGTGTTTTTTGAAAATATTTATAACATCAGCCAGTGCGCCTGCAACGTTTTTTGTTGAAAAAATTATGCTGGTTTTGTCGTTACCCGTTGGCAGCGTATCTTGTTTTGCCAAAACGACAAAGCGCGTACGATTGTTCGGGTCATCGTTAATATTTTCATCGAGAATATTTAAATTATACATTTCGGCCGCTTTTTTATTCGCAATTGCCGCATAGCTGCTGTCACGGCTTCCCAGTTGTCTTGCAGCTTCGGCTGTTGAATTTGCTTCTATCAGGTGCGGCTGAGTGGGAAACTTTTGCGAGATATAGTTTCGACACTGAGCCAGAGCTTGCGGGTGAGAAATTATATTTTTTATATTTTCAACAGCAATGGGGGTAGTGGCCAAAAGACAATTATTCACAGGCAAAACCAATTCCGCAACAATTTTCAGTCGTTCATCAGTAGCGAAGGTCAAATTGTCGATAGTTTCACGCACAATGCCCTCAATAGAATTTTCTATCGGCACAATCGCAATTTTATTTTCGTTTTTGTCCGCATAATCAACAATGGCTTTGATTGAGCGAATATTTGCAGTTTTAAGGTGCGAGAGATTATTTTGCTCCACAAACAATTCTGCAGCCATCTGTGAGTATGTACCCTCAGGCCCTAAATACACCAGTTCATCTATGTTTTTGAATTCGTTCATCAAATCTTCCTGTGTCGCGATAATTAATATAAAAATTCTACAGAAATAATACATTTATGGCAAGCAAGAAAAACCCCTCGACTGTCTCGCATATACAATAACTTTTGCGTCATGCTGAAGCGCCATGCATTTGGATGTATTTTAGGCGATTGTGTTCAGGCTTGAGATGTAGGCGACAAAGGAGCCGTACATATCAGGATACTTGTACAAGTGCATCTGTCGGATAAACGTAGGCTGTGATCAACAATCCGACAGCCCCTGAACATTAGCGATTATAATATATTTCACCAATCACAGTTTCAGGGTGACAAGTATATTAAATTTTATCAGGACAGCCCCAGAAAGTCAGCCTTGATTTTATAGCGAAGCAAGGTGTAAAATGGAGGAATGTTCTACAATTTTTTACGCACTGACATAAGCTTTGGGCTCACGTTGAATGAAGGTTCGAGTGATATTTTGAGCTTAATAAAAATTGCCGAAAAGGATAAATCTCTTTTAGAACACCATACTGAATGTATGAACAAATTTTCAGAGTTTTTAAAAGATACGCAGAATTTCTTTGCACTGCAGGGTTTTATGGGCGCAGGGAAATCAATCCTCTTGAATTATTTCACTCAACTTTTGCAAAAAGAGGTTCTGAGCTTCAAATTCGATTGCAACGAAATTACGTCATTAGATGATATTTTGCTGAGTTTTAGTAACCAGTTTAAACAGCAGCTCACCGCGCACCAAATCGAACGGCCTAAAATTACGACGGCCGATTTTCGCGAAAAAATTAATATTTATCTGAAATCTGTCAAAAACCCCGTTATTATTTTCTTTGATTCGTTTGAGTTTATTTTAGAAGGCACAAGCCGTCTTGAGATTATCAATTTTATTACTCAGCTAAACAGCCTTTCAAAAATTAAGTTTGTGTTTAGCGCGCGAAGTTTCAACTCTGAATTCATCGAAAAAATCGGAGTCGAAAAGTATGTTCTGAAACCATTTTCACAGACTGAATTAAAAGAAATTATGCTTGAGCAAAATATGGACACGAACGGAAAAATTTTCGAGGATTTTTATGAACACACGAAGGGTTATTATCTTTATTTCACGATTTTCTTTGAGTTAACCCGAATTTTTAATATCAGTTATCAAGACTTATTTGCCGAGTTTGAGCGTCGGAAAATACATTTTGATGAGTTTATTATTTCAAAGTTGCTGTCGCTTGTGCCGCGCAATTATGACGAAATTTTGTGGTATTTAACCGTTTTGCGTGGAACAGCGAACAATGCAATGTTGAAAAAATTAGACCTGGTGCATAAAGATGAGTTAGATTATTTGGCTAAAATAGGTATTGTATGCGCCGGTAATGTCGGTTTTTATCTGAAAGATTATTTCAAATCAGCGATTGAAAAAGATATTGATAACTACACGAAGCTGAAAATTCACCGCACATTGAGAAATTATTATTCAACACAGCTGCCGTTCAAGCCTTCAATGCGTGATTTACAGCTTTCACGTGTAACTTTGCGTAAAGAAACAGAATATCATTCAAGCTTTGTGCACCAGCTTGTCAGCAACTTCCCTGAAACCAAGACAACGAGTTTTAAACCTGATATGCAGTATATAAATTACGAGTGGAAGAGCAAAACAAGCGAAGCGCCACAAGCGCCTGTACCTCAGCACCCGCAGGAGCAAAGCCAAGCCCCGATTGACAAAATTCATGATGGCGTGCCATTAACGGCTGAGGAAATGGAATTGCTTAATATGAAAAGCGATAATGAAGAGCCGCATTTTGCTGATATTTCAGCAGCTGCGTTTGAAGAAATTGCCTACAACACTGAATATCAAGAGCAACAAGCCGCAGAGAACATTGAGGAAAAAGAATTTTCCACGAATGATATCTTCTCCAAAGCCGAGGAGTCAGAACAAAATTACAAATACGCTGATGCAATTAATTTCTACAAAATGGCGGCAGATAAGGAAGAAGGCGACACAAAATACATCGCAATGACTAAACTTGCACTCAATCAACAAAAAAATAATGAGACTGATGCTGCGCTGCAGACGCTAAATGAGATTTATAATTATTA
>JAVBNU010000081.1:0-6075 GCA_031551265.1 Candidatus Gastranaerophilaceae bacterium
ATGTTGAGTATGAAAAACTCAAAGACATTGATAAATTTGCTCTGCATAAGCTCAATGTCTTAATAAAAAATGTAACCGAATCATTTGAAAGCTATGAGTTTTACAAGTATTTTCAGTACTTGCAGAACTTTGCAGCTGTTGATTTGAGTTCATTCTATTTGGATATTATAAAAGACAGATTGTACACAGCCGGCAAAAATTCGCTATCAAGACGCGCTGCACAAACTGTTTTATATGAGCTTTCACAGGCGCTTGTGAGTATATTAGTTCCTGTTATGCCCCATCAGGCCGAGGATATTTGGCAAAATATTGCACATGCACAGCGTAAAGGTATTGAAAGCGCATTGCTTGTCGATTTTGCTAAAGTTAACAATAGATGGTTTAATGAAGCTGTTGAAAGCGAGTTCAGTGAAATCTTAAAGCTAAGAGAGATTGTAACTCGCGCTATTGAACCGTTACGGGCTGATAAAAAAGTCGGAAGTTCACTGGAAGTCGGTGTTGTTGTTAAATCAGCTAAAAATCCGGATTTATTGAAAAAATATGAATGTGAACTTTGCAATATATTTATTACATCCCAAGCGAGTCTGGGCGATAGCAAACCAACAGATGTTTTGAACGAGTATACAGAAGAAGATTACACGATTTATGTTGTACCGGCAAAAGGCGAAAAATGCGCACGCTGCTGGAAGTACCGTGAACTTGGCGTAGTTGCTGACCATCCTGAGATTTGCGAAGATTGCTATTCAGCTATATCGTAAATCAAAGAATGAAATTAATATTTCGTGGGCTAGCGAGCCCATCCTACGTTGATACAGCTAAACGGCTAAATATTTTTGGCCCTGTAAGTATTTTCAGGGTGGTTTGAGTTTGATAAAACGATTTCACGATACTCGTTTTTATCGATATTAACGCCCATTTTATTGATGTCGATTTTAAATTTCTTTTTCGGTTTTTTGTTTTTGTTATCCATTTTCGCAGTACTCCGAGATAGGTGATACCTGTCTCATTTCTCTAAGTCGTAACAAATCAAGCTCCCAATACAGTGCTGTTTCCTCAAGACCGCCTTGTTGCAAGACTTTGCCTGAGGGAATTGTAATCATTGAATTACCTATGCCATAAAAGGAGTTATTAAGTTGTTCGCATAAGTTTGAGGTAACAAAACAGACGAAATTATCAGCCGCTCTTGCTATGTTGAGTGATTGCCAAGTATTGATGAACAATTCTTTCTCAGCATCATCTGCGTTGATAAAATTACACCACGCAGATGGTGATACGATGATTTCTGCACCTTGTTTCATTAACTCGTTGTATAAAAGTGGATATCTGATATCGAAACAAATACTTATGCCAACTTTCGCAAAATCCAAATCTGCTACAACAACCTTTTCGCCGGGAGTAATATATTTACCTTCTGTGCCGCCAAAATAATTAAAAAGATTTATTTTTCTATATTCCGCCACAACTTCACCTGCGCGATTAAGCACAAAACAGGTATTATAAAGCTTACCATTGTCATTAATAATTACGGAGCCGCAAGCGATATTTGTATTGTATTTTCTGGCAACGTTTGCCAAAAACTTAATTATTTCACCACCATTTGCATCTTCAGGTGAAGTCTCAAGATTTTTACCTAATCCTGTACTAAAAAATTCAGGCAAAACAACCAAATCAAGCTTTTTATCTTTGTTTTGTTCGATAAAATTTTGAACTTTTAACAGATTATTTTCTTTACTTTCCACGTCAGAGGTCATCTGAATATTTAATATACCGGCAGTTTGTTTTGATTCACCCATTGTGCAATCCTTTTAAGCTGACTATTTTAATATACCACTTAAATATGAAGATAAAAATATTGTTCACCTAGCGTATGCCCAAAATTTAAATGTTTGATATAATTATACAATGAGATTACGGAATTATATTGGGATTTTATTGATACTCTTGGTAGTGTATGCGACACCTGTGTTTGCAGCGAGACTGTATCCTGAAAAAGATTACCAACAGGCATGGTGTGGCGATAATCGTGGTGTTTTAGAGGTTAGATTACCTGATTTGGCTAGAGTGGACTGTGTGACAAAAACGCATGCTGTAGAGTTTGATTTTGCTGACAAATGGGGTGAAGCAATCGGGCAGGCTCTTTATTACGGAACTGCATTGAACAAGCAACCCGGCATTGTACTTATTATGGAAAATCCTGAAAAAGACAGACGTTATCTCAACAGAGTGATGGCTGTGGCTAAGGATTACAATATTGAGGTTTGGACAATCGGGCCTGACTATATTATGAGAAAAATCACTCAGAGTAAAAACAACGCGAATCAGCTCTATTAGTTTGATGATTCCGAGTTTGCAGCAATAATTTTATTTTTTGTTATAATTTAGCATATGATTACGCTATTTATAACTACAATAATTTGTTTGCTTGTAATTATCGGAGTTTTGCTTTGGATGCGTCAGCGTGCAAAAAAATATTTCATCAGAAATGTTGAGGTTTTGAAACGGATTATTACCTGCATAAATTCTGTCAGATACGGGAACCTCTCGGAGCGTGTGGGCTTGGATAGTGATGAGGCTGAGTATCATCTTCTTGTTGAGAGTGTTAACCGTATGATTGAGACGCTTGAGGATCGCGAGGGAATGATTGCCGAATATCAAAAATGGATGACCGAAAAAAACGAGTCACTGGAGCTGTTGATAAAAAAAGAGCACGATTCGCATAATCTGCGTAAAGACTTTCTTGCAACGCTAGGACACGATTTAAAAGTGCCTCTGCTTGCCGAATCGAATACTTTGGATTTTTTATTGGAAGGTAATTTCGGGCAGCTTAGCGAAAAACAAAATGAAGCTATAGCAAAAATGAAAAAATCTAATAATGAGCTGCTGGAGCTTGTGGATATTATGCTCGAGACTTATAAGGTTGAAGATAATTTGATGGAGCTTAAAAAAACGATAATCAACTTGAACCACTTAACCAATGAAGTTGTCTCTGATCTGGAAATGCTGAATGAGTCTGCTAATAAGAAGATTGAGCGTGTTTTTAAGGATGAGGTGCAAATTTATGTTGATCCGTTCCAAATGAAACGGGTTCTTAAAAATCTTTTGTTTAATGCTTTGTCTTTCACGACTGATGATTCGAATGTCATTATCGAATTAGAAAAAAATGAGCAAAATGTGTTAATAAAAATCATTGATTTTGGCTCAGGCATTGAGCAAGAGAATATACCTCGAATATTTGATAAATATTTTTCGGCGGCGAAAAAGTTTCGCAAAGTCGGAACAGGGTTGGGGCTTTATCTCTCAAATGAAATCGTAAAAGCGCACAATGGCGAAATAAAAGTCGAAAGCACGCCATATGAAAAAACAGTGTTTACAATTATTTTGCCGCTTGAGTAATCAAATCGTCATTTGTAACAATGGGTATTGCACAGCTTATACGCTTGGTGTTGCCATCTGTGTTTTCGAATTTTAGGCACTTGTTATTTTGTGTATCCCAGTAAAAATGTGCCCTGTGAACGGCTTTTAGCTGTGGGATAAGTGCATTACACTCACCATAGCCGACCGAGCCGATGTGAGGCTTTTGTTTTGATTTTTCGATTATTTCAGCGGGTATTGTTTCGCCATCATCTTCGACCGAAAAAATTATCCTGTTATTTTCACTATCTTTTTCACAGTTAACTTTGATATTTTCGCCACCTGATGAAACTGCGTTATTTACTAATTCATAAAATACAGTATAAAGAGTGTTTGGCTTGATCTCGTCATTAAAAGAAATTGCGTTAAGCAAATCTGTATTTTGCGCAGTGATGTTTAAGTCAGAGTATTTGTATTCTTTTCTCAAATCAGCTATAGCTGACTCAAATATCTGAGAAGGAGAGTCTTTGACTTCATAATCGTAATATCCGTGCCTAACTATATTGTCATATCGGCGATAGGTTCCGTGTGAGGCTTTAACAAGGTCAGATATTTCGCTTCTCAAGTCATTTAGGTCTCCATCAACATGTTTGAGTGGGATATCAAAAACGGATGTACCGCTTCGTTGAGGGATATCGTGGCTAAAAGAATCAAAAAGGCTTAGGTGGTCGTATTCCAGAGAGTGTTTGTTTTTTTCATACCATCTTATAAAATTTTCAGGAGCTTCTCTGGAAACCCTACTATAAGCTTCACGGAGGGCATTTTTTGTTTTACATGTGTCTAGGATATCATTGGCGATTTTATGGGTATCTTCAAAATCACCGAATTCCGACACACACGGTTCAGGATCTGTTAGAATATATTCATCCCTGAAAAGATTTTCTGGAATTTTGGAGTTATTAATCGGCCACATAATGCTCAAACGCGTTCTATTTTTACCTTCTTTGTGTGTCGTTTCAATTTTTGTCGCACCATTATTTGAGTAGTTGCGAACCATTTTACCGACAGTGTAGAAATTAGGCGCTTGATAATCCGTGCGGCTACCCATTAAAGCTCTTTCTAATTCATTTGTTTGATATTTGGCCAAAAGTTCGCTATCTGATTCGATGTTAAACTCAATACATTTATTATCAAAGTTTTTTGCCAATGCGCAGTCAAGAAAAATTTCTCCGTTTTTAGGGGTAAATTCGACCATCGTCTGCAAAGCAGTAATAAGTGCTAAGAACATGGTATTATTCCATCCGTATTGATTGAGAATAGTTGTTTCAGGGTACTGTTCAAGGATATTTGTATCTACTGAGAAGCTGATATTTTTTTCTTCACAAAGTTTTTTTATTTGGGGGGAAATTAAATCCATAATTTCAGGTAATGTCCTTTTTTTATCATACAAATTATTATCAGCAATCATTTGAAAATTATTGACAACTCGTTCTAAGCGCTGTTTAGTTTTTTGAAGAATTTTTTCTGTATCAACTTTTGTTTTTTTATCATATTGCGCACGTTGTAAAAGTGATTTGAAGGCAAAGATCTCATTTCCGACATCATGACCGAAATCTGCGGTTAAAGTACTTACTTCTCGGCTATACACACTGCAACACCAGTCGCCAATATCTTTATCAGCCTTTGAATTTGTTTGAAGCGCAAGTTCAATCTGCTTGTCATACTGTTCGTTAGCGCCAAGTTCTTTATTTTTAGCCAAAGCTTCATTATATATATCTTGAGCGAGCTTCAACGGCATTTGTATATCGATTCTATCGTCAGGAGCGCTTTTGAAGGGGATGTAATAAGCGTAGTTATGATAATTGTTTTTATTAACGGCTCTTCGCTGCTCGGTTTGCACATTTGTACCTTTAGTATTCGTAGGCAAATAACAACTATATTTTAATGGAGTAACTTTCATCTTTCCCTCATATTCTGATGATATTTATTTAAAGTCGCTGAAAAAAAAACGTTGCTAGCACAAAGTACGGTTATTAAGATTTTTTAAGAAATTGTCATTGCGAACGAGAGTACTCTGCAGAGCAAAATGATTGAGCATCATTTTGTGAGAGGTAAATCCATGTTAAATAATCTCAATAGTACTGGATTGCCGCGTCGCCTATGGCTCCTCGCAATGACGGCAAAGGATTGGACAGTAGTGTAAGCCCACCCTAATTTATAGTCGCAGTTAGGCTTATACTTATACTGAATAAAAAAGAGACCGGCTTTTCAACTGGTCTCTTTTGAAATTATATAATCAATAAAGATTATTCTTGAGTTTGCACAGGTATTCTCATCGCGTAGAATGAACGTATTACGAATACGATTGCTACCGCTAGGAAAATCCAGCCAACTATAGGTGCGATGCCTTTGAAGTTTTCGCTGATTGCTATCTCCATTGCTAATAAACCGAACAGAGTTGTGAATTTAATAATCGGGTTCATAGCTACCGATGATGTATCTTTGAAAGGGTCACCTACAGTATCACCGATAACTGTTGCATCGTGTAAAGGTGTTCCTTTTTCTTTCAAATCACATTCAACGATTTTCTTAGCGTTGTCCCAACATCCGCCTGCGTTTGCCATAAATACAGCTTGGAATAAACCAAATACCGCAATAGCAATCAAATAGCTTACGAAGAATGATACAGGCAAGCTATTTTCACTCATAGGCGCTGATAAGAAT
>JAVBNU010000042.1:0-2934 GCA_031551265.1 Candidatus Gastranaerophilaceae bacterium
TGTAAAGTTTTGTTAATCAAAATATATACCAATTTGGCAATTTTTATATACTATTTGTTTTTAAATATATATACACCCAAACCACGAGAGATTTAAAATTAATAAGAGAGGTCAATCATGTCTTTTGCAGTATCGGCAACTACAGCAACAATGATAAAAATAATGAAATCGAACATTCAATACGATTTGATGAAAATCACAAGACAAATGCAACAATTGAATCTTCGCACATCAGAAATTGCGGAAAAATACTCAAAAGCGATGCATGCAGCATTGACAGATTCTGATGATGATTTGATTTATATAAATTTGAATGAAACAGGCGGCAATTTTTTAGATTTTAACCCCGAGACGGCAATGATTCATGCACAGGAAAAAGAATTACAAGCAAAGAAACAAGAACTTGAAGCACAAGAAAAAATGTACACAGCAATGGAAGAATCAAACGACAAACTGCTTGATAGCAGCATCAAAGAATCATTCGGCAGTGGCGGCGGCGGCGGTTCATAATTATAAAAAGTTTAGAGAGATTTAATTTTACGGAGAAAATAAAATGAGCAGAAAACCACAACTTATATACACTTTAGCAGTTTTAGAAAAATATCAGGAAACAAAACAAGCACTGGATAATGTGCAGCAAAAACCACCAAAAATTGTTTATAACAACATGAACAAAATGCTGCAAGAGAGTATGCTGCTTGGTTCAACAAGATTTGGTATTAACTTCATTTTCTAAAAATTAATTGGAATATGATTATCGTATAAAAAGAAGCCGGCTAATAACCGGCTTTTTTGATTGTTAAAACTTTTTTGCTGTTCAATACAATGAATAATTAGGCGTTAAAGTAGGGTTGGCTCACCAGCCCGCCAGCATAAGGCTAGTCAGGCAATTTCTCAAAAGTCAAAACCTTATCAATAAGCCCGTATTCTTTTGTTTGCTGTGCAGACATATAGTAGTCACGCTCTGTATCTTCCTGAATTTTTTCAAGCGGCTGGCCGCAATTGTTTGCCAAAATTTTGTTTAGCATATTTTTCATTCTGATGATTTCTTTTGCTTCAATTTCAATATCAGTCGCCTGCCCTCTTGCGCCACCCAATGGTTGGTGAATCATTACTCTGGCGTTTGGCAAAGCCATTCTTTTGCCTTTTGTGCCGGCTGAGAGCAAGAATGCACCCATACTCGCTGCTTGACCAAAACAAATTGTCATCACGTCGGCTTTGATTAATTGCATAGTGTCATAAATCGCCATACCAGACGTTATTACACCACCTGGCGAGTTTATGTACAGCATAATGTCTTTTTCAGGATTCTCAGAATCAAGTAGTAAAAGCTGTGCCATGATTGCGTTTGCCAAATCATCATCTATTTCGTCAGCCAAAAAAACAATGCGTTCACGCAACAAACGTGAAAATATGTCGAAAGAACGCTCGCCTCTTGAAGAAGCTTCAATTACGGTGGGTACATAGCTTAAAATTTGAGTATATTCCATTTTTTCCTCTATAAAAATTTATTAATCAAGATAAAACGCAGTAACTACTTTGTGCGTTTCCTCGGCGTGCTGAATTGCTTTGTGCAAAGTGCCTGAAGTATGCGAAAGGAAACAAATTAACTGCTGACAATCGTCAATAATTTCTCTGTTACAGATACGGCTTGCGTCAGCCAGAGTCATCATTGCACGGTCGGGATGTTCAATGATATTTGGAACACCAATCAGCTGGTCTTGAACGTCTGATGGTTGTTGTCCGATGGTTTGGGGCAGAATAACTTTTAGTTTTTCAGGATTAGCCTTCATTGCACCACGAATCGCTGCAGCGTTTGTTCCGCTTGAGCCGCCGCTGGTGATTATTGTGTTGCCTTGTCTTACAAGCGCAGTTGAAAGCGTTTCAATCAATTGTTGGTGTGTAATCGGTAAATTTCGGCTGCCAATAATAGCAATTCTTTTTGCTGATTGTTTAATAGTCGCCAATTCCATGGACAATTGGTCCATTGTGTTGCCATCTTCTTCACTAACGGTATCTAAGTCGTCCAAAGGCACCATTATCGATGGTTGTAATTCTTTCTCGTCTGACATTTAATTATCCTGATTAACTTTTGTACAAATTTTATTTTTTTAATAATATAATAATAGCATAAATTATTATTTTTAAAAGAGTTAATAAAAATTGAACGCCAAATTTGACGATATTCTGGAAGGGCTTAACGGGGAGCAAAAAGAAGCAGTAGAGGAGAAAGACGGGAGTCTTTTAATTCTTGCCGGCGCAGGTAGTGGTAAAACGAGGGTTTTGACCACAAGGATTGCGCATTTAATCCAAAATGGCGCCGATCCTTACAGTGTTTTGGCGGTGACATTCACAAACAAAGCAGCAAAAGAGATGAGAGAGCGTTTAAGCAGAATCCTTGGCGAAAATGTCGTAAAAAGGATGTGGGTTGGTACATTCCACAGTGTTTGTGGGCGTATTCTGCGTATGGATATTGATAAATACGTCAATAAAAACGAAAAAAAATGGGACAAGAATTTTGTCATCTATGACGAGTCGGAAACGCTTACTATTATTAAAAATGCAGTGAAAAAGTTCAATCTTGACGATAAAATTTACCAGCCCAAGTTAATCAAAGCGGTCATCAGCTCGGCAAAGAATAAAATGCAGGATGCGTATATCTTTTCGACTTTTGCGCGTGATTCTAGAACTGAAAAAATGGCGCAGGTTTTTGAAGAATATGAAAAACAGCTGCAAACGAATAATGCCATCGATTTTGACGACATGTTGATGTTAACGGTTGAGTTGTTGGAGAATAAAAACGAAATTAGGGAGCAGTACCACAATCGCTTTAAACATATACTGGTCGATGAGTTTCAGGATACGAACGTGGCGCAGTACAAGCTTATCAAGGGCTTGTATACAAATAATCTTGCTGAAAACGAGTTGAAGCAG
>JAVBNU010000050.1:0-29228 GCA_031551265.1 Candidatus Gastranaerophilaceae bacterium
TAACGACTTTTGATAATCACCACTCACAAACGCAGCAGGTGAGAAAGAAGTCTTGGCGTCTATAATACCAAGTTTTCTGACTAAAACTTCAACGTTTTTAAGTTCGGCATTAACGTTTTTTTCCCGTTGTCGGAGATTGTCAAAAGCGACGCCATACATAGAGGCTGCCAACTCTGTGGCTGACAATTTTAGGACACTTTTGTCAGTTATAATCCTACTCAGAAGCAGTGGGTTGAGCGTATTGGAGTTTTTTGCAACGTGACCTTTTGGCGTAATTGTGATAGCGCCATCGTTTTCAAAATCAATTTTAATCAACCCATCCTCAGTTTGAAGATCAAATATAGTCTTAAATCTCTGTTGCACTTTTTCTATGCTGCCTTCGTTCTGAAACGCGTAAAAAGTACTGTTCAAATAGTTTGGCATATATTTGACTTTTTGGAATGCTTCACTGAAATTTAAAACGGTAGTGTGGCTGGCATTGAAGTTACTGTCGATATTCTCGGGAGGTAATGTTGCCATGTTAAAGGCTAATTCAGCTTGTGCCGGGCTTTTAGGGATAACAACAACATTGCCTATTTTATCAATCCCTCTTCTGCCGCCACGGCCGGCCATTTGCATAAATAAACTTGATGGTAAAATAACAGTGTTTTCGCCGTTATATTTTTCCAGTTCGCCAATAACAACTGTTTTCGCAGGCATATTGATGCCGGCAGAAAGCGTATCTGTCGCAAATACCGCTTTTATTAACTTTTGCTGAAATAAACGCTCTATAAAAGCTTTATACGAAGGCAGCAGACCGGCATGGTGCGTTGCAATGCCGCTAAAGAGCATGTCCTCATTGAAATGCGGGTCAGTAATTTCATTTTCTGTTTTATATTTATCGATTTCTCTAAAAAGACGTCCCCGCTCTTCTGCATCCAATAAATGTACTTTATTTGTCAATTCTTTTGCCAGTTTTTCGCATTTACGTCTCGAAAAATTAAATATAATTGCAGGTAGTTTTTCGTCATTATGCAACTCTGCAATAACGTCACCATATATATTTTCAGTATTTTGTATCGGTATCTCTGTCGGTGGAACAGCAATTTTCAGCGTGTCCTTATCTATAAAAAATGGCAGTAATTGATCAATCTTTTTGGGTAGGCAGTGAAGCTGAAAAAGCTTTGTTCTAAATTCTTCCGGCGACATAGTATCTTTTTCTTTGAATACGTTGCGTTGAAGGAAGTTAACACAGTCATCAACAGTTAATGGTACCGTTTTATCATGATTATAACGACTTAATAATTCAACAATTGCTTTTTGTTTTCTCTCAGGCAGCTCACCATTTCGGTGTTGCTGCTCAATTTTTGCAAAATTAACTTCCCCTTTCATTAAAGGCATTAGCCCTTTTTCAACATCATATCTGTAATATACAAGAGGCACATGACGCTCTTCGGACGATACGTTTACGAAGCCCAGGGCGTGCTCGGGGTGCTGTCCTGATATCCAGCGTGTAATCTCTTCAGCGTTGCTGGCTGTTGCTGAAAGCGCCAGTATTTGGACATGCCCGGGGGTGTTCATTAGTGACTCTTCCCAAGCCATACCGCGCTGTTTGTCATTCATATAATGAAACTCGTCAAAAACAACTGTTGCTAATTCTTTTTGCACGGGGTTGTTGAACTCGTTTTTGCATATATTGCGGTAAACCTCTGTCGTCATAATTATAATCGGGGCATTAGTATTATACTTTACGTCGCCTGTCATAATTCCGACATTTTTGGCTCCGAATTCTTTACGAAAATCCAGATATTTTTGGTTAGTAAGAGCTTTTAGGGGCGTTGTATAATAAGTTTTTTTACCTTCATCCAGATTTTTCTTTAAAATATATTCAGCAATAAGAGTTTTTCCCGTGCCTGTTGGTGCGCAGACAATGGTATGTTTACCTTCGTATAAGTGTTCAATAGCCTCTTCTTGCGATTTATCCAACTCTAGTTTTTTAAATTTCTTAAACCGATGTAACTCGGCTTCAAAAGGTGAAAATACCTCGATATAAGGTTCATAAGGTTCAGCTACAGCTTTAAACGAAATATATTGATTCATGCTCGACGGCGCCACAGGCATGATAGGCACTTCTGCCCTTTTTTCATTCCTATTACTCTTCTCTAACACAACAGCGTTATTAGTTCGAGAGCGTTGATATGCGTCTATTCTTATGTGCATGACTTATAAATTCTCGCCCAACTTATTATAATTATATAACTTCCATAAAAAAAAAACGTTGTTAGTAAAACTATGTAAACTTAATATTTTTTTACATAAAATGCCTGTGTTATAATGACTCTATGAAAAATCTATTTGAAACACTTGAATTTGATAAAGTATTGTCATACATCAGCGAGTTTTCCATCAGCGAGACAGGTAAAACTAAATGTTTGGGTGCGCAGATATTTGATAATGCCGACAAAATCAGATATGAACTGACTTTAACCAACCAAGCGAAACAAATCTTGGACAAAGTACATGGCGTTTCCGATTTCCCGCTGGAAAATTTCAGCAATACGGATAATATACTCAACTGTGGGGTGGGCTATTGCCCACCAAAAATAACTGATATTGGGGTAGAGTCAGTAGGGTGCGTCCCACGCACCGACATGAACTGTGGCAAATCGGCCTACCTTGAAATTGAGGAGATTTTATTTATAACTAAAAATTTGCGGGTTAGCAGACTTGTCCACTCCTTTTTGGAACGCAATGCAGAGAATTTTCCTGAACTTGCTGAATTGAGAAAAAATCTCTATCAAAATAAAGAATTTGAAGAAAAAGTAGATAACACATTTGATAATGCACTCGATATCAAGGATTCTGCGTCGGTTGAGCTTCGAAATCTCAGACGCAGCAAAAAAGACACTGAAACTAACATAAAGACTATGGTTTCTCGTCTGATGTCCAGTAGCTCATTTACGGTACATTTACAGGATATGATTTATACTCAGCGTGATGAGCGTATAGTTTTTCAGGTTAAAGCTGAGTCGAAAAATAAGATTAGAGGCATTGTGCACGATGTTTCGGCGAGTGGTCAGACGTTTTTTATTGAGCCTCAAGAACTTGTCGAAATTAATAACAAGCTGCGCGAAATTAACATCAAAATCCAAGCCGAAAAAGAGCGCATAATATCCGCGCTTAGTCAGGAAATTTTTTCGTTTGCAAATGAATTATCAGTTTCGACAAAGCAGCTTGCAGAGTTTGATTTTATTTTTGCCAAGGCAAAATACGCAAACAAAACGGATTCAACTTTACCTGAAATAGTCGACAATAAAATTATAGAACTCAAAGCAATGAGAAATCCTGTTTTAATGCGAGTTTGCGAAGATATCGTCGAAAATGATTTTGAGATTGGCAATACATTCAAATCATTGATTATAAGCGGCTCAAACACAGGCGGCAAAACGGTTGTGTTAAAAACTGTCGGGTTATGTCTTTTAATGGCTAAGGCCGGGATGTTTGTGCCGGCTTATGATGTCAAAATTTATCCGTTCAAAAAAATATTCGCTGAAATCGGTGATAATCAAAACATAATCCAGAGTTTGTCGACTTTTTCATCGCATATGAAGGATTTGATTGAGATTGTGAATGCTGCTGACGCTGAAACTATTATTTTTATTGATGAAATCACAGCAGGTACTGACCCGAAAGAAGGTGCTACACTTGCGCAAACTATTTTAGAATACATACAACAAAAAGGCGCTTTTGCAATTATAACGACCCACTACAGCGAATTAAAATCAATGGGTTACAAGACCGAAGGTTTTGAAAATGCTTCGGTTGAGTTTAACACAGAGTCGCTGATGCCAACGTATAGGCTGAAAATTGGGTTGCCCGGCGCTAGCCATGCTATAGAAATAGCCAAAAATTTGGGACTGAAAGAAGAAATTGTTAGTAAATCGCGTGATATTTATTACAACGAAAAAGATGTAACGGCTGAAGTTTTGATTGAAATGCAAAAAACGCAGTTTGAACTCTCCAAATCTGCTGAAGAAACGCTCAAGCATGAAAAAGAAATCGAGGAGCTTAAGGCAGATTATCTCAAAAAAATCGAAGAATTAAAAAAAGAAAAGAAACGCAATATACAAATATATAAGAAAAAATATGATACTGAAGTTGAAACTGCACGTGAAGAAATCAAAGAGATTATGAAACAGGTGCGTGAAGAAAAAAGTGAAAAAATTGCGCGACGTTCATTTGAGCGCTTGAGTGAGATAGAACGAGGTAATCGGGACGGATTTCGCAAAGAAGAAGACGAAATTACTCAGGAATATAAAGAAATTAATTGGGACACGGTTAAAATCGGCGACAAAGTTTTGATAAAAGGCTTAAATCAGCAAGTTGAGCTGATGTCACTGCCTGATAAAAACAATAATGTTCAAGTAATTATGGGAATGATAAAGTCGACTGTTAAAAAAGATGACTTGGCTGTGTTTGAGAAAAAATTTGTACAGCCTGCAGCGAAAAATTATTCCTACCAAAAAGGGGCATTTGAATATACTAAACGTGAGGTTTCGCACACTCTCGACTTGCGTGGCAAGCGAGTTGATGAGGCGCTTGATGAGGTTGAAATATATTTGGATAAAGCGAGTCTTGCTAACTTAACTCCTGTTTATATAATTCACGGGCATGGAACAGGTGCACTAAGACAAGTTATTCGAGATTATTTAAAAACTTCTCCATACTCAAAAAAATCATATGCAGCTTCACAAGCCGAAGGTGGCGATGGTGTGACAGTTGTGGATTTGAAGTAAATAGTAACGTCATTCTGAACTTGTTTGACTGCTTTTGCCAAAATCTTTGATTTTGTGCAAAATGTCCCAACTCGGGCAGAATCTGTACCAACAAGGAAAATAATTTCAGTCGTTTCTTTTGGTTGTTTTTATTTTTCTATTTTCATCAACGGATATTAAAATTCTCCAATCGACAGATGCTGAAATAAATTCAGCATGACGAATTGTAGGGGGCGTCCCACGCACCATCATGTTTCGGTGCGCATTGCGCACCCTACTTTGACGCTTAGTTTGTAGGTTGGGGTTTCTACCCCAACAATTAATATTTAGAAATTGTTTCGAAATATTTTTCGAGAGCCATATATCCGTTGTAGAGCTCGTTTGAAACAATTGCGTATTTATTTGTGACTAAAAATTTGAGTTCACGAAGTCTGATATTGAGGATTTCATCGGCTTCTTTGCATAAAATCTCATCCATGGAGAATGACCATTTTTTCAGATATTCGATTTCTTCGTTAATTTGTTTGATGGTGCAGTATTCGAGAGGATTGAAATCATATTTAGCCAAAAGCGCCTTGTCTGCGTTATTGATTCGGTATTGCAGTGAGTTAAAACCATAAATCTTTTTAATAAGCATATAGTTATCTGCAATGCGTCTGTGTGCAGAAGGTATTTCACCTTGTGCGAGCAGCGAGGACATACTCAACGCGCAATAATTATCGTAATCATCTAGCAAAGATACTGATGAGGACTGAGTATGCAGATTGTCAGAGGATGTATATGATGTGTTATCCAAAGGTTTGCTCCAATTTAAATTTCATTAGGTATTCTTATTATATATCCTATAATAAGCGAACTGGATTTGTCATAAAAGTTTAACTTATGTAAAGTTTTCCGAAAATATTTAAATAAAGTATACATTTCAAGACAACAATAAATTATTTGTGCTACAGTGTTCATACATACATTTGTTTAAGACAAATTTAATACGAGCATAGTTCGGTAAGACAAGGAGAATATGTATGTCAAATTTTTTGACTAAGGAAGAGATTAGACGTTGGAGAAGTTCGCTTGAGAAGATGACACTTGAGGAATACGCAGCGAAACTGGGAAAAAGTATCAACACTGAAAAAGAAACTAACGATATTGTCGATAAAGTTATGCCTCACAACAGCATAGATAATATGACAGTTGAGGAATATCGCCCGAAAGCAGAAACTATTAAAAGCATTGCTCAAAAAGCTGTTATGAAAGAACGTGAGCTTGCTGATAAATATAATATGAGAATTAAGCCTAGCAGTGATAAAGCTGTTGAGAAAAAAGAACCGGCTAAAAAAGCTATTGATAATGATAAATTCATAAGAAAAATCTCTGATGAAGTTGTTAGCATCGGCTCGCAACAATATGGCTTTAAAAAAGCTTTAACACCACGTGAAAAAGCTGTGTTTGATTATTTCTTGAATAATCAAAATAAAATTATATACGCAAAAGAACTGGCAACGCTTTTGAGCTTACCCAGAGATTATATATATAAATATATTAAAACTTTGCGTAACAAAATAGAGGGTGAATGCATACAAAACGCTGATAATGGCGGATTTATACTCAAATAGTTTGTCCCGATTAAGAAAGCCATGAAAGAAAAAAAAGAAAAGAAAAAGCTGAAAGTTGCCTTCCCTCATATGGGAACGGTTTATATTGCCTGGTCAGCCGCATTGAGAAAAATAGGTGTGGAGCCGTTTATACCACCGTATACGAGTAAACGTTCTTTATCCTTGGGTACAAAGCATAGCCCGGAAGCTATTTGTCTGCCATATAAACTGGTACTCGGTAATATGATTGAGGCTATTGAGGGTGGAGCTGATTATGTTGCTATGATTTCGTCCCCCGGTACTTGTCGAATGGGAGAGTATTCAAAAGGACTTGAGTATGCGCTTGCTGAACTGGGATACAGTGCTAATTTTATTGAGTTTCAGTTGTATGAAGGATTGAAAGGGGTATATAATTTTTTGTGCCGCCTCACACAACAAAATAATCCATTTGTATTTTTGCCGGGTATCTATTTGGTTGTGAGAATGATTTTTGCGCTTGATAAAATTGAAAAAGTATACTCGTACTATCGAGCGCGCGAAGTTAAGCCGGGCAGTGCCGAAAAAGTTTATAAAAAAGGTTTGAATGTTATTGCTGAAGCCAATTCGGGTAGAGAAATTTCAAAAATTTCAAAAGAAATTATTGAAAATTTTAAATCTCTTGAAATTGACAAAAATCGTGAGGTTCTGCATGTTGATATCACAGGCGAAATATTTGTCGTGCTTGATCAGTTTAGCAACCAAGATATCGAAAAAGAGCTCGGACGAATGGGGGTCGAAGTTCATCGCAGCTTGACTATTTCGGGCTTTATTAAAGATGCATTGTTTCCTAAATTTATGCAACAAGGCGAAACTCACATACAGCGTGCATTTCGTTTGGCTGAGCCATACTTGAAACGTGATATTGGCGGGGATGCTATAGAATCTGTCAGTGATGTTGCTTATGCAAAAGAAAAAGGTAAAGACGGCTTGATACATTTGAGCCCATTTACGTGCATGCCTGAGATTATGTCACAGAATATTTTTCCTTCGATGAGAGAGGATATTGATATTCCTGTACTGCCGTTAATTTTGGATGAACAAACAGGCAGAGCCGGGTATATTACAAGACTTGAAGCGTTTGTTGATTTGATGCGCAGAAAGAAAAGGCTTAAGCAACAGGCAAAGCTTGAAGATGAGAAAAGCCTAGCTAAACATGACTAATAAAAAGTTTGTTGACAAATAAGCTTGATTAAATATACTAAATAATGTGAAACACCTGCGAAAGCAGGTGCATGACAACAAAATAGCCCACACAGGGGATTAGCTCATTTGCTAAGTGAAGCGTTTAGCTTCAACCTCTAGATTATCACCTGCGAAAGCGGGTGCGTGACAACAAAATACCCACACGGGGGATTAGCTCATCTGGTAGAGCGCCTGCTTTGCACGCAGGAGGTGAGCGGTTCGATCCCGCTATCCTCCACCATTTTAAAAGAGCCATAAAGGCTCTTTTTTATTGTCAATTACTAAGCTTCGCTGGATTGTTGCTTATGCGTAATTGATGATAAGGATTGCATTGTTTGGAATAAAATTAATAGTTAATTTGGCTTAAAAACTATAGGAGGCATTATCGAAAAGCTGCTTAAAGTTTTAAAAGGGTACTCGGGGTGTAGTCTTTTTCTTATGCAAAGTGAAGACAAAATTCTAGTAAGAAAAATTTCGCCGAATCACTCTTATAATGCGCGCTTAAAAAAACAGTGTAAAAAACAGAGTTCGTTCTGTTCGTCACTTCCTGAGAATACTCAGACAGCAAGAGTTTCGGCTCCGTGTGTACTTGGTTCATCTGAGGTCAGTGGTCTTTTTCAATTTGACATGGAATTTGTAAATGGAAAAACTTTGGCTGAGTACTCTTCCAATATAAAAATTGTGGAAATAGCTGACTTTATAAGGGTTTTATTCAAACATCTTTATCTGAGTACCACTCCTGACCCGCGAGCAGCTTTGATTTTTGGGCAAAAGACAGCTCAACTTAAAAGTACGCTTGCTCTGCCTCTATTAAAGGAGCCTTTTGAGATTTTAGAAAAATATGACTGGAAAGATGTGTGCAAAACTCCTTGTCATGGTGATTTAACTCTTGGAAATATTCTGATAACCTCGGACAAAAGACTTTATTTGATAGATTTTTTAGATTCGTTTTACAATTCTTGGATGGTTGATGTGGCGAAACTTTTACAGGATTTAGAGTTAGGGTGGGCATTCAGAAGTTCGCCTTTTGACCAAAACAGAAAT
The DNA here is from genome assembly GCA_031551265.1 of Candidatus Gastranaerophilaceae bacterium. GTDB lineage: Bacteria > Cyanobacteriota > Vampirovibrionia > Gastranaerophilales > Gastranaerophilaceae > JAVBNU01. The sequence continues at coordinate 8,612 of JAVBNU010000050.1, forward strand.
TTAAGACTACAAGTCGCCAAAGAGGCGCTTTTGGAAGAAATTTTGTGCACTGAAGCAGGTGAGAAAAAACTGGAAACGGTTTATCATATTTTACTTTTAAATATAATCAGGATTTATCCTTATGCTAAGGATGATGAGACTTTGAGATTTTTAAATAATGCGGTGTTGCGTTTGATGAATATTTTGAATACAAAAACAGAGGTGCTTTTATGAGAACATTGTTAATCCCTTGTGCGGGGAAGTCGAACAGATTTCCGGGAATGAAACCAAAATGGATGTTGACACATCCTGACGGAGATTTGATGATTGAAAAAGCCATAGAGGGCTTGGACTTAAAAGATTTTGACCGAATTATTATAACAATTGTCAGGCAGCATGATGAACAGTATGAAGCCGGATTAATTTTATCGCAAGTGTTTAAGGGTAACTCTAAAGTTGAAATTTGTGTGTTGGATGACTTTACTTCGAGCGCTTCGGAGACCATTTATTTAACTTGTGAGAAGATGAAAATAACGGAAGGGTCTCTTGTTGTGAAGGATTCAGATAATTGTGTGACCGCTGCCTTGCCTTATGACAGAAATTTTATTGTGGGGTATGACCTTCATAAGCACGCTGAAATTTCAAATATCCCTGGCAAAAGCTTTTTGGTGGTAAATGAGCAAAATATTATTGAGGATATTATTGAAAAACGGGTTGTCTCAAATATAATATGTATTGGCGTTTACGGGTTTCAGGATGTTAATTTGTTCAAAAAAGGTTATTTAGAACTTTTGAAAAAAGGGATTTCAGGTGAAATGTTTGTGTCACATGTAATTTCTTATCTTCTTGCGTCTAAGGCTCATGTGTTTACGTTTGAAGAGGCTTCATATTACAATGATTGGGGCACATTGGTAGAATGGCAGGCTGTTCAAAAAGCTTATAGGACTTATTTTGTTGATGTAGATGGTGTTTTGCTGAAAAATTCGGGCAAATACGGAGCAGTTAATTGGTCAAACAATAAGATAATGCTCACTGAAAACGTTGAAGTTATAAAAGATTTGATTGCAAACAATGCGCAGGTCATAATTACAACATCCAGAACAGAAGAATACAGGGCTGATTTGCAGGCAATATTGAGCGCAAATGGGATAGAACCATATGCGATTTTGATGGGGCTAAACCATGCAGCGCGCGTTGTTATCAATGACTTTGCTCCAACGAACCCTTATCCGTCAGGTATTGCAGTGACTTTGCCAAGAAATTCTGACATAAAAGATTATTTAAAGGGAATGTAAAAATGAATAATGATGAAATAACAGTTGTATTGCAAGGAGCGCTTGGTGGAAAAGTAGTAGAGAATGCTGTTGTGAGTGTAAAAAAATATTTACCGGGTGCAAAAATAATTATTTCAACGTGGAAAGGTGAGGTTGTCCCTCAAGGGATTGAGGTTGATGAAATTATTTTTAATGACGACCCCGGCATGAAAACAAGGGATGGCAGGCCTGATGGTAAGCCAAACAATATAAACAGACAGATTGTTTCTTCGCTTAACGGGCTTAAAGCAGCAAAAACTAAATATGCGCTGAAAATGCGCACTGATTTTTTAATGGTCGGTAATGGTTTTTTGGAAAAATTTGGCAAATTCGACAAATTTGAAGAAAATTACAAAGTCGCGAATGAGCGAATCATGGTCTGTATGTTTGGAACAAGAAAGCCGCGTGCAAAGCATTTTAACTTGCCATTTCATGTTTCAGATTTTGCAGCATTCGGCATGTATGAGGATTTGTTGAATTTATACGATATTCCGCTGGTGACAGACGAGGAGTTTGAATGGTTTAAAATTCACACTGAAATAAAGCCGGATACTTTTGCAATAAGCCGCTATAACGCTGAACAAAGTATTATTGTGAACTGGCTCACTAAAAACGGCAAACATGTACCTTGCGAGTATTCAACACATGTTGATGATGAAATAGCGCGGGAATCAGACCATTTTCTTGTGAATAATTTTTATCCGATGCATTTTAGCGTTTATGGATTAGAGCCGCAAAAAGACAACTTGAAATATGAAAATAATGTTGAAAGGTATACGGATTATTACACACAATTTGAGTGGATGGAGCTGTATAAAAAATACTGTGATAATAATTTTGAATTGCCAAAGGAGGATGCTGAGAGAAAATTCATTAACAAAGCTATAAAACGCTCTCAAATAAAAAAACTGCTTCTTTCTCTCAAATCTAAAATTCCATTTTTTAGGGGTTAACTAATTTCGCTTTAAGAGAGTATATTAGTGGTGTAAATGAAAAATAGATTTGGAGCATAGTATGAAAAAAATATTAATAAGTTTATCTATATTGTTAACCTTTAGTGTACAAGCTATTGCAAGTGAGCATCACTCCGGCATGAGCGCCGAGGAAGCGCTAAAACTTTTACAAGAAGGAAATGTGCGGTATACAAGTATGAAATTTAAGCGTCCGCATGTAAGCATAGAACGCTTAAACGAGCTTACGAACGGCCAGTCTCCTTATGCAGTTGTTATTTCGTGTTCTGATTCGCGGGTACCTCTTGAGCATATTTTTGATGCGGGTTTGGGTGATATATTTGAGATTAAAAACGCCGGCAATCTCACGGATCATCACGTTATAGGTTCTGTTGAGTACGCTGTTTCGCATTTGGGAACAAAATTGGTTGTAGTAATGGGGCATACATCTTGTGGTTGTGTAAAAACGGCTATTGAACATCCGAAACACCAGACCAAAGAAATTAACAGCCTCGTAAACAGTGTAAAACCGGCCATAGGCCTCGCTAAAAAGCAAGAAGGCGACTTGAATCTTAATGTTACAAAAAACAACGCTGTTTTGGGCGCGCAAGCGCTTGTTAAAAAAGACAAAGTAATAAGTGAATATGTCAAGGTGCACGATGTTGTGATTATTCCTGCTTTGTACGACATAAAAACCGGGAAAGTCGAATTTTACTTAAAAGACAAAATTACTGCTGTCAGCCAATAAGCTTTCTAAATTTAAGCACACGCGTTGAATGCGTTTTGTCTTGCTGTATCCACTCCGTCACCGTTGTAGTACATATAGTCATACGACTCGCCGTATTCTTCGTCACATTCAATTTGTACATCTTCGTTGAAGGACTCATAAATCATTCTGGAAATAAAATCAACTTTTTCATCAAGCGTCAAGCCGTCAAACCATTCTTGATTGATTATTTTTCTGTCAATTAGTTTTTGTTTTAAGCCGTGATTCGCGTCTTGCATGCAGATATTTCCGTATTTGTATAAATATGAGTTTTTAACTCGCTCAAGTTTTTCTTTTTGATCAGTTGTGAGGTTTTCAAGATTAATCAGCGTAGTACCGCTTCTCAACGACTCAAGACAACTGCTCATAGATTGTGTTATCCATATAGGTATCATATCAATCGACTCATTCGCGCTTCTTTGTTCAATTTCCCTTACCATAGAAGGCGCTCGCTTTTTAAATTCTTCGATCGGGTATTTTTCGACGGCTTTTCTTATGTCAATATTGAACATAAGAGCCTTTTTATAATCGTTTGTTTCGCCTAAATTGTTCTTATATTGCTTTGTCTTTTTGTCCAATCCGTTTTCTCGAGCAATTTTGTCTATAAATTTTGTCCATTCGTGCAACTGGTCAACGCTGAATATATCGGGGAATTCATTCTTTAGTCTTATGCTGACTAAAAGCGGGTTAAAATTATTCCACAACTCGCCTTTGAAGCGGTTTATTTGGCTTTGATCACCGTCGACGATAATTCCTCGGGCATCTAAATCACTGCCCGGTAATCCAAGCCCTTTAGAAATTGAGCAGTTCCTGTGATACCCGCTCCATAAAACAGGTAAGCCGGATTTTTTGGAGGCTGTATGTGTGACGTTTTTTGCGTGGTTGACTATTTTTTGATTAACCTTTTTTAAGTTGGGAAAACCCGTTAGTGCGCAGTATTCGTCAATAAAACTTTGTTTTTCAGAATCAGATAATTGCCCCAATTCTTCAAGAGTGCTAATTTTGGCATTATTACTCTTCATATCCTTGAGTAGTTGTGTGCTTTGCGAACCTTTAAACGACAGCAAGGGGTAATAAGGTATTGCTGCGAGCGTGGTTGTGGTGTTAGTATCTTGTGTCTGGTTAGAAGCCGTTTTTGTGGGGCTTGCTACGTAAATACTTTTATTTAATTGGATGCCAATACTTTTAATCATAGTTACACTCCCTGTTATTGCTTATATTAAAACGCCTAAAAATAAAACTTGTTAGTTTTTTGGTGTTTTATTAAGTATTGTAACTATCAAATCACGTCAATCTTACAAATATGTTTGTAGCCACAGAATTTGCAACGATTTTCATTTTGTTCAGGCGCTTCAAATTCAAGAGAATGAATTTGTTTAAATGCTGTATTAATTTTTTCTTCGATTAATGCATTATCTTGGTCGGTAAGCTGCATTACAACATTGCCTTCAGAATCTTCCGGTGAAATTATACCTACTTGTGAGACTTTAACGTTATGCATTTTTTCGTACGCGTATTTATAGAAACGAAGTTGGTTAAGATATGATTCGTATGTGCCGCCGTCTTTGATTTGCGATTTGGCTTTTGCGGAACCGGTTTTGTAATCATACAGACCGTAAGTGCCATCATTGAATTTTTCGATACGGTCAATTTTTCCGTTAATTATTCCATTCTCCAGTTCAAGGTTATCAAACGAATATTCAAGTTCGATGATATTTTCAGGTGATGTTTCGATAAATTTAGGATAGTATTCACACAATTTATTTTCACCGCGTTCCTCAAACTCTTTTCTTGCTTTATGCGTGCTGAAAGCCTTTTTGGCAAGCGAAGATTTGAAAAATTCTATCATACTCTCAACACTTGCATAGCAGCCATTTTCTTTTGCCTCTTTGACGGCATTTTCTAAAACTGAGTGAAACGCAGTACCATAATTAGCCATATCCCAATTTTGTTCTTTAATATCAAGGTTTAAGATTTGCGAATAGAAGAAATTGCGCGGACAATTAGAATATGTATTCAACGATGTCGGGCTAAGTTGTATGTTTTTTGCTTTATTTGCAATATATTCCATGTATCCCTGATCCTTCCAATACGGAATATCTGAAAGCATTTTGGCGATTTCGATAATATTTTCGTCCTGATTAAATTCAAAAGTCTGCACATCAAAATCAGATAGACATTGTACAGGAATATATTCAGTTAATTGTTGCGGTGCAGCGCCGATTTGATTAGCGTATGAGAGAGTCAGCGAGTGTTTAGCGCGTGTTATTCCCACGAAAAGCAGTTTTAATTGTTCTGATTTTTTAATTAATTTTTTTGTATCATCATCACATACAGCGTTGAATGGCAGAGAGGCTTCGTTGCCGCTTCGTTTGCTTTCCCAGGTTCGTTTAGTTAAGTCAGGTAAATAAACATGTTCGAACTCCCGCCCTTTTGAGTCGTGATAAGTGATTAATTGAACGGCATTTTGTATGTATTCAGCTTTATTGGTGTTGATGTCTATACCATTTTCAATTGCGTAATCCAAATGTTTGATAAAATCACTCATTGTTGACATTGGGTTCAAATTCGCAAAATATTCGGCTTCTTCAACAAGTTTTTTCAGGCCTGTGATATTTTCATTTGTGTTGATTTTAGATTCGAGGAAATACCCTAAAATCCCTGTCACATTTATGATTTCAATAAGAGCATTTTTAATATTTTCATTTGCTGCACATTCACGAAGTCCGGCAAAATTTTTGATAAACTTTTCGATTTTTTCTTTGCTCTGCCATTCGGTTTTGTCCAGCATTATTTTTATGTTTGATACAAAACTCTGATGGTTAAAATGCCATTTCTCAAGCAACAAATTGTAATCTGCATATTCAAAATTGAAAGGCGGCGAAATCAGCAAAGGAAAAAGTTTATCATAGCAAAGCTCAGGATTCCCCAGTGCTTTCAAATATGAATATGTTATTATCACTGATTTAATATCAAAAATATTTTTGCCTTTAAATAGTTGGTGAGGAATATTTTTATGTTTTAATAACTCTGAATAAACCTGCAATGTCTTGTTGTCACGACAAATGACGGCAATTTCGCTCAAACGTTTCTCATTGTTTTTGTCTTTGGGACATTCAGCTGAAAGTATCAATTTTTCTATGTTTTCGACAACCCAATTATTTTCTTGAATTGCATCGCCGAAAATATTCATTTTTACTTTTTTATCAAGAGCGTTTATTGCTGCATTTTTGGCGGTTAATTTTTTTGAAATGTTGAACTTTTCAAACTCAGAGTTATTCTCAATTCTTTGTTCATCTTGTGTTATTACCGCATAACTCAGGTCAAGAATAGTTTGAGTAGAGCGGTTGTTTTCTTCAAGACAAATGACTTTGGTTTCGGGGAATATTTTTAAGAAGTTTTCAAGATTGTCTCTTTCTGCGCCTTGAAACCCATAGATTATCTGGTCATCATCACCCACAACAAAAACATTTTTTTCGTCTGAGCCTTCAATTAGTTTAAAAATTATTTTATTTTGTAATGTGTTTGTATCCTGATATTCGTCAACAAGAAGGTATTTGTAAGGCCCGGCAACTTCTTTGAGGAATTTTGAATCTTCTTCAAAAATATCGATGACAAAGTTAATCATATCATTGAAATCAATAAAATTTTTCTCGAGCATTTTTCTATGATACTTTGAGTATATTTCCCAAAGCTCTTTTGCTTTTCCGATACGTTTTTTGCACGATTCAATATTGTTAATAATAGTTTTGTTTTGAGTTTTTCCTTGTGCAATCCTCTCATCTAGTTCAGCTTGCAAAGATCTGAGGCCGCCTTCAAAATCAGGGTGTGTTTTGAGCCCTTCGAAAAATGCATCTTTTGTTATTTTTTTCGTTTTTATTTTATCAATGCCTTTAAGTATATCCGTTATGGCATAAGCAATATCGCCTGTTTTAGAACGATAGTGTTCTATGTCGCAAGATTCGATAACATCAATCATGATGTTTCGCTGTGAAGTTGCGTCAATTAAGTTGAAATTATCCATTAATTGAAAATGTGCAGGATACATTTTTATCAAATCCATACAAAACGAGTGATATGTGTATACTGCGACACCTGCGGCACTGTATCCTATTTCTTTTACAAGCCTGTTTTTCATCTCAGCTGCTGCTGCGCTTGAAAAAGTCAGACATAAAATGGACTCAGGCTCGACATTTCTCTCAATCATTGCTTTTACACGTTGAATTAACGTAAAAGTTTTACCTGTTCCCGGGCCGGCAAGCACCATAATCTTGCTGTCTATATTAGCTATACACTCCTGCTGCCTTGTATTTGGCGTTATTACTCGCTCTTTCGTGACTGACATACCTACCCCTTTTTTAATATTATCCGTGTTATTCAAGCCAACTGTCAAGCAAGTTTTTACTAAATTTCACAAAGGCTGATTGCGCTAAAATATCTGTTTTGCGAAAGCGTAAATTATTCCCACAATTGCTAATACGATTATCATCGTCCGAATAATACAGCCTGCGCTTGCCCTATCCCTACAATAAGATAAGCCCTCCAGAAACGGAGTTATTAATAATTCTAAAAAATCCCACACTCTATTTACTCCACTAAAAAAGCGGAAGACGAGACTCGAACTCGCGACATTCTGCTTGGAAGGCAGACGCTCTACCAACTGAGCTACTTCCGCATGGTTTTTTTTGTTGTCAGTTTTTAAGTTACTCCCCCTCCCCAGTGCGGGAGAGGGTTGGGGTGAGGGGTACATTCCTCACAACGCCACCGATTTTGCAATTCGGTGGGTAAATAGCCCACCCTACTTTATTTGGGCAACTGAGCTATTTTCTCATATTATTAGTTATAGAATAAAATCAAAAAATAATCAAATATTTCTTTCAGGTATATATTTGAACCCTCTCCCCATTGCGGGAGAGGGCAGGGTGAGGGGTACAGCAGCTATAGGGTACGTCATGCGCACCATTTATTTCGGTGCGTGAAACGCACCTGCTACATTATTTATTACGTAAATATTCCTACATAATTTGCTATATGTGCGATTTAATAATAAAATAAAGTTGTAATTAATTATTTATAAATCAGGTGGCGTATGACTAAAGAAGAAAAAATTATTGTAACGATTTCAGGTTCGGACAAAATTGGTATTGTTGCCGAAATAACAGCAACTTTATGCAAATATAACGTAAATATCGAAGATATTCGCCAAACTATTATGCAGGGCTGTTTCATGATGATTTTGCTGGGTGATATAAGCGAATCAAAATACACTTTTAAAGAAATTAAAGAGGCTTTGCTTGAGGCCGGCAAAAAACTTGGTATGGAAATCTGGATACAGAAAAAAGAAATTTTTGACAAAATGCACACAATCTAAGGAATTAATTTAATGACACTTTTTAACGCTGATTCGATACTTGAAACGATAAATATGATAAAAGTCCAGAATTTGGATATCAGAACAGTAACGCTTGCGTTGAGTCTGAGAGATTGTATGCATGAGGACTACAAAGTTGTCGGCGATAAAATTAGAGAAAAAATTTATCGCTACGCCAAAAACTTATACGAATATGCCTCAGAAGTAGAGGACGAATACTCAATACCTATAGTAAACAAGCGCATTGCCGTAACGCCAATATCTTTGGTGGGTGAGTCTTGCAAGAAGCTCGACTATGTTTATTTAGCGAAAGTTTTGGATGAAGTTGCCGAAGAAGTTAAAGTTGATTTTATCGGTGGTTTTTCTGCAATGGTTGAAAAAGGATGTACAAAAGGCGACTTGGCGCTGATAAATAGTATTCCTGAGGCACTCTCCAGTACAAATAAAATCTGTTCATCCATAAATTTAGCCACTTCAAAAGCAGGCATAAATATGCATGCTGTCTTGAAAATGGGCGAAATAATTAAGGAAACAGCCAATCTAACAGCCGACAAAGATGGTATTGGCGCAGCGAAACTTGTATGTTTCTGTAACGTACCTGGTGATAATCCATTCATGGCAGGTGCGTTCCACGGTATTGGCGAACCTGAGTGTGCTTTGAACATCGGTGTTTCTGGTCCGGGTGTTGTGCGTGCTGCGGTGGAAAATTTGCCTAAAAACGCTGATATGGGCGAATTAGCGAATAAAATTAAACAAACAGCTTTCAAAATCACAACAACAGGCGAGTTAATCGGGCGCGAACTCGCACAGCGTTTGGCGATACCATTTGGCGTGATTGATTTATCTTTAGCGCCAACACCTGCGATAGGTGATAGTGTGGCAGGTATTTTTCAGGCTATGGGGCTTGAGCATGTTGGGGCGCATGGTACCACAGCTGCGCTTGCTATGCTTAACGATGCTGTTAAAAAAGGCGGCATAATGGCGAGTTCGTACGTCGGTGGTCTGTCAGGCGCGTTTATTCCTGTTTCGGAAGATGCCGGCATGATTGAGGCGGCTAAGGCCGGATATTTGACCTTTGATAAGCTTGAGGCTATGACTTCGGTCTGTTCGGTTGGGCTTGATATGATAGCGATACCGGGTGATACACCTGTAGATACGCTTTCTGGCATCATAGCTGACGAGATGGCGATTGGTATGATTAATAAAAAGACGACTGCGGTGAGGGTTATACCTGTACCGAATAAAAAAGTCGGTGATTATGCTGTATATGGCGGCCTATTAGGTGAAGCGCCGATTATGCCTGTCAATCAACTGTCTTCAACGGGTTTTGTGCGTCGTGGTGGGCGTATTCCTGCGCCGATACACAGTTTAAACAATTAAAGGATTCAAATAATGATAAAACCATGGGATGAATATTTTTCTGAAATAGCAAAAACCGTTTCAACGCGTTCGAATTGCATACGTGCGCGTGTTGGTGCGATAATTGTCGGCGACGATCACAAAATTAAGGCAACAGGGTACAATGGTGTGCCTTCTAAAGTAACGTCGTGTTATGAGTTAGGTTTTTGCTATCGTATAGCAAACAAAATCCCTTCAGGCACACGCTATGAGACTTGTCGCAGTATTCATGCAGAGCAAAATGCAATTATTCAGGCAGGCCAAGACCGCTGCCAAAATGCAAGTATGTATATTTGGGGACATGATTTTATTTGCATACTTTGTAAGCGCTTTATCGTTCAGGCTGGAATTAAAACAGTTTATTTGAAAAAAGACGATAACAGCCCGATGATGCGCATTGATGTTGAGGACATTATTAGAGAATTGTCAGAACAAATTACTGCAGAAGTTTAAATATATTCATAATATTTAACTTAGTGATTTTAATATTTTATAGTACGTTCGTAATTCTTCACTCGAGAGAGTTTGAATAGTTGTCGTTATTTCACTGATTATTTCAGCATCAGTTTTATCGACTATATTTAACTCAAAAAAATCTGCCACATCAACGTTTAGCGCTCTTATAAGTGTTTCCAAAGATGAGATTGATAAGGAATGACCATTTTCCACGTGGCTTATGGTTCTTTGGTCTAATTTCGCCATTTCAGCAAGGACTTCCTGAGTTAAATTTCTTTTCAATCTCAAATTTTTAAGTCGTTCGCCAAGAATTTTCTTTATTTTACTCATATTTTAACGTTATCATTATTTTTCTGAAAAATTAATGACCATTGCATGTATAATTTAGTAGTATTTATGATAAAATTAGAGTATTATACTAAATAATAATCATAAAAGTGGAATTATTTAAAAACTTTTTGCAGGTTATATGACGAAAACAGCTATTTATGTGAGAACAAGAGATAACAGTGAAGTGGAAAATATAACAAACTTCAACAAAAAACTTTACCCATTAATTTTGGCTGCTCATAATCTAAATTTGGAAATCACGAACACGTATATTGATAACAATGATAGAATAGACAATTTTATATATTTTTTACAAACAATTTACCCGGAAATAAAATTCATAATTTTGAGTAAAGCGGATAAGATATTTTTCATGCGAGAACAATACAAAAAATCATTAAATTTAGATTTTGAAATTATTTACTGTTAGTTAACCATACTTTTGATTTTTTTCACTAACGATGGCATTTGCATATCAACTTTGCCGTTGAGAGGTGCCACGTCACCAACGTATTGGTATACTTTGATACGTTCATGACCTTGGGTGTCCATACGCGCTAAGAAAACCATTTTGTCGGTTTTTTTGAATAAATCTACGTCTAAATCATATTGTTCTGTGGTATAAGCATTTTTCATAAGCGCTTTGCCTTCTTCCTGGCTTCTTAGATATGGGTTTTTCCCGTTAGCATCCGTTTTTGCTTTTTGCTCGGCAAATATTTCTTGTGAACGTTTATCCACAACACCAAACTTGATATTACGTATACACGATATTTTCATATTTCACCCCTTCTCAATTAAGCGTCTATAACTATTTAAAACGAAACATGATTTTTTTTGCTACTGGCTAAAATAAATTGTTACATGAGCTATAAAAATCAAGGTAAACTTTATGCCGTCCCGCAGCTCAATTTTAGCAATATACATGAAGCGTTAATATGCGGGAACTCATAGTTGCCATATATGCGACCCCGTGCATGCACAATCTCTAACTATGCTCAAAATCTCATGTCCGGGGCGGCTACATATTGAAGAATGAGCTTAGAAACTTACCCTACAACTATAGCCGATTGTCGTATTAAGCTATTATTGGCTCTATTTAGAATGATAAAATGAACGACATCGAAAAAGAAATTAAAATAGCCATTTGTGCTCAAGCAGGACAGGGTGTTGAGACGGTGCAGGATATTTTATTAAAAATATCAAAAAAACATAATTATTACGCAAGCTCCGTGAAAGATTACCAATCACGCATTCGTGGTGGCATAAATTGCACCACAATACGACTTTCAGAAGACGTAAAAAACGGATTTCATAGCGGCATCGACATTCTAATGGCGCTTACAAAAGGAAGCGTAGAACATTTAAAAGAGCGTATACACAAAAATACTGTTGTAATTTGTGATAAAAATATTACCACCGAAGGCGTTGAAGTAGGTGCGTCGATTGAAATTGATTTTGGTGCATTAGCAACCGAGGTAGGTAACAAAATTACAGCTAATACGGTTGCTGTAGGCGTAATTTGCGGCTTGGTGAATTTTGGTGAGGCGTTGGCAGAGGAAATTATTCGACAAAATTTTTCAGACGAAACGATAATTCAAATTAACTTGGAAGCGCTAAAAAAAGGGCGCACTAAGGGGCAGGAAATAAAAAATTCTATAGGTTTAAATATAAAAATTGAACGTAAAGACGAAGTAAAAGAAAAACTCCTTTTGACAGGCAACTCAGGCCTGGGTTTAGGTTGTATTGCAGGAGGATGTGATTTTATTTCTTATTATCCAATGACCCCGGGGGCGGGTTTGTACGAGTTTCTATCACACGCAGACAAATCGCTGAATATCATCGCTGAGCAGTGTGAAGACGAAATTGCGGTCATTAACATGGCGATTGGAGCGTGGTATTCAGGCGCTAGAGCGATGATTACGACATCAGGCGGTGGCTTTGCGCTGATGTGTGAGGCTGTGAGTCTTGCCGGGATATTGGAATCACCGATGGTAATCCATGTTGCACAACGCCCGGGGCCGGCTACAGGATTGCCGACAAGAACTGAACAGGCTGATTTGGAATTAGTTTTGTATTCGGGACATGGCGAATTTCCACGTGTTGTTTTTGCACCTTCAACGCCTGAAAATGCCTTTAAAATTGGAGCTTTAGCATTTGAATATGCCGATAAGTTTCAGGTTCCTGTATTTATTGTATCTGACCAGTATTTGATTGATTCATATTTTACAAGTGACACTTTTAAGCTGCCTGAAAATCAGCCGCAAAATTATATTGTCGAAACTGCACCTGAATATAAACGCTATCAAATAACAGACAACGGCATTTCGCCAAGAGGTGTTCCTGCTTTCGGAAGCGGTTTTGTTTGTGTAGATAGTGACGAGCATAATGAAGTCGGAGAAATTGAGGAAAACCCTATCAATCGTAAAAATATGGTAGACAAGCGTTTGCGTAAAATGAATGAAATCAAAAAAGAAATTTTACAGTCTGAATTTTTTGGAGATGAAAACTACCATACACTCCTCATTAGTTGGGGGGCGACTTACAGCACTGTAAAAGAAGTGATAGATCGGCTTAGTGGAGTTGCGATGTTACATTTTACGCAGTTACACCCACTGCCTGACAATATATCCGATTATTTGCAAGAAAATAAAAAAATTATATCAATAGAAAACAATGCAACAGGACAGTTCGCAAAGTTAATAAAATTGCAGACCGGATATGATATAAAGCATAAAATCCTGCAATACAACGGATACCCGTTCAATGTTGAAGATTTGATAAAAGCTGTGGAGGCAACAATCAATGAATAATTTCGAAAAAATAAACAGAGATATTGCCTGGTGTCCCGGTTGCGGTAACTTTTTAATACTTAAAGCATTGAAAGAAGTCTTGCAAGAGCTTGGGTTTGAGCCGAAGGATGTTGTCCTTGTCTCAGGTATCGGTCAAGCAGCTAAAACGCCTCAATATGTTAACACTAACTACTTTAACGGCCTGCACGGCAGAGCAATACCTGCTGCATCCGGTATCAAGGTTGCAAATAAAAATTTAAAAGTAATAGTTATCAGCGGCGACGGCGATATCTACGGCGAAGGCGGTAACCATTTCCTGCATGCTATTCGCAGAAACTCAGACATCACAGTCATTGTCGGTAACAACATGGTTTACGGATTAACAAAAGGGCAATCTTCGCCGACCTCAGATTATGACTTAAAACCCAAAGGTAATGAAATGGCTTACAAATCAGACTTCAATCCGATTAGTGCAGCTATCGCTCTGGATTGTGCGTTTGTGAGTCGAAGTTTTTGTCAAAATCAACCACATTTGAAAACAATGATGAAAGAAGCCATAAATCATAAAGGTTTTTCACTCTTAGACGTATTTTCGCCTTGCGTGACTTTTAACATAACAAATACCTATGACTGGTTTAAAAATAAAACCTATGAACTTGATGAAACACATAACCCAGCCGACAGAGTAAAAGCATTTGAAAAATCTCTGGAAAAAGATAAGCTGCCGATTGGTATTTTTTATAGAACTGAAAAACCTACCTTTGAAGAAAACGAAGCAAATGCAGAGAAAACTCAACAGCCACTTTACCTGAATAATCAGTCGCGCAGCGATATTTTATACAAAATGTTGGAAAGTTATAAGTAAATTATTTTTTCTACGTTTTTAACAAATTTTTCAGCATCCAACAACAAATTTTCAACTGTTTCTAAATCAGGGATATAGGTCACTGTGTAGTCACTTTTTTGTCTGTATTCAAAGGTGTTATTATATATTTTAAGCATTTCATCATCAAAAATCTTATCTTCATATATAAACTTTTTATTGAACCAGCTTCTCAATTGTGAATGTTTAGAAGTCGTAAAATCATGTTTATATGACAAGGCTGTAACTATGTAGAAAATAGCATAATAAATTCTATTTAGCGCAGCCTCAAGGTTATCATCATCAATACTATCTTTTGCTGATTTAATTATATTTAGGCTGCGTCATAATATATTCCTTTGTCTACAACCTGTTTGTGAAATATGTAATTTTGCTCCAATTCATATCGAGTCATCGGGTGCAAATCGATACAAACATCATAATTATACTCAAGTTGTGATACTATGCCCCAAATTGTATAGCGTTTTTCTTTATTGTCGGTATCACTAAGCACTGCAATGATATCTATATCGCTATCTTCAGTCTGTTTACCCGTGACTTGCGAGCCATAAAGATACAAACCTTCAAAATCATCAAAATGATTTTTTAAAGCTGTTTTTAGTTTTTGTGCAATTTCGTCAATTTTTTTGTCCATAGCAGTATTCTAGCATATCTGAACACTTTTTTCTATAAAAGGTTAAATTCAAATTTGAACAAAAAATATTCTATCTCGTTATAGTAAGTACATTCAAAAAACGGTACTTAAAAAAGGAGATACAGTATGAAAAAGATTATTTTAGCATTAATGGTTTTAGTATTTGCGACAAGCACAGTTATGGCAGCACCGGCTCACCATTCAAAAGGTCATCACAAAGCTCATGCCGGCTATCACCAAGTTAACCATTCACATGGAAAACATCACAAACAAGCACACAAAAAGCATAATACAAAACGTTGCAACTGCTACAAAGTGCATGTACACAGAGTCTAAGGAGGAGTATCATTAATCCCTATAGCTTAATGCGACCCAATCAACAACCACGATGAGGAATAATCTCATCGTTTTTTTTGTAAATAATCATCTTTTCCGCATTGTGTTATGGCTGTACATGTCAAATAATTAGTTACATGATTT
Organism: Candidatus Gastranaerophilaceae bacterium; assembly: GCA_031551265.1. Lineage (GTDB taxonomy): Bacteria > Cyanobacteriota > Vampirovibrionia > Gastranaerophilales > Gastranaerophilaceae > JAVBNU01. The sequence goes on from JAVBNU010000050.1 coordinate 23,961, forward strand.
TTAAAAAACTCCCTCTCCCCGATGCGGGAGCCGCGCCAACCGGGTTGGAGGGTTGGGGTGAGGGGTACATACTGTGTTAATACTTTCTGTACCCCTCATCCATTTTTCTAGCTTTCGTCACAAACTCAAGCTGAAAAATTGCCTTCTCCCGCAATGGGGCGAAGGCATCATTTGATCTTTTATAGTATGTAACTAATTATTTGATCTTTACAATTTTTTTTCTGCAAATGACATCACTATATACAATTTATAATCTACTTGCAAAAAATAATTAAAATGATATAATTTTATTAAGAATTTTTCTTATTAAGAAAGTAGGTTTATGGGTAATCAACTTGAGGAAAAGGTCAAAGAGCTTAAAAAGATATGCAAAGACAAAAATATGCGTATTACTGATCAGCGCATTGAAATTTTTAAAGAACTTTTTCAATCAAAAGAGCATCCCGATGCTGAAATGCTTTTTTATAAGTTGAAATCCAGAATACCAAACCTGTCACTAGACACAATTTATCGGACATTAGATACATTTGCAGAATTAGGCGTAATATTCCGCGTGGACAGCCAACTTCAGAGGGCACGTTTTGACGCTGATTTGACACCGCATTATCATTTTATTTGTACAAAATGCGGCACAATAGCGGACATTCACGTCGATGAAAATATTATGCTCCCTGAAGATATATACAAAATGGGCGATGTAAAAAATATTAATTTACAGATATGTGGTATTTGTAAGCACTGTTTAGAAGAAAAATAAAGGAGAAGAAACATGGAACTTAAAGGAAGTAAAACAGAACAAAATCTTATGGCAGCTTTTGCAGGCGAGTCACAAGCAAGAAATAAGTATACTTATTATGCATCACAAGCTAAAAAAGATGGCTATGTTCAGATTTCAAGACTATTTGAAGAAACTGCAAATAATGAAAAAGAACACGCTAAAATTTGGTTCAAATTATTACACGGCGGCGGAATTCCTGATACAATGACCAACCTCAAAGACGCAGCAGCAGGCGAGCACTACGAGTGGACAGATATGTACCCCGGCTTCGCAAAAGTAGCAAAAGAAGAAGGCTTTAACGATATTGCGTTCTTATTTGAAAATGTTGCGAAAATCGAAAAAGAACACGATGCAAGATACGAAAAATTATTAGCAAGTGTAGAAAGTAATACTGTCTTCAAACGTGATGAAGCAGCGCGCTGGGAATGCGGCAACTGCGGCTATATTGTGGAAACTAAAGAAGCAATGCAAAAATGTCCGGTATGCGCTCACCCTCAAGCTTATTTCTTCGTGAAATGCGAAAATTATTAATAACAAACTCAATCTTATTCATTAAAAAGCCGGCTTCAACAACCGGCTTTGTTTTTATTCTGATTTAAAGCTTGAATTAATTTCAGGCTTTTCATTAAAAGACGAAATAAAGTGGATATACCGTTCCATGCGCAGCTTTAACCAGCTCAGCATTGTGTCTGAGCCGTACACTTCAATTGTACGCACTCGCGTAAAATTACTCATTGTTCGATTGTAAGACTCATCAATATATGTCTTGCATTTGCAATTCAATTCTTCTACCAAATCGTAGAGAGTCTTTAGCCACGCTGCTTCAACGTGCATTTCATTCACTTTGTATTCAAGTATCATAACAAATCCTTTGCTAGCGATGTAAAACCTTAATATTATTATTGATCCAGAAAACTTGATTTATATCTTAATTTTTATTATAACAAATGTAGTAGTTAATTTAAAGTCTACAAATTGTAGACTATTATTGAGAGTTTCGATGAAAATATGGAACGCAACGAAAGAAAAAACAATTGCTGAAAATGCAATTTTGGCTAAAAACAAATTCAGACGGGCTTTAGGGCTATTGAACAAAGGTGAATTTGATACTTATGATGCGTTTATATTGAAGCCTTGTTCGCAAGTTCATACTACAGGAATGAAGTTTAATTTTGATGTTTTATACATTAACAGTGACTCGCGGGTTATTAAAACGTACGAAAACATAAAACCCAATCTTGTTTTGCCGCGAATTGAGGATTGTGATTGTGTGATTGAGCTGCCGAAGTATTCCATTCGAAAATTTAATATCTCAAAAGATGATATAATTGAATTATTATGAGTGATGTTAAAGAACAATTAAAGTTTTTACCTGAGCAGAGCGGGTCTTACCAGTTTTATGATGTAAAGAACGAAATCATTTATATTGGCAAGGCTAAAAACCTGAAAAAACGTGTTTGCAGCTATTTTAATAAAAACCACGACAGTGCAAAACTGTGCGTTATGGTGCCACAAATAAAAAAGATTGAATTTATCATTACAGATACCGAAGTTGAAGCTTTGATTTTAGAATCACACCTGATTAAAAAACATAAGCCTAAATATAACATCTTGTTAAAAGACGACAAAAAATTCCCGTATTTTGTGTTTACCGATGAAGAATATCCAAGAATTATTGTGGCACGCAAGCGTAATAAAAATCCGATTAAAGGAAAATATTTCGGCCCATATACTGACGGGCGTGCAATGTATGCAACTTTGGATTTAATCAAAAAACTTTTCCCGCTCAAACAATGCAAAACACCTCGTTTTAAAAGCCGTGCCTGTATTTACCACCAAATTGGACGATGCAGCGCACCTTGTCAAAGATTTATTTCACCCGAAGAATACGGCAAAATTTTGAAAAGCGTTGAATTGTTTTTACTAGGACGCCAAAATGAACTTGTTAATGAACTCAAAAAACAAATGGAATACTATTCCAAAAATCAGGAGTACGAGAAAGCTGCGAGGTTCCGTGACAGTTATTATGATGTACAAAAAACAGTTGAACGTCAGAAAGTTATTTTTGAAAACACAAAAATTAATCAGGATATCATTGCAATTGTCCATGATAACTCGACTGCAGCTGTCACTCTTTTACAAATTCGCAGCGGCAGGCTGATTGAAAAAAAAGATTTTGAATATCAGTATGTTGATGGGAATTCAGAGCAAGAAATTATGCTGTCGTTTTTGCGCGAATATTATGAACTCAACAGTGATCTTGACATAACGTCTGAAATTGTGTTGCAGACCAAATTATCCGATGAAGATAACGAAGTCTACAGCGAGTGGTTGAGCAATAAGATTAAGGGAAACGTGAAACTCAAACCGGCAAAATCTAAAAAAGACAAAGAATTGCTTGCACTTGCACAAAAAAATGCTGACGCATATTTGAATAAGCTGAAATTGAACAAATTAGTAGAAATCCAAAATGATTACAACGATATTGGCTCTTATATTCAGGAAAAGTTAAAGTTGTCGAAATTCCCACATCTTGTTGAGTGTTTCGATATTTCACACATTCAAGGTACAAATACTGTTGCTTCGATGGTTGTATTTGAGAACGGAATGCCGAAAAAGTCAGAATACAGAAAATTCAAAATTAAAACACTGGAAATCGGTAAGCCTGACGATTTCAAATCTATGCAAGAAGTTGTTGAGCGTCGGTATAAAAAGTTATTGGCAGAAGGTAAGCCATTTCCTGATTTGATAATTATTGACGGTGGCAAAGGACAGCTATCATCAGTTATGGAGATTTTTGATAAGCTTGAAATCAAGAATCAAGATATCGTGTCACTTGCCAAACGGCTCGAGGAGGTATTTTTACCAAAGAAGTCACAGCCTGTGATTTTTCCGACAAGTTCAACAGCATTATATTTTTTCCAGCGTATACGTGACGAAGCGCATAGGTTTGCTATTACTTTCCATCGTCAATTGCGTGCCAAAGAAGCACTGAAATCGAAGAAATAGCAGCATCATACGAATTTAGGTGTAGGGTGCGTCCCACGCACCGGAATTCAGCACTACGCCAGCCCATAACGTAGGTCGTCTTACTGTAATTTAAACGTAAAGAAGAGGGCTATCAGAATAGCTTGTGAGCATGATACTCCACTTATTCACGATACAAGTATAATTCAATGTTTAATGTCGTGGAGTGACAAAAGCAATGACGTCGTGAGCTTATGCTTGTGTCGGCTGAGTCGCTTTACCTGATGGTGCAAAGAAACGATATGCCATATAGGCGCAAAATGCAGCCGGTACAGCCAGCCCACCCATTATTGCACCCTGAGAGATGTGCATTGTTCTTAAAGACCTGCGAGCAGATGCCATCGCTTCATAAATAGGTTTCATTGCTTCATTGGCAGCCGGTACAGGCTTGCCTTTAGCTGTCGCAATCTCAGTTGCTGCCTTTGCAATGGCTTCCGGCATGTTTTGGATGCCTTTTGCCTTTGATTCTTCTACCATTTCAATAGCGCGCAACAATGTCTGTGTTTTTTTATTGTTCTGTGTTTTTGCGAGTTGATGGGCTTCGTTAAAAAGTTCTTCATTAACAACCCCTCCTGCCCTGCCGGCCGCGGCGCCTAAAGCTTTAGCTTCATCAGTTTTTTCAAAAACTTCTTTAATTAAATCACTTTTAAGTTCATGAAGTGAGAATTTATGTGCCAGTGTCTCAGCTTTGTGAGTTGAGACTAAATTCTCCAAACATTCTTTGGAGATGTTAGTCGCTTCTGTGCCGTGTCCGAGGAGCCTGGCGTCATCTGCCGAAATAGCTATCATTCCATCTTTAGCTTGTTGAAGTTTTGTCTTTTTGAATTCGTCCAAAAAGCTGTCCTTAGTGTCTCTTATTGAGGCGTATGTCACGATAAGATCTTGCGCGTTTGGATGAAAGGGCAATTGTGTCAAGGCACCTACGCCCACACCTGCACCAATCGCGCCACCTCCGATACCCAGAGCAACGCCTCCTGCAACCACCAACGGCAGTATTCCTCCGCCCTGTTGCGGCTGTTCCTGAGCGGGATTTAGATTTTGGGCGGCCATATTATTAACCATACGAGCAGAACCTATTGTCATTTAGACTCCTATCACTTTTACCTTAAAGTCACACTATTATATATTTAAAAAGGTCAAAATACATATTTTATTGCTAGATTTTGGTATGGGTATTAATAATTTGTTACACAATTTATGTCATTGCGAGCGAGTTCGCAGAATGAGCGCTGCAATCTAGAAAATCATGAGACTGGATCTACCCCTCACAAAATGATTGAGTATCATTTTGTGAGGCAGAGCAGGCTGAAGCCCTCGCGATGACATAGATACCCCCGGCTAAAGCCGGGGTTCTTTCGTTTACAGCTGAATTTTCAGCTGTCCTGAATCCTGGTGTCCTTGCATCTCGACATATCGTCTTATTGTTTCCTCGTCCAACCCTATGCTGCTCACGAAGTAGCCTG
>JAVBNU010000058.1:0-22417 GCA_031551265.1 Candidatus Gastranaerophilaceae bacterium
AGTTCGCATCTTCACCGAAAAATGCCGTTTTCACAAGACTTGAGTTGATGATGGCTTTACACAAAATTTTTGCATCCTCGTCGCTTTTAGCACCGCTCAAACAAACTTCCAAAAACTTTGTCGCGCCTTCGCCATCTTTGATAATAAGTTTTGCAAGCTCAGTACAAACATACTCGGTGGCCTTTTTGAATTTAATATAATTCTCGTTTTCAGTGCTAATTTTTGGGTTTTCAGCCATACCATTGGCTAAAATTACGGCCATATCATTTGTGCTGGTTTCGCCGTCCACGCTAATCATATTGAACGATGAGTTAATACAGCTTTTGAATGCTTTGTTCAGAAGCTCTTGTGTAATATCAGCATCAGTCGTCAAAAACGCAAGCATAGTAGCCATATTCGGCTCAATCATGCCTGAACCTTTGGCGATACCCGAAATTTTGACAGGCGTACCGTCAATATCTATTTCTACGGTGACGATTTTCGCAAAAGTATCAGTCGTCATAATAGCTTCAGCACAGGAATATCCGGCGTCGTTTGCATTAGATAATTCCGATGCAAATTTGCGAATCCCTGCAATAACTTTTTCCATCGGCAGAAAAACGCCAATCACACCTGTAGAGGTCACAAGAATTGAGTTTTTATTTATATTCAACTCGTGCGCAAGCACCTCAGTAGTCGCTACAGCATCCTTATAGCCCTGCTCACCCGTGCAAGAGTTGGCATTACCACTATTTATAACAATCGCGCTTATCAACCCGCTTTTTTTCAATGTCTCCTGACATAACACCAATGGCGGGGCTTTTACTATATTTTTAGTAAACACAGCCGAGCATAATGCAGGCACTTCGCTACAAATTATTGCTAAATCTTTTTTGACTTTTTTGATGCCGGCATGTCCGCCTATTGCTTTAAAACCTTTCGGGCTCGTAATTCCTGTATCAAGTGTTTTCAATTCATTTGTCCTTTCAATCGTCATTTTTTATTTTGCCCCTCGCCCCGGTGCGGGAGCCGCGCCAACCGGGTTGGAGGGGTTGGGGTGAGGGGTACGTTCCTACCCCGGAAAAACCCCGGCTATATCAAGGGCTGCTTTTTCATCAAAACCAAACAAAATATTCATATTTTGAACAGCTTGCCCGGCAGCACCTTTTATTAAATTATCTATTGCACCCACAACAATAATGTTATTCGTGCGACTATCAATACTGAAACCAATATCAACAAAGTTAGTACCTTTCACCCAGCGTGTTTCAGGGAAAGTACCTTCTTTGGTCAGTCTTATAAAATATTCGTTTCCGTAATATTTTTCATATATTGATTTCACTGCATTATAATCAACTTTTTGAGTAAGCTTCGCATAACACGTAGCTAAAATACCTCTATTCATTGGTGTTAGGTGCGGCGTAAACGACAATGTAATGTCGCTGCCGGCAGCCAACGACAATTCCTGCTCAATTTCAGGGGTATGTCTATGCGATGCGATTTTATATGCCTTGATACTTTCATTGCATTCACAATATGCCGTATCAATATTTAAGCTTCTTCCTGCACCGCTGACACCTGATTTTGCGTCAATAATTATTGTATTTAAATCGACTAATTTTTCTTTCACCAATGGCATGAGCGACAAAATACTACAAGTTGTATAGCATCCGGGATTAGCGATAAGTGACGCTTTTTTTATCGCATCACGATGAACTTCACAAAGTCCATAAACGGCATTCGCCAGCAAGTCGACACTTTCGTGACTGGTATTGTACCAATGTTCGTATACATCCTTGCTTTTCAATCTATAGTCAGCGCCTAAATCTATAACTTTGCACTTTTCGAGAATTTTAACATTAACTTGCTTTGAAGCAATACCGTGAGGCAGCGCTAAAAATATTACATCAACTTCGTTTGCGAGTTTTTCTAAATTACCATCCGAACACTCAAGCTCAGACACGTGCTTAAAATTATGATAGATATCACTGTATTTTTGTCCGATATAGCTAACCGAGGTAATTGCAGTCACTTCAACTTGCGGGTGAGTATGCAATATTCTGTATAATTCTTCGCCGACATAACCGGTTGCGCCAACTATCGCTGCTTTAATTTTTTTCATTATTTTTAATCCATTCCTCATTGATTGCTATGACTTTTGAAACTGCTTCAGGAGAAGGAGCTCCGACTACTTTTCTTGCACTTACTGTATTTTCAGCAGCTATCGCATTGTAAATATCATTTTCAAACAGCGCATTAACCGCCTTGTACACTGCTAAATCAAGTTCATCTAATGTTTTATTTTGCTCAATACAAATCGCTACAAGCTTACCTGCAACTTCATGTGCATCTCTAAACGCAACGTTCTTCTTGACTAAGTAATCTGCAACGTCAGTCGCATTCAAAAAACCGTCTTTCACAGATTGAAGCATTTTGTCTTTATTAACCTTAATACTTGCAAGCATTTGCGGCAGAATTTGCAGACACATTTTCACAGTATCAAGCGCATCAAAAAGCCCCTCTTTATCTTCCTGCATGTCTTTGTTGTACGCAAGCGGCAACGATTTCATAGTCGTCAACAATGCCATCAAATCACCATAAACTCTACCTGTTTTGCCTCTTATCAATTCAGCAATATCAGGATTTTTCTTTTGCGGCATCAAACTGCTGCCCGTCGCAAAAGCATCATCAATTTCAATAAACTTGAACTCTGAGCTGCTCCAGAGAATGATTTCTTCGCAAAATCTGCTCAAGTGCATCATTATCAAAGACAAATCACTCATCACTTCAATTGCAAAATCTCTGTCAGAGACCGCATCTAAGCTATTAAGAGCAACACTTTCAAAACCCAGTAATTCTGCTGTCTTATATCTGTCAATATTATGAGGTGTACCCGCAAGCGCGCCAGCGCCAAGCGGTAAAATATTTATACGTTTGTATGCGTCGCTAAGCCTTTCATAATCACGTTTAAACATCTCTACATATGCGCCTAAATGATGAGCAAACGTTATTGCTTGCGCTCTTTGCAAGTGTGTATAGCCACTCATAATGGTGTTTAAATGCTCTTTAGAAAGTTTCAAAAGAACTTTCTGCAGGTTGATTAACAACTTTTGAATTTCTTTTGTCTCTTCCTTCAAAAACATTCTGATATCAAGCGCAACCTGATCATTTCTGCTTCTTGCGGTATGCACTTTTTTGCCTGTTTCACCAACTTTTTCAATCAGTAATTTTTCAATCTGAGTATGAATATCTTCTAACTCAAAATCAAACTCGATTTTGCCTTGCTCGATTTCAGCAAGTATTTCATTCAAAGCACTGACTATTTCATTTTTTTCATCGTCAGTCAAAATATTTTGCGCATTCAGCATCGTCGCATGCGCAATACTGCCTTGAATATCATACTTATACAGTCTTTGATCAAAACTCAAAGACGAGTTAAAGTCATTTGTCATTTTATCTAAGCTCTTAGAAAATCTTGAGCCCCAGAGTTGTTTCATTTCATTATCCTTCTTTATTATGTTGGGTCACTCCTTCCCCCTTTGCGGAGGAAGGTTGGGATGGGGGGTATTTTCGTACACCATCTCCGATTTGCGTCTGTGGGCAATAGCCCACCCTACATTATTACTTATTCATTTTCTTCATCAGCGCATTAACTTTCAACGGGAGCCCGAACAAGTTAATGAAGCCTTCAGCGTCTTTGTGATTATATAACTCACCTGTTGTAAAACTTGCGATACTTTCGTTATAAAGTGAGTATTTAGATTTTGCACCTGCAGGGATGATATTGCCTTTATACAACTTCAATTTCACTGTACCGGTCACAGTTTGCTGTGTTGCATCAACAAACGCAGAAAGAGCTTCACGTAATGGGGTGAACCATTCGCCGCTGTACACTAGTTCTGCAAATTTATTCGCCACAATATGCTTAAACGCTTGAGTTTGTTTATCCAAACATAAATATTCAAGCTCTTGGTGTGCTGCATATAAAATTGCGCCACCCGGTGTTTCGTACACACCGCGCGACTTCATACCTACAACACGATTTTCAACTATGTCGATTATACCGATGGCATTTCTTCCACCGATTTCGTTGAGATAAGCTACGATTGAAGCAGCGCTCATTGTTTTGCCGTCTACTTTTGTCGGGTTACCTTTTTCAAATTCGATTTCGACATATTCAGCTTTATCCGGCGCATTCTCAGGCGTAACGCCCATTTGCAAAAGCTTGTTATAATTAGGTTCACATGCCGGGTCTTCAAGCTCTAAACCTTCATGGCTTAAGTGCCATAAATTTTTATCTCTTGAATACGTGTCATCTTTTTTCATTGGAACAGGTATGTTGCGTTTTTCAAGGTATTCAATCTCGTCTTCTCTTGATTGCATATCCCAAATACGCCAAGGTGCAATGATTTCCAACTCAGGCGCTAAAGCTTTTACTGTAAGTTCAAACCTGACTTGGTCATTACCTTTGCCTGTCGCACCGTGGCAAATTGCTGTTGCACCTTCTTTGAGAGCAATCTCAACAAGTTTCTCAGCAATTATCGGTCTTGCCATTGAAGTACCGAGCAAATATTTACCTTCGTAAACCGCGCCGGCTTTCATTGTCGGGTACACATAATCTTTTATAAATTCTTCAGCACATTCAACTAAATAATATTTGCTGGCGCCTGTGTTAAGCGCTTTTTGCTCAAGCCCGTCAGTTTCTTTGCCTTGTCCTACATCAACACAGACTGCTATTACATCGTAGTCATAATTTTCTTTTAGCCACGGAATAATTACTGTGGTGTCTAATCCGCCTGAATATGCTAGTATAACTTTCTTTTTCATGGTTTCTCCTTTTTCTTGCGTCATCCTGAACTTGTTTGCGGCGCCAACCCGGTTGCAGAATCTGTCGATTTTGTTAAAATATTTTTATCTGTGAGGTTGGTCAGCTACAAGATTTTACATTATCGCCGCCATAATCGCCATTTGAGCGTGCATACGATTTTCAGCTTGTCTGAAAATCGATTCTGCGTGCATTTCAAATGCTTCACTTGTTATCTCTTCACCTTTATGTGCAGGCAAACAATGTAGTACAATATTGTTTTTGTCTGCGCGCTTCAAAAGTTCAGTATTTATTTGGTAATCTTTAAAGATTGCTTTACGTTTTTCACTTTCAGCCTCTTGTCCCATACTTGTCCATACATCAGTATACAGAACATTAGCATCAGTCGCAGCTTCAATTGGACAGTTTATTATCTTCACTGACGAACCGTTTGCTTTAGCAAATTTTTCCGCCATTGAAACAACTTCAGCCATTGGCTCATAACCTTGAGGTGACGCGACAGAAATATCAATGCCTAACATCGAACATCCAATCAAAAGACTGTGAGTAACATTGTTACCGTCACCAATATATGCTAATTTCAAGCCGGAGAACGTATTGAAATGTTCTCTTATAGTCTGCAAATCAGCCATTATTTGACAGGGATGCGATAAATCAGTCAGGGCATTTATTACCGGAATTGACGAATACTTAGCAAACTGTTCAATATCACTGTGTGCAAATGTTCTTATCATTACACCATCTGAATATCTTTCGATTACTCTCGCGCTGTCCTCAATACTTTCTCTTGCGCCAAGTATGATTTCATCTTGTTTTATAACAACCGCATTACCGCCAAGTTTTTGCATACCGATTTCAAAGCTTAATCTTGTTCTCAAGCTCGGTTTTGCAAAATACATAACCAGTGTTTTATTTTTCAAAATATCAATCACAACATCGTTTTTAACTTTGCATTTTAGCTCATCAGCATAATTCAATAAGCCCAGCAATTCGTCTTTGCTGAAATCTTCCAAATTAATAAAATCTTTACCTTTTAAATTCATTTCGTATCCTTATTTTTATATTTATTGGGGTGAAACCCCAACCTACTTTTTTATTATCGGTGGGCAATAGCCCACCCTACAGCTTAAATCGGTGCGTGGGACGCACCCTACGTTTTCATTACATTAAAAACACCCTATTCATTCTATTGTAGCGAATAGGGTGTTTAAAAATCAATATTTATTTTTCGTCAAAATCACAACACCATATCAGCCGTTAAATTAGGCTGTTACGTCGTTCTTGGTTATTTTGCGAAAATCTTTTCAATTGAGTGTCCTTTATGCTTTATGTAACTATTATATATCGTTAATTTTAAAATAAAAGTATTATTACAAAAAATTAACATAAGTTGATACTTCTGCACACATTATGACACTTTGCTGTTCCACTCAACCGCGACTTTGCGCAGAATAATATTTTTTTCTCGTTTTGAAAGATTATTTAGCTTTGTCAAAAGTGTTTGAAAATCTTTATTTAAGCAGCTTTCATCTATAGTACTTACAGTACTTTCTACCGTTAAAAATCTCAAGGCAAACTCTTTGACTTTCACTTTAAAATCAGCAACATCATTGTCACTCCAATCTTTTGGCACACGTGATTTATTCACAAACGTCGCGATGCGCTCAATCCAGAGTATTTCAGACGAGCCTAATTCGTTTATGTTATTAAATAAAATCTTCAACTCGCTGTCACCTAAGTAATCTTTACAAGCCTCAAAGCGCTTTGCCAGATTTTCTCTGCTTGTTTCTTCAAATGCCGTGAACAGAAAATCCTTCAACTCATTAACTAAATTTTCATAACAATTTTCCAGTTCACTTAACGCATTTTCAAACTTGACGATAAATTTTTTATCACATTCACAAAGAATTTTGTTCTCCAAAACCATAGGAATGTCTCGATAAAACAAACTTATCGGGTCTTTTGCGTTCAAAATCACATTGCGCAGACGCACTGTAGATCGATTAAGTTTCTCTGTACCTAACGCAAATTTATTCAAGCCGCGAATACGACCTATTAGGCCTTTTGTAAGATCGAGAATATTTTTAGACTTACAAGGCAAAATAACTTTGGACAAATCTTCGATTATGTCGATGTCCTCGATAATAGTGTTTTGTATCTCAAAATTCTGAGGACAATAAATCATTCGGTCGAACATTAGAGGCGTCAACCTAAGCTGAAACTGTCCGTTTTCATAAATCGCAATCGTCTCAAGATTTTTGCTCAAAATGTCCAAAAGCAAAACAGAAATAATCGATTTTGTCAGCCCGTACGGCGCAGTTGTAAATTTCTCAAAAACATCAACAAGTTTTAGCCTTTTGTCTTTCAAAATGATTTTGCTCATCTCTTTTTTCACTTTTGCACAAGTCGATTTTGCACAAAGCAACTCACGCACAAGATAATACTCAATCGAATTCTCTTTTAGTTCCTCGCTCTCAAGCAGATGCTTAGCTAAAAGTCTTATCGCGCGTGTTACCGTTGGTGGCGCTTTCTCTAGTTTCAAATACTCAAGATTAATTTCAGGCCGCTTGGCATTTTCTTCGTTTACCCAAGAGATTTGTGGATTCTCAGCTAAAAACTTTTCGCCCTCTTCGCTCAGAAAAAATTCCCGTTTAATTTCATGAATAAACGAATTTTTCATAGCCTCCTTTTTCAAATCCTTGATTTGTGTTGTTGTCAATCCCAAAATGTAGTTCAATTCAGGCTCCTGAAAAAGTTTCGAGTTGTTTTTGATGTGCGTTAGCAATTTTGTCATGTACTGCATAAATTTCTCCTTTTGTAGTGTTGAATAAAAACAAACAAAAAAAGAGAAGACAGAATTTTAATCTATCTTCTCTTTTTTGTTTTTTATATTTTTTGTCATTGCGAGGCTTCACAGAAGCCGTGGCAATTCAGTTTTTATTAAGTTGTTATTTTCACTATAAACTAGATTTCAAGTTATTACTCAAATGTTAACAAAAAATTAATTATTCACACTGGGAGAACCAACGCAGCTCAACAATCCCGTTATGTCCGCTTTGCCCGTTAAATATGCTGGCAACACCCGGGTATCCATACCCACCATCACCCCCGGCACCGGCTCTATCTGAACCAAACAAACTGCCGCCACCTTTGCCGCCAAGAGTCAACGTACCTGGTTCGCCCAGTTTTTGAGGAACAAATCCAAGTGCCGTCAAGCGTCCCAGCGCCAGCATCGCTCGACCTGCAGGAGTGTCTCCAAGAGCATCAACATTTACAGCAGCTTCCTTATATTTGGTCTCATTCCCTAATATATTATCACTATTTCTCACCATATGAGCATCAGGATGAGACGGTATACCCAATCCTGCCAGTTTTACAAGTGTATCAATCTCTTCATCAAAAGGATGTGTATAATATATTTTCTTATTGGCATCATAATCAATAATACTCAACTGATAACCGACCTGAACAGAGTTTTCACCGAATACTTTGTGGCTCATTTTACCCCATGCACCATAGCCGCCTTCAGCTTTAGCGAACATATTATTACGGCTGCATGTTGTGTCACAACTGGTACAACCGGCATTCGGATCTGCCGAAATCAGACATGAAGCACTGCCTTTACCACCTGACGTATTGTATTCAGGATGAGCGTGCGTTTCATACATACTGCTGCCTAAATTTACATCATTAATACCCACGCCTTTGCCGCCTTTACCACCTGCACCAACAATTATAGTGTAGGTTTTACCTGCTGTTAAGTATATGGGACTTGCCAGATTGCGCTTATATACATCATAAGTAGCGTGAGCACCTTTATTTTCACCCTGTGGAGGACTAAAACTAGCACCGAATAAGTAATGTCCACCCATTCCGCCGGCCCCGCCGATAGAGAAGTTAGAAATACCTCTTGCAGGCTCATAGTTTTCAACTAATTTTAAACAGTCAGCATCGACTTTTTTATCAGGATGTATCTCAGCACCCATGGTATTGCCTGATGAGGTTGCACAAGGTTCTGACTTGTGGCCATATCTTCGTTTTGAACAAACACAGGTTCCATAGTTCAGACTGTTGCTTGTATCCATCATTTTATAATACTCGGCATCATTACTGCCCATTTTATCTTTTATTTGAGCTAAGCAATCGTTAATATCGGGATTATCTATATTTGCTTTATATTTTTCGGTTTTGCACGCTTGAAATCTAACCGGGTCAACCGACATAACACCACCCAACACGCCTAAACCGGCTCCGTAGGTACATACATCAGCATTAGCAGTCACATTATCAGCCCCGGTAGCAGGCCTACCAAGCATTTCTGCTATCAGTTTTTGACAACACTCGGCTGCAACAGGCACATTAGCAGCATAAACACGATCTGCACAGACATGGCGTGAACATTGTGATCCGGTCGCAGAACGACATATGCCATGCGTATTTTTATCTATTTCAGTACCATAGTCTTCAACAAGGCATTTCCCTTCTTCGTCAACTTCAAAACCTTCGCATGCCTGTTTCGTAATAAAATTTTGTCCCAGTAAAAATGCACCTGAACCGCCGCCACCGCCGCCTGTCATTGTAACATATATACTTTTAACAGGTGCTTTCCACAAATACTTGCATATTTCCCGCCCTGTAATCTGCTCAGTCCCGCAAACAGTTCTGACCACACCTGACGTGTCGCCTGTAATAACACGTGAACCGTCAAATACCACACGGCCTCCGGGTACGCAGCGTTGTTGGGCTTTTTGGCTCGTTATTACAGGAATTGTAATAACTAAAATAACCGATGTTACTATAAAAAATAACAATGCCTCAACAAGCGAAAATCCTTTAATTTTAAAGCTATATTTCATTTAATCCTCTTTAATCATTTACACAATTTGTCGGCCACTCAATCAACACAGCCGCAACACCGCCATCGCCGCTTGCAGTCCAGCCATATTCACCGCGGCCGCCTGAACCGAATATCCCACCTCTAAAATCACTATATCGAGGCTCACCGCCTCTAAGGTGACTGGCTCTGTTTGATTCCCACGTACCATTAACACCACCGGCAGCTGTGCCTACACCTTTAGAAGTTATGCTGTCTATTATTACAGGATTACCTGCAATCGTTGGACCTTTCACGGTAGCGCTTGCGTCTTTACCTACTACAACATCGATAGTCCGTGCTTTGGTAGACACGACGTTGAGGCCTTTTCCGTCATTGTAATATACTGTTGAACTGGCATTACCGGCAGGTGAGCCATACTGGCCGTATCCTCCGTCAGCTCCCGGGCCGCCATGGCCTATCGCTGTTATCCATATCCGCTCCATGCCCGGCTGAATATAAAAAGTATTGCTTTGATATAGTATTTTATCAGTATCAGGATTTTGACATGCCCTGCCGGATGAGGGGACAATAGAGCCATTGCGCATGCATAGAACTCCACTAGATGATGACGTTACGAGAAGAGAATTCCCCTGTACACATACACTGCCTGAGGTTCGTTGAGAACGCCCTGCAAGAATAGGTGCAAGCATTAGAATTACCGTGCTTACTATAATCATCGCCATCAAGGCTTCAACCATTGAATATGCTTTTTTATTTTTACTATTTTTTTGTTTCATTATTCTTACTCAATTAAATCGCGTTCGTTGTTTTTTCAATTTGACATTTTGAATCAAATTCTAAAATCATAATGCCACCTAAGCCATCCTCACCACTGCGACGGAAGCCTCTGAGCGCACCGCGCTTGATATTGGTATGTCGTTCCTGAGCTTCAAGCCCGCCTGCGCCGCCTGAGCCAAAACTGCCATAACCCAGTACACTGCCGCCACCCAGCCCCGGATAACCGGCAAAGCCGCCTTCTCCGCGTTCACCCTGGAATGTGTAACTACTTTTTGGCTGAGCAGAAGGTTGAGGAGCGGTGACGTATGTTACGTCTATATTCAGCAGGTGAAATGCAAATCTGCTGCGGTAATCAGTACCTTCATAAAGCATGCCGGCAGAAGTCTGAGCATACCCTTTAGTAGCTGTTACTTGCTTAATCGTTGTTGTCCCCACTCCGTCTGTATTGGTGATTGTAAAAGACACAGGCGTTCCGGTCGAGCAGTCACCTGCTCTTATAGTTAGTGTGGAATCTTGCCCTGATGCACCTGCGCCGGAACCTTTATTGGCTACCTCTGCATGACCTGCTGCGCCCATGTATACGTTGTCAGATCTCCCAAAAAAGGAATCTTGTCCACCACGACCACCCGCACCGATAGAGTAGCAGACACTGTAATATTTCGTATTAGCAGGAGCTGTAGCAGTGAGAATTTTGACATAAGCATTGTATATATAATTTGCTCCATTACCGGCGCATCCGGCAACGTTTCCGGGACCATTTTGAAGACCCCAGTTACTATCTGCCTCCTGATAATACGCTGCACGGCCGCCGCCACCACCACCTGCGAGAGTTAATGTAAACTCGTCTATCCCCGGTGGTAAGGCTATCGAGCCTGTCTCAGCACCACCGCCGTTAATTCCGGCCGTAGTACTGTTTGTTACAACATGTCTTTCGCCCTGAACACAGCGTATTTTATCCTGAAGCGCCACAATTCTTTTTTGTTTTATCATTGTCGGCACCATCAAAATTGCGACCACACCTATTATAATCAGTATTAATATACTCTCTGCAAGTGAAAATCCACGTTTCTTAAAATCCATACGTATCTCTTTTAATCTAAGTAACTAAAGATATTATAGATTTTTTTCCATGATTTGGCAATTAATTAATGAATGGAAGATTTAGATACATTAATGTGACCACACCAGCTGCCGTTGCACTAGTTGTCATTGCTGTACATGTTAAATAATTCGATACATGTTCTTCTTAGTCTGTTCATTTTCTTTCTTTTTTCGTTTTGCATAAAAAAAGAAAGAAAACGAACCAAAAGAAAGAAAAAATCGGCAATGTCAAAAGAGATTTTAAAGTCTTTTCCCTAAAAATTCAGCCCTCAGGAGCCTGTAATTTTCAGGGAAAATCCTAATAATCTCTAACCGATACATATCAGGGCTTTGCCCTGACGTCCCGGTGCACCATATCGAAGTGAATTAACAGCACTTATCGAAATAACTGCAGAGCCGAACCGAGTGACCCTGAATTTGTTTCAGGGGAGCCTGTGAGGCTGTTGATGAGATAATAGTGCTGTTTATAAACGTAGATTAGGTGCGAGCCTTTCTTTGGTACTTTCTTTCGGCGGCACGAAAGAAAGTACATGGGCAAAAATCATGTAACTAATTACTTGATATGTACAGCAATGATAGTGCTTAATAGAATAAGCGCGACTCAATGCAGAAAATCCAGTAAACTACTTACACCGCGAATCTAAAGTGTACAATATCACCGTCTTGGACGACATAATCTTTGCCTTCCAGGCGTGTGAGTCCTTTTTCCTTCGCAACAGCGTATGATTTACATTCTAAAAAATCTTTATATGCTGTAACTTCAGCGCGAATAAACCCTTTTTCAAAATCAGTATGTATAACACCTGCAGCTTGTGGCGCCTTAGCGCCTGCGGGAATAGTCCATGCCCGAACCTCTTTTTCTCCGGCTGTTATGTATGTTCTCAGGTCAAGCAAATGATAAACCGAGCGTATCATACGTTCAATCCCTGAACTTTCCACACCCAATTCTTTCAAATACTCCTGAGCTTCTTCTTTATTCAGCTCGGACAACTCTTCTTCAATTTTTGCCGAGATGACAACAACATCAGCGTTATGCGTCGCGGCATATTCTCTAACGCGTTCAACATACTGATTACCGGTAGCCAAATCCGAATCGGAGACATTCGCCGCGTATACTACAGGCTTTGTGCAGAGCAGGTGCAACCCGCGGATTACAATTTTTTCATCATCTTCAAAATGCTCAGCCACATTAATAAATTTACCCTCGGATAGCAAATTGCCAAGCTTTTCCAGAACTTTTTGCTCAAGTATAGCTTCTTTTTCCTGCGCTTTTACTTGTTTCAAAATTCTCGCGCTGCGTTTCTCAATCGTTGCCATATCCGACAGCGCCAGCTCCGTGTTGATTGTTTCAATATCATCGACAGGATCAACTTTTCCTGTCACGTGAATTGTATTTTCATCGTCAAAACAGCGTACTACCTGAATAATAGCATCAACTTCTCTGATATTATGTAAAAACTGATTACCCAGTCCTTCACCCTGACTGGCGCCTTTTACTAAACCTGCTATGTCTACAAATTCTATGGCTGTCGGAATTACAGTTTGTGTCTTTACCAAATCCTGCAATATATACAAACGCTCGTCAGGAACAACTACAACACCTACATTCGGCTCAATTGTACAAAACGGATAATTTGCGCTTTCGGCATTTTTTGATGATGTCAACGCGTTAAATAATGTTGATTTTCCTACGTTTGGTAGTCCTACTATTCCTGCTCTTAGCATTTTGTCTCCTTAATCATAATTTTGGTGGGCTTGGGAACCCACCTTACATATTTTGAATCTATCATAAAAATAAGCAAAAAGCGATTAACAATAATCACTTTCAAGCCGCCGTCGCGGAACTTAAAATTTTGGATTTCACATAGTACGTAAATATCCGCGATCTCATAACTATGAGTTCCCGCATACTTACGTTTCATATATACTACATAATCTGGCGCTGCGGGACGGCAAAATTTAAGGCAGGTACAAATGCACTTTGTGTTGTATTTACTTAGGGCGCTCAAATCAGTATAATATAATAGTTAAGATAGTAAGAAGTTCCATGGGCAATAAATTTAAAAGTTTCATCTCTAAATTATTTGTGCTTTTTATACTCTTGTGTGTAGCTGCGGTCGGGTATTATTTTCGTGAGTTTTTAATAGGAAGCTTGGGAAAATTTAGCTCTTATTATTATATTGCACTTGCTGACAGGTCGTTCAAAAAACAGGACTATCAGGCGTCAATAGAATATTACAAAAAAGCTCTGGAAATAAACCCGAACAACTCAAAAGCAGGCTGCAATCTCGGGAACATTCTTGTAATGTACGAAAATTATCCAGGAGCCGTTGACAGTTATAAACAAGCACTAAAGCGCAATCGTAACGACATTGTATGCAGAATGAATTTAGGCATCATTCTCGCTGAAGAACTCGTAAATTATGATGAGGCAATTGCTGAATACACGAAGGTTTTGAACGCGCAAACACCTGTCATTTCGATTCCATATTTTTATGCAAACAAAAAAACAGCCAGAGAGAATAAAGGCTTAACATATTACAACATGGGACTTGCATACCGCGGGAAATCAATGCTGCACGGCGAGAAAACACGCAAAGCAAAAGCAGACTTAATCAAAGCTGTCGAAATGTACAAAAAAGCCCAAAAAATTCTTAAAAAAGACTACAACACACAGTACAACCTGGCGTTGACTTATCATTTATTAGGTGATTACAAAGAAGCCAAACGCAGTTACTGCAAGGCCATCAGAATCGCGCCTCTCAATTACGAAGCGCATTACAACTTAGCCATTTTGTTACGCAATCAAAAAAATTACCATGCCTCATTAGATGAATTTGAAAAAGCCGGATTATTGCTGGATTTGAGTGGTGATGCAAATATTTCACGTTATGTATACGACGTAATGAACGATGTTTTCCAACGAATTATATTAACTGAAAACAGTTCACAATATCTTATCGAACGCTCCGAGCAAAGCTTCAACCAAAAGCGCGGAGTCACATATATCAAAGGTAAACTCGTTATCGCTGACGAATTTGATAAAGATATGCTTAAAAATTTCAAAACATGTTCAATTGGTGATAAAATAAAATAAATTTGCATGTTCCCGATGTGAAAGAAAGATTATATGACACTTACTAAAACGACAAAAGAATTAAACTTTTTATTTGAGCTATCAACTATTCTGATGAATGAGCAAGAATTCAGCACAGTTTCACAAAAGCTGAATACATTGTTTAGTACGTGTTTTGATGTTAAAAGTACTAAAATATTTTTGAGAGAAGAGCAGATGGCGCTTTTGAAGCTTTTTGATAAGTGCGAAAACGGCGTTTGCGAATCCTATAATTACAAAAAAATACTCAAAAAGTTTAAAAACCTCAACGATAAAACAATAATGCTAAACGACAAAATAATGTCCGTTTCACATGACCAAAAACTTTTTAATGACGAGACTGACGAAATTATTACACCTGCCGATAATATAGCGAACGTACCGTTAGTTAGTAACAATAACGTGATTGGCTTTATGCAGGTTCATTTTAATAAAATTAATGATAAGACTGCATTATATAAATTCTTTTTGTCATTGACTATTGCAGCACATCAGATTTCGGCGTTGATTTCGTCTATAACCCTGAATTACCAAATGCAGACAAATATACAATTCCACTCAGCAATGAAAAATATCGCAAAAATTATTGAAAACCAGTATGAGTTTGCATATATCGTCCCGCTAATCGGCGAGATGATTGACCGTTTTGTGCATGAACATTTAATTTATGTATTCATTAAAAATCAAGATAAAAAATATGAACTTGTTTGGCCGACATCGTGTCATGATAAAAGCATTTTCGATATTTTGAAAAAAATTAAAAATAAAACTGAATATATTTTATCTGATGACAAAAAAATCGGTATTTTTCCACTTCATGGCGAAAGCGGAACACTTGGCGCGATTGTGGCATATAGCAACGTCGAAAAATTGTTAGATAACGAGATTAATTATATTTATGAATTATCAAAACAATCCTCAATCACTATACAAAAAGCTGAAATGTACGCACAAGTACTGCAGCACGCTGCTCTTGATGCATTAACAGGTCTGAATAACAGACGCCAATTTGAAGTTCGTCTAAAACAAGAAATCGCGAACGCAAAAAGAAAAGATAACTCACTTTGCTGCATTATGGTTGACGTTGATTATTTCAAAAAAATTAATGATACATACGGGCACATTGCAGGTGACTGCGTGCTGAAAGGCTTGGCACAACTCATTACGGCCGAGCTTCGTGAGTACGATATTGCTTCGCGCTACGGTGGCGAGGAATTTTGTATTTTACTCCCCTCAACAGTAATCGAGGAAGCAAGTTTCGTTGCCCAAAGGCTCAGAAAATCAACTCAGGAACACAACTTCGATATAACTGAAGCAAAAATCCCCGGGGTTGAAACTTTGAAAATTACTGTCAGCATCGGCGTAAGCCAATTTGAAAAAAGCATGAATGAGCCGGTTGATTTGTATAATAAAGCAGATGCAGCTCTGTACGAAGCGAAAAATTCAGGCCGTAACAGAGTAGTCGTATTTAAGGAAGGATAATTATGTTTGATACATCAGCAAATTATGAAGTCGTCACCTATTCAGTAGGGGATACAAAGGCAGGTACGAAAATGGGGAAACTACAGCTTAGAAATCTCGCTGATGAGACGCTTCTAAACTGTATTCTTTGGGAAGAAACTCTGGGACGAATGGACAACAAAATGTTCAGATGCGGCAATATCGTGAGGATTGTGACAGCTACGTTCAACGAAAAATACAATAATTGCCTGCTGACTGAGCTTGCACTTGTACAAGAAGCCAAACTTGGACTTGACGATCAGCAAACAGCCGAAGTCTACAAAAATTTAATGTCTTACATCAGCAAAATTTCTGATACTAAACTTCAAAATTTTATTAAAGGCCTATTTGACAAATACGAAACCGAGTTTAAAATTGCGCCGGCTGCAAAATTAATGCATCACAACTATAAAGGCGGCTTGTTGCAGCATACGGTTGAGTGTCTTGTCATTTCGGATAAATTGATTGAACTTTTCGCTGATAAAATTACACGGGATGAAATATACGGCGCTTGTATTTTGCATGACTTTGGCAAAATATTTGAATACGTAATCGACATTGAGACCGGCTTGGTTGATTATGATGAAAACTTCAAAAAAGAATGGGTTTCCCATTCTCAGTGGGGCTTTTCAAACTGCATGACGCAAGGCTTTAAAACAATTGCTAAAATGATTGCAGCTCACCACTCACGCTCTGACTGGGGCGCGATTGTTGACCTATCCGAAAAAGATTTGGAGCCTAACGTGTATTTGCTGCACCATATTGATGACCTTTCGGCTAAGTACGGCAAAATTTGTGTAAGAGAACTTTAATCATATTCAATGAAAAAAGTATTTTTATTTTTAATAAGTATTTATCAAAAAATATCTAAGTATTTTCCGAAAGTTTGCCGGTTTTACCCAAGCTGCTCTGAGTACGCAAAACAAGCCATCGAAAAATACGGCGCACTCAAGGGGAGTTGGCTGGGAATAAAACGCATTTGCCGATGCCACCCATTCAGCGAAGGCGGCCATGACCCCGTACCGTGAGCCCTTATTTGCAAGTGTTTCTATGTTTCTACCGGTATTCTTCATCTTTGTTTCGATGAGAGTTTAAGTATGCAAGAAATTCAGGGTCTTTTTTAAATAAATCATGGATCAGTTGTAATTTTTCCGGCTGAGCATAGTATATAGGCAAATTCCCCTTTTCATTCGGTGTGGAATATAATTCTTTCAGAAATTCAGGTTTATCTTTAAATGTATTATGAAGAGCCTTTAGCATTGCTGAACTCTGTGTACCTATTATAGTGCCACCATACTCGCCGCCCATTGTGCATAATTGTTTACTCAAGGCAAGGTCATCTTTGAACGTATTAAGAATTATTTCTGCTGTTTTAGGATCTGCGAGGTGTATTGGTAAGTTGCTATATTCATCCGTTGTTGTATGGATTTGTTTAAGAAATTCAATGTCGTTTTTGAATGTATTGTGAATTATTTTTGTTCTTTGAGCATCTGCAAAGTGTATTGGGAGTCCTCCACAATGACTATATTTTCTTTTAAGGTGTAACCCCTTAAGAAACTCAGGATCGTTTTTGAATATTTCGTGAATTAACTTTAGGTTTGCAGTATTAGCAAAGTGTATAGGTAGACCATAGGCCTTGGTTCCTTTGGAATGATGTCGTTTAAGGGCTTGGAGATTATTTTTGTATGCATTGTGAATTAGTTCCATTTTTTTATTTTCAATAATTCTAAGACGCTCTTCTAATGCTTCATATTCAAGCCCTTTGAGAGAACTATCCAATTCTTTCAGCTGTTTTTCTAGTGAATCAGATTGACCGTTGAACGAAACAGTATCTTTCTGCATCTGTAAAGGCGTACTAGAGTGCCTTTGCAACGAATTCTGATTTACATATGAACATTTCCCAATTTGGTATATTTTCATAACATTACCATAACCTTTCTTTTTAATTCCATTCTCATTTTTTAAAAACCCGTAAATTTATTTTTTTGTTAGCTTACATATTATTTTGTAACAATATTTAATATATGTTGCCTATTTTTGAGAGCACTGTATAAATCAAAAAACAATTTTCAAACTTGTGCAGTAATTACCGCCTGTTACTATATTGTGTAGAGTTGTTAGTCACTACATCGATTCTGGAAGTTATATCAGGCGCATTATTTCTTACTTTGCTGCGCTTGTGAGGATCGATGACATCAGTAAATGCTTCCTCATTAAAGTTGTCTTGGGCTTTTACGGCTTCAACTTCCATATAATGGGCGTTATTACCGTTCGAAAAATAATCTTCAATTGTTGATTTTATTTTAAACCCACAGGCCTCATAATATCTGACTAAATCCTTGTTTGCCGCGTCAACATGCAACGCAACTGTATTGACAGCATTATCTTGTGCGATATTTTTTATCATTTTTCTTATTTTTGCCAACGCTACAACAGCCGTTTTGCTGTTACGATATTGACTTTCTATACCCAAATTCGAAATATACAGAACACCGTCATTTATCGGCTCTGTTTGCAAATAACCGACAAATTCGCCGGCATCACCTTTGATGACGTAACTTGTATCGTTTGCGTGTTCATTCTTGTAATCTTCAAATTTTGTTGGCACATTATCCATATAGCTAAATTCTTCGACATCCAGCCTATGTATTGCTCTCAGGTCATTTTCATTCGCAATTGAAATACTGATATTTTTCGCTTCTTTTTTAGGCGCGCGAACTTGATTGGACACTCCTCTAACCTCGAATAAACTGAGGTTATCGATTTTCTGACTATTAATAATTCGTCCTTGGGTAAATGTATCGATATAGACTTCCTTTTTACCGGTTGAACCTAGTATTTTCATTTCTGCTTTAAGTGGTTTTAACTTTTCAGTATTAATTTTATGTCTGTGCGGGCCAATATAAATCGGCATATTTGGCTGCCCGATTTCAGCAGTCATTTGTTTGGCATAATCTAACATCGCATCGCCAATTGAGTCCTTAAACTGGTAACTCGCACTCAACTCAATATTATCAAGCACTAATGAAGGCACACCGTTAACCTCAGCGATAAAACACATTGTGTTTCCTGCAAAAGTTTTTCCATCAACAAGTTCAATGGCCTGAATTGCTTTATTCATAATATAATTCGGCGCACTCCACTGATTCGTACCATTGCCCACAGAAGTACAGCAAGCGCCATGATTTCCGAGAAATAACGAGTGTTGAATGTTATCCATGTCAGTTTTGCGTACTGTTAATTCCAGAACTTTGTCACTTTTTGTTTTAGCAGCATCATCAATCGCAGATATACGTCTTTTTATCATGTGGTCGTAGAACGTATTGCAGCTGTTACGCACTTCTTCACTCAGTTCTTGGTTTTTCCCGAGCGTATGCCAAAACTCAGCGTCTTTGTCTTTGCCTGCCATTTTTGCTTCAATTATTTTACCGGCTTTTTGTAATTCTTTAAACGTCAGCGCCTCAAATTTGCCCTCGTCATTTTTGCTGCGCAAACGTAAATTTACTACAGTATCCCCATGATTTAAATCATTCTGGAGCAGGGCTTCAGTGTTTTTTATTAAATAAATATTTTCTCGCTCAAGTGCTTTGATGATTTTTTCGGCCTCTTTTTTAGGTATTTTTTTGAACTCATCCGAATTAAACTCTTTTTCCACTGCTGTCAATGCGTTAGCTCTAATTTCTTCAGCGCTGATTTCGACTTTGAGTTTTAAACCACTATCAGGTTTTACTGTGCGCCATTCATCATAATTAACGCCAATTTCGCTAAAAATTCTCTTAGTCTCGAGATTTTGAGGCAAATTATCAAAAGCGTCCTTAACAGACTTATCAGGATTAGCCTGCAATAGCGTTAGCATCTCTTTGAAGCTGGTTTTAAAATCACTATCACTACTCAATATTTCGCCGATATAATCGTTTTCAGACAGATTCAATTTTGCAGAAAGCGCTTCATCATATTTCATATCAAGACTGGAAAATACTTTTTGGTTAACGGAGTTTTTCCACTCAGTATCGTTTTTCGCTACTAATTCAACAAAACCTGGAATCTCGTCAGGAGATTTAATAGCAATTGCAGCAAGCACTTTTAATCTTTGCAGCTTTGCTTTTGGGTCAAGCTGTACGGCCGGCTTATTTTCTTTTTCCAGAGCATTTTTTTCTTTAACAAGAGGCCCCATTTTTCTGTTCACTTCGTCCATTAAGGGCTTTTTAGCAGCAATATCGTCTGTACTGGCTGCAATTGCCCGATTTTCAGCTTTATATATTTCTATTTTCGCTGCCAATTCATCGATTCCTGCTTTTTTAGCGCGGTACGTATCACTGCTTTCATAGTTAAATGTTTGCAGCAATTTTTCATAATCATCTTTTGATAATTTATACCTCAGAGTATAGGCATTGTGAATTATTTTTTGTAGTCCGTTGAATTTAGTGCCATAAGCCGATTTAAAAGTCCCGTCACCTAACAATTCGATTGCATTGTTCACCATATCGATTTGTCCGTAGAAAAATTTATTTATTTGCTCTGTTGTCAGGTCTTTGCCATATTCTCTGAGCAAATCTCTATGCTCAAGCGCATGCTCCACCGCCGAGTCAAATTGAGCCATTTTTGAATCGGATAATTTTGCATATTCTATTTCATTTTGGATATCGAAATTGCCATTTAGCTTACTCAAGGCATGGGGATTGAAAGTCTCAGATTGTTTACCGGCATGCTTAAACCTCAAAAATTCAATTACTTCTGCAATATCTGTCTCTTGATCCCTAAACAGGAATAAAGCATCTTTATCTTTCTGAATTTTATATTGATCAACTACACTAAGAGCTTGCAGCTCTTTTATAAATTTTGTTGCACCAAAATAATCAAACTCTACAAATTGAAGTTTTTTGGTAATCCACTCATTTGTATTTTCTTCTTCTTCAACTATGCCTGAAGTTCTCATAATATCGATAAAATCAGCAACTTCACCCAAGAAATTAGGGCCATCAAGATGGCTTTTTATTATAGAATGGTGTCCTATAGCACAATTCATGCCCATTGGACTCCAACTATCTGTGTAACCTGCCTTGAGAATTCGCTTCAAAAACTCAATAGCTTTATCCGATTCAATACCACGATATCTAAGCGCCGTAAGTAAAGTATATTTTTGATGATAATCAAAAGAACCGTGCTCATCTTTTTTTAGGTTTATCACTTTTTGTATAAAGTCTATAGCATTTTTTTCTGCAGCTCCTTTTTGAATCATCGTTAGGACGCCTGCATCACTAGCGAGTGAGAGCTTATTCATTGTTTTTAATAAATCAATAACATCCTCTACCTCAACGTCTGGATTAGTGGTGATTTCTGATATTTGGTCGGTACTAAAGAACTTAAAATCACCCAATTCTTTCAGCTTGGCATATAAATCAAGCGTTTTTTGTGCCGGCCAATGATCTTTGTCAACCATCGGTATAACAGAACTCACTTCATACCGTTCTCCCAGCTTATTCAGGAGCTGTAAAGTCGCTTCAGGATTGAAGTCTTTGCGCTCGACAACTGAATTAATAGCCTGTATTGTGAATTGATCCATTAGATTATTTTCTTCCAACAGTTTGATAAACTCAGTTGCGCTGTTCAGGTCTGCGTCTTTATTACATAACACATTGCAAATACTTTTAAGATTCTTTTTATCCTCTGCACGAACATCACCGACAAAATTACTCAAATACGCAGCGACCTCATCAGGATTACGTTTGGCTAGAGGTATAATAAGTATAGATAAATTTTTAATTGCACCCGGCAATCCTTTTATTTTAGCCATCTCTGTCAATACTTTTTCAATATTATTTAACTTAACATCAGAATCTTCCTCATTCATGAGCACATCACGAATTCCAGGTGTTATTAAGCTATTGCCGAATTTAATTTTATTTTGCGATAAAAATGCCTTTGCTGCATTAGCTCTCGCGTCAGCAACCTGTTCAAACGAGGTACTGCAATCTTGTACGTCGCTTGAGTTTTTCTCAGCCGTCTCTACTGCAGGCATGGAGGCGGTATTGAACGCGTTAAAACAATATGTTTGATTGTTATTGAGTTTCAAATTGACTAACCTATAATCTTCCTATATAAATTCATACATTAATAAAAACAATTACTAAAAAATAATTGCGTTTTTCATTGTAATAAGACATAAATTATTTACAATTATCCTTTCAGAAGTCGCCAATTTTTTTGTCGTTGCTGTACATGTCAAGTAATTAGTTACATGATTTTTGAAAAAAAAGCTCCCTCTCCCCAATGCGGGAGAGGG
>JAVBNU010000023.1:0-13429 GCA_031551265.1 Candidatus Gastranaerophilaceae bacterium
TGTTCCGGCATGACAACAAGAAAAACCTACTCTTAAGCTTAATAGTTAATTAATTGTCTCAACAAATTATTTTCAGAGCAAACAATATTTCTTTGTTGGGTCTTGCTTTTTTATTCATTATTTTAACGGGACAGTAGTGCCGCAAGGGGGGCAAGAAAAAATTAAATTACAATTTTAATCTCTATATTTTTTTAAAAATTTTTCAGGTAAGATAGAGTAAAAGAGGTAGATTTATGTTCGAAGTCAAGGTTCAAAAAAACTTTTCAGCAGCTCATCATTTACTAAATTATAACGGTGAGTGCGAAAAACAGCATGGGCATAATTGGAAAGTTGAAGTTTATGTGCGTGGTGAAACATTGAATGCCGCAAATATTTTGATGGATTTTAAGGATTTAAAAAAAGAGTTGAAGCAGGTTATCGACCTGTTTGATCATGAAGATATAAACGAGTTGGAGCAGTTCAAGGACGTTAGCCCGAGTTCGGAGATAATTTCAAAATTTATATACCACGAATTGAAAAAAAACGTACCACAGGTACATAAGGTAACGGTTTGGGAAACGGAAGATAACTGCGCAAGTTATTTTGAAGAATAGAGGAAACAAAAATGACTTATATACAGGCACTGTTGATGGGGGTAATTCAGGGATTAACTGAGTTTTTACCTGTTTCAAGTTCTGCACATATTGTGCTTACATCGCATTTGTACCAGTTTTTTACGGGACGTGAATTCGCTGCGACAAGCAGTAATGAGCTTTTTTTCGACATAATTATTCATTTGGGCACACTTGTTGCGGTTTTGGTTTATTTTAGAAAGGATATTTTTGAAATAATCAGAGATTTTTGCATTGCTGTAAAAACTCGTGATTTTTCGTCAGAGAATGCAAAATTGCCACTTTACATAATATTGGGCAGCATTATGACGGTTGCGATTGTTTTTCCTCTGAAGCATATAACCGAAAAAATCACTGCAATGCCTAATATAGTTGGCTTGTTGCTCATTGTTACAGGTGTGATTTTGTATTTCAGTGAATTTATTTCGCAAAAATATGCGAACAAGACGGATAAAGTGACATTAAAGAGCGCAATTATTATTGGGATAGCGCAAGGCTTGGCTATATTCCCCGGGATTTCACGTTCGGGCTCCACGATTGCTGCGGGCATGCTGGCGGGTCTGGATAAAGTTAAATGCGCGAGATATTCGTTTTTATTAAGTATTCCTATTATCTTGGGCGCATCGCTGTTTTTTCCGATACTTGAGTTGAATCCGGCTGAAATTGGCGAGCTTAATATAGGCGCTCTTTTGACAGGTTTTCTATCTGCAGCAGTGATAGGATTTTTGTGTATTAAATATTTCATCAAGTTTTTACAAAAATATTCAATGAAGGTATTTGCCTACTATTGCTGGATTGCAGGTATTTTAATGTTTGTAGCGTTCAGTTTCTTCCTAAAATAATGTATAATAGATAACATGCAAAGTACAATTGAGTTTATAAAAGAAAAAATTGGTGATTACCAGCCTAAAATAGCCTTAATTCTGGGCTCAGGGCTGGGTAGTTTTGCCGACAATTACGATGGTGTCAGAATAAAATATGAAGATATTCCGGGATTTGAGAAATCCCATGTCGAAGGACACAAAGGGCAGCTGGTTTTTGCTGAAATAGAAGGAAAAAAAACGGTTATAATGCAGGGACGCTACCATTATTATGAGGGGTATGAGATTGATAAAGTTGTTTTTCCGATAAAAGTTTTTAAGCACTTAGGGGTGAAAAACTTAATCATAACAAACGCTGCGGGTGCTGTGCATAATGCTTTTAAGCCCGGTGATTTAATGATAATTACCGAGCATATCAATATGACAGGTGTTGACCCGCTAAGAGGCTCTAATGATGCTGTGTTAGGTACAAGATTTCCTGATATGAGCGAGGTTTATAAAAAACATTTAGTGCAAATTGCTGAACAGGCAGCATTTGAGTTATACATGCCTATTCAAAAAGGCGTTTATTGCTGGCGCTCGGGGCCTTGTTACGAAACTTGCGCCGAAATACGCATGATTCATAGGCTTGGCGCTGATGCTGTTGGTATGTCAACTGTGCCGGAGGCTGTTACCGCAAATTATTGCGGGATAAATGTGCTTGGTATAAGCTGTTTAACGAATTACGCCGCCGGCATTTCTGATAAACCGCTTGCGCATGCTGAGGTTATTGAAACAGCAGCAAAAGTTCAGCAAGATTTCCAAAAGTTGCTTTTAAATATTATCAAAAAAATGTAGACTACGCGCCCGATATCTACAGATACGCCGCCGACACGCAGTTACATTTTGCTGTTAAAACTTGGTATATCCTGACCTTCTCTCATAATAACGCCAAGATTATGTATGCGTCCTTGCCATTTGACTGTTTCTTCGGCAACACTGCCTGAAAAGACATTTTCGTGCTCTTCTAAATATCCGAAGCCCATATCCCACAAATTAGCAACCATATCATTAAATGTGTCGCCAATCTGCTCTAACACCCTGCTTTGGTGTGTTAAGTTGCCAAAATTCTGACTATTTATATTATTTCCGTTAATTCCGTTAGTCATATCCCACCTTGTTATGCGTTCAAAAATGTTTCATTTTTGTCTATAAATTCCAACACAGGTGCCCACAAATTATCAAGAGCAGCTTCAATGCTTTCTTTTTTGATATTTTTCCCTGTTTCGTTGGATGGTGACATCCAGGCGTTGTTTATCCCGTTAATCATTTGGAATGCTCCGCTTCTTATCTGACTGTATTGTATTTATCGACAGCATCCGTTTAAACTTTAATGTTTTTCCTTATTTAGTAAAGATTTTGTTACAAATTTTAATCATGTTTGAACGTTAACTTTTGTTTACAAACCTGAAATCCAGTAACCATAGCACTTTAAAAAATATATATAATTTATATTCAAGAAAAAGGCAATTTTTTTTATGCAAATGTTTTTATATATATACAAGATACAAGAAACCAAAAACGGTTAAGAACCACACATATTAATATTAGAGAGCAAGAATTTTTTAACATACATATTACACACTACATTACACACACACTTCACAAAACGAGGAATGAAAAAAGAATCATTCCCTTTTTTTTTGTTGTAAAATGGATATATGAGAATTATAGGGCGATTTGTTAATTCACCACAAGAATTTTCAATTACCAAATTCAATGCTTCAAGTGTAATTAACCAATCGACAGATCCTGAAACAAGTTCAGGATGACGCAGAATGTAGGGTGGGCTCGCTGGCCCAACAACAAGACATAACCGTGACAAGTATGGTGATAAGGTTTTAACAACCCCTCACCCTCACCCCTCCAACCCTGTTGGCGCGGCTCTCGCAAGGGGCGAGGGACAGAAAAAAAGTAGTCGTAGGGTTAGCTGTTGCCCACCGAAAAACAAAATTGAAAGATAGGGAAGAATGTCAAGAAAACCTGTAGTAGCAATAGTCGGAAGACCAAATGTAGGAAAATCAACGTTTGTAAATCGTTTGATTGGTAATCGTGCGTCGATAGTTGACGATATGCCGGGGGTAACCCGCGACAGGATTTATTTTGACGTTGAATGGCAGACCAAAGAGTTCACGGTTATTGACACAGGCGGTATAATACCCAACGATGAAGATGAGCTGATGATGAATATCTTTACTCAGGCTCAGATAGCGTGTGAAGAAGCCGATAAGATTATTTTTCTTGTTGATGGCAAAAGCGGCATTAATCCTATAGATTACGACATCGCGAATATCCTGAGAAGAGGTGACAAGCCTGTATATCTAGTTGCCAACAAAATTGATACTCCGGCGATGGAGGGTATGGCGGCTGATTTTTATGCATTAGCGCTTGGTGATGTACACACTCTATCGGCGTTACACGGCAGCGGTGGTGTTGGCGACCTTTTAGACGAAATCACAAAAGACTTTACATACATAAAACAGGAACAGGACGATAAAATCAGGATTGCAATTGTCGGGAAGCCAAATGCCGGCAAATCCTCCATCATAAACGCTTTATTGAATGAAGATAGAGTTATAGTAAGCGAAATTTCAGGCACAACCCGTGATAGCATTGACTCTGATATAAAATTTGAAGGACAGGAATTCGTTTTGGTCGACACCGCAGGTATTCGCAAAAAAGCGAGAGTTGACTGGGGCGTTGAAAAATTTGCTGTTGACCGTGCTATACGTGCAATTAGAGATGCTGATATTGCTGTTTTGGTAGTTGACGCAATTGAAGGTTTGACCGATCAGGACAAAAAAATCTCAAGTATAATCCAAGAAGCCGGCAAGGGGCTGATTGTAGCTGTCAATAAATGGGATATTGTCGAGGACAAAGGGCCGACTTCAGTTGCCAAATTTGAAAAAGAGCTTGAGAACGAAGCTCCGTTTTTGAACCATTTCCCAAAAATCTTTATCAGTGCAAAAACGAAACAGCGCTTGAACAGTATATTTAAAGAGGCGATAAAAGTTTATGCCGAGTGTAATAAAAAAGTTTCAACGAGTTTGCTGAACCGTATTATGTCAGAAGCTTTTTCACTAAACCCGCCAACCTCCGTAAAGGGGAAACTGTTGAAAATCCTGTACTCTGCGCAAATTAAAACAGCACCACCAACATTTATTATGTTTATTAATAACGAAAATTTATTGAAGGATAGTTATAAACGGTATCTGGAGAACAAACTCAGAGAATCCTTCGGTTTCTCAGGCACGCCAATACGCCTATTAGCCAGAGAACGTAAAGAAAAGAAGAAATAAAATATTAGGGAGAGGATAAAATGGAGATATTAATATTAGTCGGTGTTTTTATAATTTCGTACCTAATCGGCTCAATCCCGACAGGCTATATAATAGTTAAACTCGCAAAAGGCGAGGATATACGAAAAATCGGCAGCGGCTCAACAGGCGCAACTAACGTTAAGCGCGTAATGGGCAAAAGCTGGTTTTTCATAGTTATGATTTTAGACGCCATTAAAGGCGCTTTGCCGGTCGTGTTGGCTGAAATTTTTGTAGGAACAAATTTATATTACGGTGTTGCTCCTGTTTTAGCGGCGATTGCAGTTATTTTAGGGCATAGTAAATCAATTTTTCTGGGATTTACAGGCGGTAAATCTGTTGCATCAGGTGTTGGGACAATAATAGCACTATCATGGCAGGTTGGCTTGATTGTGGCCGTAACCTGGGCGATAATCACATATTTCTCAAAATATGTTTCAGTTGGCTCAATTATCGCGTTGCTGGTTTCGCCGATTTTAATGTTTTACTTCCACAAGCCTTATGCTTACATCGTATACTGCATAATCGGTGCCGTATACATAATTTACCTGCACAGAGAAAATATTAAACGCCTGATGAAAGGCGAAGAAAGCAAAGTGAGATAATCAAAATGGGACATTATAACGGAATTGAATTTATACCAAAAGTAGAGGTCACTGATAAAGACTCACTGGCGCTTGTCTACACCCCGGGGGTTGGAGCGGCTTGTTTGGAGATAAAAAATAATCCTGAAACATCATATGATTACACAAACCGTGAAAACATGGTCGGCGTTTTTGCATACGATTATGAACAGGCTCTACAGCGTGCTATGTTTTTAAAAAGTGCCATCAATGTTGACGCTTGCCCTTTTGAAATCCCAAAAGTCAGCGTTGAAAAACTTAAATTTATATTAGAAAACCTCGAGCCATCCTTTGGCGCATTTGATGTGACATTGCTTGATGAAGATTCTAAAAATACAAAATTTAACGTCGGTATTCCTGTTTTGACCGGTGTTGTTGAGGATTTGCAAAAGTTTTTCTTGTGTGTATCAAAAAACGTGTTTTTGCAAGATATGAGCAAACTTACAGGCAGCACAAACGAACGCGCTTTGACATTGAGAAAAATGGCAGGCGGCGTGATAGAGACAAAGCTGACGATTGAGCCTCACCGCAAGCCTATCGCCATAATCTCTGACGGTACAGCTGTTTTGGGGCTTGGTAATATTGGCGCTGAGGCGGGCATGCCCGTTATGGAGGGCAAAGCTGTTTTATTCAAGTCATTAGGCGGTGTGAGTGCAATGCCTCTCTGTGTTCGTACACAAGACCCCGATGAAATAGTTGAATTGACTCTGCTGTTGGAGAAATCGTTCAGTGGTGTGAATTTAGAGGATATTGCTGCGCCGAAATGTTTTGATATTGAAAAAAGACTTGTTGAAGCGGCGAATATTCCAATTTTTCATGATGACCAACACGGTACTGCAGTGGTTGTTTTGGCGGCGTTGTTAAATGCGCTGATTTTAGCTGAAAAACAACTTGAGGATATAAAGATTGTGTTTTCGGGCGCGGGTGCTGCGGCTTGTGCGGTCGCTAAGCTGCTTTTGACGACGGGTGCTAAAAATGTGATAATGACAAACCGAGACGGTATTGTCTACAAGGGACGCCCGAGCAATTCACCTGCGCTTGAAGAAATGGCTGCGATTACAAATTTGCAGGGATTAAAAGGCACTCTTACAGACGCAATGGACGGTGCGGATGTGTTTATAGGGTTATCTGCGGCGGGCTTGCTGCAGCCTGAACATGTGAAATCGATGAATGCGAAGCCGATTATTTTTGCGCTTGCGAACCCAACCCCTGAAATCATGCCGGATGTCGCCAAAGAAAGCGGTGCGTTCATTGTCGCAACAGGGCGTAGTGATTTTAATAATCAGGTCAACAACTCGCTTGTGTTCCCCGGGCTGTTTAAGGCTTTAGAGGTGCACGGCATCAAAAAAATTACAAACGAGATGAAAATAAAGTCTGCTTTTGCAATCGCTTCACTTGTCGCTGACGACGAATTGAGCACAGACTACATCATTGTTGATGCGCTCAATCATTTGGCTCCTGATGCAATTGTTGCAGCATTAGCTTCCGACGGCCTATGACTCAATTGCAGTGGTGGCTTGTTAAGCAGGCCTACAGCAGCTTTTGCGTTGTTGTATAATCCCCAGAATTGATCTCTTTGTTTTTCGTCGATATCGCTTCGCCCTACGATAAACAGGGATTGTGAGGCAACTTGATTTAATATATCCACAGTCATGTTGAGTGTACGGAATAAATCGCCTTCAAATTTGATAACACCATAGTCTATCATTTTATCGACTGCTTTTTCCCAGCGTTTTTCGTCATTGGCCTCCGCGTTCATTAGCCATTCATACGCGCCTTTAGCCATTGACGCGTCTACAAATACATTATTCATTCGCATTTTATACAAATCGTTGTGGTCTTGTACCAGATTAACGTGATTGGCCGTTTGCACCATTTTTTCAACAACATGCTTCAACTCATCGTTAGAAACGAGCTCCGGATTCATGGGCGTCTCAGAAGTATCAACGATTCTATCATTAGTAAATGCAGCTATACTTGCAGCCAACATTTCGGGTGTCAGGTTAAACAACGCTCCGTTAGCAAGTATTTCTGTAAAGAACATATTGTTCGTACCACGGGCTTTTGCGATAATATCACCTTTCATTTCAACTTTAAATCTCTCAGGGTCACTTGTCGGGCTTATGTAACCTTCTTGCAGCATGACCTCTTTAAGCTTTTTGCTTTTTTCAATCAGGCTGTTATCAGAGGAGCCTTCCTTGGAGTTAAAACGATAGAATGTTTTGCTGAAATGTTCTTTGAATACATCTTTAGTCAGGTATCCGTGGTTGTCATTCAATAAATCAACCAGCATGTCAAAAGTAGGCGTATATTGGCTTTTGATAGGGTCAGCAGATGAATGTACAAGTTTGTTTAAGTATATCGATTCATTTTCGTCATGCACTAATGTGATAGAGTTCCCGATTGTATCAAACCCGCGGCGTCCTGCGCGTCCGGCCATTTGGTGAAACTCATTTACGTTCATGGGTCTTCTTATGACTTCGGTGCCGTCAGGATTTTTTACCGGCTTGGTCAAAGATGTTATTATTGTTGTCTTTGCGGGCATGTTAATCCCGGCAGATAGCGTCTCTGTCGCAAAAACAACCTGCATAGGCTTGCGTTTGTCATTAAATAAAGTTTCAATAAGCGCTTTGTGCGATGGCAACATGCCGGCATGATGCACACCAACACCGTTTACGAGACGCATAAACGCAGTATCATCAAACTCCGTACCTAAGAATCCGTGTTTTTCTTCGGTTTCGGCTATTGCTTTCATTACAATATTCAATCGTTTTGCATATTCTTTAATTTTATCTTCTGTTTTATGTACAAATTTTGTGTCAATTATTTTATGGTCAAATCCTTCTGTTTCCGCAATTCCCATACGTTCCTTGATGTTTTGCATGCATCTATCAATAGTAATTTCGTGTTTTCTTAATTTTTGCATTTCTTCAGGCGTCAAAGAAACCCCGTTACTTAGGCTTTCAGCGTATTTAGTTGCTAAATAATTACAATCTTTACGGCTAAACACAAAAACAATAGCAGGCAGCTTTGTACCTCCTCTATCGTTATCTAGCCTGGATAAGAGTTTGTTTATGTCTCCATAATTTATCTCAGGCTTATCTTTTGTGTTGAGTGAAACCCCGTTTTTTGTGTAGGGTCGGGCTAATTTTTCGGAACACGCATTGGCTAACAACAGTGAAAATCGCTCGGCTTCGTCCTTATAAAGCCACTCTTTGAGCATTTTATTGACAGATATTATGTTTTGCTCGGGCTGCCATTTTGCGAGATCCCACAAAAGGTTCATCCCTGCTTGTGA
Source organism: Candidatus Gastranaerophilaceae bacterium (assembly GCA_031551265.1). Classification (GTDB taxonomy): domain Bacteria; phylum Cyanobacteriota; class Vampirovibrionia; order Gastranaerophilales; family Gastranaerophilaceae; genus JAVBNU01. Next base: position 8,710 of record JAVBNU010000023.1, read on the forward strand.
TGCGTCTTCTGCTTCATGATCGCCCAAAAATTCATTTAGGTACTCCAACTCTTCGGTCAAACGTCCTGAAAGCTCTTTTTTATTGAGTAAATCGTGAACTATTCGTAAGTTTATTTTCGAACTGTTTAAATGCTCTAAATGTTCGGCTGAGTCTTCAAGGCTGTGAGCATAGTAGTTAAGAGGTACATTGCGTTCAGATGGAGGCACTTTAACTAAAGAGACTTCTTTACCCAGATTGAGCGATTTCATCCAGTCAGTAATATCTTGAACATTGTTGACCGTCGCTGAAAGCGGTATCAGCTGCACGTGCTTCGGTGAATACATAATAGATTCTTCCCAGGTTACGCCGCGATCAAAGTCGCTCATATAGTGAAACTCGTCAAAAATAACAGTACTCAAATCTTTGAAAACAACCTGTTCATCGACGTCTCTGGGTAATTTTAGCATGTTGCGGTAAATTTCTGTGGTCATGACAATAACTGGAGCTTGAATATTCTCTTTTTTGTCACCTGTCATAATACCGACATTTTCGTCGCCAAATAGTTTTTTGAAATCTTTGTATTTTTGCTCGCTTAAAGCTTTTAACGGAGTTGTATAGTACGTTTTTTCGCCTTTGAATAAATTTTTCATAATCGCAAATTCGGCAATCAATGTTTTTCCTGTACCTGTTGGTGCAGATACAACGACTGAGTGCCCGTCACGTATTTTATCTGCGGCTTCAAGCTGATATTTATCAGGCGTTATTCTGTCGCCATATAGCGCATAAAAAATTTCAGATGTTGGCTTGTTATACTTATCGTAGCTTGTTGTTCCAAAAGAAATACTCGATTTATTCAGCTGTGCAAGGTTATGCAGCGCCAAATTCAGGTGCTCAGAGTTTGATGTTGTGTAGAACTGTTTTTTTGTGGAGCACGGCATTTTGAACGCGTCAGAGCGATGAATTTGGGAAGTATTTAGTTTATTTGTAATTTCGATATTCATATTTTCTCACTATGCTGCAGGTTCGGCTTGGCGATATTTAGCGTATTCTGCGGCATTAATCGGCAGTGATGTCATTTCTTCATAAGCCTCACCAGCCAGATATTGTAGTGCATTCCAATCTTGCATATTCGCCAGTTCTTCGGCTTCCTGCAATTTGCCTTCATCTATGTAAGTTTTTACTTGCAGCTGCATTTGTCTGCAAATTTCTTCGGTTTCTTTCAAGGATTGAGCTGTTTTGTTCACCAGTTTATAAAAATCGCCTGCATATCTGACTCTAGACGAGATAGACATATTATTGAGCATTTTGTTGAAAGCTGCTTGTCTGTCGGGCTCAGGGTGTTTTATATAGTCATATAAGATTTTTGATGCTGCAAAGTTAAATACAATAGGGCTGTTTTCACGTACCTTGTACTTTTTGTGCAATTTAATCACGTCTCTTGCATAGTCGTTAAGCTTTAGCAAAAAATAATTGAAATCGTAGTTGCGCATATTCGATTTCAGTTCTTCTTTGTATGCTTCTCTGTCTTTTGTCAGGTCTACCGTGACAGCTTTGAGGGTTGAGTATTGTTCACTCAGTCTGTGATACTGTTGTGCTTTATTAATATAATCTAAAAACTCTGATATTTTTTCGGCATCCATGCCGCTATTTGAGTCGCACATATCCAAAATACGCTCTTTTTCTGCTTCAAGTTTTTGTAGCCATGTCAATTTTTTCTCTGCTTCTGCACGCTCTCTTGCAGGCGCATCGAAATAGGCATCAATAAAAGCAATTCGCTTTTCTAAAGACGCTTTATACTTCTTGATTGCAACATCATAATTGTCTGCTGTTAAGTGCTGGTTCTTATCCAGCCTGTTTTTCAGATTTGTCATAAAAGGAATGCACAATAAAATTGAGCTATTGCTTTGCATCAACTCACTGGCAGGTGTATTTTGCAGCTTTTTAATTAAATGTTTATTACGCCCTGCTAGATGTCGTATTTTTTTGTTTGCGCCTGCGTTTTGCTTTTCGGATTCTTGAATTTCTACATTTTTGGCGCTTTCTTCATTTTTTTCATCTATAAAACGTTTTTTCAGTACTTCAATCGGGATATCGCTGTGCTGAGACGCATATTTGTAAAAATCAGCCAGTCCTAATAAATGTCCGTTCTTTTTCAGTATTTTTATTGCTGTAGAGCCGGAAACATTAGCAAAATGTTTTTCAATTGCCGCAAGAGTTTTTTTTGCATGCCTGCGCTCGGCTTGCATATTGTCATTATAGGCATCTTGCTTAGCGGTTTTCCAGGCTTCGTATGCTTGTTTTTCGCCATCTAGAGTCCGTTCTGCGTTTGCGATTTCGCTTTTTAGCTGTGAGGTGTAGTTTTGTACAAAATTACCGGTGCTTTTGTTATGACCAATATATGCAAAAAAGCCACTATTTTGTCTGTTAGTATATTTCGAATATATTTTGTAATCTTCGATTAGTTTCTCAAACCTCGCTTTGTCGCCGTATAATTGTCCTATTTTTTCTCTTTCTGCGCGCAGCATATCTTGGCGATTAGTGAATTCTTGGAGTTTCATGCTTGTATCTACTATTTTTTTGGCAGCTTTATCAGAAATCCCGGTGACGCCACATTCAACGATACCGGCTTGAGAAGCGCTGGCGAACAATATATCTCTATCCAGCTGCCTGATATAGTCTCGATAAATCTCAGAATTCGATTTGCCTGTGGTGCCGGCTACGCCAAATGACGCTGCTAAAAAATTCTGATGTCTTACGATATCCACTGACGATGCAGTAGTTTCATACCTGTTCAAAGCCTCTAATATATCTCCATCACTGTATGCTTGCCAGTTCATCGTGAGTTGTTTTTGTATTTGCTGTATTTTTTCCAATTCTTGTTGTTCTTGAGAAGGTATTTGGAGATAGTTGTCGATATTTTGCATTCTTGTGGTTAGTGATTTTAAACGTCTTTGCACCATTATTGCGCCAATATCGGGGTTGAAATCTTTATTGTCTGCCACTCCGCTACGTAATTTTGCCATGAATGACAACGCAAATATTCTATCTTTCAGCGTAATCATTTTCTCTAAATTTTCAGCCGGTATTTCGTTCAAGCTCTCCATTTGAGCGTTAATTTTGTTTATCATTTTTTCTCGAGCGATTACTTTTTTACTTTTTTTCTTAGATTCGGAAACTAAAGATTGTGCATCCGAATCCTCCTCTATAGCCGCTATTTTGGCGAGTAAAGATTCTTGATATTCTTTTTTAAGTTCAGCTGTGGTTTTTCCGGGGTGGGATTTTACATATTCAAAAAAACCGCCATGAGCAAGTACTTTATCTTTTAGTGCAATCATTTCATCCAAATCTTCGATGGATGTTTTGTTCAGTCTGTCTATTCGAGCTTTGATTTTATCTTTTTCTTGAGCGATTACTTTTTTACTTTTTGCGAGTAAAGCTTCTTTATATTCTTTTTTAAGTTCAACTGTAGTTCTTCCGGGGTGAGATTTTACGTATTCGAAAAAACCGGCATGCGCATGTACTTTATCTTTTAGCGCAATCATTTTATCCAAATCTTCAACCGTAATCTCATTCAGGCTGTTTATTCGGGATTTAATTTTAGCTATATTTCTCTTTTTTTGAGCGATTACTTTTTTACTTTTTCCCTTAGGTTCGGAAGTTGAAGGTTGTTCTTCTGCTTCCTCCTCAACTGCATCTACTTTTGCGAGTAAAGATTCGTGATATCCTTTTTTTAGTTCATCTGCAGTTTTTCCGGGGTGGTGTTTTACATATTCGAAAAAGCCGGCATTTGCAAGCATGTCCTTGCTTCTGTCTATAACACCTTCTATAGATTCAATACGTGTATCACCGAATAACCACTCAATTGCAGCTATTTCCTTAGCAATAATAGCTCTTTCTCTTTCTGCTTCTTGTTGCAAGGCTTTTTCCGCGTCTGAGCCTGCAGTTAGCTTGGCTTTGGCAATTAAAGAATCAATATAATTTTGTAAAAAGTTGCCGGCGTGTCCGTTATGGCGCACATAGTTTAAAAAAGCCCTGTTTGGCTGACTGCTATATTCTAAATATTGCTTGTAATCCTCAATTAATGCCTCAAAACGCCCACTGTCTTTGTATAAGTACCTCAAATTTTCTTTTTCCATCATTAACGAAATTTGTGGAGGTACGGATGCTATAGCTTCTCTTTTGGGTAGCTCTGTTTTTCCGTTTTTTGCGGATGTCGGGTATATATTTTTTTCCAGTGTTCTTATACACGCAAGTTTGGCGCTGTCGAGTGCAGCTGCACTACAATCGAGATATTGCATGTAATCTTCGAATATTTCCCCGGAGGTTTTGTCAGTATCAATATTTTTATGCGTTAAGAAAGACGTCGACAAGAAATCCCCGTACTGCTCGATATTACGTGAAGCTATGATTCTTTCTAAATTACGATACTCTGTGAGGATTTTGCTGTCGGTTTTATCGCCCCAATTACGCGCTATATAGTTTTGAGTCTCTTTGAGACCGTCGATATCCTGAGCAAGTGAAGCAATACTTATATCAAACGGTGTTACCTCAGGCTTTCCATTATCAGTATCACCTTTGCCGGTATCATTTATTTTGTTTATTTGATTGCTGAGATACGCAACATATTTATCTATAAAAGAGCTCAAACTTGCCGTTGAAACTAATTTTTTCCTTTTTACAAAATTAACCAACATTCCATTTTCAGGAGAATTATCAAGCTCATCTTTTAAAATTAGAATT
>JAVBNU010000064.1:0-41643 GCA_031551265.1 Candidatus Gastranaerophilaceae bacterium
GAAAAATAGCGCGAAAAGTGAATTTTTGGCTAATATGAGCCATGAAATAAGAACACCGATGAATGGTATTATGGGCTTTATTCAGCTTTTAGAAGCTACAGACTTGAATGAAGAACAAGCGGATTTTGTCAAAGAAACCAAAAAATCATCGGAAATTTTGCTCAAACTCTTGAACGAAATTCTTGATTTATCCAAAATTGAGTCGGGCAAAATGGAAATGGAAAGCATAGGTTTTAATTTAAGATATTTGGTTGAAGATATTGCTACTCTTGCATCTTCAAACTTAAAATCAAGAGAATTAGAGGTAAATGTGCTGTTCCATTCGGATGTTCCCGAGCGTGTGACAGGCGACCCTAGCAGACTAAAGCAGGTTTTGAATAATTTTATCAATAACGCAATCAAATTCACTGAAAAAGGCGAAATCACTGTAACAATCAAACTTATCTCTGCAGATGATGAAAAAATTAATATAAGCTTCGAAATCAAAGACACAGGTATTGGAATACCGAAAGAAAGTCAGGCAAGAGTGTTTGAAGCATTTACTCAGGCAGATAGTTCCACCACTCGAAAATATGGCGGCACGGGTCTTGGTTTAGCTATTTCCAAAAAAATCATCGCTGCAATGAATGGGGAAGTCAATGTTGAGAGCGCAGAGAATGTTGGCTCTACATTTACCTTTACAGGTGAATTTTTACCTGACGGTGAGGTGCTTGTTGACGAAAAATCAATAAATACTGAAGAAGTGACAAAAGTTCTAAAAGGCATAAATGTCCTGGTTGTTGATGATATTGCAACCAACCAAAAAATTATAGGACATTATCTTGAAGAATTTGAATGCAATATTTCCTTTGCAGATAATGTAAGGGACGCTATACAGCACCTGAAACAGCCCACTCCCAAATTCGATATAATCCTGACTGATTATTGTATGCCGGAAATTGATGGTATTGAATTTGCGACAATGATAAAAGATGATGAAAAACTCAAAGATATTCCTGTTGTGCTGTTGACTTCACGCGCGCAAATCGGTGATTATAAGGTCGCTCAAAAAAATAATCTTAGAGGTTATTTGCCAAAGCCTGTGCGAAAGAAAGATTTGATAGAGTGCATGACGCTTGTATTGAAAAACCCGACAGGCAGTCTTGAAACCGAAGAAAATCAGGTTGTTACCCAGCATCAGCTGCATGAAATACATTTGGTGAAAAAAACTAAGATTTTGGTTGTTGAAGATAACTTGCTCAATCAAAAATTAGTTACCAAAATGCTCAATAAAGTTGGCTATATGTTGGATATTGCAAATAACGGCCAAGAGGCAGTTGATGCTGTTCAAAACAAAAAATATGATATTATATTCATGGATTGCCAAATGCCTGTTATGGATGGCTATCAGGCTACAAGAGCAATTCGTGCATTACAAGCCGAAGGAAAAATTGATTGGGCACCGATTATTGCTCTTACAGCTAATGTAATGAAGGGCGACATTGATAGATGCAAAGAAGCCGGCATGGATGACTATTTGAGCAAACCTATTGACTTTAACCTGATTATGGAAACCCTCGGCAAATATACGGATGTCGAAGGCGATACTGTGCAGGTTACCTCGGAAGAAAAAATTGAGGAAATTAAAGAGAAACAAGAAACCGTTTTTAATGATGATAATGGTATGCGTGCAAAAGCAATACAGGCAATGGTCAATGAATTTGGCTTTGATGCTGATGACGCGCTGAAACTTATTGAGGAATATCTTCCAAAAGTCAAAGAAGAAATTACTAACTTAAAAAATGAAATTGCAGAGAATAATTTTGAAAAAGCAGCTAAAACAGCACACTCTATAAAAGGTTCTAGCGGTAATTTGAGAATTAATGACTTGTTTGAGATGATGAAAGAAATTGAGAAAAATTTAAAAGAATCACAAACAGATAATTTAGATAGTTTGTTATCTCAGGCAGAGGATTTGCTGGAAAAATTGTGATTGTAAAAAAGACAAATAAAAAATGATAAACTATAACGTATACAGAGTTTTAGAGAGTGCAATAATAATATATGAATAATCAAGTTATTAATGGAAATATAGCATCGGATGATGATTTAACCCAAATTATGTTTGACTTAATGCCAATGAGCGCGATTTGCTTCAACGAAAAATGCGAACCGATTGCATGCAGTGAGCAGGCAGTAAAATTATTTAAATTAACATCAAAACAAGAATATATTGAAAGATTTTCCGAATTTTCTCCTGAGTATCAATTAAACGGGCAACGCTCGGACTATTTGGCTATTCAATATATTCAACAGGTTTTAGTAACGGGGTATATGAGATTTCCGTGGCAGCACCAAACTATTGATGGTGAGCCTATTCCCGCTGAGATTACCCTTGTCAGAGTGAGAAATGCGGGTGGTGTTTTTGTCGTTGGCTATACACATGATTTACGTGAACTGAACGCGTCTTTGGCCAAAATGCGCGAAGCTGACGAACGAACACAGATAATGCTTGACTCGATGCCTTTGTGTGCAACTTTTTGGAATAAAGAATTCAAGTGTATCGACTGCAATCAGGAGACTGTTAGTTTATTTAAACTGGCTAATAAGCAAGAATATCTTAAAAAATTCCATCAACTTTCACCTGAATATCAGCCTAATGGGCGTTTATCATCCGAAATGATTACCGAAAACCTCAAAAATGTGTTTGAAAACGGATATAGCAGGTTTGAGTGGGAGCATAAAACTCTGGATGGTGAAATTATTCCTGCTGAAATCACTATGGTAAGGGTTAAGCACCGTGATGACGAAATTGCTTTAGGTTATGCGCGCGATTTGAGGGAAGCGAAGGTAATGCTTGCGCAAATGCGTGAGGCTGACGAGCGCACCCAGCTTATGCTTGACGCTACTCCACTGTGCTGTAATTTATGGGACAAAAACTTAAATAACATAGCCTGCAACCAAGAAGCAGTTAAATTGTTCGAACTTTCCAATAAAAAAGAATATTTAGAAAATTTTTCCATGCTTTCACCTGAAATTCAGCCCTGTGGCAGACCATCTGCCGAAATGGCAAAAGAAAATATCGAAACAGCTTTCGCAAAGGGCTATTGCCGTTTTGAGTGGATGCACCAAAAGCTGAATGGCGACCCGATACCGGCTGAGATTACGCTCGTGCGCGTCAAACACCGCGGGGAGAACATTATCGCCGGCTATACGCGTGACCTGAGAGAATTAAAAGCGATGCTTAGTGACATGCATCAGGTTGAAAATGATTTACGTGCAGCACGTGATATGGCTGAGCAAAGTGCGAAGGCTAAAAGTGACTTTTTGGCTAATATGAGTCATGAAATCAGAACACCAATGAACGGTATTCTTGGCATGCTTGAGTTGGTTCTTGACACTGAAATTACGGCAGAACAAAAAGACTATCTCAATAATATTGATATTTCAGCGAAGAATTTGCTGCGTATTATTAATGATATTTTGGACTTTTCTAAAATTGAAGCAGGGAAGCTGGAAATGGAAGTTACGGAATTTAGTTTAATGGATGTTATTGCAGAGCTGGAGAGTTTATATGCAGCTAAAATCAAAGAACAGGGATTGAATTTTAGTCTCAGTATGGATGAAAATATTCCGTATTGTATCTATGGCGATCCTCTGAGGCTTAAGCAGGTTTTACTTAACCTCGTCAGTAATGCCATGAAATTTACTAAAAATGGTGAAATTGCACTGAAAATTGAAAAAATTCAGGAAGATGAATTGGAGATGTCGTTGATGTTTTCTGTGAGTGACACAGGTATTGGCCTTTCTGTAGAACAAGCTCAGGGATTATTTATGCCATTCACTCAAGCTGATACTTCTACCACAAGAAAATATGGGGGAACGGGGCTTGGGTTGGCGATTTGCAAAAATCTGGTTGACATGATGAAAGGTGATATTTGGGTAGAAAGCGAGCTTGGTAAAGGTGCGGTATTCTCTTTTACTGCGAAGTTTGCGCTCTCTAAAGCGACACCTTCGATGCAAAATAATGCCACTGTACCTGAAAAAATTATCACAGCTGAAATCCCTTGTGTTGTCGAAACTGTGACAAAAGAATCGGAAATGGATACTGAAATTAAGTTTACATCATTTTCTGACGAACAGCCACACGAAGATGACTCATCAGGTGCAACACGAATATTGCTGGTTGAGGATAATGATATTAACCAAATAATCGCAACAAAACTTCTGGAGAAAAAAGGCTATGTGGTTGATGTCGCGAATAACGGACAGGAAGCGATTGATATGCTTGCAGGTAAGAAGTATGTACTTGTTTTGATGGATATCCAAATGCCGGTTTTAGACGGTTTGAGCGCAACAAAAATCATTCGTGAAAGTGGTGTTTATCCTGATTTACCTATTATTGCAATGTCTGCGAATGCTATGGCCGGCGATAAAGAAAAAAGTCTTGAAAACGGCATGAATGATCACCTAACAAAACCGATTGACCCGAAAATCTTATATGATGCCATGGAAAAGTGGTGTAAAAAACCTGCCCCGAGTAGTTGAAGGATGTACCGATATGAAACAAATAATAAATAGAGTTAAAAAAATAAGGCTGTACAGAATCGTATTCGTTTTTGTATTGCTTACATTTTTGTTAGTTTTTGCAAATAATTTCATTTTTATGTTTATGAAAGAGCATGCGCACGGAAAAATACTTTTAGTGAATTTATCAGTATCGGTTGTTCTAACTGTTTTTATATTTTTAGTTTTTTATCTGTATTTCAAATTTACGGATAAAAAAGCCGCTAATAATCTCCAATTTGATGAATCTGTTCTCAAATTGGTCTTGGACAACCTCGACACTTGTATTTATATGACCAACATTGAGACAAATGAAATAATTTTCATGAACGAAAAAATGCGCAAAGAATTTGGCGGCCGAAACCTCATGGGCGAAATATGCTGGAAAGTGCTACAAGAAGGCTTTACTGAACAATGTGACTTTTGCCCTGTTTATCAGCTTAAAAAAGATTCGACAAAACCATGCGTTTGGGAAGAAAATAATACAGTAACCAAAAAATATTATGAAAATACTGATACACTAATTAAGTGGGTGGATGGCAGTATGGTACACATGCAGCACTCCATGGACATTACAGAGCGAAAAAAAGCTGAATTACAAATTACTGAATCACTGCACAAACTAGAATCTGTCATGTTTAATTACCCGGGTCTAATTATTAGTTTTGATGAAAACAGACAACTCTCTTTCGCTTCGGGCGAAAATAATGATGATTTTGACGTGATAAAAGAATATTTAGCCGGAAATAATATTAATCACCCTAATTTTAAATTCGAAGAATATAAAGAGAAAATGGATTTGGCATATTCAGGCGCTTGCACAAACTGGATATTAGAAATTGGAGATGAAAGCTTTAATTGCTTCCTATCACCAATAATTAACGATGATGGCAAAGTAATAGGTGCGTTATTTGCGGCCAATGATATTTCTAAAACCGTCAAAATGCAAAAAGAATTACAAAAAGCAATTGATGCTGCAGAACAAGCCAGCAAAGCCAAAAGTGACTTCCTTTCTCGCATGAGCCATGAAATGCGCACGCCAATGAACGCCATTATTGGCATGACAAAAATTGCGCAGGATAGCGACACTCTTGAGAAAGTTCAATATTGTCTCGACAAAGTTGATATTTCTTCTAGGCATCTTTTAGGGCTCATTAATGACGTTTTAGACATGTCTAAAATTGAGGCTAATAAATTTGTGCTGGAGCATGTACCGTTTAGTGTAGAAAAAATGGTAATGAATACTTGCAATATTATTCTCGATAAAGTTGAAGAGAAAAAACAAACTCTGGACATATTCCTGGATAAAGACATGCGTCAGGGATTTATAGGTGATGAGTTCAGGCTTTCACAAGTTCTCACTAATTTGCTGTCAAACGCCATAAAATTCACGCCTGTTGAGGGTAAAATAACTCTTTCGGTTGACGAAATTGAAACTAATGAAGGACACAGTAAAATTCGCTTTTCTGTTGCTGATACAGGTATTGGCATCAGCGAGGAGCAGCAAAAAAGGCTATTTAATTCCTTTGAACAAGCTGACGACACAACTGCTCGTAAATACGGTGGCACAGGGCTGGGACTGGCTATCAGCAAGAGTATTGTTGAAAAAATGGGCGGCAAAATATGGATTGAAAGTGAGCAAGGCAAAGGCGCTAAATTCTCCTTTGATATAAAATTAGACGCTGCACCTGAAATTGATAATAAAGTACTTTTCGACGAAATTAAGCCATCTGACTTGAAAGTGCTGGTTGTTGATGACAGTGAAGATATTTTAAAATACTTTGTAGAAATTATGGATAAATTCGGTATATATACTGATACAGCCGATAACGGGCATGAGGCAGTAGATTATGTCAATAAAGCTAATGATGATAAAAAACCTTATGATGTAATATTTTTAGATTGGCGAATGCCTGAAATGGACGGTATTGAGACCGCAAAATGTATCAATACAAAAATTAATAAAAATACTACTATTATCATGATTTCTGCGTCTGAGTGGAATGATGTGGCTGATTTAGCCCATAGTGTCGGTATAAACAGATTTATCCCGAAACCACTTTTCCCATCGTCTATACTCAACAATATTAACGAGGTTGTCGGCCAAACAATGAAAAAACTCGACATAAAATCTATGAAAGCAAAAATTGTTGATGAAAAACCTGATTTTTCGGCTCTTTCAGTCCTACTTGTTGATGATGTTGAAATAAACAGAGAAATTTTGATTGCGTTTTTGAAAGACACGAAAATAAAAGTAGATACTGCCGAAAATGGTGCTGTGGCAGTGGATAAATTCATAGCAGACCCTGATAAATATGACATGATTATAATGGATATCCAGATGCCTGAAATGGATGGCTACGAAGCAACAAGAGCAATAAGAGCTCTTGATACAGAAAAAGCTAAAAGAGTACCTATTATTGCGATGACGGCAAACGCGTTTAAAGAAGATATTGATAAATGTCTCGAAAGCGGTATGGATTGCCACTTAGCAAAGCCTATCGACAAAAAACAAGTAATAAAAACAATTGCCGGGTACAAGGATAAAATTCGTGCGGTAGACGCTGCTATAGAACCACAAACCGAGATCAAGTCAGACAATAATATTGAAAAAAGCTTCTTGCCATACATTAATGTCGATGAAATGAAGGAAAGACTTGGCGATAGCATCAGCATTTATCCGGATTTGTTAAGTAATTTTGTCCAAAAAAATATGTTCGCCGAATTTAAAGAGCAAATTGACAAAGACGATATAGACTCGGCACAAAAGACTGTTCATACAATAAAGGGTATTGTTGCAAATCTGTCACTGACCGAAGCATACAATAAAGCTATTGAAGTTGAAAAACTCATTAAAGCCAGAGAACAGCAACAAAAGGATATAGATGAGCTTCAACAAATTCTTATAACTACAATTGAACAAATACGTAAATTCCTTGAGGCATGTGAGAATAATACAATCGTGTTATAGGCATGTTGCTAATGATAAAATTAGACATAAATTTAGCTGTCATCGCGCAGCATTAATTTATGTATTTTCTTTTAATCATGTATGTGCGCGATCTTGCATACGTGAAATTATACAATTATTAGATCGCGCACACAAATCGTTGGTAATTGTGTCCCAAGCTTGTCGCTGCGCGATGACAAAAAGTATAGAGCTATTCCCATTCAAGACTTAAATCTTTCCATTAAGAGTTAATCTTGTTTATCAAATTTATTTTTGATGTATGTCGCCACTTTTTTAACTGTTTTTCACGATAGATGGCTGCCTCTATTGAGCCAGTACGCTCATAATATACTAATTTTGTTAAATTATATCTTTTAGTAAATCCTTCCACCAAGCCATTTTTATGTTCATAAATTCGTCTTTCTAAATCATTGGTCACACCGACGTAGAAAGCTGTCTCACCGTAATTTGTCAGAATGTAAATGGCATAAATTTTTTCCATCGCCCTCTACACAGGCTGTTCGCTGAGTTTTTGACGAACAACGTAGAATTTATCTGTTACTTTTAAAAATGCTTCTACAAGATCAGGGTCGAATTGCGTGCCGCTGCCCTCTTTGATAATTTCAATACAGCGCTCATGCGGGAAAGGATCTTTATATGAGCGTTTTGTGCTAATTGCATCAAAAACATCGGCAATAGCCATTATGCGAGCAGCCAACGGAATATCATTTCCTACAAGTCTGTCAGGATAACCTGTTCCATCCCATTTCTCGTGGTGTGAACGTGCAATAACTTTACCCATTTCAATGAACGTATTATTACCGAATTTTCTATCCACAGACTCTAGTGTTTCTGCACCGATTTTTGTGTGAGTTTTCATAATAGCATACTCTTCATCAGTTAACGGCCCGGGTTTGAGCAAAATCAAATCCGAAATCCCCACTTTGCCAATATCATGCAGCGGGCTTGCGTTTACGATGTTTTCTATAAATTTTGGCGTTACGCTATCTTTGTATTTTGAATCCTTCGCGAGCTGTACGGACAAAATAAAACAATATTCCTGTACACGCTCAAGGTGCTTGCCTGTATCGTCATCACGTGACTGTGCAAGTTTTGCCAATGAAAATATCGTCGCCATTTGCATATCAGAAATCTGTTTAACCTGTTCTGCTACGCGAATTTCCAGTATTCTGTTTTGTTTTTCTAATTTTTCTTGTAAGTCATGAAGGTTCAAATGCGTTGATACGCGAGCTTTTACTTCACGTGCTTTAAATGGTTTTGTTATGTAATCAACTGCCCCGTAAGTGAAGCCGTTTACGACATCTTCAGGATCGGACAGTGCGCTGATGAAAATTACCGGAATATTTTTTGTTTTTTCATTTGCTTTTAGTGCTTTACATACTTCAAACCCGCTCATTTCAGGCATTTGAATGTCCGACAAAATTAGGTCTGGAATATGTTCTTCACAATATGGAACAACTTCTTTTGGCTTGGAGATGGATTTTACGTTATAACCTTCACTGACGAGGATAACGTCCAAAATTTTTAAATTCATCTCACTGTCATCAACTATTAGTATGTTTTTCATTTCCACCTGTTAGATAAACTCTTTCTGGTTCTATTATATCATTTTATCGCAATATCACCAAATAATTTTATTAAAAAACTGGTTTGTAGGCTAATTTTTCCTGAATAACAGGCTAATGTCAAAATCATGTTAATTGTTATAATTCTAATGACGATTTAAAGATGAATTATGACAGGAAAGATAATAATAATTTTTTTTGTAATTCTGCTTCTGCAATTACCTGTTTTTGCTGAGGAAACACCTGATGTGAAATTAAATATTTGTGAGGCTGTCGAGCTTGCAGTCGAGAAAAATTTTGATATTAACCAACGTAGAAAGGATATAAATATCGCTACGAACAAAATAAAAGAAGCAAACAGACTCAAAGACAGCGAAATAAATACATTATTTCTCTTTGGTGACACTGCCCTGGGAAACCCGCAGCAAATCGGGCTGACTCAGGATATTGAAATACTCAAACGCGGCCCCAGAAAATACCACGCGCGCGCAGAAAAAAATGTTACTGTGAGCGAAGTTGATTTGGATATTTTTAACCTCAAAATGGACGTACGTGAGGCTTATATTGAAGCGGCATATGCTAAATCTATGCTGGATATAGTAAAACAACAACAAGCCGCTCTAATGCAAATGGTTAATGTTGCCAAAAAACGCGTTGATGTCGGGGTTGCACCTGAAATTGAACTGCTGCAGGCGCAAATTATCTATGACCAGCTGCAAATTGCTTATAATAAGGCACAAACGTTGATTTTGACTACAAGAGCTGATTTTAACCGAATATTAAATGTTACTGAATACGAAACATATGATATTTGCGAGGAGTTGTTGCCTGTAGACGCTGAATTTTACTTGCTTCTAACCCCACAGCCACAGCAGAAATTAATTCCCTACGAAAAAATTGAGCAACTCGCACTCCAGCGCAGATGGGATATAATTATTGCCCAAAAAGAAATTGTTGTTGCAAAAAAATATCTGGCAGTTGTCCGCAGCAAGCGAATACCCGATATAGAGGTTTTTGGCGGGTTTATGTATTTAACATCTTCAAAAAATAACGATATTACAATTTCTAACGGTGGCGCGCTATATGGCTCTTATGCAGGTGTAAACATTGAATTGCCGATTTTGTACCTGTACAGGCCGGAAATTAAAAATGCGCAGTTAAAAATTCAACAAAAAGAGCTAAATGCTGAGTCAGTGAGGATAAAGGCATTGAACAATGTCAAAAAAGCTTATGAGAATTTTGAAGTTGCAAGAAAAAACCTGAATTTCTACACTGAAAAGCTTCTCACAGAATCCGAAGCAACAGTCAAGGCAGCAAGACGAAGCTATGAAGTTGGCAAATCTCCCATCGCTAACCTAATTCTCATGGAACAATCGAATCTCAATATTTTGTCGAATTATATCAACGCACTTGCGACATATTACTTTGCGTGGGTTGATTTATTGCGCGAAATCAACGTGGAAGAAATCGAATGATAGAAAAAATTAGTAAAAAACTTTTGGATAGAAAATACACAGCTGTTGGCGTTGTGTTAATGGTGCTTATTATTGGTTTTTTGAGTTTCAAAAATCTTGATATAGAAGCTTATCCGGATTTTGCAAATCCAAAAGTTCAGGTAATAACACAAATGCCGGGCAAAGGCGCTGAGGATGTCGAAAGATTAGTGACAATCCCGCTTGAAAAAGAGTTTAACGGTATTCCGGGCAAAGAAAAAATGTTTTCTACAACAATATTCGGGCTGTCTGTTATTGATATTATTTTTAAAAACGGACTTGCCTCGGAAACGATACGTCCTGTGGTACTGGAGAGAATTTATCAAACGGAAATGCCGGGTGGAATAAAGCCTTTGCTCGGGCCAGATACATCACCTATTGGTGAAATATTCAGATATACTGTCGAATCAAAGTACTACAATCCAATGTCATTAAAAGCTATTGAGGACTGGCAAATTGAGCGTATGTTTAAACAAATTCCAGACATAATCAATGTTAACAGCTTTGGCGGCCCTGTTAAAACATTCAAAGTTGTCTTGAATCTCCAAAAAGTGCGATTTTACGGTGTTGACATAGACGATATTTATAAGGCACTCGAAGAATCAAACTCCACGACCGGGGGACATTATATTGATATTAATTCGCAGGCATTCATTGTCAGAGGAATCGGGCTTTTGAGCGATGCTCTTTCGATTGAAAATGTTGTTATTCAGGAAAATAACGGCTTACCTGTCAGAATAAAAGATGTTGCAAATGTAATAATTGAACCTGCTGTGAGGTTTGGTCAAGTCGGCAAAAATAATGAAGATGATATAATCGAAGGAATTGTACTTATGAAAAAAGGTGCAAATCCTACAAAAACAATCAAAGCGCTAAAAGCCAAAATACCTGACATTCAAACAAACTTACCTAAAGGTGTAAAAATTGTCCCATTTTACGAGCGTCAACAGCTTGTCGACAGAACAGTCCACACTATAGGTCATAATATTCTTTTGGGAGTTGCGTTTGTTGTTATTGTGCTTTTTGCGTATACGCGAAATTTGCGTGTTACACTGATAGCATCAATTGTAATCCCGTTATCAATATTATTTGCGTTTATGCTTTTTGATATATTCAATATTCCTGCGAATCTTTTGAGTTTAGGGGCTGTCGATTTCGGGATTATTGTTGATGGTGCAATTATTGTTGTTGAAAACATTTATCGACATTTTGCCGAAGCCAAAAGAGAGCTGCAGCCAGAAGAACGCAAACAAATAATAATTGCCGCAGTTAAAGAAATCTACAAGGTTATTTTATTTTCAACGTTGATAATCTGGCTTTGTTTTCTACCCCTGTTGGCTTTTGATGGTGTCGCGGGCAAATTATTCCACCCCCTGGCGTTCACTATGGGCTTTACGCTTTTAGGTGCAATTTTAATCTCTTTGTTTGTTATTCCGTCGCTGTGTCTTATATTTTTCGAGAAAAAAGTTGTCGAAGCCCCAAATCACTGCGTTGATAAAATTGTTTATTATTATAAAAAATTACTAAAAACTTTCCTGCGCGTTCCACAAAAATTATTCGGAATAATTGGTACTCTATTTATTATTGCCGTTTTAATGCTGACACAAATCGGGTCTGAATTTATGCCCAACCTCGACGAAGGCAATATTTGGCTGAGAATTACTATTCTGCCCAGAAGTACGACTATAGAACACGCTGTCGATGTCGCACGAACTATTAGAAAAACACTTCTGGAATACCCCGAGGCTAAAGGTGTGGTGTCACAAATCGGCTCTGCTGACGATGGAACAGATTATAATTTGCTCAGTAATATTGAGGTTATGGTTGACTTGAAACTGGCAAAAGATTGGCGCCCTAAATTTCACAAAAACAAAGAAAAGTTAATTTCGGATATGTCAAATAAATTGAAGGAAATCCCCGGGATAAACACCTATTTCACACAATACATTCAGGATAGCGTCGAGGAAGCAATTTCAGGCGCAAAAGGACAAGTCGCGATAAAGATTTTTGGCATGGATTTGAAAGAATTACAAAATTTGCAAAATGATGCTCTAGTCGTGTTGCATAGTATTCATGGCGTTGTGGATTTGACGGCAGATAAGCTTATCGGGCAGCCACAATACCAAATTACTATTGACCGTGAAAAAGCCGCCAGATACGGTATTAATAGTGATGAAATCCAACGTGTAATCGAAATAGCTATTGGTGGGAAGTCGGCAACTGAGCTGATTGAAGGCGAAAAACGCTTTAACGTATTTGTTCGTTTAGACCCCGATGACAGGGATACAAGGTCAAAATTTGAAAATATTTTGATAAAAACAAGCAATGACACATTTATCCCACTGAAAAATCTTGCCAAAATTACTCAAACACAGGGTGCAATGGTTATTAGTCGTACTAACAACCAACGCTGCACAGTCATAAGATTCAACATTCGCGGCCGTGACCTCGGCTCAACTGTCAAAGAAGCTCAAACAAAAATCAAAAAAGCTATCATTCTGCCTGATGAGTATCGAATGGAGTGGACGGGGCAGTCCGAAAGCCAGCATAAGGCGAATTTGCGACTTATAATCATTCTTCCGATAACTCTAATGTTAGTTGCGATGCTGTTGCATATTGCTTTTAAAGACTGGACATATGTCACTATTGCCATGGCGCCTATCGTAATGGCTTTTATTGGTGGTGTTTTTGCTCTGTTTATAACACATACTTATTTTTCAATATCGGCCGGAGTTGGGTTTATTGCTGCAATTGGTGTTTGTATACAAAATGGTGTGATTATTCTCTCAGCGCTTGAACATTTGCGCCAATCATCCACAAATAAATGTTTTATTCTCTTAAAAGCGAGTGTAGTAAAGCTGCGCCCTGTGTTGATGGCATCAAGTGTGGCGATTTTGGGGCTTTTGCCGGCTGCGCTGTCTAACGGCATTGGGGCACAAAGCCAAAAACCTTTTGCCATAACAATTATAGGTGCTTTATTAAGCGGAACCATTTTTTCTGTCTTTTTAATACCTGTTTTGTTCAACATATTCAAACTGGAGGAGCATTATGCTAAAAAATAAATTAGTTTTAATAACCACAATAATTTGCGTATTAATCACCCTAACGAGCTGTGGGATAAAAAATAAAGAGCCGCTCCCTGAAGGGTTGATAATATTGAGCGAAACACAAGAAAAAAATATTGAACTCGAAACAGCCGTTGCAAAAGAACAGGCGATTGATTTAGATATAACTGTGCCGGGTGAATTTAGGGCAATAACTGACAATACCAGCAGTGTTTATGCGCCGGTGGATGGTAAAATCGCTGATGTTTTTGTTACTCAAGGGCAATCAGTTGCAGCCGGACAAAATTTAATCTCCTTACAATCTGATTATATCGGACAAATTCAATCAGAATTAATGCAAAATATAATAGAGACTGATGCGAACATAAGAATTGCTAACTCCCAGCTGAGTTTTGCGAAAAATAACTTTGCGCGCGAATCAGAACTTTTAAAGGAAAAAATAACCTCAAAAAGAGACTGGGAAGATGCGAAAACACAATATGAAAAAGAAACGGCTAATTTGAGTGCACTGATTGCAAAAAAAGCTTCGATGATTTCTATGTACAAACAGCGTCTGAATTTATACGGAGCTGATACGTCTGTTGTTGATATGGTTATTTCAACTCATAAAATTTCCCCCTACATAACACTAAAGGCGAATAAAAGCGGTATTATACTGAGCAGAAAAGTCAATTCTGAAGAATTTGTCAGTGCAAATAAAGAATTGTTTGAACTATCGGATTTGAGCAAAATATGGCTCAGCGGGTTCATTTATGCGGATAATGTCCAATCTGTGAAACTTGGCAATGTCGTTAGTGCAGAAATTGATGACGGGAACGTAGTAAAGGGAAAACTTATATATATAGCACCATCAATTGATGAAAATACAAAAACGCTGGAGGTCAGAGCCGAAATAGATAATGCTAAAGGTATGTTGAAGCCAAATCTGTACGCAAAAATGACTATAACTGTCGGCAAAATGGAAGCGCTCATTATTCCTGTTGCAGCAGTACAAAAATTTGGAGACGCTAACTTAATATACGTGGAAATTAACCCCCATGTTTACGAGGAGCGCAATGTAGAACTCGGACAAAAAACCGCAGAATATGCGGAGATAAAATCAGGTATAAAAGCCGGCGAAACTGTCGTCACAAAAGGCTCATTTGCACTGTTGGGCGAAAGTATAAAACAAAATGAAGCAAAATAACTAACTCATTCAACACGATGACGTTTTTTTTGCTATACTTGATTTGTAATAGTTTTAAGAAGGAGTTAAGAAATGCAAACTATGGCGAAAAAATACAGCGTTGAGGAATTTGTAAACAATACTAACCCAAAAGGTGGTAACGAATTTTTCGAGCAAGAATCAGATCGTATTATGGCAATTAATTTATCCGACAATTTAGCATGGATGAAAAAAGGAGCTATGATTGCGTATACGGGAGACGTGAAATTCACAATGGAAAGTTTATTTGAGCATGGCGTGGGTAATTTTGTTAAAAACCTTATCACACAAGAAAAAGGCTCGCTGGTAAAAGCTGAAGGCAAAGGCAAAGTTTATATTGCTGATAGCGGCAAAAAGATTTCCATCCTTAATATGCAAAATGAGTCGCTAATCGTTGATGGTAACAATCTTTTAGCGTTTGAACCATCGCTAAAATGGGAGACTAAGCTGCAAAAATTAACAGCTATGATGGCTGGCGGGCTTACTAATATTAAAATTGAAGGTTCGGGCATGGTGGCTATTTCAACGTATTATGACCCTCTAACTTTGAGAGTCACTCCCGGCAACCCTGTGATGACTGACCCGACAGCTACGGTTGCGTGGTCAGGCAATTTGCAGCCAACATTCAAAGCTGATATGAATCTGAAAACTCTTATCGGCAGAGGCAGTGGTGATACTGTACAAATGAAATTTGAAGGCGACGGCTTTGTTATCGTTCAACCTGACTGCTACAGCTACAATGGTGTTGTTACTGCTTCTGAGTAAGCTATAATAAATACCCCAAAATAAGATGATGGCAAGACCTCGAGGGGTCTTGCCTTATTATGAAGGAACGACATAAAGAATAATTAAATAGTAAGTTTCACATTAAACATAAATCCCAAACTGTCCCGTTATTAATATTCGCTAGGGTTGTATCAAACCTTTTATAATTCTTGTAAACAAAAAAATCAGTATAAAAAACATGCCCCGATAAAGTGACAAGCTGATTTTTTTTGTAATCCAAAATATTGCCAGACTGTTTAATAAAATTATTGTAATCTGTAATTAAATAATTAATCTGTAAAAATACGGTGATTAATATTATGGAGTAAATTTTCTTCATTGAGTCCTCAACAAATATCCTGTTGCTGACTCTATATAAAAGTAAATATCAAATCATGAAAATTGCAAGACTAGGTATTCCATGAGGGGAAGGGAAATTTTTGACAGTTTATGCTATAGTAAAAAAATTTCTCTTTTACATGGAATATGCACGGAAAATGTTAAATTGTACATAAAATGTTTAGTAAGTCGTGTTCCTTAGTCTCCTTTTTGTCGTTTGTCGTTCATAATAAAAATAATTTGGCAGTTACTAGCTGCAATAAACTCTTTTGATAATTTTTTTCAGGACTTAAAACAACCACATTCTTGACTGGTTAATTAAACTATAATATTTATAGATGTGTTGTATATTAGTTATATAGATAGAAAATAAAGACTAAGCCATGCAGCCTATTTTTAAAATATTATTTATATACCTTTAAGACGCTATTAGTAATATTTTTGGCGAAAGCACTTTTATTTTTTATAAATAGTGCTATAATTTCATTTATGATTGAAAATTATTTACTAAATTTGTTGGAATCGATTCCCGATTGTGTTTATTTTAAAGACAAAAACGGGGTTTATCTATATATGAATAAACCGGCCATTGCATTAATAGGATATAAATCTCTTGACGAAATAGCAGGCAAAACTGATTTAGACATATTTCCTAATATGTATCTGAAAATTATGAGTCATGATAAATACGTGTTTGAAACCGGTAAAGAACACCGTTCCAGTTATTGGTTGGAAACAAAAAGCGGTAAAAAAGTATATGCCGAAACTACCAAAACACCTGTATTAGACAAAGATGGTAATGTCATTGGCCTGCAAGGTTATGCAAGGAATACTACAGGTATAAAAAAACTTGAAGAAATATTAAAAGAACGTGATTCTCAGCTGGCTGCTGTATTTAATAACTTGCCTGCCGGAGTGTGGGTTAAAAATATAAAAAATAAATATATTATGACTAATGAGTTGTACTATAGGATGTTTAACCTGCCCAAAGAAATTATTTCCCGAGATGTGTATGAAATTTATGAAGAGTATTATGATTTTTCAGATGAAGAACTTGAAGAAATAAAAATGACTGAAGCCAAAGTAATTCACGAAAAACAGACAGTTACTTATCTGCGAAAATTCGCCAAAAAAGGCGGCGGAGATTTTTGGGCGCAAATTACTAAATGCCCGGTTGTCGACAATGAAGGCAAAGTATACGGTATTTTAGGCATAGGTCATGATATTACTGATGTTGTGAAAACCCAAGAAATGGCTATAAGTGCGAATATAGCTAAAAGTGAATTTTTAGCAAACATGAGTCATGAAATAAGAACGCCAATGAACGGGATTTTGGGCTTTATTCAGTTGCTAAACACAACACCCCTGACTATTGAGCAAAAAGACTTTGTCAGAGAAGCTCAGGAATCATGTAAAATATTGCGTACTTTGTTGGATGATATTTTGGATTTTTCAAAAATAGAAGCCGGCAAACTTTCGATGGAAAGTATTCCGTTCAATCCGAGGCTGTTGCTTGAGGATGTTGCAACGCTCGCCTCAGCTGATATTAAAGGTAAAAATATTGAAATAAATGTTCTGTGTCATTCTGATGTTCCTGAAATTTTGATAGGAGACCCTTCTCGTTTAAGGCAAGTCCTGAATAATTTGGTCAGTAACGCTGTAAAATTTACAGAAAGTGGTGAAATTAATCTCAGCATAAAATTATTATCCTCGGGTGCGCATGAGGCAGAATTATACTATGAAATTAAAGATACTGGTATAGGTATTGCAAAAAATGACTTGACGAAGATTTTCGAGGTGTTTATGCAGGCTGACAGTTCAACTACCAGAAAATATGGTGGAACAGGGCTTGGATTACCTATCTCAAAAAATATTGTAAAAATGATGGGTGGTACAATGAGTGTTGATAGTGAAATAAATCAGGGTTCTACCTTCAGTTTTAATGCCAAATTTAAAATAAGTAAAACAGTACTGAAAAAGTACTCCACAGCTAAATCATTTGATTACGATATTAATGTGCTTGTTGTGGATAATAACAAAACTAATTTAAAAATATTGGAATATTATCTTAAAACATACGGTTGCAAAGTATCTACAGCCACGAATGTATTCGATGCACTAGATATTTTAAATAACAATATCTGTTTTGATTTATTATTTATAAACAGTGATCTTCATAGTGTGGCAAATATTAATGACTTCTTTTCAGTCCACAAACTACAAGATGTTATTAAAATTCCTATTGTGATATTAACATCTCGAGTGCAAAATAATATTTACAAAAAAACTGTACTCGACAAGGATTACAATTATTTATATTTGTCAAAACCGATACGAAAAGACGAACTAACCGGCTGTTTGGAAAGTCTTTTTGGCAATAAGTATAAAAATAAAAAAAGAGAAAAAATTAATACAAAAGACAAAATTAAAGGCCGTAAATCAACACATAAATGCAAAATTCTGGTTGTTGAAGATAACCCCATCAACCAAAAATTAATTACAAAAATGATTGCAAAGGCCGGCTATCGCTTTGATGTAGCTGCCAATGGCGAAGAAGCACTTGAGGCATACAATACTGAAAATTATTGTCTGATTCTGATGGACTGTCATATGCCCATAATGGACGGGTTTGAGGCAACGAAAGCAATTCGTAAGCTTGAAAAAAAATCATCACAATATACACCAATTATAGCAATTACTGCAAATGCTCTGCAATCTAACATAGAAAAATGTACTAAAACAGGGATGAATGATTACGTAACCAAGCCCGTGGATTACGATATATTGATTAAAAAAGTGGAGACAAATATCCAACACTCAAAAGAATTCGTGAACGACTCAAAAATGCAATTAAAAATGTTTGCACTTGAAGAAATTGCAAATAAACTTGCCAAAGATTTAAAAATTGATAATGTGTACGCTCAAAAATTGATATCAACTTATATAACAACACTTGAGGAAGAAATTGCAACATTGAGTATGGCTATTTCAAAAGCTGATGCAGAGAGCATAAAAGCGCTTGCTAACAGTATAAAAATAACCAGTTTAAATCTCAAGCTTAATGATATTTCGGGTTATGCAAAACAAATCGAAATGTCTATAGAAAAACAGGATTTATCCTCTGTTATGAAAAATTTTAAGGAGCTTGAAAATCTGGTTCACTCTTTTAGCAGTAGTTTAGAGCCGATATGCTGATTTATTTATAAACTACTACTCCATAACGCGTATTTTGGTATTCTAAAAAATCACTTTCTATTTTGCCGGCAGGATCATACGTAATACTCAAGTTATTCAGCATTTTTTGCTGAATCTCATGTTCTTCCTCGCCTTGATTTATTATAAATATTTTCCCGCCGGGATTTAGGGAATTGTATGCATGTTTGAGAAGTTTATAGGGTTTGAAATAATTAAGCGGCAACCCCCATTTTACATGAGAATATTTCTTAATAAACGGCAAAATCCACGTAATATAGTCATATTTTGCATTTATATTTAAAAAATCATCAGCAATATACTCAGTATTTGGTAAATTTTTTATATTAAATTTCGCGACTTCGTATCTGGAATAAAAATTATTGTACAAACGATGTGCGTCGAGCTCAACACCTGTTATTTTTAAATTAGCGCAATATGCTTTAAAAAACGCATATTCACCTTTTGCATAAAACCAGTTTTTTGAGCCAATATCAAGAATTTTTAAATTCTCAGCCGCCTCGATAGGAAAATACTTGTCTAAAATATCCAACATATAAAGATTTTCGCAATAATTATCCTGCGTTGTTTCATTTTTTAAAGCTGATAAATTATACTTATCTCCAAGCTCAATCTCTCTGTCTCGTTCAGGCTGCTCAAATAAATTTTCTACATTCTCACTTTTTACAGCATAATTTTTGCGTGAAAACTTGGTGCTTTGCCTAAGGGCAAAATCTATCAAGTTCCTTAAGTTATCAATAAAATATTTCATACTTTTTTTAATTTAATTCGCGTTTTTAATCCAAATAATCTGAACTTTAACAAGTTATCTTCTTTGTAAATGTCTACGAATTTCACGCCAAAAAGAGTTATCGTAAAATAATGTTTTGTTGACGCGGTTATTTGTTCCTCAATATAACGACAAATTGATGCATCAAACTTGTCATAAAACGGCGTCAATTTGTAATAATCCCACCATTCAACCACAAAGCTGAAATTATAGACTCTGTGTATATCCCAGGGTTTGTTGTCACCTACGTAGTGAAAAATTCCCGGATTTTTGTATAGCTGCATTAAATATTTTGCTTTGCTTTTATCTTTAACTTTTCGAGCATGTATTTCCAAATCTTTGAGCACATTCCAGCTGCCATCCAAAAATTTGACATTATTTTCTAAAACGGCATTTAATACATCTTGATCCTGATATTCAAGCGGGCTCTCTTTTTGCGCAAATTCCCACAACTTTTCAACAATATTATCTTTTCTTATTTTATCAATATTTAATAACAACACACCGGCATTAAAATACGATGAGCTAGTCTTTTTGAGCTTTTCTCTGAAATATTCACTAAGTTTAACTTGGGGCATAGTCTTTGTTTTTCTATCCCCAAATAATTCTATATACGTGTCATGAACCACTCCCGCATAAAAATCCTTAATATCAGCCCGATATAATTCTGCCAAATCTTTTAAAACTAAAATATCTGCGTCTAAATAAATGACTTTTTCATGCTGAGGGAATAATTCAGGTATAAAAAAACGATAATATGTCTCGACAGAAATGTAATTATAGCCATCTCGACGTGACATATATTTCTCTAAATCAACCTTTTTTATGACTTCGTTCATATCGATAAAATTGATTGTACTTGTTTCACTCAAAGATTTTAGAACGTCCTTATTGCACTCACTGATTGAAGAACCAAGAATATTAAATTCATACTCCGCATCGGTTGCGGAGTTTTTTAGTATAGATACTATTACCGTAGCAAGTTGTTTTACATATTCATTATTTATCGCAAAAATAACAGGTATTCTCATTAAGCATCCTTTTTATTTATTTTTATTTTAATTCCTAATATTCGTATAATATCATACGAAATGCTTTTTTTAATAAAAAATATTTTTTGATAATTTAAAGATAATTTTATACCAAATATATTTAATTTTAATTTTGATGAATTATTTAAAATGTCGATTTTTTCGTATTCTTTGTTTTTTAAATAAAAAACCGTGTTATCCTCAAAAAAATCAGGATTAAAATTCTGCGCAATTTCACTCGCATATTCTAAAACTAAATGCTTTTTATCGTTAGGACAATACTGATAATCCGAAGATAAATATCTCCTAATCAATTTGGTCAATAACAAAACATGCTTGTCTAAAATATTATGCTGCTCGTAGTATTCATAAATGTTTTTAAAAATAGCTAAACTGTCAGTAATTTTCGTGGATTGGCTGTTATAAATCCGCTCCATTATCGAATTGGGGCGTTGAACATAATTATACAAATATTTGTCTAAATAATACCCAAAACCACTTTGTGTAGCGTATTTATAGAAAAAATCATTATCCTCATATAATAAACCCTCGGGGAATAATATATTGAATTTTTCGATGATTGATTTTCTATACAATTTATTCCAGGCTGTAACCGTTGATTTTAGTATATTTGTGTCAGTTAGCCTGACTTTGCCCTTTAATTTTAATTTATGATAAGACTTCCCGACGCTAACACTCTTTGAATCTTCTTCCAGCCCGTCGTTAATTATATTTGCGCCCCAACAAACAAAATCAATATCATCAGCCATCTTTGTTAACGCTAATTCATAAGTTTCAGGCTCTATCCAGTCATCAGAATCGACAAATCCAACAAAACCAGCAGTTGCATGTTTCAGCCCCTCATTTCGTGCAGAAGATAACCCGCCGTTTTCTTTGCTTATTATTTTAATTCGGCTGTCTTTTTGTGCGTACTCTTCAAGAATCGCAGCGCTGCTATCAGTCGAGCCGTCGTTTACACAAATTATTTCAATATCGCTCAAAGTCTGTCCAATAACACTATCTAAACATTTGTGTAAATAGTTTTCCATATTATAAACAGGTATAATGATTGAAATTTTTGGCATTTCCCGACTACACTCGCTATCTCTGCTACCTAAGCGTACAATGAAAAAACTTTCTTTTCAATTTGTTATTTGACTTTAAAATTATGCCATGAGGTTAAAGCTTTTCACTAAACACTCCAATTATTTGTTTTAAATATTTACTTTCCTCATTGTATGAGTGCCAAGAACTTCTTCGAATTGTGTCTTGTTCATTTTTGTCTTTAAAATAGTGAATTGCGCAGCCTTCCTGTTTCTCCTGTTGAAAAGAAAAACCATAAAAATTTACCGCTTTTACAGATAATTTTAATATTTTTTCAATTGTAACAAGACCTGAAGAAGGGAATATATTTAAAGTTTTCCGTAATGGAACATGGTCTTGATAATCAAAATAATCAATGTTTATTGATGAATTAGTCAGCACTTCTAAATAGCCATCTATTATGGGGTAGTGTATATAATCAGGTTCATAAACAATTAATTGAAGATTTTCATTTCTAATATTATGATCAATATCATCACTAGAACATTTTACCCAAATATCAGTTTTAGAACCGTAATCTTCTTCGTAGCCTTTTGTTTTATAATTATTGAATCTTATAACAATATCATGGGAATCTATCTCGTGTCCTTTATTTTTCCCCTCTCCGGAAGGGCTATTGCCCACAACTGCAACAGTTTTACCCTCTATTACTTTTTCGAAAAGTTTATTTTTTCTACTTTCTTTTAATTTATCAAATACACAACAAGTTTTTTCAATATTTTTATCAGTAATGTTATGTGCTTTTGCAAATTTCGAAACGAGTAAAAATCTCCAAATATCCTTATTGTTGTGTAGTACTACATATTTGCCAAGCAATATTTTTGCCTCATCTATTTTCTCTTGTTCAATTAAACTTGCAAGGTATATTAAAATTTCTTGATTATGAAAATCCTTTAAATCTTTATTAAAAAAATATTCCTCACACATATGATGGAAAACCTTTGAACTTGTTTGTCTTATAAAAGCGTCAAGTAAGCTATCGCAAAAAATATAATTATCATCTTGCCAATGACTAAAGATTTTTATTCTATTTTCATATTTTAAATGTTCAATTTGTTTAAAATATAATTTAGAAAGTTCTTTATATTTATTACGTATTTTGAACTTTATACCCCCAATAGTAAGTACTTTATGAAAGTTTTCATTTTTTATGGAAAATATGCTTTTCATAATTTTTTTCATAGTTTAGTAAATCTTTCTCTATTTTCACTTCATATCATGTAGAAGCGTTGTGGTCTTTTTAGCAATACATATTATGGTGTAGCCTTCTTCTTCCTTTTGGCCTACAGAGTGGTCTTCATTTTCATATTGGAAATAAATTTCTTCGATTTTAAAGCCATTGGATATGAGTAATTGGTTCAGGCTTTCAACGGTGTAGTGTTTTATATGAAAAGGTGTTATTTTAGGATTAAAAGGGAAAATAGTTTCATTAGGAACAGAGCATATTAGCGTTCCTTCATCTTTCATACAATCTTTTAATTTTGAAAGAAATAGTTCATCTTCTTCAATATGTTCTATAGTTTCGAAGGAGATTACTTTATCAAATTTTTCTTGCCATTCAAACGTATTAGCGTCTGAGCAAATATATTTTAAATTATCTTTTTGAAAAATATTGTTTGCAAAATTAATCGAAGGCTTATTAATATCTACGCCCACTGCAAATGCGGCTTTTTGAGCCATTAGAGCTGTCCCATATCCTACGCCGCATGCTATATCAAGTACTTTATCAGTACTTTTAATATATTTTTGGACAAAGGAATATCGCTGAAAATGATCTATAGGTGCGTCTAAGGGATCAAAAACAACAACTCTTTCGGTCTGGTAATCTTTTGTTAATTGAAGACCTGTCATATACCTGAAAATAGTGTTAACACCATTATTTATGCAATAGATTGGATGATCTATTCTGCCTATGCTTTCTTTTATACTTTCTTTTATACTTTTCAGTTCTTGCATGAGTATACCGTGTTTGTTCCTGCGCTTAATTTTTATTCCCAAAAACATTGTTGTTTTACAGGTAGGTTCCTTTTTTACAGAGAATATTGATGTAAAGAAATTATGGCAAAATTGTCTGAATTTAATACTTGAAATTTCCTTTTTATAAGGTGTTAGCTGTAAATACTGATAATATAAGTGTTTAAATTTGTTATCACATAACACACCCCAAGGCTTGTCTTTGTGTGAGTAGTGAATTAATGACGGATTATTTAGTGCAGCAAAACGTTCCATTTTATGGTAAGGAAACGAATCGTCATAATCTATTGCGACATGCTGTAGATTCCATTTTAGTGGCATATATTTTATTCTGTACATCAAAACAGCGTTGATTATGTCTTGATCCTGATATATAACTTTCATTTTAGGATTTTGGGCGTATTCAAACAGTTTTTCTTCTATTTTATCCTCGCGCCATTTTTTATTGTTGATTAACAAAACACCTGCATTACAGTAGTATTCTCTGGCGCTTATGTCCATTCGTTCTCGGTGAAGGTTATTATATGCCTCGGGAATAGCCGCGAGGTAATAATCTTCAATATCAGTACTATACAATTCTTTTATATCAGCATTTAAAACTAAGTCACAATCTAAATAAAGAACCTTATCAACATTCTTTAGCAATGATGGAATTTTAAAACGATAATAAGTTGGTAATGTTATGTATTTAACGTAGCCTGTCATCGGGCAGTCTGAAAAATCATTTTTATCAACATTAAAATAGCTTATAGAAAAATCTTTTATTGATTTTAGTTTTTCGATTTTTTCCTTGTCTTTTTGACTTATTCCACCATCAAGCACATAAAAATTATAATTATCTTCATTGCTTGCGTTGGATAAAATTGAAGCCATTGTCACTGCCATGTGCTGTGCATAATTATTGTCGCTTGAAAAACAAATATTTATTTCATTTAATAAAGCGCATTCTATTGTTTTCATTTTAGATTTCCAAATATCTTCTAACACCTTTAGTCTAGTATCTAAGTGGCTAATTTTATACTAGACACTTGACCTATAAATTTCATCTTAGAGCATACTAAAAATACCTACCTACACCAGTGGAGTTAGTAGCCCATGTGGGTGGTAAAATGAGGTAAAAACTTATCTAGACGATAACTTTTTCCATTTCATTCTTGATATTGAATTCTTTGAAATATTGACCCCTTAAACCCAACAAATAATCCATCGCCTCTTCAATTTCACAGCGAGACTTGGCATTAGGATTCACATAATAACTGTACATAATATACGCAATATAAAAAACTTCTTCTAAACTTCTCGTATTCGTGCGACGTTCACATTTTTGTCTGTCATTAGTTAAGCCCCAGCCCGCATAAAACGGCATACCAAAAACATGCGTCTCCTTACCACACATCAAAGCCTCAAACCCAAGCTGAGTCGTACAAACATAAACTTTATCACAGTACTTTATCAACGAAATCGGATTAATCGCATCAGTCATTGTATAAACATTGTCATGAGCCTTCAACCCCTTGTAATACCCGCCCGCACCTGCTATCGTGTCAGGATGTGTTTTGACTATTATATCAGCATCAGGATTCTCTTTAATCGCAGCCTCAAGCATATCCTCAAAAGTCCTATCAGAAGCCAAACCCTTCGCTATACTCATATCACCGTAACTCTGGTCAACAACCAAAATCTTCTTAACCCCTTTACGCCCTATTTCAGGAGTATAAATAGGTTGGTGATTGTACTTCGTAAGATGCGTTTCAACAATTTTATCCATGCACTCTTTTGCACGCGCCTTTTGCTCGTCAGTTATGATTAAGCTTTTGTCGTTTAGCATTAATTCGAGGTCACTTGCCTTTGTTGCGTCGGGGTAGATTGTTTGGGTATCTACGACAAAAGATATACCGTTTTGATATTCAGGTTTTGCGCTTTTAGCGACCCATGTTGTACCGCTTCTCAGGAAACCGTCTTCCAGCAAAAATAATGGTCGTTTTAAATTATATGCCATGTTTAATATGTCCAGTTGCTCATTCCAATATTGCATTCCCCACAGAAATAAGTAATCCGGCACAGTCTGTCTATTCTCTTTGCACAGTGTCTCTATTTTAATATTTTTAAATAAATACTTCAAATACTCGCACTTATTGGGGTATAGTCCGTATTTGGGTGTGGTATCTTCTAATTTTATATTTTGTGCGTTATAAGTAGTCACATAAATATCGAGTAAGTTCCAAAAATTTTTTTTTGAAGTTTCATTAAATTTGTTTTTGGTCTTTTCAAGATCGTACTCTATATATGCTAATTGTTGTTCTAATTGTTTGATTCTTTTTTTTTGCTTGCTGCTAAATTTCAGCTTTATTTTCTCCCATAATGATATTTTTGATTTATCTTGCATTCAATGTCTCCTTATTCATATTATATGGAGATTTTAGTGCTTGTTGCAAATTATTTAGAGATTTTTCATATAAATTGTTTACATAACTTGTTAAACATTGTTGTTTTGTCTGATAATTTACCTCAGATAATTCGATGGCTTCTTTCATTTGAGTGCTTAATTCTGAATTTTTGCTGTATATAAAACTATTTTTATTGTCAAAACCGTGCATTTCGGCAAATTTTTCGTGGATTAAACAAGGTTTTAAAAAACCATAAATCAATTGGAATGAGCCTGATGTACCTAATGTTAAATATCTGTCGTGCTCAGGATTGTTGGCGTCTAGTAGAGGTAAAAAGTAGTCTGCTTTTTCCATTTCTTCATACATGGCTTTGTACTTGACTCTGCCTTTGATATCAATAAACGGCTGTATATGGGCAGGGATATTTTCCAGTGAACCTCTGCCAATTACGGTTACTTTGAAATTGGTTATACCCTGATTGTATAGTTCATCAATAGCTTTAATCAATAAATCACAATTTCTGCGTTCTGCCTCAATTGCGCCAACCATTATAAAATTCGTGAATGTATTTTTCGGGGTTATTTTGACATCACCGAAATAATGTGGATTAATCACAACTGGTGCGGGCTTTATTCCATGATTAAGCTCGGCCAGTGCTACCATGCAATTTTCTGATAAATTTATTTTGTTTACTCTCTCAAGATGGTGTTCAACCACAAAAGTATTCTTTTTGGGTTTCGACATATTGTCATAAAAATCGAAAATGCCTGGTGATTCTTCAGTTCTTTCGCCATAATATACGACGTTTGAGGTTATGAACATATAATCGTATTTCTTTATGATATCTGTTTGCAACGCTAATTCCTGATCATCCGCAGACATAATAAACAATTTATTTATTAAATTATCAGGCATTGCGACGAAAGGATTTTCCTGCATTAAAGTGTCCAAAACTAATAAATCAACTTTGTATCCTAAATCATTGAAATATTTTATGTAACCGGGTATTACTTCGCCATGACAGCTATTTGCTTCAACTATCAGGACAGTCTGCGGCTCAATTTGTTGATGAGTAAATAAATTGAACTGCTCTTTGCTTTCATTATTTTTTTTTCTTTTTACTTTTATTTTTAGGCCAAATGTGCGTATAATTTTATGATGTCCTTGATTTTTTAATGAAAACATTCTTTGTACAAAACTGGGATAATCAATTCCCTTTATTTTGGTGTATTTTTTTGTGTATAAAAAATCTATTAAATCCCAATTAGGATAAATTTCTTTTAACTCCCTTTTCATAACTATATCAGTTGCTTTTTGAAGAACTTTTTTCTTGTCTTTGTCCATACTAAAATTACATGCATGACGGAGATACTTTTCAAAGAGTTTTTGAAATAGTTCTATATTGGCATCAAACAAGTTATGCTGCTGCATATAGTCATATAAAACCTCCATAATCAGCAGATGGTCAAGGCTTTTGTTTGTTTTTTTGAAAGTTGTTGCCATAGTTGAATTATTGTGGCGCCTATAATGATAAAATTTATCTTTCATAAAGTAAGCTTTTTTACACAATAGTACGTATTGCCAGTAGAAAAGCGCATCTTCGTAAATCAGGCCATCAGAGAATTGTATTTTGTTTTTCTTGATTATTTCTTTTGTAAATATTTTATTCACGGTAGCAACGTCAGTGCTCAAAATTAGATGCTGATTGATGTTTACATGGCCAACTTTTCTGATTTTGAAATATTTTTGGTCGTCTTCGCGTATGTCGATGAAATCCTCTCCAAATACATTTACGCCAAAACAAACCATATCAACGGCATCTGTCATATTTTGTATTGCTTTTTCATAGGCGTTGAGTTCTATATAGTCATCCGAATCTAAAAATGTAATCAATTCACCTTTGGCGATATTCAGGCCAGCATTCCTTGCTGCTGATTGTCCTTTGTTTTTTTGGTTTATGAGGATTATTCGAGTGTCTTTTTGCGCATACTCTTCAAGAATGTCATGACTATCATCAGTTGAACCATCGTTTACACAAATTATTTCAATGTCTTTTAGTGTTTGATTTATAACACTATCGAGACATTGCCTTAAATATTTTCCTGTATTATAAACAGGGATAATTATAGATACTTTATACATTTTTATCACCAGCCATTTTCTTAATTTTAAAACAAAAATAAGAACAAGGCGATAAATTAAGTTAAGTAACAGTATGTAAATTTACAATCGTTTGCTGTACCGCAACGACCCGCACTGTAACCTATATCAATCGTTAGCATGCGGTATCTCATAGTCATGAGACCCCGTTTTTTATCGCCTCATGATGATTATAATAGTGTAATGTCCGGCGCGGCACCGGTCTTTGCGGTACACAGACATGTTATTTTAAGATTTTGTCGACAATACACAAAAACTTCTCTTTGCGTTGTTTTAAATCTTCTTTTGCATTTTGTATTGTTCTTACGTTTTTTTCGCGATTGTTGTGTAATTCATCAAAAAGATTTTTGAAATTGTCGATGTAGTCTGCGTTTTCAAGATTAATAGAAAAATTTTCCTGTTGATATTGTTGCAAAGCGCCGACGTTTTTGTGCACATAATAATCCGAAAAAGCAAGGCTGAGAGTAGGTACATCCTCACCCATAGCAAAAATAATCGGGTGATGTTTCATCGTTATACACATATCAGAATCAGCAATGGCGCGTCTTGCCACTCTGAAATCGTAGTCATATTGGAGGCATTTTATTCTTTGATTTGGATATTCTTTAATATAATCTTCAAAACTGTCATTATCGGTAGAATGCATAGGTATGAACAGCAAGTTATGGTCTGTTTTCTCCAGTACATACGAAACAAGGTTATTAATCTTGCCCATATAAAGCGCTTTTTCTTCGGGCTGCATTCCCCAGTAGTGGAAATTCAGTGTGAAATAAGGTTTTTCAATACCAGCTGTAGGAATATTTGATTTTTCACAAAATAAAGCATCATCGTGAGTGTAAAAAATATTTTCACCGTCAATCCCTATTTCTTTCAAGTCTTTTAGTGAAAACTCCATATCACGCACGGTTATAGATTTAACATGTTTAAATCCCCATTTGGCAAAAGCTTTGTTGAATTTGCCGTTCCAAACGCCAATGGTTTGACCTGACATTACGACAGGAGTTTTGAAAAGATGGCACAAACGACATAGTATTATTCCGTCCCAAAGTCTTGGGCGTGTTTTACCCGTCAAAAAACCTCCGCCGCAAAAATATAGTAAACTACTTTCGCTCAACTCTTGTAACATTTTTGCTTTTTTAGCATTAATTAAAAAAGTTGGCATGTTTGCTCGCACTAGATATGCGTTTAAATAGATTATGGATGAAGAAATTAAAAACCAGATTTTTTTAATTAGCAAATTATCATCAAAATCATAGCAATTACCATTGTGGCCTTGATTGTAAAATAATACACGCGATGCGAAATCATGGTAGTATGCTTTATGCTGAGAATATGAGTAATTAGGGTTTGGAGTTAAATCTTTAATTTGGTGGTCAGGATATCGTTTTTTTAATAAATTTAAAGTTTCACTGCATTGCGCCTCATCACCTGTGTTGCCATAACCATATCCGCCCGCAACCAAAATTTGCTTCATTCGGTTTTCTCTGTGTTTAGCTTTGAAACTAAAAACTTTGCGCAATGACTGTATGAATGTCCTGAAATTAGTTTTTAAAAAATTTAAACTTTCCACTATATATTGCTCCCCTTAGCTACTATTTTTTCAATAATTTTCATAAGTTTTTTAGTCGCTGTAAATCCAAAATTTTTGTATAGAAATTTTGAGGCTTTAGAAATTACCAAATATTTAAACATTCCATTTTTTCTGTTGCTTCTTGATATAAAGCTTTTGAAATTTCGATTTTTCGCTTCTTTTTGCTTGAACTCAGACGTAGGACCTTGATGATATTTCATTGTGTCGTAGTCTAAATCCTCAATATCTAAGCCGCATTTCTGGAAAATTTCGTCCGCTTTATTATTTCTCACAACTACAATAGATTTGCCCAAAGGGTCAGAAGCCCACTCACCCCATGCGTCTTTGACGCTAATATCTGCTTCATAACCCCAAAAATCAGAGCAATAATTGCAACAGCCCATAGCAAAATAATACGAGCGCCAAATATCAGTCCAACCTGTCTCAAATCTGTTCATTTTTAATAAATCGTCGTTATCGGTATAAAAATGATTGTTGAAGTTGTTGGCATCGGTCAGGTTGTCTTTGTTACGAATATTTATGTAATAAGGTGTATCGTTGGGCAATTTATTTAGGTCAGCCAAATAATCCATAAACTGTGTATTCGTGTTATGCGAGCATATAAGCGCACAGGTAATTATGTTGATATTTTTGAACAATTTGTGTTCACTGAAAAGTTTTTTGAATGCCCTTATTACACAAGGTGTTCCGGTTATAAAATATGTTTTGTTTTGCTCAAGTTTGTCCAAAACATTCGAAAAATCTATAGGTTGATATGCAGAACTTGCGCGATTTTTAATTTCTTCGATTGATTCACTTATGCAAGAGACATAATGAGGCTCACCTCTTTTACCGGCAATACGTTCAACATGTACAACGCTATCCACAAGTGTATTTGCTAAAAGATATTCGCTTAATTTTGTTATTGCGCCGCCGGAAGCACTTTTCACGCGTTCTAAATCATTGCTGTTCCATGCCAAATAATATTTTGCATTTTCTAAACCAAAAGCTTGAGGTTCGGAAGAAGATGAAATTTTAGCAGCCTCTGCCTGTATTTTTTCTTTTGTATGAGGGCAAAAACTAATACACAAGCCGCAATCCGTACATTTTTGACTTGCAATATTCGGGTTTAGTTCTTTATATTTATTGGGCTTTAGTTCTATTGCATTGGAGGGACAAATTATTTTGCAAATACCGCAGCCGATACAAAGGTTATGTTTTGTAGTTTTATTTTGAACTGAATTTCTCATTATTTCTTATTACCAGCTATGCTTTGCAATTCTTAAATTTACATGTGACAGATTTAATTATGAATTTTGTGATGAGATATGTGCCAACAACTACGTTCAAAAAAGTTGCACGAATAAATTTATTTAAAACTGTATATGCACCCCAACCAAGCATTATAAGGACAATTAAATAATCATCAAAGTTTACTTTAAATATTTTTTTAATCATTCTGCTGGTAGAGGGTATTATAATAATTGCAAAGAAAACTAAAAGTGAGGCTGTAATGTGCGATGATTTATAAACCGGCACGACAGCCAGCAATATCAGTCCTAAAATCCATCTTGCCAATGCGATTAGCCTCATTAACCCTCCTTTTTATATGTTCCAATGATATAATAATTCTAAATACTTTGCAAATTTTTGATGTATAATCAAAATGATGCGGTGCGTGAGACGCACCCTACAAATGCACAAATCTAAAAAATAAAAGTTTATAAAGGAGTTTTCTATGAATAATTTTGAATATTATTGCCCAACAAAAATCGTTTTTGGTAAAAATACCATTGCTGAATTGAGTAAATTGATTGATAAATCGCAAAAGGTTTTGATGATTTATGGAGGCGGCTCCATCAAAAAGAACGGTATTTATGACCAAGTTAAAGCTGCTCTTAGCGGCCATAATGTTGTTGAATTTGCCGGCATTGAGCCTAATCCAACTTATGAAACCTGTATGAAAGCTGTTGAACTTATAAAAAAAGAAAATATAGATTTTTTATTGGCAGTTGGCGGCGGCTCAACGCTTGATGGTACAAAATTTATTGCTGCTGCTGCTAAGTTTGATGGTGAGCCCTGGGATATTCTCTCGAAAGGCGCCGAAGTTAAATCAGCAATGCCTTTAGGTGACGTTATTACGCTGCCTGCAACCGGCTCGGAAATGAATGGTAATTCGGTTGTCTCAAGAGTTGGTACGCAGGAAAAACTTGCTTTCGCGAGCGAAAAAGTTTACCCTGAGTTCTCAATTATCGACCCTGAAACAACGTACAGCTTGCCTGAGCGCCAAACGCTTAACGGTATAGTTGATACTTATGTGCATGTTGCTGAACAATACGCAACGTACGATGTAAATACGCCTCTGCAAGACTCTTGGGCATTAGGAATTCTGAAAACTCTTGTTGCAGAGGCTTCAAAAGTTTTGAAAAACCCAAATGATTATGACGCACGCGCTAATATTTTCTGGTGTGCAACTACAGGACTTAATTACTGGATTTCGTTGGGTGCAGTACAAGACTGGAGTACACACATGATTGGGCATGAAATCACTGCATTCTACGGGCTTGACCATGGGCAAACGCTAGCGATCGTGCTTCCAAGACTTTGGGGAAATCAAAAAGCCAATAAATGCGCGAAGCTTGCGAAATTAGGACGCGAAGTCTATGGTTTCACAGGCGCTGACGATATGCAGGCATGTGAATTTGCAATCCAAAAAACAGAAGAATTTTTCAACTCAATCGGTCAAAAAACAAAGCTGGCTGACTATGGTGTTGATAGTGCAGAAGCTGCACAAAAAGTGTCAGAGCGTTTTAAAAGCCGTAACTGGTCGATAGGTGAACGTGGTAATATTAATGCCGACGTTGTTTATGATGTTGTGAAAAATAGTTAAGAAATTGCTAGCAACAAATTTTTTTCAGGGGTTTTGTATAATTGTATAGATTTTATGAAAGTACAAAATTATGAAACCACCCTCAGTTATCACAGGTTACAGACTACCGAGATATTTATATCACTTTACGAATGAGAAAGATTATTTTCTAATCAGACATCAAGGACAGCTTCAAGCAGCAAACCCGCGAGGCGCTGACGAAATGACCGGCGTCTTTATGGTTGATCTTGAAAATCTTATCAAAAGTTGGGGAAAATTCAATAAGGATTTATTTGAATTTTCAAATCTGAGAGAGCGTCTCATTCATTTTGCGAGTTTCAAAAAAGGTGACCCGCGCCCTGTTGTTTTGAGAGTGCCTACAAAAAATTTAGACAGAGACGAGTTGTTAATTCGCAGCCAAAAAGATATTGAAGATTATTCCAAAATGCCGCCTCCTAAGGGTTATGCTATGGATATGTTAAACGGAAGATTTGAGGCTGCTATGAAAAAACTTGAAGAAGCAATGCCTGAAGGCCTGAAAGGCTATAAAGCAAAAGGGCTGGCGCACAAATACAAGCGTCAGGATATAGCTGTTGAATATATATATCCTAATGATATTTCGCTGAAACAAGCCGGTGTAGAACGTATTGGAAACGGTGATAGTAAACGACTTGATACTTGGCATGGTGATATCTATGTCGATTCAAGACGATATTTTCAAGAATTATTCAAAGATACACCTGAAGCTAAAGCTTTTGAAAAGGCTAAGCCTAAATATTTTGACTGGTAATTAATTCCTTGATATCAATATGTTCTGAAAATATTTTAACCATATTTTCTTTGGTAATTTCGGATTTGCTCTCGATATCTTTTATAACGCCTAAAATTTTTGCGTCTGTGTAAGATTCAATTTGTTTTACAACATTTTTAACGGCAATGTCAGAAGTATTTTCAGGATATTTGTTTATTATAATGCCTTTGATTTCTATGCCTTGTGATTTTGCATAATGAATTGTCAAAAGCGTGTGATTAACAGTTCCTAAGTCAGGACGTGCGACAATGATAATCGGGAGATTCAATAATTTGATTAAATTACCTACTAAAAGAGCTTTTGCTAAAGGTACACAAATCCCGCCTGCACCTTCCACGAAAGT
The DNA here is from genome assembly GCA_031551265.1 of Candidatus Gastranaerophilaceae bacterium. GTDB lineage: Bacteria > Cyanobacteriota > Vampirovibrionia > Gastranaerophilales > Gastranaerophilaceae > JAVBNU01. The sequence continues at coordinate 34,179 of JAVBNU010000064.1, forward strand.
GATGTCACAAGCAGCTTTCAATTTTTTGTAGTCAGCCAAAATTTTATCCATATTAACATCAACATTCTCAAGCTCAGCTGCCAGTGCAGGCGAAGTTGGCGCTTTCATGATGTAGCTGACGGCAGTTTTAATGTTGGCTTTATTGGTGGGCTGGCGAGCCCACCCTACATTCTCGCTGGGAATATGTGCTCCCTCTCCCCTTGCGGGAGAGGGTTGGGGTGAGGGGTTCATCAGATTATCACCCTCTAATTTTTCAATAAACTCCAAATCAGGCGCTTTTAATTCGCCATTAATCTCCACAGCGCCGCTCTGAAACGGTTTATAAACACCAACTCTGTAACCCAAAACCTGTGCAGTCAATGCCAAGCCTGCTGTCACAAAAGTTTTTCCTATATCTGTATCTGTTCCTGTTATAAAAAGATTCATGATTCCCTTTTTATGAGATTTGCCCCCTCTCCCCGTTGCGGGAGCGGCGCCAACCCGGTTGGAGGGCTGGGGTGAGGGGTACATTCCCTCCCACCAATTTTGTTGGGGTAGAAACCCCAACCTACTGTCTAGTTATTTTGGCAAGACATTTGTCAAAGCCTTGTATGCAATATCTGTTAGTTTTGTAATTTCTTTTTCCTTAATTATGTATGGGGGGAAAAAGTAAATACAATTATGTATCGGACGCAGAATTGCGCCAAGTTTCAGCGCTTCTTTATAAATTTTTTGTCCGATTTTGTCTTTGTAATCAAAGTTTTCTTTGGTTTCTTTATTTTTTACAAGCTCAATTGCTGATATCATGCCGATTTGGCGAACATCTCCAACATTTGGGTGTGACTTGAATTTTTCGAGTTCTTCTGAGAATTTTTTGATTTTAGGCTTCAAATAATTTTCAATGTCAAATTCTTTTAGTATTTTTAGGTTTTCAAGTGCAACACTGATTGCGAGCGGGTTGGCTGTATAGCTGTGGCCGTGATAAAACGTTTTCATTCCGTCTTCATCAAGGTCATAAAAAGCGTTGTAAATTTTATCGGTTGTTATTGTTGCAGAAAGCGGTAAATAGCCGGCTGTGATGCCTTTGGCAACACAAATTATATCAGGTACAATTCCGGCATGTTCGTATGCAAAAAGCTTACCTGTGCGGTAGAAACCCATTGCAACTTCATCATCAATCAATAAAATATCGTATTTATCGCACAATGCTCGGAGTTTAGTCAGATACTCGGGCTTGTACATAATCATGCCTCCGGCAGCCTGCACAAGCGGCTCGACGATTATTGCGGAGATTTGAGAAGATTCTTTTTTGAATATTTCTTCAATTGCATCTATGCATTTTACGTCGCAGGTTTCTTTTTCACAGCCGCATGGGCAGCGGTAGCAATAAGGGCTTGGCGCTTGAATCATATCAAAAAGCAGCGGTTTATAAATTTTGTGATAAATATCAACTCCGCCAACTGAGACTGCGCCGAGCGTGTCGCCGTGATATGAATTTTTGAGTGCGACAAACTTGCTTTTTTCAGGTTTGCCACTTAAAACCTGGTATTGATAAGCCATTTTTAGCGCGACTTCAATTGCTGTCGAGCCATTATCGGAATAAAAAACATGTTTCAAATCATTATTTATCAACTCTACAATCGTTTTAGCGAGTTTTATTGCGGGTTCATGCGTAAATCCTGCAAAAATAACGTGTTCAATCTTTTTTGCCTGTTTATAAAGTGCTTTATTTAGTCTTGGGTTGGAATGTCCGAGAGTGTTTACCCACCATGATGATACTGCATCAATATATTTGTTGCCGTCAATATCCTCAATGTAAATACCTTTGCCCTTTGTAATTACAATAGGTTTGTCTTCACCCTCGAAATTTTTCATTTGTGTGAACGGGTGCCAGATGTATTTTAAATCGTCATGTATGAGTTGTTGTTTATCCATTACTTTCTAACCCAAAATGTATACGGGTCAACTGATTCACCGTTTACGTAAATCCCCCAATGCAAATGCGGGCCAGTTGAGATGCCTGTTGAGCCGACGTTTCCGATAATATTTCCTGCTTTGACTGTTTGTCCGGGTTTAGCGCATATTTTTGAAAGGTGTAAATACATTGATGTTATACCGTTTCCGTGGTCAACTGCGATTGTGCCGCCGTGAATATTAAATGTATCAGCAACCGTTACGATACCGTCAGCAACGACTTTGACAGGTGCGCCTTCGTTTGCGGCTATGTCAACACCTTTGTGGTAAGAGCCGATTTTGCCGTTATAATAGCGGTTAAGGCCGTATACTGAAACTATTTCGCCGGGTACAGGCGAAATAAACGGTACGCTGCCGTAGTGCGGCGCACAAGAGCATGAAGTTTTGCCTTTTTGTACCTGTGCCAGTTCGAATTTTGTAGGTTCTAAGGCGCTTTTTGAAGGTGATAATTTTATATACTGATTGGGAAATTTTTTTGTAACGACTGTTAAAAATTTTGTCTGGGAGAGTTTTTCGGTGTCATCAGAAAACTTTATTTCGTATTTTTCGGTTTTTTCCCAGGCGTTTATGCCTATGTATGCGCGATAGGTCTTTTTATCAATACAAGCTAATTTAATTTTTTTTCCTTTGAACGTTAGTATGGGATTTTTTAAGTCTACATCGGTGTTGACGGTTGCTTCTACTGTGTCGCCTTGATATGCCGATGTTTGCATGGTGACGCAAGGAGCTTTGTCAATCGATTGAACAGGAATAATAACAGTTTCCGATGTACCTGCATAGCCTTTTACTCCTGCAAAAAGCATTAATATAAGAAATAAACAAATTAAAAGTCTTATAAGATGTTTCATAATAACCTCACTTCCTTATAATATATTATAATAAACGAGAATGAGTGTAAATTAGTACAAAAAAAGCCTGCCGCAGAGGACAGGCATTGCCTGACTTACTTTCTGTCATGCCGGAACAGAAATCGTTGCAAGACAATAAACACGCAAATATCCGGCATCTTACCAGTTAACAGATGAAATCATTATTGGAAGGCATATTTGATAAATGGAAAGATACCGGATGTACACGTCAGCCATATTATCCAATACTTTACGTTCCGGTATGACATTAGGCTGGGTTATGGAATCCAAAGTTATTATACAGTAATGTCGCAGCGGGGAGAGGATATACTTGATTGATTTTTGCAACATAAAAAAAGCCTGCCGCATTGGACAGGCAATTTTATGTGTATTAATTAATTATGGATTAAGATCTACCCAGATATGAAATGGTTTCCATTATGTCACTCGCTGTACTGAATACGCGGCTGTTTGCCTGAATACCGCGCTGAGCAATAATCATACTTGAAAACTCTTTCGCAAGGTCAACATTGGACGCTTCAAGACCGCCTGAGGTCACCGCGCCAAATGCGCCTGATGCACAGGTCCCGAAATATGTCTGGCCTGTGTTTTCGCCTGTTTTAAACATATTGTTGCCGTATGCAATCAAGCCGTTGTCGTTTACAAAGCTTGCCATTTGGATTTGCAGGTTAGCAGTGTTGACCAGCAGAGGGTTTACTATTACGTCGTCACCTGTGATTACAAAATAGTCTGAGGTGGTGTATTTGAATTTGTTTTCACCTGTGTTAGGGTCGGTTACAACACTCAATTTATCACCATTTGAGTATAATACTTCGATTTTTCCGTCTTCTGTTATGTTAATGCCTTTGTATTGCGCTACTGTACCGCTTGCATCGGAGAAATCCAGAACTTGTTTATAGTCTAAAATTTTTGTATTATAAGTTGTTACGCCGCCGGTTGAGCCTGCTTCAGACAATTCACTCATGATGATAAAGTCTGTAGTACCGGGTTCGTTCGTGCTGCTGGTTGATTTAAAATTAAGTTTTACATCATCACCGGCAGAAATAACCAATTTACCGCCTGTTGTCTCATCGCATTTCACGGTAATTTGGCTCGGGTCGAACACGTCTGTGCCGCTTTGATTAGCTGCAGACCGTATTGCAGCTTGCATGATTGAGGCAATGTCATTCATATTATTAGCATTTGTCGTGTCGATTCGGACGTCTGAGATTACTTGAGTATCACCTGCGCTGTCAGTGTATTTGATATCTGTGAAGAAAAGACCTCTTGTTATACTTGCGCCGTTTAATTCGCGAATGCCTTTCATACCAATATCGGCTGTTTCGTTCGGAATAGTCTGCGCTGATAGGGAAATAGGAACTTTGATGGGAGTTGTGCTGCCTGAAAGCCCGAATAAATTGTCGGTACCGGCTACGCGGAAGCCTTTGGCTGAAACCAAATAACCGTTAGCATCAAGGTTGAAACTGCCGTCTCTTGTGAAGCATAAGCCTCCGCTCGGGTCTACCAGCGTGAAAAATCCTTTTCCGTTGATGTACAAGTCTGTTGCTTTGCCGGTTGCGCTCCAGGTACCGTTGTTGAAGTTTCGGTCGATTGAAGCAACCTGAACGCCGACACCTATTTGTTTTGGGTTTGTACCGCCGGTGTTACTTACCTGACTGCCGCTTGAGCCATAAGATATTGTGTTGTAAAAAATATCTGAAAAATTTACTTGTGATGACTTGAAGCCGGTAGTGTTCAAGTTTGCAATGTTATTTGACACAACACTCAGTAAAGTTTGGTTTGCGTTTATGCCGCTCATTGACGTAAAAAATGCTTGTGACATTATTCCTCCCGATTATATTTGTCTAGCTGTTTATTTTTAATTTACTATTAACTGTTATTAAGTACCTTCACTGTCTGTTGAAGATGATTCGTCAGGTATTTCGATTGGTTTTGCGTGTACCTGCATTACGCTTGATAGTGGGAATTCCACGCCGCTAACAAGGATTGTTGCTTCTTTACCGTTGAAATTGACTGCATCAACAGTGCCGTAAAGATATGAGCCTTCTTCATTAGGGTTTTGTAGTACAACATCGCGTCCAATCATTGTTGCTGCTTGTGAATACTGATTAAACGAGGCCATACTCGATTGAATGCTTTGTAGTGAGCTAACTTGCGTAAATTGTGCTTGTTGTGTCAAGAACTCTGTGTTATCCATTGGGTCAAGCGGATCCTGATATTTCAGCTGTTCCATCATTAGTTTTAGGAACATGTCTTGATCAAGGTCTTTTGTTGCTCCGGTTTTTTTATTTTCTTCTGCTTTTTGTTGATTTGTGGCATTTTGCATATTTATTAATGCACTGTTTACTCCGTTTGCCATATTGTCTCCTCTATATTCTGTAATCTATTTTCCCAAGTCTGTTTGTGTTACTCTCAACCGTTGTTTCCAAGTCTTCTTGTGTTATATCTTCGTTTGTATTTTCTATTGTTTGTTTAGTTTCTGATTTATATGTTGATTGATTTTGTGAATTTGTTTGCATGTTTTGGTCAAAGTTTTCGTTCGTGAAGTTGGACATGTTCTGGTTCGACATGGCTGACGCATTTTCTACTTTCACAACGATATTATTGACTTGAACGCCTTGAGCGGCTAAACTGCTTTTCAGGTTTTCCATGCTTTTGTCTAAAATATCTCTGACCTGCGGATTTTCAGTAGCAAATTTAGCAATAAGTCCATCTTTGCCTGATTGTAGTTCAACTGTTATACGTCCGAGATTTTCGGGGCGTAAAATGATACTGACTTTGGCGTTTTCTTTTGATAATTGTGATAAATTTTGGTTAATTTGGTTCAAGACATCTGTTTTTTGGACAGGTTTACTTGATGTCACGCCGTCTAAGACTTTGTTGAAGATAATTGATTTATCTGATTCCAAAAATGCACTTTTTTCGCTCAAATTGTCCGCTGTTAATTTTATATCGGCAGTGTTATTCTGAGGGTTGTTTCCTTCCCCTGTCGAGTCTGATGAAGTATTTTGAGTTGATGAAGTTGCCGTAACCTCTGCATCATCGCCGGTATCTAGTGGCGAAGTCTCGGATTTGAGCGAGTTTGAGTTTTCTTGTTTTGGTGTTTCAACGGTCGTTGTTTTTTGAGCATCAATACTTTCAATTTCTATATCACTCTCGACCGCTTTTAGTGTTGTGTCTTCAGTTTGAGTCGTGTTTTGCGGAGTAGTAGAAGTTGTAATATTTTCCTCAACAGAATTTGTGTCAATATCTATATTCGCTTCCAGTTCAGCGGTTTCATCGGTTTTGGTCAGAGCTTCAGTTAACTTCGAAAGATCTATACTGCCTTTGGTTTCTGTGTTGGTTGTGTTTACTGTGGTTACCGGCTCTGTGCTTTCGGGTTGTGCATCAACATCCCAAACTGTTGCCGTGTTCGCACTTACCGCAGTGGTCGTTGTTTCGGTTTGTGTTTGAGGCTGCGCTAAAACAGGGCTTAAAAGTGCGAGCAGTTCATCAGGTATGCCGGTGAGTATTTGCGGTTGTTTTTCTTCTATTTTTTCGTTTGCTTCATTGTTATTGTCATCTTTTTGAGCAACAATCTTTTCATCGTTCGGTTCTTCATTTTTAGTATGTTTTTCAACTTTGTTTTGAGTAGTTTCTTTTTTGTCTCTTGTTGTTATGTTTTTGTCTACAGCATTTTTGTCAGCTGCAATCTCTTTGTTCTCTTTTTTAGAGCGCAGTTTATTATTAGCTGATTCAAGCAAATCACTAAATTTATCTTTTGCTTTATCTGTGTAGGTTTTTTTGTCTGTACGAAGTTGTCGGTCAGTTGCGTCCGTTGTTTGGATTTGTAGTGTTGTATTTAAAAGTGTCTCCGCTGCCAAGTCTCTTGTCCTCTCTTGTGTCTATCGTCTAACGTATCTGCTTATAGCCATATCGTCGATTTCGAAGCGCTCTGCCGCCTCAATTTCCTTGTAGTATTTGGTTTTCTCATTCTCTTTCAGTTTTTCAAAAATTTTCTTTTCTTTTAGCGCCTGATTAACATCTTGTTGTTTCAATGCGACTAATTTATTTACATTTTCGATGATGCAATGTTGCTGGCGAATGTCTGAGGTTACTTTTGATAAGTAATTTTTATACATTTGAATTTCGGATATATCTAATACTAAATTTTGCGAATATAATGTGGCGAGTTTTTCAGTCGAGGTATTGCGCTGTTGTTCAAGTTGTGAAAGTTTGTCCAGTTCTGCGTTGTAAACATGCAAGACTTTAGAAAGCTCAAGCATTTTTTCCTCAAGCACTTTTTCCTTGATATTCAATACAGTTTGCAGTCGAAACTTATATTTTTTCAAAACCTACCTCAATTAGTCATAGTTATATGGCTATGACAAGTTTACTTCATGGGGTAAGCTAACTTCATCATCTATTTGGCGTATAGTTTGCAATTTTTGTTAAAGTTGTGCAAAACACGTCATGATATTGAAAAAGGATTAGGGTTAAAAAATTGGTTATAAAATTTCGGAATTATCCCCTCACGCACTACAAAAAAGCTCTATCGTCATTGCGAGTGACCAACGGGAACGAAGCAATCCAGGGATTCATGAAACTGGATTGCCGCGGCTTTTCCAAAGCCTCGCAATGACAAAATACCGTGCGTGAGGGGA
>JAVBNU010000044.1:0-18120 GCA_031551265.1 Candidatus Gastranaerophilaceae bacterium
TCCCCTCACGCACGGTATTTTGTCATTGCGAGGCTTTGGAAAAGCCGCGGCAATCCAGTTTCATGAATCCCTGGATTGCTTCGTTCCCGTTGGTCACTCGCAATGACGATAGAGCTTTTTTGTAGTGCGTGAGGGGATAATCCCGATAAATAAATAGGCCGGACAAATTTATGAAAACTGTCTGCATTTTTATACAGCTTGCTAATGTATAAATTGTTATTACAATGTATTCTCTAAAAAAATCTGAGGAGAAAAGCATGGACAATCCGAAAAATATACTTTTCGTCGTATCTAATATATCAAAGGTGGCGCATATAACAACAGGGCTTTGGCTTGAGGAGTTTGCAGTGCCGTATTTGGAGTTTAAAAAAGCCGGGTATGATATCTGTGTTGCGAGCCCTTTGGGCGGCATGGCGCCAATAACTCCTACCAGCTTGCCTCATGCAAAGCCTGAGTGGAATTTCGCCAAAGACATTTTGGAGCGTACGGAAAGCATTGACGATATCAACGAATCTGATTTCGACGCAATCTTCATACCGGGCGGTCACGGCCCGATGTTCGACTTACCTCAATGTGAAAAGCTCGCTGAAATAGTCAGCAAATTCTACGCTGATGGCAAGCTCATCGGAGCGGTTTGTCGGGGCTCGGCAGGTTTGATTTCGGCAAAAGCGCCTAACGGTGAGCCTCTTGTTAAGGCAAAACATATGACTGCCTGCACAAATGAAGAAGAAAAGCCGATGAACAAGGAGGAGTTAATGCCCTTCCTTATCGAAAATAAATTAAAAGAACTGGGTGCAAATTTCGTCGCACTTGAGCCAAATTCCGAGCATGTTGTCGTTTGTGAAAACCTAATCACAGGGCAAAATTACCAATCAAGCAAAAAAGTTTCCGAAGAAATGATTAAATTCCTCCAAAGCACCTCATGAAGCCACAATATGCAGTATCCAAAAATATTATGATTGCATCAAGGCATCAATTTGTGTTTTGGTTTCTTCAAAGCTTTCCTGTGAATTTTCGCCTTGCTGCCATTTGTATTCTTGGGATAATTCAACTTTGTTTTTAGCATAATTCCATTCATATAACCGCCCCTGCAAGGATTTCAGCACTAAAACGGGTTTTCTATCGACAAATTCATTGTCCCAAACCTCGGTGTACTCAGTTTTGGGATTACCCTCTTCGTCATAATGCATTTTTGATACTTCTTTTGCCATTGTAGCGTCGTTATGCCTGTTTATGTATTTACGGGTACATTCAAAAGAACGACTTCTGCCATTAGGGTAATATTCTGTTTTTGCAACTTCTTCCTCATTGTACCCACGAGCAGGCCTTTTTACTGTAATGCAGCTTACGGGCTGGTTTTTCGAATTGTAAGTTATATCGGCATGGCTGCTGCTGCGTTCATTTTTATCCCACAAATCCGATGTTTCACTTACTATTTTTATAATGTTGCCTCTTTTGTCGTGTTCGAAATTAGAAGATGTTTTCAAATACGGCTGCTTTGGGTTGTCATAAAAATGCTCAACTTCAAATTGAGGTAATTCAGCTTTCATGTAAATATATTTGTCACTTTTCAGTCTAACTTCACTTCCTGTTTGGACATATACTTTAGAATGCACGTTTTGCTCATTGGACGAAAAATCGTTCTCATAAACTGTTTCTGTCATTTCTGATGAAATTTCACCATTGTCCTTTCTAATAGTTGGCACAACTAAAAGTGATTTTTTCAATTTCTCGGAAGTACCATAGAATCTATATTCATATGAGCCGTTTGCATATTCGACATACCCTTGTTTTTTCTTGCCTTTTTCATAATCGGTATACTCTGTAAATGTACCATTTGGCGCTTTTAAAACGGTTTTGCATACTGAGCCAAAATAGCCCGTTCGATATGTGGTTTCGGTGCCAACAAATTTTTGCCATTTATCATATTTTTCCTTAGGCTTTGACACATAAGGGTTTTCTGGCATTTGTTTATCCTCGTATGACATTATTGTCAGCAGAGCTTGCAAATGGTCGTATATATTAGGTGCGTCCATAATTTTCTGGGTTCCTAAAAATTTACCATTTTCATCATACTCATATTGGGTTGTAATTTGTTGCGTTAGTCGGTTTGAGCCATCAAATAATAATGTATGCTTAAGAATAGATTCTCCATCACGCATTTTCGCTTCACTTATACTTGCCGGGATTAATTCAGCAGTATTTAGGGGAATGTAGATACTATTTTCTTTGAATGTTTTTGTATACCGCATACTTTCGCCCTTCGGACAATCATTATCGAATTTATCGAATGTTTTTTCCCAAAACTTAAATCCGTTGTCCATTCTGGGCATTTTTGAAGTGCTTGTCGCTAATTGCCCAGCAGCATCATAGTATTCCGTGATATAATCACCGGAATAGTATTCTGTGTGCACAGAACGTTCATTTCGATTTTTTTCGGATTTGTATTCAGTTGTTATGGTGGATATTCCGCCAATAGGCTCAAAATATGTTTTATCTAGAACGCGAGTGCCCAAACCAGTGTTATAATAAGTTTCTGTTATATGTCCCTGCAATTCTCCTGTTTTAGAATACACTTCTTTACGAGCATCTTTATAACGCCCAAAAGATTCGACACCAAAGGATATTGCATTATTTTTACTCGTACAAAAAGTATCTTTTGCGAGACTGGTGTTCATATAATTATTTTCATTTTGTCTGTCAGAAAAATTATTCCTAACAGAACACTGATGGCTAACGGGGTTGATTTTCATTCCAACTTTTCCTGAATAATTGCGGTAAACGATACATATTTTGTACTCTACCGTATATTTTGCAATAAAAGAAATAATCTTACAAGTGTAGTTTAATATTTTTTTACATATTTTGTATTGTATTTTGTTATTTAATATGTTAAGGTTAATCAATAAGACTTGATAAGTCTTAAAAATAATTTTATATGGACTTAAAATGTATGACTAGAAACGATATAATAGACTCCTTAGAGCAAGATATTGAAGATTTAAAAGGTCTTATTGAATACGAAAAGTATTCCACATCAGATGACCTGATAAAAAAACAGGCAAAAGCTGTTTTAAAGAACCTGCAGGAACATCTAGGCGAATTTATTGGGAATAACTAAAATTAAATTCTTATTTGCCCTGTGCTTTTATCCAAATACAATCCACACAGGGCTTTTCATTGTCTTGCGTTTAATCATACATGCATTTGTCTGCAACGCCCTGACTGATCCGTTTATCTATTAGGTGCTTTCTGCCGGTTCTTTGGTTAACCATATATTCCCGCACAATTCCTTCTTCGCATTTGCCATTTTTGTCATATACAGGGGTATAAACCACGTAATCACTGCGGTACTTGTCTCCTGCCTGAGTATATGTTGTTTTCTTTATAAATTTCCCGTTTTTAAACAAAAGTTTCACTACATCCTGCGCCGCAAATTCTTCCTTAGTACCGAGATTTGCATTCGTTTTTTTTGTTACCAGCATGAATTTATTGCCATCTTTGTCGGTTTTGTTTTTAGTAGACGTCTCGAAAACTACGCGTCCCGGGAGTTCGCGATTCTTAGATTCTGCCAACTGCGTTGATTCGACAAAATCACTGCCAATATAGTGGCTGCGTTTATAATTTTTTATAAAGCCCGGCTTTCTGCCATATTCAATTTCTATAAGCTCAGTCAGCAAAAGTTCATCATCATGCAAATAATCAAGAATGATGGATTTATGATGAATGCCATTTTTATCAAAAGCTTTTTGCATAAGTTTGCGTGAACTCAGCTTGCCTTTGGCGTTATATGATTTAAATTCCCAGGTCGAGGAGTTGTCTTTTTCGTACGTGACTCTTGTGGTTTCTGTCGATTTAAGCTCACTATTTTTATAATTTTTTTGGTTAATATGCTTAATTGTGGTCTCGCCGTGATATTCAATATTGACAGTTTTGTCGTACAGAACCCTGTCATTAACATCCGTTGCTTTTGTCCAAACCGCAAGAAGTCTATCATTTTCGTCAAAGGCATAATTTATTCTCTCCGTAGATGATACTATTTTTTCGGCTCCCGGTATTTGGCTGTAATTTGTAACAGTAGTGTATTTTTGCAGTTTACCGATACTGTCTTTTCGTTTTTCAGTCAATCTTTCTGATTTTAGCTGTTTGTTTTTATCATATTCCTTTAAAGTGATTTTCGTATAATTATCGTTTACAATGCGTTCGCTTGATGTTGTTTTAAGCGCCCCGTTATCGTGATATGTTTTATAAACACGTTTTTTCATTTTGTCATTCAAAATATTGATAAATTCCAGTACTCTCAAAGCGCCATTATTATACAATTTTTCGGTTACGAAGATTTGATTGTTGTCATTTTTGTCCTTGCGCGTTAGCACTATTTTCTCACTCACCAGCTGATTTGAGTCGTCATAATATTTGTCGGTGCGCGTTACGGATTCAGCTTTATCATTGTAGTTCCATTCTTGTACTTTTTTGCGCGTTACCGTTGTTTCATCACTATATTCTTTTATTGTGCGGCCAATCATTCGATGGTATTCATCAAACACACGGTTACGCTTGAACAATGTGAGCAGCTGTTGTGTATTTTCGTCATATCGCCTTTCCTCAGAAGCTGTGATAACTCCACCACTCTTGGTAACTTTGTCCATACGCGCTAAGGTCATACCATTTGGAGTCTTGATATAAAATCTATAGATATAGTTCGATTTGCCCTTAATCTCCATGGTTCCCTGGTCGTATTTCCTGTTATCAATAACATGTTTATATGATGCAGGGTCTATCCTAAAAACTTGACAATCTTTGAGCCCTCTAGCTCTGACAGGTTCGTCTTCATTGAATACATCTCTTGCTCTCTTGTGGGCGGACTTATGAGCAGCCGCTTTTGTTCTTTTTTTTGCTCCACTTATTTGCTTTCTTTTGGTTTCAGTTACATATATCTGAGTTCCGCCGCCGAATGCTATAAACGGAGCAGCATCAACACCAAAATCTTTTTGCTGCACAACATTATCGAAAGCAGGTTTAGACATGTTGCTTTTGTTAATAGCACTATAACTATATGTAACGGGGCTAATTTTCAATCTATATTCCTATTCGGGTCAATTAATAACAATTATTAGCAGACCTATTATCCGACACATGAATAATTATTTGCTAAACGCAAAATTATTACAAGCGTAACGCAATATTTTTTAACAAAACAACCTAAAATTATATTAGCGCGTTAGGAGTAGGCGAAGCTTTCTGATTATACATTTCACCCGTAACAACATTGCCATTGCGGTCATAACAGGTTATTGAAGAACTGCTTATATATTCTCCATCTCCATTGCGCGTGCATTCGCGCTCACGCACGTAGCACTTGCCTTCGGCATACATGTACAATTTTGTATTTTTAGAAGTATAGTAGTCATAGCCATCAGCATCAAAATTCTTTGTATAGCTGCTTTCTTTCTTTTTAAGAGATCCTTCATACTCGGAGGTGGTTCTTCTCTCACGAGTTTGTTTAATATGGGCTTTATCGTGGCCATCATAAGTTTTGCGAACTTCTTTAACTACTTTACGCTGCAAGGCACCCGGGAAAGAAATTTCTTCTCTGGTCGTATATGTAAGTAAACCCTGATTATCGTTAAAATCGCATACTTTCTCCAGATGAACTTTGCGCTCACCTCTTTGCAAGTCTTGCCGGATAGTAACTTTCGAAATTTTACCGTTATTGTACTCTCTGGTTGTTGTTTTATTTTTATCAAATTTTGTTATTATTTGCTTGTAATACCCGTCACTCGCAGAACAACGGGTCACTGTTCTCTCTAAAATTTCGCCATTAGGCGCCAGTTTCTCATTCACCTCATTACCCATTGTGAGAACAGGATTACCAAATGATATTTGAGCGTTTTTATCAGAACGACAAAAAACATCATGCCCAACAGGAACCGACGAAAATTTTCTTATCGGGGCATGGTCAGTGTTCATAGTCAAATAATATGGTTTAATAGCCTGAATCTTCAACTTAACATTCCTATTCTTTTACTTGTGTGATGATTGGGAGAAATATACTTCTTTGCTATTATCAAGCATTATTTATCAAATTTAATTTTATTACAAGGGTAATTGTAACATTTGCTATAAGATTATAACATTGATTTGAAAAAAATTCTATATGCATGGGGGTATATTGCTCTGTGACTTGGCTTTTCTTTTGTTTAATTAGGCATTTTAGGGGTATATATTCAATTAAAACACAGTTTATTACAAACATAATTTTATTACAAATGTAATGAGACCATGTTTTACAAACCCTCCACACAACAAAATTTCTCGACCAATTTGGTGAGAAATTATTGTTGTATTTGAATTATCGAAACTTTAAACTATTAAACTTACACAAGCCCCTCTTTGATGGCTTTTACAGCTGCCTGAGTTCTGTCGTCCACTACTAATTTTTGTATAATATTACAAACGTGTGCTTTTGCTGTGTGTTCGCTAATAGTTAAAGTATCGGCTATTTCACTGTTTGATTTTCCGTCTACGACTAATTTGAGCACTTCATATTCACGCTCGGTTAAGTTCGAATGCTGCGCTTTAAAACTGGCACGACTGGTAGTTTTTTGTGGCACGATTGTACCAGTTTTGTTGCGTAAAATCGGTACCACCTTTGGATCAAGCCATATTGCGCCTTCTTTTACAGATTTTAATACCATAACTAAAAGCTCCGTATTAATATCTTTTAAAGCGTAAGCATTCGCCCCTGCAGCAAGAGCGTTGAACACATCTTGCTCTGAGCAATGTGAAGTCAGCATTATAATTTTTTGGTCGGGATTAGTCTCAAGAATTTTTTTCGTTGCGACTATACCTGAAATATCAGGCAGTCCGATATCCATCAAAATTACATCCGGCTTGTATAAACGCGCTTTTTCAACCGCATCTTTGCCGGTTTGTGCTTCTGCAATTATTTCAATCTCGGGAAAATCTTCGAACAATGATTTCAAACCAACACGCATCAGCTTGTGGTCTTCAACCATCATTATTTTGATTGTTTTATTCGATTTCTCCATTTCTCCCTCGCGAACTGTTAAACGACCTTCTGGTCTTTTAGTATTCTCAGTTTAAGGTGCGACGAAGAGAAAAGCATTAGCCGAGTATACATATTTAATACTCTTCTTTATAATTTTTTTATAAGATTCAAAATTTGATGTCAAAAACTAATGATGGCTGCCCTACGACATTTTAAAATCTTCAGGAATGTGTTTTTGCCAATCTTTATCAAGATTTTTAATAAAGTTGTGCGCATCTATTACATCGTTAGACGTGATAGGCGGCGGGCCTTCCTGAATTTCCAAAGCCAGTTCTTCATCTGAGTAACTCTCTTTTTTATTCCCGGGCGCTTCGTTACCTAAAAACGCCATACCGAAAGATTTTCCACACTCTGAACACTCAACCTGAACAACACAAAACAAATCGTCCTCACGCAATATATTAAACGATTGTTCCCCAAAATCCGTTCCGCAGCTTGAGCAACATAAGTTTGAAAATAACTTGTTTATTTCTGATTTTTCCATACTACCCTCATTCTAATACTAGTGATATCCTCTTGTCTCAGGTTATTAAGTTTTATTAATAATAAATTACCCTAATGTTTAAAAAATCTCATAACGTGGAACTATATACTAGGTGATATTAACTTAAAAAGGAATAATTGTTATGGATTTATTAAATTTAGCAATCTTAGCACTGATTATGTATCTTGGCTTAATTGTAATCCCTTCTATAATTGAAAATAACGAAAAGCAAGCGCTTAATAGCTAACACCGCGCCGTTACTTTTCTGTATCCAACTAATTGAAGTCGAGACACGATATTATTAATGACGTCATTTTTTAAAAAATGTTGCATTTTTAGTGCATAATTTTGAAAAAGACTATTTTGCACCCTTAGTAACAGGATATAATTTGCCGTCATTCAACCAAATATAGACTTCTCCCGGAGCGTTTATAAAATCTCTTGCCCTCATGGCGTGGATTTTCTTTTGTAGGGTTGTGTTGCGCGAAAGCTCGTACTTTTTGCCGTTATATTGCACTACAAACGAACAATACTCCGGGTGCGAGTCACCAATCTGCTTAAACTCAATATCACGATAGCCTTCCGTTGCGTTCTCTGACACACGGAACGCTTTCCTGTCTATCGGACAATTCGCTATAAAACCGATATTTTTATAGCCTTTTTTGGTTTTCTGCAAAATATAAATATAATTGTTGGGGAAATATCCTACAATCTCTTCCTCGCCATCATCATTGAGGTCAATCGCCAATGTATGGACGGTTTCTGACGTTATGTTAAGCCTTTGAGCGTCGGCCTCTGAAATACCTAAGTCTTTCACAATATATTTCAACATAATTTCATTATTATATTGAATTTGCGGAGTTTCTTCAAAAGGTTGGCCTACAGCGCATGGTGTTGCAACACACGAACCTCTTTTCGGGTATGACACCGCGCCATATGGTTTGCACATATTAATATTAGAGCCGGTATCAGTGTAATAAAACGTAGGCTCCTCAACAGCCGCGTCCTCGGCCTCAGCGAACGAACAACCTGCACAAAAAGTTAATAATACCAAAATTAAAAATAGTTTTTTCATAATTAATTATATTTTCTCTAAATACTCATACGGTTTGTTGACGTTCTCCCAGTTGACTTTAACACGGTAAAGTTCGTATTTTTTACCGTTAAACTTTGCAATATAAGGAGAATAATCTACATTTGAGCCTCCGTTTGAACGCAATGGGATGTTAAAAAAACCGTTTGTTTTTTGATTCAGCAGTCTAAACGGCAAATCATACACAAATGGCTCATAACTCACAAAGCCAATATCTTTGTACTTGTTGCCTTTTTTCTGCAAAATATACATTCTACTTCCCAAAGAACGGTCTTTGACAATATTTTTGAACCCAACAATCTCTTTTACCCCATCACCATTTAAATCGAGGCCAAGCGTTAAAATATCATCTTTGGTTATATTAAGTTCCTCTTTTTTCAAAAGGTAGTCATAAAATATGTCATCACTTTTGACACTACGTTTAGCCGTATCCAAATCAATCCAATCAACCGTGGAAAGAGCTTTAAGCGCATTTTTAGGCATATACATATCCTGCGCAACAACTAACTGCACACAAAATATCATTACAAATACAACTAAAGCTATCCTCTTCATATAAATATTATACACAAATTAGCAATAAATTAAAATGCCATATTTTCTACCTGAACATTATATTTTGGTGCGTATGACGCACCCTACAATTGTTATGATTTTAAACTATGGACAATATTTTTTTTTTATAATATATTTAAGGTTATATTGAAAACAAAATAAAGCTCTGTGACAAGGACTCCGCGAGCAGCTGACTAAATGTCAGGCACGAGAAGGAGGGGAGGTAGACCCAGTCTATCTATTACACAGGGGTTTGAAAACAAAATATATGCCCTGGTGGCGGAACCGGTAGACGCGATGGACTTAAAATCCATTTAGGCTCACCCCTAGTGCCAGTTCAAGTCTGGCTCAGGGCAAATTTTAAAAGACTCTTATTTGAGTCTATTTTTTTGCCTTATTTACATCGTCATTACGAGAAGCCGTAGGCGACGTGGCAATCCTGCTTTTGTCATACTGAACTTGTTTGCGGCGCCAACCCTTACTTGCGTATGGGTTGAGAAGCTGCTTTTGTTTGAGCAGGAGCTTTTTGAGAAGTGTTATTTACGCTTGAAGCCTGTGTCTGAGCGGCTAATGCGGCTTGTTGCTCTTTTCTGTTTACCCACCAGGTACTTAATTTATTAGCTATAGGAGTGGCAATAACAGGCCCGACGAAACGATACATAAACGAGAATACCATTATTCCTCTTGCTGCTTTAAGTCCGCTATCCCAATGTTTTGCAGCATCAGTAAGTACTTTGGTTTTTGGATCTACAAATCGTTGAATACCATTAGCTTTCATAAATCTGTCAATAACATGCTTGTCATAAGCCTCTATCATAAGATTATCCAAGAGATAGCCGGTTGCAAACGAAAATAATGCTACTATACCTTGATTTAACATTAACGGGAATTTTTGTTTTTCTTCTATTTTTTTAGACTTGGCAGTTTGATGTATGTAAAATCCTGAAAGTAAAAGTCCTAGAAAAGCAGTTGCGTGCTTTGTGACATCCTCGGGCTTAAACTTTTTATCAATAAGTTTCACAACTTTTTGAACCGGCTTTTGTCCGGTTAGGAACCCCAAAGTATAAGCAAGACCGTCTGTCAAAAAACCATAGCCTGTTTTTAAAAGATTTCTTCTAGCCAATTCTTCAGAAAAGCCTTTAAATGCCTGACGGTTATTTTCGTTTTGAGGAGCGTTACCGTTAGAATATTTATATGGATTATTTGAATATGGATTTACTTTTATATTCATCATGATAAATTAGCCCGTCCTTCCCGAAATTCTTTGAAGGAAACCATTGGTGAAGAATTTCCTCTAAACAGGATTTGCATTGTTTTGGTGTCATATACGTGTGTTGCTTGACTTGCAGGTTGTGTAAATGTGCTTGGTTTATAAACCTGACCGTTAGCCTCAGCTTTAGCAGCTTCATAATATTTAGTATCTGATTTTGGCGGTAAGAACAGGTTATTTAAAAGATGTTTATCGATCTGAGGTATCAGAGCGATTGTGAGAATTGCTCTTGGTATCATTACTAATGTTTCAACAAGACCTTTTGTATAGACAGTTTCAACCATTCTCTTATTTCCAAAGAAATATTCAACTGTTTCTTTATTCATATATTTTGAAGGATTTTTAGCAAGTTTTCCTAATGCGCCTCTCAAAGGTGTTGTAACTAAAATAGCCAAACCTAACGCAATTACACCTGAAGCGATAGAGTGAGCTGCAGCCATTCTGTTTTTCTTTTTATCGTCTGCCGGCATGCACATAATCGCTAATGGTCTTATGCCGCAGGTAATACCTAAGTTAAATACCGCATCAAACAGAATTTGTTTTTCGCCGGCCATGTTTATAAACCATTTAGTCCAAGGATTTTTAAGCATTTTATTTATCAAGCCGGAACCGGCTTCAGCTGCCCCTTTAAAACTTAAACGACCGCTGTTGTTTACAGCGGTCGTTTTTATACTTTTGTTCACACTATTATTCTCTGCTATGTTTGTGTGCGCACTACTTCTCTGGCTTAGTGTTGCTCCCGAGGCGCACGGCACCCTCTTTCCGGTGCCTATTCGTTCCTCTGCCTGCATCGAGAACCCTATCGAGTCCTTATACGCGTCATCATTCCTGAATCGGTGAACCGATTTGTGAATTAGCGAATGATTTACTACATTTACAGACATCACTTAACTTTCTAAAACTTCTAACGAATAATTGTTATCATAACACTAACTCAAAAAAAATTCAACAGCCTTATCAATCATGTGTTAAGAAAGATTAACTTGTCGAAATTCAATCATAGCTCTATTTTAACATGTTTTTACAAATAATCATATTAAAAAATGAACTTTTTTTTTCTTGCCTCGTTATACTAAGTAACGAAAGGACAACATCATGAAAAAATGTGACAAATACCAAGCATATTTCCTTTTTTCAAACGAGGCTGAGTTTGAGAAGCATTTAGCAGAATGCGAAGATTGCAGAGCCGAGCATGAAAAATTCGAAAAAATATCATCTCTTGTCAAAGAAGTTGCGCCTGCTTATACAAAAAGAAGCAGAAGCAAAGCTTTTATGGCAAAAGTGGCATGCGTTTCCGTCATTATGATGTTCAGCTTCTCTTTTGCGGGCTTTTATATGCTAAATCCTCACGATGAGGTGTATATGAATTATGCAGAAGGTTCGGTTGTAGGCGAGATGGGGTATCCGACAGACAATTACGGGTTACTCTATGTGGATTAAAAGTGAAAAAGATTATAGACGAATATAAATATAATATAAAAGCTATAATTAAAAATTTAACAGGCTCATACAACGAAGATCTCGAACAGGAGGTCTATATCAAGACATGGAAAAATCAAGACAAATACGTCGAACAAAATAAATTCAAACAATGGATTAGCACAATCACAAGAAATACATGCAAAGACTATCTAAAATCAGCATCATACCAAGGCGCTCAACTGATTGATAGCAACGAAGAAGAACTTAACTCGGTAAAAGACAACAGAAACAACCCTGAAAAGTTCGTATCACTGAAAGAAAGACAAGAAATAATAATGAGTGCAATTGAACATTTACAACCGAAATTAAAAGAAGTAGTTATTCTATATGATATGAATAACCTGAGCTATGAAGAAATTTCTCAAAAAATCAAGTGTCCGGTAGGTACAGTGAAATCAAGACTATACAACGCAAGAAAAGAACTAAGCGTAAGCTTAAAAGATTTACTGTAAGGAGAAACGAATGACAAAACGAACAGACAAACAAAGTGAGTCTCGCAACCCGGTTGGCGCGGCTGAGCTTGGCTCCGAAGCGAAGCGCAGCGTGAAAAAAGTATTCAGTACATTATTACTGGCGGCATTTCTGCTCACTACCGTAGCATTTGTAGAGGCAGCACCTTCAAGAGGCAGTCACGGCGGAAGTCATGGCAGTGGCAGAAGCCACAGCGGCGTCGGACATAACTCGGGCAGCAGTTACCGTTCAGGCGGTGGAAATCACAGTAGTAGTTACAACTCAAGGAGTAATAACTCCGGCAGCTCAAGAAGCAGTTACAGTTCAAACAACAATCATCGTCCGGCCAATTACAACCGTTCTTCAAGTTACAGACCCTCAGGTAACCACAGAGTCTCGTACAACCATGGTTCATATCATAAACCGGCATCTTATCACCACCACTCACATTACAGGCCACATTACAGCCGCAACTACTGGCCGAGTGTATATTACTACAATACTTACTACAGACCCTATTATTATCCGTATTACAACGTAAACTATTCAACTTATTACTATCAGGATCCCGGCTACTGCAATTGCAACTACAACCACAGACCTGACTTACCCTGTGATTGCCCTTGCCACTTACCTCAACCATATGATATGTATTACGACGTAAACGTACCTCTGTAATTAAGAACCAGATATACTTCACTAAAGGAGAAAATATATGAAAAAGAATTGCACATGTGTAATAGCTTTGCTATTGACATTAATACTCGGAATAAACACAGCTCAAGCAGCAAGATACGTACAAACAGGATACTATTATCCACCACAACCGGCAGTGTACCACACATCAACTCAATATTACGAGCCAGCACCTGTACGCTACCACCAACCTAGACACCAGGCACCTGTAGTCGTTGAAAGACGTGAACACGTAGTAGTCGAAAGACGCGATAGCGGTGTAGGTACATTTTTAGGACTCGCAGCCCTCGGACTTGGCATCGTTGCACTTTGCACAAGATAAAAATTAAAAAAGGAGTAAGAACATGAAAAAGATATTTTTAGTAGCATTAGCAGTTTTGACAATCGGCATCGCAACAAATGTCGCAAACGCAGAAAACTACCCTGCTATAAACATAAACAACTCAATCAACAACAGTAATTCGAACGTTAACAACAGTAATAATCAGGGCTACAACGACCCATACGCCGGTAACTACGGCGGATATCCAAGCATGTTCGCACAACCTAACCCAAATGTATTCATACACCCAAATTCATACAGAGCCTGCGATCCAACCACAAAATATGGCGCTTACAGTTGTTACAAAAGCAGCAATGACAATGTAACAATATCATACAGCAATGCTCAAGGCGGCGGCAAACTTATTTCCAAGCCCGCAACCAGAGTTACATGGTAGAAATCAAAATAAAATAAATACAAAACAACACTAAAAAGGAGACAACAAAATGAACAAAAAATTCCTCGTACCTGCATTATGCTCAATAGTATTAGCAGCAGGAATCAGCACAGTAATGGCGAAAGACACAAACGCAACAGCTCTGCCTGCAAAAGCAGAAAAACAAGAATGCTGTCAAAAATTCGATAAACACCCACCTCGCCACGAAATGAGCAAAGAAGACTGGGAAAAAATGAAACAAAAACGAGAAGAAAAAAGACAAGAATTTGAAGATCGTTTGAACCTAACGGCCGAGCAAAAAGAACTTGCAAAACAAAACCATGAAAAAGGCAAAGAAGAAATGAAGCCACTCATGGAACAAATGAAACCAAAATACGAAAAAATGCACTCAATCAGAGAATCAAACCTATCTGATGAGGAAAAGGCGAAACAAATAGATGCAATTAAAGCTGAACTAAAACCCCTAAAAGCGAAAGCAAATGAAATTCGCGAAAAAAATATGAAAGCGTTTGAGGCAATACTAACTCCGGCACAAAAAACTGAATTGGAAAAAATGAAAGCAGAACACAAAGGTAAACACGGCAAATTCGACGGCCCTCCGCACCGCAGACACGGCGAAATGGGCAAACCACCAGGCCCAAGACCTGAATGTGATTGCAAAAAACCACTTTCGCAAGTTCCTGACAAAAAAACCAAATAACACAAAGATATTCATAACAACTACCCGCTTGCTCGGACAAGCGGGTTTTCATTACTCAAAACCATCAGAACCTTGTAATTTTATAAATTTCCCTTAAATAATTTTTAGACTCATTTAAAAAAACCTCTTTAAGAGGTTCCTCCCCCGACATAAAAGCGCATAAAGGACTAAGTATAATCATAAAAAAGGAGATTATTATGAAAAAGAATTATAAAGCAGTATTTGCAGCATTCTTAACCCTATTAATAGGAATCAACTCCATGGCAATAGCTGCACCACGACACCATCACGGTGGACATGGCGGTTATTATAGCCCAAGGTACCACAACAACGTGTACTACGCACCAAGAGCTTCTGTTGTATACAGCACGCCAAGATACTATGCGCCCGGAGCAATCCCGGTACCTGCAACGTACTACCGCCCGGCTCCCTATTATGAATATGGAGCGCCTTACATGGTCGGTGTGAGCAGATACACCCCGCGTGACTATTACTATTATGATGCCGTAACGCCAGCCGTTGGCGCAGCAGCATTGGGAATTGGTATAGGTCTCGGCGCACTTTTAGCGCATTAAAAGTCTGCTTATTATCTCAGGTGAACTTTTTTTATTACAAATTATTAAACAGCTGTTGTAATGTCCTTTTTTTTAACAGATAATTGAACCTATCGGCTACCAGGCTTGAAAGGGAATATGAATGAAAATATCAGCTGTTAATTTGTTGTCTAGTCCTGCTGTGAAAATAGCTTCCGGATTTAATAATACCCAAAATTATCCTAAAACTGCGCTGCAACAAGACGTTTTTCAACGCTCAAACACTGCTAAAATATCTTTTGGCAGTACCGCAGAAAATGATGAATTTTTTATTGTAAAAAAAGATTTGCTCGATAAAAACAGAGAAATTTATGGATATGAAGAAACATATCGTGATAAAAAAACTAAACGTGTCGCCAAAACGGTGAGTTCAATGCGTGGTAATTATGAAGAAAAACGATATAATAAATACGGAAAAATAGCCAGCTCTTTAGAAAGATTTTCCGGTGGCGCAGAACGTGAGACATATTTTGATGACAAAGGTAATATATCTTGTGAATCCACAAAGGGCGAAATTAAGCTTGACTATTTCGGAAGACGCCGTGCGTATAGAAAACAAATAGTATCGAGAGGGCGCGGCGTAAACCAAAAAATCACTAACAGCCATATTTATACATTAGATAGAAAAACCCTCGTGAGCCAAGAAAATATTATCACTCAAAAATTCAAAGGCAGTAAAGAGTATTTACCTGTTGAAAGCGTTAAAAACTTTTTTAAGAAAGATGGCACTAGAAATGCCATACAACAACAGTGGTACGAATATGACAACTACAACAAACTGACCGGCATTGTGAAAAAACACTATGACACCAAAGGACACCTGCAAAATATCACAAACTACTCTGTAGAATACGATAAAAAAGGCAATGTAACTAAAGAGCATTATAGAAAACAAAATGTCCAAGGAGCCACAACATATTCTCGTACCGATGAAAGTAAGTATATAAACAGCTGGCTAAAAGGACGCAATGTGTTGGTCGAAAAACAAGTATATGAATACCTTGCAGAACCAAAAAGAATTAATAAATACATCCTTAAATATGACGGCTGGGGCAGCACACGCCCGGAAGAAGTATATAAAATGCAAGGCAAAGATTCTATAAAACATGTTGAATTAAGAGACTGTTTAGTATAGTATAAATCTTACGGCTGTTCGTCCATAGATTTACGATTAATTCAGCCGATTGAAAAAAGAATATATGGCGGGGTCCATCCTCAGATTATGGTTAAGGCCTGCGCCAGCAAAAAGATATAATGGCGGGTGTCGCCAAGTGGTTAAGGCCCCGGTTTGTGGTACCGGTACTCGTGGGTTCAAGTCCCATCATCCGCCCCATAAAAAGAGAAGTTCATTTTTGGACTTCTCTTTTTATATTGCTGAATTGGGATGAGAACCGCAAGGCAAAGCCTTGCTCTGGTTCAAGCGCGAGCGAGCTGAGGCCGGATAGTAGGGGACGAGTCAGTCCCCTACTGGAGCGCCGTTACTGGCGAGCGAGCAAGACAGTCCCATCATCCGCCCCATTTAAAATTAGACCTCTTTATGGGGTCTTTTTTATTGCGTTGCAATGGTTTTCAGGGTTCGATTTACTTGGCTTTTTATCAAAACTTTTAGCTTAATCGTCGCATATACAATATGGGATATGGATTGCCTTGTTCATCTTTTTCAGTTCTTTTATAGACTTTAAAACCCATATGCTCATAGAAACCTTTTGCTTCAGGATTTTGTTCATTTACTCCTAGTTCATTTATATCATATTTGCTAATGCCATATTTAATTAATTCTTTTCCTGAACCCTTTCCCCTTTCTGCGGGAGCAATGAAAAGCATTTCCAGCTTTCTATTTTTAATTCCCATAAAGGCTACAAGTTTATTAGAATCATTTGTCTTAACTATTAATTGGGGAATGTCTTTTAATGCAGAAGGGACATATTTTCCTATTTTTTCTATTCCTTCATTAGATAAAAACAGGTGTTTAGCAATGACAGAATCTTTCCAAATTTTGTATAATTCTTGTATGAGTCTTTCATCTCTGTTTTCAATTTTTATAACTTTTATTGACATTTTGTAATGTATTACCCTCATTAAGTCTATTATACTACATTCAGGCGACTGGTAACATCTGTTCAAAATCTTGCTTAAAATTTGTCATAAATTTTATCATATTCTAACTTTAAATACTCCAATGTTGTCAGTATCGGGCAAATTTTTTCATACTCTAAATTATTTTCACAAAAACCTATCGCTATCTCAGCCAAATTTCCTATAGTGTTGAGGGATGATTCAAGCTCATTATGCAACTCTCTAGGTATTTCGTAATTTCCATGTTCATTCATTGTTATTCTATTCATAAAATTTTGCCTCGCCTTGTAGCTTATTTTAGTGTCATATCTAGCATAACATTCAATCGATATTGCAATCAATAGATTATAATGTCCATGTGCCATTATAATGTACAAAATGACAAAATAATGGATTTAACACAGAAATTTGGTAAACGAATAGTATTTGAACGTGCAAAGCGTGATTTGACCCAAGAGCAGCTCGCTGAAATGGCTGATTTGAGTCGCACAGCCATTACAAGCATTGAAAGAGCTAAAACTTCAGCTACATTAGAGACAGTTGAAAAACTGGCAAAGGCGCTCGGCTACGAGCCTCATGAACTTTTAATTTTCAAAAATTTGGAAATATAATATTATGGTGCGTGAGACGCACCCTACAGCCCCTGTCCACGTTTTGGGGTACAGATCAACAAACCCCAACCTACAATAAGTCACCTATGATAAGGCTCATTTTTGAGGATTTTAAACGCGCGATAAATTTGCTCAACCAGCAATTGACGAATAATTTGGTGTGTGAATGTCATTTTTGAAAAACTCAGCTTAAAGTCAGCTTTCGCAGAAACGTCTCTATGCAGACCATTTGCGCCACCAATTATAAAAACAATTTCGCCATACCCGGAGTTAGTCAACTCTTGTATTTTTTCAGAAAGTCCTTTGGAAGATAGCTGTT
>JAVBNU010000036.1:0-26319 GCA_031551265.1 Candidatus Gastranaerophilaceae bacterium
ATTAAATAACAGTATAAAAGTAAGCTTTAAACTGCTACGTGATCAAAATATTAAAGATTTTAAAGTGGAGGCTTCAAGCGGCTCTGATGAAATTGACAAAGTTGTTGCCGAAAGTATTAAAACTACTTTAAAATATTATGCATACCCTAACTTTGATCCTAAGGTTAATAGCATTGATTTCAAATTAGTTGTAGAGTTTTAGTAAAGAGGAATAATAAGAAGTGAGTATTGTAACAGAACAACATCTTGATTTAATTAAAAAAATAGTAATGTCTAACTCATACTATCAGGGCAACGAGGATTTGTTATCTTCATTTTGCAACGATGTGTACAGTAAATCGTACTTGCTATTTAAATCAGTTTCTAACTACGAGCATTTATATAATTATATGCAAAAAATAGCAACTAACGCTATGATTAGCGTCCTAAAACGAAACAACCGTTTGAAAAACTCGTCTGAGAACAAATATATGACAACCTCGCATGACGACATGCCTAGTGCCTCAAGTGCAGGACAAAAGAAAACTCAAAGTGTCTATGACATTTACAAAATAAATGATCCATTCCCGAATGATTATGAGTTCGCAATTGATAAACCCGAAATGATAAAATTGTTACAATTGGTTCAAATTATCAATTCTGAAAACAGTGATAAAAAATATTCAAAAATATTTTTTGCAAGATACATCTATAACAAGTCGCTAGAGACGATTGCCACCGAATTAAAGCTATCAGAAAATGAAATAAACCAACGTTTACTTGATTTGGCTGATATAATCAGAGAAAACGTAAATATTTAAACCTGTTGGCTAACCCGACTAACGGGTACTGATTACTATTCACAGCGCATAATATAGTTATAGATAAAAGGAGATAACTATGAAAAAATGGCTTATTGTGCTTTTAGTATTTTTAGTTCCAATGGGATTATTTTATACTCTTAGTAAATTTACAGGCAATGACACGATGGAGCAGGCGCAAGCTGCTGACAAACCAAGCGTGCTGAAGTTCACATCTACAATGTGTGTGGATTGTCAGGAATTAGAAAAAATTATCAAAGAAATTTCCCCGAAATATCAAGACCAAATCAACTTTATAAGCTACAAAGTTGATAGCCCGGGTGGTAAGGTTAAAAGCTTGATTTCGAAATATAACATAACACTTGTGCCAACAATGATTTTGGTTGATAAAAACGGCAAAGACAAACTTAAAATTGAAGGACTGGTAAGCAAAGAAACTTTAGAGACGCATTTGAAGGCTTTAGCGAATGAATAATTTAATCACATTTTTCAATGACCAGCTGGCAGCAGGGAACTTTTCAGCGCTACTTCTACTATTGGCTTTTTTGGGCGGCGTTTTAATGTCACTGTCGCCGTGTAACCTCGCGATATTACCATTAATTATAGGCTACGTTGCAGGTAGTGGTGAGAAAGTCACTCATAGGCTAATAATTCAACTAACACTGTTTGTTTTAGGCCTATCGCTTGTATTCACTACGATTGGTGTTATTGCGGCTGTCACGGGCATGGTATTTATATCACTTTTGAGTCCGTATTGGATTCTGTTCATTGCGTCCGTGATTTTAGTATTCGGGCTTAACATGGTGGGATTGATAGATTTCAACTTTCCTGTTTTAGTTAAGAAATTCCCTGATTCACTGCAAAACCACCATTATCTATACGCTTTTATATTGGGTATGGTGTTTGCGCTTGCAGCGACTCCTTGCTCAACACCAATACTTGCGGGCATTATGGCGGCGACATCACTAACGCAAAATGTTATAATGGGCGCGCTGATGTTGTTCTTGTTCTCATTGGGGCAAAGTGCTATTATCATTTTAGCGGGCTTGTTCACTTCGTTTCTTGCGAATTTGCGTAAATTCAACCAGTTTACACAATATGCAACAATCATTGCAGGTTGGATTTTCATCCTGTTCGCATTCCTACTCTATTATAAAATCTTCAAACCATTCTTTATTTAAAGACTGTCGATATACTGTAAGAGCTTGCTTAATTTATCAGATACAATAAGTTCGTTGCGTTCCATAGGAACTACGTGCTCTCTTAATTGGTTTGTCATTTTAATCACATTAGGAAGTATTTCCAATTTTAGGACATCAACGCCTTCAATAATAACAGGTATATCTTTTTGAACCTGTTCTAAATATTCAACCATATCAGCTCGATGCACATCGTCCATTGTTGCACCGTATTTGCCTTTTTGCAGTAATTGCCGCACATTATTTATATGCTCTGGCGTGGCTCCTGAAATTTTATGTTCAATATCTGTGGGTGCTAAAAGATTATTAATAACTTTAACAGTTTCTTTTGCAGTTTTTTTGTCACCTTTGTAGAGCGCTTTCCCAGCACTAACACACGCATTTAAAGCTTCATAAAAAGTTTTTTCTCTCAATGGCTCGAACAGGCATTCTGCCTCTTTTTCAGAAAAAGCGTGTATCGGTATAATTTCGTCTAAAAATACAACTTTATTGAATCCGGCTGCACGTATGTCTTCTGAGGTTGGTAATTTAGAAATGTCGTAATTAGCAGCACGATGAAAATCAATACCAATAAATTTTGCACCTTTGACAGTTGTTTCTGTTTTTAGTGCGTTGGGGAAAGTAAAATTCTGATTTACCCAACGTTCAGCACATTGCTCAATATTTGCGTTGTATTGTTGTAAATAAGTTCGATTAGGAGTAGAAGCTGTCAAGTGCTCCATAAAGGGAGTTAATTCACGTTGTATATATGCAATTTCATCAGGCGCTAGGCCAGTTTCGGCAACATTACCTGAAACAATTTGCTCGATTATGCGTTGGGCTTTAGGCGAAACTGCAGGAAAGCAGGATTTACTCATGTCAAATACGCCGCTAACCTGTCCCAATGATCTGTGCTGAAGTAATTGTTCTGCTATAGGAATATTATGTCCTGTATGTAAAATCACAAACGAACTATCATCAATCACGTTTAGGTCAACCAAACGTTTTGCTGCAAACATAAATCTTTTATCAAGCGCAGCATATGTAAGTCCGTCGAAATCTCTTATGAAAATCTGTTCTGCCAATGATTTTATGCCCTCTGGGCACATAAATACGTCCGGATTATTTTCAAGATTAATCATTAAAATTGTGTCGTCAGCTCTATTCTTTGGTACAGCTGTTGTTGCGTTGAACAAAGAGCAATCATCTGTTCGCTGAAAGATTTTTTTAATCCTGTTAATTGAAGATGAAAGCTCTACCTGAGCCCTTGCTGACGCTTCTTGTACAGTTTGGGGCAATCGTGCTTTTAAATATTCAGCAACCTGGGTTGCAGCATTTCTTGACGCTGTATCTAAAGATGCAGCATGACTTTCAATAAGTTCAAGCGCACCCCGGACATTGCCTTGTGATTCTGTTTTTTGCACAAGTACAAGCAATTCATTTAATGTTTTAATTCCTATTCTTTGAACTTCCATAATATTTTAAAACATGAACATAAAAAAATTTGTTAGCAGAAGATTAAAAAAAGAAATAATATTTAGTTTTGTAAACCAACCTGATTACGTCCGTTGGCTTTTGCAGCGTAAAGACCTTTATCTGCGTGTTCAATCAATTCATTCGGCGTTTTGCCATGTTCAGGATAGGTTGCAACGCCCAAGCTGATGGTAACGTTTTTAGTAGTACTAGCCCCGAGGTTAAACGGAGTTTGTGCGATAGTTTCACATATTTTTTGAGCAGTAATTATAGCATCAGGATACGCCGTATTAGAAAGGATTATAGACATTTCCTCACCGCCGTACCGACACACAATATCGGTCGAACGAACCAGTTTTTTGAGCATCATCGCGACCTGCCGTAACACAGCATCACCGGCCTGATGACCGTATGTATCATTAAACTTTTTAAAGTAATCAATATCAAGTAAAATCAGCGAAAATTGAGTATTATAACGTTTGCTGTTCTCAATATTTAACAATAACTGTTCCTGAAAAAATCTATGGTTGTATAATTCAGTCAAGCCGTCTGTTGTCGCAAGTTTGTATGTATATTCTAAATCACGTGAAGTAATAAAGTATTTGACAATGTAAATCGTAATAAATGTGGCTACAACAACGATAATCGGTATAAACACAGGAATCCACAGACTGAACATCTCCATCACCCAGCCTGCAAAAATCAAATAAAATCCTGTCATTGCAAACAATATAATTATGTCTACGAACTGACGTTTTATTTTGAACAACGCTACCACTAACAGTAATGCGAGAAATATGCAAATAGCAATATCAGCAAGCAGCGATGTCTTGTGGATAAAATTATCGTTTAACAAATTGTTGATAAACGTTGTATGCAAAACCACTCCCGGAACGTTATTATTAATCGGCGAGTTCTTCGTATCATATAACGCTGTTGCAGTTGCACCAAAATATATAATCTTATCCTTAAAATAATCCTTCTCGAGTGGCTCTAAATCTCCTTTTGTCATTTTGTATACATCGACAAATGAAATTCTCTCAAAATTATTGTTTTTATCATACCAGTCAAGCCAATTCAACATAACACCAAAATCTTGTTGCAAAGGAATTTTTTTATCGCCTATCAACAGATGGTTATCTTTATCAATAGCTAATTTATCAACCTTTTGCCCGGTTTGCTGTTCTATCATTCGTATTGCAATTTTTGTCGATAAATTGGGATAGTAAGAGTTCTTATATTTTGCAAAAGGATAAAACTCACGCAAAGTATTATCATCAGCAAAAAAAGAATTTATTTCACCAATATTTGCATTTGAGTCCATAATTTCAGGCATCAATAAACGACAATTCGTAAAGGCCATTAAAAAGTTTTTATCGAAATTATACCGTGATTTATTTTCGAGTTTTATTTTTAATCTATCTGGCAAATCTGCCGGCACACGTGTTTTTTCATTATCAAAATTTATTGCAGTGTATACATTATCATACTTTTCCAAAGCCTGAACAAGCTTTTTATCGTTTTCAGGCTTATACTTATCAGGGTTGATAAACAATAAATCTAAACCAATCGCAAGCGGTTTATCTTTTTGTATGTACTCGATTACATCAGCATAAATATCACGCGGCATAGGCCATTCGCCATATTTTTCAGTGAAAACTGTGTATGTTTTTTCATCAATATCAATTATTACAATGTTTTTGTCCACATTTTTATGTGATGCATAAATTTGCTGGCGTGCATCAAAAGTTTTGAGCTCAACCGCAGTAAAAAACTCAGCTATTTTGTCATAGCTAATCGACAAAATTTCCTTATGCAAGTACAAATAAACACTGCCAACAATCATAAGTATCACAAACATTATTATTGTTAGCAACTTATATATGTATTTGTCCTTAGTCATTCTCATTCCTTAGTTCACTTAAAATATTTTCCAGTATATTTGTCAGCGCGACCAATTCATCGGGTTCCTGCAAAAAATTCAATAAACATTTTTCATTTAGGTTCATAAAAGTCTCGTCAAAATGCAACAATATTATTGTGCCAAAATTCGGACACTAACACATCAATCTATGGGATTATAAAAGCGGTTTAGACCATACAACATATGTATGAATATAATGTTCGCGCTCATATATTGATAGGATATTGCATAAAGTGACTTCGTTTATATGGGCTGTGTTTTTTATATTGTTGCTAATCCGTAGGAAAATGACACCAGACTGTTACCCGAGAAATTGGGGAGTTCAAACTGAAATCCGGGAACTGTCGGTTTTAAAATATCTATAAAATTCGACTCGCCACTATCAATGATAATGATTTCGTTATTTTTGACTCGTAAATTACCGACAGACGCGTCATTGTATATAATGCCAAGGGCATTTAAATCAGGCAGCACTTTGTTCACACTCAAAATATCTATATCTCCCTCATATTTTTCATCACCTGCGTATTCGTACAAAACAGATGCTGTTTGAGGATCATAAAAATGCATATTCACTGCGTTGTGAGAATTGTTTAAATTCAGATAACTATCAATCATAGCATTTAGGAAACAAGAATCTGACTTCAAGCTCTCATTATCTTTGTAGTTCTTAAAAAATGAGTCTTCGAGCCAGTCATCTTTTTCTAGTGCCTCTCTAAGGGCTTGGGAGTACACGAGATAATCACCCTGTACTTTTAGAACGTATTTTTTACCTTTTATATCCAGTAAAAACGCTCTTTTACCTGAAACGCCACCACCAAATTCTTTTGCATTCAAGTTGCTCTCATTGCCCAACAGAGTTTTTACAGTAGCTCTGTATTCGGATAGG
The DNA here is from genome assembly GCA_031551265.1 of Candidatus Gastranaerophilaceae bacterium. Taxonomy (GTDB): domain Bacteria; phylum Cyanobacteriota; class Vampirovibrionia; order Gastranaerophilales; family Gastranaerophilaceae; genus JAVBNU01. The sequence goes on from JAVBNU010000036.1 coordinate 6,265, forward strand.
TCGTCGAAACTTTCGGGTAATTGGCCAAAAGTATAATCTTTGCCGAATGTCTCTTTAAGTACCCAGGGATACCAATTCGGCGATATTTTTAACAAATCTTCAGGTTTTTCGGCGTTAGCAACCAAATTTTCTACGTAGTTAGAATAAGCTTCTTTATACCCATTAGGTGCAAAATACCATTTTTGAAATGCTTCTTTTCCACCGGCTTTTTTTAGTAGGATTGCCGTTATTTCTCGTGATTTTCGAGCGTCACTTGTTATCTCGGCAATAAACGCTTCTGACTTGGCTGTATCTGACGTAATTGCATACAAGTCAGCTTCATTTTTTATGGTTGATAATATCGAAGCTTTGTTGAGCCGGGCTTTAAAACTCAATGCAGCAGGCATCATTTCTAATTGGGATGAATTAACAGCATCATTACCAATGTTTTCTACACCAAAAAGTTTCGATTTGACCTGCATATCATTCGTAAATTTTGTATAATGAGCGACATTAACTTTTGAAACTAGCATTTTAATACCCCTTACATCTCTGACAATTATTATAAAATGCGTAATTTTTTTTCTTTGCTAGCAGTTTCTTTTTTTTTTACAAAAGTTAACTTAAAATATTTGATTAACTTGTTATTACAAATAGGTTAGTCTTCGTTTTCGTAATAGTAAGATTGTTCAATACCTTTCAGGAAAATTTCACGATCATTTATTTTATCTGTCAAAGCAGATTTTAATAATGTTCGAATTTCCAAATCGTTGGCAGGACTGCGTTCCATCGCGCTTAAATAAGAGGTTTTGTCTACTTTTTGCCAGTCAATACATTGTTGGATATTTTTTTTCAACATCAGGTCAAGCCAAATGCGCCCGCTGCGCCCGTTGCCTTCCATAAACGGATGAGCAATATTTATTTCAACATATTTAGCAATAATTTCCTCAAAAGTCGTTTCAGGCATTTTTTCAACTTTTGCAAGAATTTCAGACAAATACAGACTACTTGCAAAACGAAAATTGCCTTTTGAAATATTTTTTTGTCTGATTTCGCCAGCAAAGTTGTACAGGCCATCAAAAAGATATTTATGTATTTGCAATAAACCCTTTAGTGTTCCAACTTCAATAGAATTTATTACACCTGAGTCAAATAATTCATATGCTTTTTGTTTACTAAGGCTATCTGTTTCACTCATTTTCGTTGAATTCCTTGCTTACTCTTTGATTCCTCTGTTTTATTGTACCACAAACTTGAGCATCATTCTGCAAGATTTAAACAAGTTCATATGACGCTGCCAACTTTAACGCAAAACTTTATGTATAAACCGGTAAAAAGACTTTTTATACCTTTGTATAGCTTTAGGCTCGTAAATTCGATAATTTTATTATCTTTACATAAAACAGATATAGATGAACCGCTCTTTTTGACAATAGTACCCGGCTTTTCGTGTTTTGTAGTGTTGTCTACGATTTTAAATTTATTTATGATGAAAAATTCGCGTTTGTGCCTGAAATAGCATTTTTGCCATGAAATTATACTTCTAATTTGCGCATCAATATTGGTTGAGGTGTTTTTAAAGCTTATCAGTACGTCATCAGCGGTAATCTGCGGATAATAAGAAGCAATAGATTCTTTTTGGGGGATAGGAATTAAAATATCGCTCTGCATTTCCAACAATAACTCAATAAGAGCCTCTTTGGCAGTTTGAGCACATCTGCTTCGCAATACTTTGCCAGTGTCACCGGGCAAAATAGGAACGTTTTTCTGCATCAATATCGGCCCTGTATCGTAACCCTCATCCATTATGTGAAAAGTCACCCCTGTTTCTTTTTCGCTGTGTTTAATTACCTGCATATATGGATTTGGCCCTCTGTACCTCGGCAATAATGACGGGTGACAATTTATGCAGGCAATTTTAGGGAGCATTATAGTTTCTTTTTTAAGCTTTTCTCCCCAAGACGCCACAATAATCATATCGGGGTTCAGTTTTAATATTTCATCTCTAAATTCCTGACTATTGGCGCTGCGCGCTTTAATTTCGGGCAAGTTAAAGCTCTTTATATAAGAATAATCTTTGCTGGGGATAAAAATATCTTTAAAAAAAAGTTTTACAGGGTTATCCAAAACACGCTCATGGCGCATTACGCCAACAATTTTGTTGCCCGACGCAAGACACGCCTGAATAACCGCCGCAAACATTTCACTATAACCAAGTACAACTATTTTAAATGCCATAATTATATTGTATATGAAAATGAAATATTTAAAAAATATGTAAAATCTGTGAAACTTGTAAATTTTATGAAATCGTTTATAATTATAATATAGGGACGTTGCATGAAAGCTGTAACTTTCATACAACGCTTCGTTCCCTAAATAAACAGAAGAATCATTTTTAGGACGAGTACAACTGCGAGTAGTACTCGTCTTATTAATTCTTTATTCATATTCTCACCTCCTTTCAGCCATTTCTTCGTAAATGTCGATGCTGCCGGAGGGAGTCAGGAACTACCCTTATGATAATTCTACATTAAAAAAGACCGACTTTTCAATCGATCTTTTTTGGTTTGAAGTTAATTGGTAGTCTAACCAACTGTAGTTTTCTTTTGTGGAGCTGCACCCGGAATAGATTGCCAGTTAGCAGCCATTATTTTTTTGAATGATTTTAAAGCTGTATCTTCTAATTCGCCTAGCTCATCAGCAGCCATAATTAACTCACGAAGAGGCAATAAAGCTCTTTGGTCGCGCAAAACGCCCAAGGCTGCTGCTGCACCGGCTCTAACTAAATCATTTTCTTGAGTATTTTTCATTACATCAATCAATGATGGTACAGGCTTCTGATCACCTAATTTACCTAATGAAGTTACCGCATATATTCTTACGTTAACCCACTCATCAGTAAGCATAGTGATAATCTTGTCAACCGCTTTCGGGTTGCCGATTTCACCTAACGCACGAGTAGCATCGCATCTAACGTTAACTTTTTCGTGATCTAAAGTTTCAATCAAAGCATCAGTGGCTAAGTCACCAACTTCGATTAAAGCTTCAGTAGCTGTGATACAAACTTGTGAATTTTCATCATTTAAAGCTTCAACAAGCGGTTCTACCACTTCTTTACCGCCTAAACGACCAAGTGCACGAGCTGCACGAACTCTAACGTCAACATTACGATCTTCACGTAAAGATTCGATTAGAGGCGTAGTTGCCGCTATGTCACCTAACTCACCTAGAGCTCTTGCTGCATACAAACGAACTGAGCCGTTTTTGTCATTTTTTAATACGTCAATAAGCGGGTCTACTGCTTTAGAGTCGCCCATTTCGCCAAAGATACGCGCAGCGTTGTATCTCACTTTTTCAGAATTACTTTTTCTCAAGTCTTCTAATAACTCTTCAAAAGATTTCTTTTGTTGTTTTTTTCTTGAATTTACACTAATTACCATGTATGTCTTTCCTCCGACATTTCCTTCACACTTCTATAGTTATATAAACGATAGGAGATTCAAAATATTGCTTTTTATTTTAGATATTTTAATATTTGTTTACAAATCGGGTAACAATTTCTATATTTAATATATAAAGGGTAAAAAGAACACTTATTTAATCTCGTATATTTATTATAACATATTTTTTGACTTCATCTATAATTTACATGTATTATTTTACATTTTATACTAAATTGTTTTTATAAAAATACGAGTTAAATATTGTTAACTGAGCATGAATAATGTTTACAAAACTTAATAAAGTTTCAACATAATTTACTATTATATTAAAGTGTTTAACGTATAATTAGATAATAGACTTAGTTTTGTAGTTGATACTTGAGAAAAATAAGACAGGATATGAAATGTTAAAATATAAGAGAATCTTATTGAAAATAAGTGGAGAGGCCTTGCTTGGCGATCAGGAATTCGGTATTGCGCAAGAGCCTGTCGAAATGATAGCCAATGAGATAAAAAAGGCGCGTGAGTTGGGTGTTGAGGTTGCTGTTGTAGTTGGAGGCGGCAATATTTTCAGAGGAATGAAAAACAGTAAAAAACTGGGTTTAGACCACGCAAGCGGTGACTATGTCGGTATGTTGGCAACAGTCATGAATTCTATTGCGCTACAGAGTGCATTGAGAAAAATTGACGTGTCTTGTCGTGTGCAAACTGCAATCACGATGAATAAAATTGCTGAGCCGTATGTGCGTTTTCGTGCAATACGCCACCTTGAAAAAGGTAGAGTCGTTATATTTGCGGCAGGTACCGGCAACCCGTTCTTTACCACTGATACAGCCGCAGCATTAAGGGCAGCTGAAATTGATGCAGGGGCAATGCTGATGGCTAAAAACGGTATTGACGGTGTTTACTCGGATGACCCGAGAATAAACAGCTCGGCAGTTAAATATGATCATATTTCGTACGAAGATATTATTGTAAAAGGTTTAAAAGTAATGGACACTTCGGCGTGTGCGTTGTGTCAGCAGAATAATATCCCTATAATTGTTTTTGATTTTGCGCAAAAAGGCAATATTGAAAAGATTTTAAAAGGTAATAAAGTAGGTACATACATAGGAGAACAATAAATATGGCACTTGAAGCATTATTTGCTGACGGCAAAGACAGAATGGAAAAGGCAATTGCCCAGCTAAAAAAAGAATTTTCTACAGTAAGAACAGGCAGAGCGAATCCGCTTGTTTTAGAGCGTGTTATGGTTGATTATTACGGAGTACCGACTCCACTGCGCCAGCTTTCACAGGTTACTGTGCAGGATGGACAAACTTTGGTAATTTCACCGTTCGATAAATCGATTGTCAAGGAAGTTGAAAAAGCGCTTATCAAAGCTGAATTAGGTGTAAACCCCAATAATGACGGTGTTGTTATCAGAATGACTTTCCCGCCATTGACAGAAGAAAGACGCAAAGAAATCACTAAAGATGTCAAAAAATTCGGTGAAGAGGCGAAAGTCGCTATTAGAAATATTCGTCGCGATATGACTGATGATCTTAAAAAGCTTGAAAAATCTGAAAACCTAGCTGAAGATTTAGTTAAAGACAAACAAGACGAAATCCAAAATTTGACTGATAAATATACGAAAACAATCGACAATTCGGTTGTAGAAAAGGAAAAAGAGGTTCTCACAGTATAAAATGAGTGGAACAGATGTAAAGAGTAATTCGCTGAAACGCCTAATTACAGGGTTTATTATAGGTATAATAGGTTTGTTATGCTTCAGTGCCGGTGGAATATTTTTATTTCTCTTGGTTACTGCTTTTATTTTTGCCGGATCTTTTGAATTGGTTAAAATATTGCGAGCAAAAGGAGTTAGCCCTTATATTACGATTGTTTTGGCTGTAAACTTTTTGTTTTTGACGATTTTTGCATCAGGCAAACTTGATTTATACCCTTTTGCCATGGCGATCGGGGTCATAAGTTCGTTTTTAGCCGTATTATTTAACGGACATCAGCCTTATATCGCGAATATTTCGTCTACAATATTCTGTTTTACTTATGGCTCTCTTCCTTGCTATATGCTACTAATTAGAGAGATGACAACGCCCAAATATGTCATAGACTTTTTACCTTTTTTTAATGCAGGGTTCTACTTCCTTTTATTGATCTTCTTCGCTGTGCTGTTTACGGATGTTTGTGCGTATTATTTTGGAAAAAGAATAGGTAAAACACCACTGGCACCTGTAATCAGCCCTAAAAAAACAGTTGAAGGTGCTATTGCGGGGAGCATAGGAGCGATTGTAGCGGCCTTTATTATAGGCAGCCTAATCAAATTACCCTGGTATCACTCAATAATTTTAGGTGTTTTGATAACACTTTTCGCGCAGTTAGGCGACTTATGCGAGTCTTTGATAAAACGTGATGCAGGCGTAAAAGACTCAGGTAATGCTCTTGCCGGTCATGGCGGTTTCCTTGACAGAACCGACAGTTATATATTTAGCATACCTGTTGCGTATTTTTACTTACACTTTTTTATCTTAAATAGTAACATTTTGCATCAAATAGTGAACGAATTAAGAAGGTTAATACATGCTTTCTGATGAACGCAGAAAAAAACTGGAAAAATTGTTACAAACTCTGAATTTAGAGAGTTGTGATTTAAAAATCGTCAGTCGCGGCCTAACTCACACATCATATATTTATGAAAACGACTTAACGCTGTGTGATAGCTACGAACGCCTGGAGTTTTTGGGCGATGCTGTGCTAAAGCTTGTTGTGAGTAATTATCTATATACGACTTTCCCGGACTCTGATGAGGGGCAGTTAACAAAAATACGTTCAATCATTGTGAGTGACGTGTGTTTGGCTGAATTTGCCGCTGAATTAGACTTAATGGATTACGTGTTGTTGGGAAATGTTGATTTCCATGCCGGCAAAATTCCTCATTCGATTTTAGCATGCGCTTTCGAGGGTCTGTTGGGGGCATTATACCTAACATCAGATTTAGAGTGTGTAAGCAATTTTATAGTGGAGCAGATTAGAGACACCGTTGATGATATCGCGAATAATCGTTCTTACTATAATTCTAAGGCTATATTGCAAGAATACACTCAGGGAAAAAACAAGGATTTACCTATATATACTGTAATAGATGAGGTTGGGCCGGAGCATAATAAAACTTTTCAGGTCGAGGTCACTTATCAGGACTCAGTTTTGGCACATGGTGAAGGTAAAACTAAAAAAGAAGCACAGCAAAACGCAGCTACAGCGGCGTGTATAAAATTAGGGATTTTAGAATGAACAGGAACAAAGTAATTATAGCTCCATCAATTTTATCGGCTGATTTTGCCAATTTACAAAGAGACATTGAAGCCGTAAGCAGTGCAGACTGGATACATGTTGATGTTATGGACGGGCATTTCGTACCAAATATCACAATAGGCGCACCTGTTGTAAAATCTATACGAAGTGTAACGAAAATGGTTTTGGACGTTCATTTAATGATTAATAATCCTGAAAAATATATTCCTGACTTTGCAAAAGCAGGATCTGATATTATAACGTTCCATTATGAAGCTACACTTGAGAGAACAGGTACTGTGATTAAACAAATCAAAAGCTTAGGGAAGAAAGTCGGGATTTCAATTAAGCCAAAAACTCATCCTGCTGTCCTTGCGCCATTTTTAGACGACATTGATTTGGTTTTAATTATGACTGTTGAGCCGGGTTTCGGCGGGCAGAGTTTTATGCCTGATTGCGCAGAAAAAATTAAGTATGTGCATGAATTGAATAAAAATGTTATTATTGAAGTTGACGGGGGCATAAATGCAGAAACTGCAAAAATATGTAAGACCTACGGCGCAACGGCGCTGGTTGCCGGCTCTTATATATATGCTGCTCCTGATATTGAACAAGCCATCGTATCGCTAAGATAAATAATACCGAACTACTAAACGGTAAGCTAATTTATTATTCCAGTTTTTTATGGATAATAGCCATGATAGGTTTACTGTCTTTAAAGCTAGGAGACTGAGATGAAAAAAATATTATTAACAGCAGTATTAAGTGCAATCACAGTATCGGCAGCATATGCGGATATTTTTGACGTATCCGATGATATTTTGAAATTACAACCACCCGAACCTGGCGCTATGGTTCGTACACCTGAAGGTACAACTATTGTGAACAGACCCGGCGCATATAAAGCCGGCGTAGAGACTGCTACTAATGCTGCATCTCCGGCAAAGCCTAAAGCTAAAAATTCAGTGCAGTTATTTATAACAGAAGCACCTGATTCGCAGCTCAACACTCGTGGACAGGCAGCGGCTAAACAAGTTATTGTAAGTGAAGCAAATTCTAAGACTATTCCTGTGCAAAAAGTTGAAACACAGGCCAAACAACCGACGACTGTGACTATTTATGGAGAGCCTAAAGCTCCGGCCAGAGCTCAAGCAGTGCCACAGCAGGATTTCCAGCTTTCGCAACAGCCACAAAAGACTACCTTTCATGCTTCACCACAAGCAACTACAGAAGTATCGCCTTTAACACCACCAAATGAACCACAAGTAGTGCAAGAGCAGCCAACTGTGACGTTCCAGGCGACACCACAGCCAACAAGCGAAACACCTGAACAAAACAACGTGATAACGCCACCACCACAGGAAACTCCACAAACGTCAATCACCGTGCCGCCTCCTGAAGCCGTTACTCAGACTATTATTACATCTGAGGAAACATTAGAGGTACCCAGCGTGAATAAGACTATTGAATCCAAGTCCTCAGGCTTTGATACAAAAGTGAAAAGCATGCAGCAAGGCGTTAAACAGGATATGAAAAAGTTTAACAAAGAAGTGAAAAGCATAGATACAAGCACGCAGCGCGGCGTCAGAGATTTTGACACACGTGTCAGAGATATGAGCGCTGTTGCTCAAAATAATGTTGAAGAAGATATTTTGGACTTTGATGCCAAAGTAAAAAATATGAACACAAGCACTCAACAAAATCTACAAACAGGCGTAGAAAGCTTTGACACGAGATTAAAGAACGTAAACGACTCAGCCCAAACCAATATTAAACAGGGTGTTAAAGATTTTGATGCTAAAGTCAAAGACATGGGCGAAGGCGCCAAAACTCATATTGAACAGGGCGCTCAAGCAGGTGCCGAAAAAGCTAAAGAAGTCGGACAAGACATAAAATCAGGCACTCAAAAAGGTGCTCAATTTGTAGAAGAAAAAGCTAAAGATGCCGGTGCAGCTACTAAAACCGGCGTAGAAAAAGGTGTTGATAAAACAAAAGAAGTTGGTAGTGAAGTTAAAGAAAACATCAAGCAAGATATCGATAAACTAAAGAATAAAAGCGAAGCGCCTAAGAATAATAACTATATGTTAAGCCAAAAGCTGAAACAGAATATGCAAAGCTTTGATGACGCAACACAACAAAAACTAAAAAGCCAGATGCGTCCTGAAGTACACCGCGTGAATGCTGACAAGCTGGAGCCAAATTACTAAATTACTTCTTACACATCGTAATTGGCGGGGGCTGAATATATAAAGGTTTTAAATTAAACCAGGTTGCGTTTTCGTCAGCTTGGTTTAATTTTTGATACGTAATATTCATCAAATATTCTCCAAGCGGCAAATTTTTACCCTCAAAACTCCAACTCTCGATTTGGTTATTGCTTAAAATTTCGCACGATTTAGCATCTGTAATTATAAAATACTCTTTTTGCGCAAGTTCTTGTATTTCATTCAGAGTCATTGCTATCGGCTCTACTAAAGTTTCATTTTTATCATAGACTGCTGCATAAAACTTATCTTTGCGCGCATCTAAAATAATTAACGAGGGTTTTTCGGATTTATTGTATTGCGAGATAATTTCAAGAGATGAAACACCAAATACTTTTAAATTAAGTTGTTGTGAAATTATTTTTGCTACTGTCACACAAACTCTTATGCCTGTGAAACTTCCGGGGCCAATATTTGTGGCTATTGCGTCAATATCAGACATTTGCATTTTGTGTTCTTTCAAAATCTTTGCAAGATTCGAAATTAAATACGCAGAATGATATTTTTCACTATTCGACGCAATTTGATACGAGGATAAAAGCGTCTTATCCTTTGATAATGTTATGTATGTTTTGTCAAAACTGGTATCAAACGTGAGAATATTCATTCAAGATTTCCTTCAAAATTTCAGCATACTTTGTACCGATTTCAATTATTTCAAACTCACGCGAAAATTCATCAATATATTGAATTTTTATTTCAATTCGCTCAGACGGCAACTCAATATTAGAATATTCAGCCCATTCAACCAGTGTTAAAACTCTGCCTTTTGAATATTCTTCTAACTCTTCTGCGATTGTTTTTACACCTTCAATTTCTAAACGGTATAAATCAAAGTGATATAGAGGCAAAACGCCGGAATGATATTCATTTAAAATGACGAAACTCGGGCTTGTCACATTTTCAGCTACGCCAATATATTTTGCGACAGATTTGGTGAAGGTTGTTTTGCCGCTGCCAATTTCGCCATATAAACACACAAAAGCACCGTCTGTTTTGGTTTTATCTGCGAAGATTTTAGCAAGTTTATCGGTTTCTTTTAAGTTGTTAACAATAATTTTCATACAATCACTTTAGCACAAAGACAGCCAGCCTACATTTTTATATATATGGCTAATCCATCTGAGCTAGTAATTTTTACTAAATACAGTCAATTGTTTAATATCGAATTATTCAAATTTGTATTACAACTTGAATGAACAACAGACAGTTATGAAGGAATACAATGGATAGAAAATTAGTTTTGATGTTCATGTTAGCATTATTTTTTGCTAATATAATGGCGGTGGCGCAGGCAGCTGAATACACCGTGCCGGGAAGTTTTACAACGATAAAAGACGCTATAGCAGCAGCAAACACTAACGCAGATGTCAGTAACAGTATCTTAGTTTCGGCTAATCAAGTTATCACATCCTTAAATAATATTACCAAAAACCTAACCCTTGCAGGTAGTGGCGCCACACTCAGTGTAGATATTGATATGAACGGCGCAAACAGGTTTACTTTCGCAGGGAGCGGAAATACTTACGTAGCAGAAAATCTAAAGATTATAAATGCCACAAACTCCGCAATAAGTATTAATACCAACAATAATTTATTGGTTGAAAATGTATTATTCAATAATAATAGTTCTGCGGATGGTGGCGCTATAAATAATAATGGTACATTAAGTCTTTCCGAAGCAAGTTTCACAAGTAACCGTACCACTAACAGAGGTGGCGCGATTTATAATAACGGCACTGTGAGTAATATAATAGACTCAAGCTTCCAGAATAACACTTCTAACACTTTTGGCGGTGCAATTTTTAATCAAGCTAACCGAACCATAAGTAATATTATAAATAGCAGTTTCGACTCAAATAATGCACGCAGTCTAGGTGGTGCTATATTCAACAATGGTACTATTACAACAATCAATCAGTCCAGTTTTACCAATAATTCTGTAAATGGTTCAGGAGGTGCGCTTTATAATTTAGGAATAATTACCCAGCTTTCTGATTCAAGTTTTTCAGGCAATAAAGCCGGCCAAGGCGGGGCTATTTATCTCGATGGCACAATTACAACTATTAACAATACAGTCTTTAATGCAAATACCAGCAACGCCACAGGCGGAGCAATAAGTATCGTTGGCGGGCTTTCTTCACCAAATATTGGCACAATTAATAATTCTGTTTTCAGCAATAACCAATCTCAACGAGGTGGTGCTATAGATATGAATGCGAGTGGAATTATACAAAGTATTACTAATACTGACTTTAATAATAACAAAGCTAACGCACAAGGAGGTGCAATAGCAGTGGTTGCAGGCTCACGCATAACTATAAACGGAAACACAAATTTTAACAATAACACAGCTGCAACATTGGGAGGGGCCATTTTCAACAGTGGCCCTAATTTGACATTAACCTCTGACTCAAGTGGTGACATAACTTTCTCCAGCAATACAGCCGGAGGCTCACCAAATGACATACATACAACAGGTGCCGCTGTTAATATTAACGGTACAAGCGGCAATGTAATTTTGAATGGCGGCATAAGTGGTACCAGCTCGATTAATAAATCAAATAATGGTGGTGTTATTCTAGGCGCAGGCAGTCTCAACAATAATTATACAGGCGCATACACACAAACTGCCGGTACTTTGACAACTTATTCACCCTCGTTTTTTGCCGGTGTTAACACAATTTCTAACTCTAATCTAAATTTGTTGTATACAACTTCAACGACTATCAATAATTTGTCCTTAGATAATGTGAAAGTTAATTCACTGAACTCGTCAATAACAACCACAACCGTAAACAATTTCTCTCTAGGCAACGGTGGCGCCGATTTCAGTATTGATATTGACGGCAACAACCGTATCTCAGATAAATTCATACTAAATGCAGGCAGCTATGGCCCCTCTTCAGGCGGTATTAATATTTCAAACATAATTGTCTCAGGAGTCCCAACAGCCGAGATTATACCTCTGCAGGTGTTTCAATACACTGGCGGGATTACATATTCGGAGTCTGTCAGCCAAGAAATTAAAACTCCTGTTTATTATTATAATTTTGGTGTCAATGGTAATGGAGAATATAGCTTAGTCAGAGCGGGGCTTAATAGTCAAATTTTACGAGGACAAGTTGCAACACTGGCTATGTATAACGGCCAATTACTCGTAAACGGGGCCCTTTTCGACCATATTTATTTGGATAGCGAAGAACTCCTCGCGTATGGTAGAAATGGCAACAGATACGCATCAATATCCCCATTGTTTGCGCCATACCAATACACTGTAGAAGACGGCAGCATATGGGCAAAAACATACGCTACTTTTGAGAAATTATCTATGACTCACGATTTACATGTGGGTAACAACCTTTGGGGGCAAATAGTCGGCTTAGATTTCCCTTCAGTATGTCTAAACGATGGCTGGGAATTCATACCGACAGCATTTGTCGCATATAACGGCGGCCACCAAACTTATGATGGCGTTGGAATGTGGCAAAATGGTGGTCAAGGTGGTGTTATGGGGACTTTTATGAGAAATGATTTCATTAGTTCTATTGCTGCCTACGGAGGAGGCTATTTTAACGAAATGTCTGTTGATGGCGCACATGACAGAACAGGAAATTGGTTTGCAGGCGCAGCAATGAAAACAGCTTATAATTTTCACCCGACCAGAAATTTAGTTTTTCAGCCCAATTTATTAACTTCTTATAATATTTTCGGAAAACAAAACTGGGGTACTGATTTAGGCGGAATATCAATGACCTCAGGATATTTAAACGGAATTAACGTTGCTCCGGGATTTAACTTAATTTATGCCGCCGAAACTTGGAGCATATACTTCACAACACAATATATGTACTACATTAATGACAAAGTTAACGGTAAAGCATCAGATGCCAATCTGCCCAACGTAAGAATGAAGCACGGGTATATTGAGTATGGTGTCGGTGCTGCAAAAACATTCAAAGACCGATTTATGTCATATATTCAAGTAGTCATTCGGAACGCAGGCAGAAGCGGGGTCGGCTTCCAACTGGGCTTTAGTTGGATATGGTAAATATTTTTCTATAAAACACTCATTACAATCCACTCCATTACAAAAAATAAGGTGGCATAACGCCACCTTATTGCTGTATAAATTATGCTATTATTAGAATCTCCATTGCCAGCCGGCTTGGAGCCCGATACCGTTTCTGCCGCCGCCTGTCATAAATGCTTGGAGGAATCCGCTGTAACGTTCACCCCAGAGCTTGCGAACACCAACGCCGTAGCGTACAAATGGACGTACTGCAAGGTCGGGAAGCGAAACATCATTGGCTTGGAATTTAGTTTTATCGATTATATTCCATACCATGCTGACTCCAACGTAAGGCTGCCAGCCGTTTTTCAGGTTGCCAATAAATCTGATACCCGGCTCGATTGTGATTGCGTTGAGTGGGTCAGATTGGAGTCTGATACCTGCGGAGTTGTTGTAGTCAAATGTGTTGACGAACGTGTAGGACATCATATAGTTGGGTTGGATGATGAATTTGCCGTCAGCGAGTTCCCAGTTGTAGCCTGATTTCCACGCTGCTCCTGTAGCGAGCATTGTGAAGTTTTCATGGCCGTACATATTATGCGCTTCGGCAGCAGACGCGCCAACATTAGCTGTCAAGCCGGTGAAGAAGTTGCCTTTGTACAACATGCCGGTCGCGCCGAGTACGCCGCCGTTTTGGTAGATGCTTACGCCATCATAAGTTTGGTGTGAACCGTTGTAGCCTGCATATAATTGAAATACTCCGTCCCAGCCGTTGCCAAGCTCTGTTATTTCAGTTTCGCCGCCAATTAGTGAACCATATAGATTGTTGCCAACTCTAGGACCGTTTTTGAGGTGTATATTTTCAAACGCAGCGTATGGCTTGAACCACATTGAACGTGAGTTGAACGGTGTAATCGCAGGATCGTAGGCTAGGTTGCCGTCAGCTGCTGCGAGTTTGTTTTGGTTTTTCATTGCCTGACGTTGTGCGCTTGTCATCAACATATAATGATCCATTGGAGTGAAGGCTTGTTGGTAAATATCAAGCCACTGAACGTATAATGCTTGTTGTGCGACTGCGCCGGCAAAGATTGCGGGGTTATAGTCGGGATATGAGGGTTCTTCACCGCCTATTCTATGGAATGTCAGCGCATCAAAGCCTGAACCATCATTGCGTGTATAGTCGAGTGTATATGTATAAATCGGAGTTGTAATCACTCTTGCGCTGTTGGCTAAGCCTATTTTAGCGGCGCCGGCTTGTATATTTGGCCCGATTATGTTGTTTATTGTTGTTGTGAGTGCCATAGCGTCTGATAGCAGGTTGATATTTGTTATCAGGATGTTGCCGCCACCTGTGAATAAAGCGGGATCAGCAACGTTGATGCTGTCAGCTTTACTTTTGGCCAAATCAACATCAAGTCTGAGGTTCATTGTGCTACCTGTAGGAATCTTTAGAGTACCACCACCAAAGTTAAAATTGCCAACACTGCCGTTTAACAATGACAATGTTGTGTTATTAGCCATTGTTGTCATTGAGTTAGGGCTAAAGTATTTAGAATTTGCTAATATTTGCAGGGTGCCGTCGTTCATGTCGAACATTGTTGTCATATTGCTATTATCACCACCAAGTGCGAGGGTTCCGGCTCCGTTTTTATTCAAGTAGCCCTCGCCGGCTATACCTCCTTTGATAGTAATTGTACGACCATAATTGGTATTAAAGTTTACTTCGCTGCTTGAAGAACCACGTGTATTTATATCGTTAGAGGCTCCGTTTGCAGTGTTATTATTGAATATGACATTCTGGCTTATTGCATTTATGTTCACAATACCGTTGTCGTTAGCAATTACACCGGCTATAGTGCCGCTGTTGTTGCTAAAGTTGGTATCCGTAATGTTTAATGTGCCCTCAAAGTTGGTAAATATACCACCTGATAAAGGGTCTGTGGTCTTGAAGTTGCTAAAATTAGAAACATCTTGAACATTGACTGTTTGTCCCGTGTCAATGCTCATACCTTGATTACCGCCACCATTAATTGGTCGATTATTACCATAGATACTCAGTGTGCTACCTGCTACTCCCATTACATTGAGATCTTGTGTTTCTGTGTAACCGCGGCCTGTTACGGAGAATGTTCTGCTAGTATTTACAGTATCTTGCACTGCGGCAGCCAGGCCGCCTGCTCCTGCTATTTTGTTGTGGCCCAACATAAGGTAGTCCGGGGTAATATTGTTGACGTAAAAAGTAA
Organism: Candidatus Gastranaerophilaceae bacterium; assembly: GCA_031551265.1. Classification (GTDB taxonomy): domain Bacteria; phylum Cyanobacteriota; class Vampirovibrionia; order Gastranaerophilales; family Gastranaerophilaceae; genus JAVBNU01. The sequence continues at coordinate 21,500 of JAVBNU010000036.1, forward strand.
ACTTGTCGCTGTTGGTATAAGTTGCAACGCCGGTAAGTTCATTTTGATTTAAAGGGTCTGCATTAGGAACAGCTATAGTGTTTGCACCATTGCCCACTATAATTGCCATTGCTCCCGAAACTTCGGTGATTTCGTTCATTATATTTATTGATGTTATATTTATTGAATTGCCACCAAGTCCATCACCATCACCCAGCGTATCATATACAACGACATCGGGGCTTTTTTCCAGACCTTGTTGAATATCATAATAATCATAATCTAATATCCAATTGCCACCGTTTGATGAAAATTCTTTTAGTGAAACTAAATCAGAATAGCCATTTTGAGTATTAAATGTTGCACTGGCGCCGATATTCAGAGTATTAGTCGCACCTATACCGCTTAGTGCACTGAAAACGTCATTGCCAAAAGGATTTTTATAAGTTAAGCCTAAAGTAGAATCCGTAGTAGCGGTTATATTGTCACCTTTGAGCCAGAGTGTGCCGTTGTTAAGGTTTATTGTTTGGTTTTCTACGATATTGTTGAATATAGTAGTGCCGCTGCCGGAAAGATTAATTATTTGGTTGTCTGCCGCTCCAAGTGAAGACACGTCGTTTGTGTCGTTTCCGTTAATTGTTCCGTTGAATGTGATTGTTTTGCCTGCATCAGCAATTAAGTTTATAATAGATTGTCCGGCTAGCGACGGGTCGTATTCATTGAAAATATCACTGCCGACGGCTGCCTCGTTGCCATCAAATATTACGTTTTTGGTGGATGCAGCGATTGTTACATTACCACCATAGTTGTCAATTGCACCGCCATAGCCTGTAGGGCTGTCGTCAACCATTGAGAGCATTTTATTGTTTATAAAATTAGTATCAACAATGGCTAAAGAACCGGCTGCTGCAACGCCTTCATTGGAAATCGCACCACCATATACCTCCGTGCTAGCGTCAACCCAGATAATATTATTGGTAATTAAACTACTATCAATGCTCATATTGTTTTCATTGAAAATCACGCCGCCGTATACATAGGCATTGTTGGCTGTTTCGACACTGATAGCGTTGTTAGAAAAAATGGTGTTAATAAAATCTATTGTTCCGTTTTCACCGTTGTGAATTGTACCACCGGCTATTTGACCTGCAGAGGCGTCAAATATGGCTGAACCATTATGCATAAATATTGTATTCTCAATCTGCATCGTACCCTGATTATAAATTGCACCACCACCAACTGACACGTCACTAAGACCTACTGCAGGGTTAAAAATGCCGCTGTATGAGCCAGTAACGGTATTGCCATCAAACTCACTGTCTGAGATATTAAGAATACCTGTTTCATTAGCAATTGCACCACCTGCTGCTATTATAAAATTGTCAGTCGCATCAGACCGAACGATAATGTTGTTACCCACAAATCTTGAGTCTGTAATGGTGTTAGCAATGGTAACAGTAAAATTAAATATAGCACCACCATATGCCTCTGTGCCTTGGGCGCTAGAAGTTTTTGTGCCGCTACTATTTAAGTTTATATAATTATAGATAAAATCAGCATTGTTCACTGTCAGTGATGCGTTGTTACCCGTGTTATTTATTGCACCACCAGATGAAATGACACTTGAGAATGTGCCAGTTTCATATTTATCAAGGTAATTGTCTGAGAAATCGGAATTAGTGATTGTAATTTGCCCGTTATCATTATATATAGCGCCACCTGCGTTTTGAGCAGAGTTTTGATGAAAAATGTTACCAAAAAACTGTATGCCGGTACCGCCACTATTATAAATCGCGCCACCGTCGCCACTAGTAATTTTAAAGAGTGATAAAATGCTGTTTGAGACATTTACAGTATTTGATGAAATACCTCCGCCGGTATTATTACCCTCAAAGAATAGATTGCTGCCCTGTATTGTCGTTGTACCTGTATCATTAATGATAAATCGTTTGTCGGTATTGTTCAAATTTGTTGTAATAATACCACTGCCTTGTAGTGTTACATTTGCCCCGCCAAAATCAAGCGTGTCAGCTAATGAGTTATCATTCCCATTAAAAGTGATAGTGTCACCAGTCAGCCAACCAGTGCCAACCGCTTGCCTAAGCGCTTCAAGTGTCGCATAGTGATTTGCGCCAGAACCTGCTCCGACAGTATAGTCGACCGCTTGGACTTTTTGTATCGGCGCAAAAAGCATTGCTGCAGTCAGACAACCTGTAATAAAAATGTGTGTTTTCAAACTGTTCTTTTTTTTCTTTTTCATCTGCTTTTTCCTTATTATTTTAATTATTATTATCTAAAAACGGCGCAACGAAAGTATACCCATCATACCTATTATTGCTATTTTCCGCTTTATTCTCCATACAACCATTCAGTAAACTATTACAACCACGTGATTCACTTATTTTAGCTTAAAATGCGGGTAATTACAAACAAAAATTTCATCTTAAAGTAGTATAAAAAAAGTTTGAATTTACTAAAAATACTGCTATGATTATTATAATAATAAGGCTCATGTCAAAACATGGTCTTAGGGTAGAATTATTTTATGAAGGAAAAAGGAGATAGTAAATGGATTACTTACTTAAGAAATTTCCTCCGCTCAGATTGATGCTTGTTTTTGCAGCATTAATTTTGGTGCCTTGTGCAGCTTTCGCAGGTGAAGCTGATTTGGTAGTTCCTGATATTAAAGCATACCTAACAAATTATCACATTTTATTGGTTGGGATTGTTGTATCAGTAGCGGGTCTATTGTTCGGTGCTTTTGAATACTTTAAAGTTAAAGGCTTGAGAGCTCACTCGTCAATGTTGGAAATCGGAAACACAATTTTTGAAACTTGCAAAACGTATCTTATTCAACAAGGTAAATTTTTAATCGGATTAGAAATTTTAATCGGGTTGTGTATTGCGTTCTATTTTGGTGTTCTAAGACACATGCCATGGAGCGGCGTAATGTTAATTCTGCTTTGGTCTGTAGTCGGTATATTGGGCTCATATGCTGTAGCATGGTTTGGCATTCGTATGAATACACTGGCTAACTCAAGAACGGCATTTGCATCATTAAAAGGTTCGCCATTAGGACTTTTAAATATACCACTAAAAGCCGGTATGAGTATTGGTGTTTTATTGGTCAGCGTTGAGTTGATTATGATGTTAGTAATTTTATTATTCGTTCCCGGCGAATTAGCTGGCGCTTGTTTCATCGGTTTTGCTATCGGTGAATCTTTAGGCGCTTCTGCATTACGTGTTGCAGGTGGCATCTTCACAAAAATCGCAGATATCGGCTCTGACCTAATGAAAATACAATTCGGTATCAAAGAAGATGACCCGCGTAACCCCGGTGTTATTGCTGACTGTACTGGCGACAACGCTGGCGACTCTGTTGGCCCTACAGCTGACGGTTTCGAAACTTACGGTGTAACAGGTGTTGCATTAGTAAGCTTTATCCTATTAGGTGTAACAGGCGGTGAGAATCAAGCTGCTTACCAAGTTCAACTTTTAACCTGGATATTCACAATGAGATTCTTGATGATTATCACATCCGTTGTTGCATACTGGATTAACGGACTTTGGTCTAACATGATGTACAAAAACAAAGAAAAATTCGACTTCGAAGCCCCATTAACCAACTTGGTTTGGATTACTTCAATTTTATCAATCCTAATGACATTCGGCGTGAGTAAAGTATTAATTTCAGACTTACCCGGTAATTTATGGTTGGTATTATCAATTATAATAAGCTGCGGTACTCTAGGTGCTGCGCTAATTCCTGAATTTACAAAAATATTTACAAGCCCTAAAGCTGCTCACACTAAAGAAGTTGTAACAGCTTCAAGAGAAGGTGGTGCTTCATTGACAATCCTTTCAGGCCTTGTAAGTGGTAACTTCTCAGGTTTCTGGATTGGTATGGTAATCGTTGTCTTGATGGCGATTGCATACTTTGCCAGCTTGCACATTCCTGGCGATATGATGATTTATTCATCAGTATTTGCTTTTGGCTTGGTTGCATTCGGTTTCTTGGGAATGGGACCTGTAACAATCGCGGTAGACAGCTATGGCCCTGTTACGGACAACGCTCAGTCAGTTTATGAGTTGTCATTAATTGAGCAACAGCCCAACATTTCAGGTGAAATCGAAAAATGCTTTGGCTTCGTTCCAAACTTCGACAAAGCAAAACAATACCTCGAAGAAAACGATGGCGCAGGTAACACATTCAAAGCAACATCTAAACCTGTACTTATCGGTACAGCCGTCGTGGGGGCGACCACTATGATTTTCTCATTGATTCTCGTAATCAAAGAAACTCTTGGTATCAACCCGACTGATGTATTGAACTTGCTCAATCCGTACACATTGCTCGGCTTTATCTCAGGCGGTGCGGTAATTTACTGGTTCTCAGGTGCTTCAATGCAAGCTGTTACAACCGGCGCGTACCGTGCGGTTAAATATATCGCCAACCACATCAAATTAGATACAGATTCGCAAAAAGCTAACGTTGAAAACTCTAAAGAAGTTGTTAAAATTTGTACTGAATATGCCCAAAAAGGTATGTTCAACATCTTCTTGGCGTTATTCTCATTCGCTCTTGCGTTTGCGTGCTTGTCAGCACCAAATATCAAAACTAACGATCCTGTATCATTCTTCGTCAGCTATCTGATTGCGATTGCTGTATTCGGCTTGTTCCAAGCTGTATTTATGGCTAACGCAGGCGGTTGCTGGGATAACGCGAAGAAAATCGTTGAATGCGACCTTTGCGAAAAAGGTACAGCATTACACGATGCGACAGTCGTTGGCGACACTGTAGGTGACCCCTTCAAAGATACATCTTCAGTAGCTATGAACCC
>JAVBNU010000074.1:0-3628 GCA_031551265.1 Candidatus Gastranaerophilaceae bacterium
CGATTTGAAAATTTTAACATTAATTTGTGAATACGGTAAAATACCAGCTCAGTAGTCATAAGTATATTAACACGCTGGTACAGTAAAAGTGGGTGGGCTATTGCCCACCAAATCAAGTGGAAGAAGCAAAACAAAAGGCCCTGCTGGAGAGAAGGGCACATGTTAATTCATAACTCTATCCATTTTGCTGTAGTCTCTATACAGCTCCGTTTTGTGTTTGGATTTTTTAGTATAGCCAAATGACTGGCTCTCTATGGTATGCAAAAACCATTAGGATAATTTAGTATAACATATATTCCCTTAAAAGGCAAGTTATATTCCTTAAAAGGGAAATATCTGAAGGGCAGAATGTTAGTATAGCGCTATGGATGAGCTTAATACAATAATAGGACGACAGGTTAAAGCTAAACGATTAGAGAGTGGAATCTCTCAAGCGGAATTAGCTAAAAATGTTGGTGTAAAGATTAAGGCCATGAATCTGATAGAAAACGGAAAAACTTTTCCCTCACAAGCGACTCTGAAAAAATTGAGTGAGTTTTTTGGTGTCCATGCTAGATTCTTCTTTAATAAAACGGTTTATACGAACTCAATGAAAAAAGAGGATTTAATTACTGATATTGAAATCTCGCTTGCTGAACTGTCCGAGGAAGAGCTTGTCAAGCTGCGAAAATTTATGAATTTGTGGTTTTTTGAGAAATAAGTGTAGGGTGCGTCCCACGCACCGAAAATATTGGGGATTTTTGCCTTAATGATGGTGCGCAGTGCACACCCTACTTTAATGCTGTATTTTTAAACACAACGAACGGCAAAACATTGTTAGAATGGCAGGCTATTGCCCACCAATACATTGTTTTCAAAATAAAAAATGATGGCATTACTGCAATACCATCATTTAAAAATTATAAATATCTATTCTACACAATATCAGCCGGTAGTGTGACTTTGTGTGCTTCGACACGTTTTTTGAGTTCGCCTGTAGGGCAGTAGTATGGCGTTACAGTCATAACTCTTGCTGCGATGTCAGGGTAGAAATATATGAATTTCAACTCGCTGTTTGTCAACGGACGTTGCGTGTGAACGTTTGCGTAACGGCAAAGTTCAAGAATGTTTCTAGCTTCGTCCTCATCGTGGAATTCGAGTTCCATTTTTTCAAATACGTTTCTGAAACCTTTGATACCACCGTACTCGCCGGTTGTAATCATTCTGCCTGTTTCTACGATTTCAGGCTCACCACGTCCAAGCTCTTCGTAGTCGTATAATTCGTAATTACGTCTGTCTTTTAGTGCGCCATCAGCGTGAATACCTGATTCGTGAGCGAACGCATTGTCGCCAACTGCAGGCTGGTTGATAGGAAGCGGCACATCAAATGCATAAGCCGTATATTTTGCAAGTCTCCATGCTTTTGAAAGGTCGATTTGAGGGTCAATTTGGTATTTGTCTCTGAAGCCACTTGAGTGCAGAATCGCTAGGATACAAGAAATCAGGTCGGCGTTGCCTGCGCGTTCACCCATACCGTTGATGGCTGTGTTTATGTACGCATCGACGCCGGCATCTATTGCTGCTTTTGCGCCCATAACCGAACAAGCTGTTGCCATACCTAAATCGTTGTGGAAGTGTGTTTCTACAGGCATTTGCGTTGCTTTTGCAATCGCATAAATACGGTCATAAGCAGATTTAGGGTCATCAGCGCCTAATGTGTCACAGTATCTGAAACGTGAAGCACCGTGTTGTTTTGCAGCAGTTGCAAATTTGATTAAGAAATCCAAATCAGTTCTTGACGCATCCTCAGCGTTTACACCGATTATTTTTGCGCCGTGGTGAACAGCTGCATCAACTGATTCAACGGTCATTGCAATAATATCGTCTTTTGTTTTGCGCCCGAGGTATTTGCCGTTTATCATTTGGTCTGATGTGGATTGTGACAGGTTCAAATATTTTAAAGCAGGTACGTTTTTGAATGATTTTTCAACGTCACCACTCATTGCGCGCATCCAGCCTGAAAGCTTTGTCTTTTTGATAACATCGCGCTCAACCAGTTCCATGTTGCCGTTGAGGTAATTTATCTCGTGTTCGGTTGTCGGGAAACCAAACTCTGATTGAGAAATGCCCATGTTGTCCAACATCATGTTAATAATAGTTTTTTGTAATTTAGCCAGCCCCAAACGTGAAGTTTGTACACCGTCTCTGTTTGTTACGTCTACGAAATATATCGTTTTCATTGTTATTGTGTTCCTTTCTAGTACTTATGTAAATATTTGTCTAATTCCCACTGAGAAACGTCAGTGCGGAATGAATCCCATTCCTTGCGTTTGGTTGCGAGGAATTCATTAAATATATGCTCGCCAAGTGCTGAACGCACTACGGGACTTTTTTCCATGTAATTTAGCGCTTCAATCAAACTTCCCGGCAAAGTTTCTATTTTTTGTCTTTTGCGTTCTTTTGTCGATAAGTTGTAAATATTAGCATCAACTGCATCAGGTGGGTCAATTTTAGTTCTGATGCCCTCTAAACAACACTCAAGCAGTACTGCAAAAGCCAGATATGGATTGCAAGACGGGTCTGGTGAGCGTAGCTCAACACGTGTTGCGTTGCCGCGTTTTGCCGGTACACGAATCAGAGCGCTTCTGTTTGCTAACGACCAAGCCAAATACACAGGCGCTTCAAAGCCGGGTACAAGACGCTTGTAGCTGTTTACCGTCGGGTTAGTTATTGCTGTGAAATTTTTCACATTTTTCAACATCGCACCAATTGAATAAAGCGCGATATCTGATAATTGCCATTCTTTTGACTCGTCTAAGAATGCGTTTTTGCCGTCTTTGAACAGCGATATGTTACAGTGCATTCCCGAGCCGGCCTTGCCAAAAATCGGTTTTGGCATAAATGTCGCGTGCAAGCCATATTGTGCAGCTACCGTTTTGACTGTATTTTTGAAGGTGACAACGTTGTCTGCCGTGGTCAAAATATCTGCGTATTTGAAATCGATTTCGTGCTGCCCGCCTGCGTTTTCGTGGTGTGCGCCTTCTATGTCGAAATCCATTTGCTGTAAGGTGCAAATGATGTCATTTCTTACGTCTTCACCGGGATCATCAGGCACAACTTCATAATAACAAGCTCTGTCGCTTGTTGTAGGTATTGGTTTGCCGTTTTCGTCTTTCTTAAAGAGGAAAAACTCAGCCTCGGGGCCTAAATTCATTGTGTAGCCAAGGCTTTTTGCTTCATTAATAACTCTTTTTAAGTTGCATCTCGGACAACCCGCAAATGGTGTCATATCAGGATTATGAACGTCGCATATCAGCCTTGCTGACTTACATTCATTTTTTATAGAAGGCAGTACAGAGAACGTGCTTTTATCGGGCACAAAAAACATATCAGATGTTTCAATACTTCTAAAACCTTTGATAGATGAGCCGTCGAGCATCATTTCATTGCCTAATACCTTATCAATATGCACTGCCGGTACTGACATGTTTTTGACCATTCCCAAAATATCAACAAACTGGAGTTTTATAAACTTGATGTCCTGTTTTTTGATTTCTTCTTTGATGTATTCTACGGTGTAATCTTCTTTCGTTATTGACGTTCCACTCATTTAAGTCGTCCTTATGTTTTGAATTGCAATTTGAGTTCT
>JAVBNU010000027.1:0-27773 GCA_031551265.1 Candidatus Gastranaerophilaceae bacterium
GAAATCGCACAAAAAATCAGAAACACGTTTGAGAATGTGACAATCACAAGCGATTTTATTGCAGGATTCCCGGGCGAGACAGAAGAACAGTTTTTGGACACATTATCAGCAATTGATGAACTAGAACTTGATTATTCAAACACAGCTGAATATTCACCCCGAAACCTCACTGTCGCAGCGCGCTGGACAGAAAAATTCGTTGATGAAGAGATTAAAAAAGAACGTCTTGCAATATTGAATGACAAAAACCGCGAAGCGTGTCTTAAATCTAACAAGAAGTGTAAAGGAAAAGTCTTTGAAATCCTTGTTGAAAGCAGCGAAGAAAAAAACGGCAAAAATATTTTAACAGGTCGGGCGAGAAATAATAAAATTGTACATTTTGAAGGCAGTGAAAAATCAGTCGCAAAATTCGTAAATGTAAAGATTACAGACGTAAAAACCTGGTATCTGAGTGGCAAGATTGTAAATTAATTTTACAAACGGTAATATTAAGCGCATAAAGCTTGTATGCACGTTGATTAGATAATATTATTAAGATGAAAATCTAAATTAAGTATAAGTTTTTGCTATTATTTGTTTAATTTACAGATTTTTGATAGAATAGGGAAACAGTTGTAGAGAAAAGATATGTTGAACGACGATAAAAATATGGATAATCAAAAGTTTGAAGACGCTAATGACATTGAGATGGATTTAGAAGAAATGCATTTGGCTCAGCAGCAATATGAGTCTACAGTCGAACAAGAGACTGAAGATGAAGAAGAACAAAAGCTGAAAGAAAAGAAAGCCGCTCCTCTAAATACTGCTCCCGATGAGTTGGTGTTGAATGATGAGAGTGATGATTTTGAAGAAGCCTTAGTAATCGACGATATTGATATCGTTATTGATGAAGATATTATTATTGGCGAAGATACAGACAGTGCACCAACAGCTAAGCCGATTCCTGCAGCACAAGTTGAAGCAGAGACTTCAGAGACAAATGCAGATTTAGGGGTGGATATAGATTTTACAGATGATGTGTTCAACAATCCTGACTATACAAAAGCTGTTTCAACAGATGAATTGGACGTAATCGATGAAATTATCGGCGACAGCTCAGAGAACCTAAATTTAGTATTAAATTTAAATATCATTGACGACGATACGGCTGATACAGAGCGTCCACAACTCAGACTGGGTGTTGATGAATCAGAAAAAAGCATTCCTGTAAATAATGACGCGTTTGAGGCCTTTGCAACGACAGGCGAACTCTCAGATAACCTGGCAGGCAATTTAGATATTAAACCTGCACCACCTGCAAAAAAAGAAGAGCCACCGAAAAAAATGAAACCTAAAGCGCCGCCAAAACCACCTGTTAAACCTGTTTCACCTGTAGCTAAAGCTGCCGTGCCTCCTGTTAAACCGGCACCACCTGTGGCAAAGCCTGTAGAACCGGCTAAATCTGAAGTAAAACCTGTGGTGGAGACGAAAGACGAAGAGATTGTTGACAGCAAAACTTTTTTTGACAATATTGATGCAGCTAAAAAGCCTACCTCCTTCGAAAACAACTCACTATACGCACAAACTGCAAAAGAAATGGAAGAAGCGGCTAATAAAAGTAAGTTAGAGGCCGAGGCAGAAGCTGAATTAGAGGCATTCGTGGAAGAACAGCCTGCTGACGAAGAAGTAACGCCTATCATTGATGAAAAACCTGAAGTTATAACACAGGCTGATGAAAATTTAGATAGCTGGCAAAATGAACTTAAAGAAGATTCATCATCACAAATCACTGAGTTTGAAGAGCAGTTAATTGATTTAACGCTCAATTCGAACACTACATTAGCGCAAGAAATGTACAAGTTGACCGAGCAAATTGATACAATAAAATCGACACTTGATAAGCAAGCCGTGGCAGGAGTGAGCGATGGAAACACCAGTTCAATATCTTTACAGCTTGAAGCGTTCAAAGAACAGCTTACGTTGCAATTAGTGCAGTTATTTGAGGGGATTTCCTTTAATGAGGAGTTGTACGAATTAAATAGTTTTATCGGCGATAATTTCAACAAACTCAAGGAAGAAGTTGAATTGACCAACAAGCAAACATCTGAGTTGCGTGCTGCGTTAGATGACAGCTTTAAGCGTTTGAGCATTAGCGTAGGTGATATGCCCGCAAATGTTTCGAGTTCGGACACCGATGAAAAATTTGATGTTCTCAAAGATATTTCAGAAAAATTATATTTACTTGAAGAAATTGCGCTTTCACTCAAAAGCTGTGACGACAAAGACAGTTTTGCTACGTCAGTAAACAAAGTTCAGGAAAAACTTGAGGAAACAATCGCTAAAATACCTGAAATGATTCAAGGCACAAGCGCTGAGGGTAAAGATGAAAATTACTCATACGGCTTGGTTGATGTTGAGTCCGATTTGGCAAAAATGCGTGTTGTCATCAACGAAATGAGCAACACAGTAAAAAGTTTCAACAAAGTTATGGATGAATCGCCAAGCAGCGCGCAGATTGACTGCCTGTACGACGATATTTCCAGTATTTCTAAGCGTACTAACAAATTGATTCTGACTTCAGACGATGCGCACAAGACGTTGAAGCATTATTTAGAAGAATTTGAGCTGGTTATTAAACAGGTTGATGAAAAAACAGGGAACTTGAACTCGTACCCTCAACAGGTTCAGGGCATTCATACAAAATTGGATAATTTAACGCGCTTATTGCTATCTACAACGAAGTCCGACAAAGCGCTAAATGACGCATTATTATATTTGGCACAATGGATTGATAGTGCGACAGCTTCGTTCGATACATTGAAAAAAGATGCTCAAGTAGTTAAAAATGTAACAATCGAAAAAATTGATGGTCTTGAAGACAAAATCAAAACGATGGAAAAGGCTTTTGACAGCAAATTTGATGCCGTTGAAAAAAGCGTTAATACTAAATTTGAATTAATAGAAAAGAAAATTGACAACAAATTTGAAATTATAGAAGAAAAACTCGACAATGTCTTGAAATTTAAATCTACTATTGAGACAATTATGTCTCAGGTCACAACGACTCATGAAAGTTTGAAAAAGACATTTGATATTAATGAAAAGCTTGATGTTTTAGAGCATAAAATGACAAGATTCGAGAAAAATATTAATAAAATAGCGTCTTACATTGAAGAATAGTAAATGGATTTAATCAAGCAAAAAAACAGACTCAAGGGTAATATTGGCGAAGATTTTGCTGCTGAATATTTGAGAAACATTGGCTGGACAATACTTGAGCGTAATTGGCATTACTCAAGACACGCTGAGATTGATATTATAGCCAAAGATGGCGACACAATTGTTTTTGTAGAGGTAAAAACTCGCAGCAGTCTCGCCGCAGGGCATCCATTTGAGGCAATAGATATGAGTAAGCTCAAAAAGATTCAGATGGCAGCACTAAGTTATATAAATGAAATTATACATGAGTCTAAAACTGATTTTCGAATTGACATAGTAGCTGTGGTTGGTACAAAATCACCTAAAATCGAACTACTATCAAATGTTAGTTTCTGAATGTTACAAATTCACCAAAAAACTTGTCTTAGAAGAGCTCAGATACTATAATGTTAAGATAACTAATGGGGAGACAATTTATGACAGCATCATTACAAGACAAAGCGAACTCTAAAAATCAAAAAACTAAATCAAAAATCAGAATTTATTATTCATTTTTGACAGTAACATTGCTACTTTGTATTGTATATTTTAGCTACAGCGCGTTTTTAAATATCTCAAAATGCATTAATATGCCTAATAAAACACATAAAATGAGAGAGCTTAACCGTGCAGCAATCGCTCAAAACAAAAAGCTAAAAGATGAAATAGCGAATTTTGAATCATTACAGTCACTTGAGGCTATAGCGCGTAACAACCTGAAAATGGCCGGCGAAGATGAAATTCTGGTTATTGTTAACGACAATAAACCTCAGCCACCGGCTAAACCTTCTACTAACTAAGCGCTTGTTCTAAATCATTGATTATATCAGCAGGATCTTCCAAACCTACTGATAATCTTATGAAGTTTTTGCTAATACCACAAGCTTTGAGTTCTTCATCGTTCATTTGCCTGTGCGTTGTTAAACAAGGATATGTTATGATTGAACGCGCATCACCAATATTGGTCGCGTGAATAAATAATTTAACTTTCTCAATCAGCTTAATCCCCATTTCGGCACCGTTTTTAAGCCCAAAAGTAACAAGCGAAGAAGCGCCTTTTGGTAAATATTTTTTCGCTAATTCATAATCAGGGCTGGTTTGTGAAAGTGGATAATTAACCCACTCAACAGCAGGATGTTGCTGCAAAAATTCAACAACCTTGGCCGCTGAATCAGAGTGTCGTTGCATTCTCAGGTGCAGTGTTTCCAAGCCGACTATTATGGTAGAGGCATTATTAGCACTCAAGCAGCAGCCAATATCTCTCATCAAATTGGTGCGTGCACGCACGATATACGCAGCGTTACCGAAGGTCTCAGCGTAAACTAAGCCGTGATAGCTATTGTCAGGCTCCGTAAACTGGCTAAATTTGCCACTTTTGATCCAGTCGAAGTTACCACTATCTACAATTGCACCACCTAAAACATTGCCATGGCCGGAAATATACTTGGTCAACGAATGCACTACAATATCAGCTCCATGTTTAAACGGGTTGAACAAATAAGGCGTCGAAACAGTATTATCGACAATCAGAGGTATATTGTGTTTATGCGCTATTTCAGCAATACGTTCAATATCAGGAATATCGAGCTTTGGGTTCCCAACCATTTCAACAAAAACGGCTTTTGTTTTATCAGTAATCGCAGTCTCAATAGCGCTCATATTATGGCAATCCACAAATTTAAAATTGATGCCAAGATTTCTGAGTGTCGAGTTAAAAAGATTATAAGTACCGCCATAAAGAGTGCTGGACGCAACAATTTCGTCACCGGCACCGGCAAGATTCAAAATTGAAAGAGTCGTCGCCGACTGTCCTGAAGTGACACACAACGCGCCGACACCACCTTCTAAGGCAGCCAGTCTTTCCTCTAAAACCTGAACCGTAGGATTTGTAATACGAGAATAAATATCGCCCGGGCATTTTAAATCAAATAAATCAGCAGCATATTGCACAGTATCAAAACTAAAAGCACTGGTTTGATAAATCGGGACCGTGATACAATTTCTGTTCTCAGAAGGCTTATGCGCGCCTTGTACTAATATGCTGTCAAATTCCATGATTAACCTCTTCCTATGTTGTATTTAATTACATTGCTCACCCACGGAATATAGGAGTATCTGTTCAATAAAACTCCTACACACAGATAGAGCGCCAGTAATATTATAATTATATATAGTAAAGACAAATTGCCAATTATCGGGACAATAAAAATAAAGGATATAATACCAACAATATTTTTAATAAACGGGATTCTCGCCAAAATACTAAACAAAAAATCGAGTATATAGACACCAACACTGAATAAAACGCTAATAAAAATGGACTGATAGATATGGTATTTTAGAAATGGTCTCAAATTCAATTTCATAAAATGGCCAATCAAAAACCAGACAAAACCCACAATTCCTGCAGTACAGTACGACAATACAGCTATTATTTTTTCTATCGGGAGCGGTTTTTGATAATTATTACTATTTTGCACTACTCTTCTCCATATTAACTATTAAATTTTTGTTTAAAATAATTTTCCAGAATTTCCACGTATATTAACTTAAATTCATTATTGTCATCGTCTTTTGCAATTGCCACACGATAATTAGCAACTGCTTCTTCAATATTATGCTTCATAAAATAAGCATTGCCAAGCAGGGAATAGATGATTGCAGCATTTGAATCAATGGATAAAGCTTCCTTATATAATTTTATTGCGTCATCATATTTTTTTTCATTTAATAACAAATTAGCCGTGAGAATATATATTTCAATAGCCTCTGGCTCAAGTTTTCTTGCCTCGCTATAAACCTGCAAGGCTTCGTCAATTTTACCCTCATCCGAAAGTGAAAGGGCATGACAAATATGCGTTTTGTAGTTATTTGGCTCAATTTGATAAATTTTACGATACAACTCGTTTGCTTTTGAAAAATCTTTTAGCTCAGAGTACACACTCGCTAAGCACATTAAAATTTGATAGTTCTCACTATCAATCTCAATCGCTTTTTCCAAAAATTTCAATGCAGCTTTATGGCGTCGGGTAGTAATTAATATTCTGCTGACATTCAAGTAATTTTCGGAAGATTGTTCAATACCTACAGCCTTTTCGTAATACTCAAGCGCCTTATCATACTCGCCCTTGTCCTGATATAGTAATCCAATTGCATTCAAGACCTCAAACGATTCGGGTTGAAGCTTATGTGCAACTTGATAATTGGCTAAAGCACTGTTAAAATCCTGCATTTCTGCATACGCGTTAGCCATATTGAAATACAGAGCAAAATTCTTAGTTTCAATAACAGCTGCCCTTTTGTATAAATCCAAAGCTTTATTATATTCTCTTTGATAAAAATAAATACTACCGGAGTTCAACAATGCCTGGAAGTTAGAATTATCGACAGCCAACAATCGTGCATAAATTTCTAAAGCTTTGTCATATTTTTCTTCAATCAAATAGACACTGCCAAGTGCAATATAATTTGCCTCATCAGCAGGGTCTAATTTAATTTTTGCTTCGTAATTTTCGATTAATTTCTCGTTATAATTCACCATCAATATACTTCAAATTAGTAACGTTTAGTTTTCATATACATATGAAAGTAAAGACGCTTCTCTAGCAAGTCTTATAGCTCTTGCTAAAGCTCTTTGATGTGACGCACAAGTACCTGTAATACGTCTTGGTAGAATTTTACCTGCTTCAGTCAGATATCTTCTTAGTTTTTGAGTATCTTTATAATCAATTAACTCTAATTTATCTGCACAAAAACTGCAATTTTTTCTTTTCTTTTTGTCTAGTTGTTCTCTTGCCATTGTTTTATCCTTATATTTTATTAGCTTCTAATATTATTACATACTAAAACGGAATTTCGTCATCACCAATGAGTTCGTCAGCGAACTCTTCGGTAGCGAATTCCACTAGTTTTGAGTTATCTGTCGCGGGAGCAGATTGAGAAATCGGAGCACCTGTGATTTTTTCAATCGATGAAACATCAATTTCCATAACTTTACGCTCAGCGCCATTTTCAAGCTTGATAGTAGTCAGCTGCAAACGACCTTCAACCACCACCATATCGCCTTTGCTTACTTCGTTAGCAACAGCTTCTGACATATTCCCACGCACAAAAGCATGCACTAACAGTTCGTCTTTATCAGATATATTTATCGTAAAATCAGTAACAGGGATATTATTACTGGTGAATCTTTTTTCAGGTGAGCGGTATACTATACCTGATACGGTAACTCTTGCTAAAGTCATTTTATTCTCCTTAAGCAGTAACTCTGTCTGATTTCAACAACATATATCTCAATATATTTTCATTAAGTTTTAGTTGTCTTTTCAACTCAACCACTTTATCCTCATTGAGTTCAATTTTTTGAACAACGAAAAAGCCGTCTCTGAATTTTTGTATTTCATAAGACAATTTTTTTCTGCCGATTTTGTCAGTATTAAGGACTTTACCACCATATGTAGTAATCTGTTCTTCAAATTTATCAATAATTTTGGCTACTTCATCAGTATCCATATTAGGTTTTATGACCGTTAGTAATTCGTATTCTTTCAAGATATTCTCCTTTTATTAGCTATGTTCTTAACACAAAACTAACATGAACAAAAAATTATTACAATTTGTTTTTCGAGAATATTACTAATGTTTACGGAGGGAATGTAACAAATTGTTAAAATAGTATATAGTTTTTGACAATTAATATATACTCGTTGTTTTTAAATATATATGGAGTAAATACCAAGGAGATAACATGAGCAATGTATCAAAAGTAAACGGAGCACTACAGGTAAACTGTACCGGTTTAACCGTTTCTTCAGCAGGGGCGATGACCTCCGGCGTAGCTAAGCTGGGTGCATCCGATGGAGAAAGCAGTAACCTATGGGATTGCGATGTTGAGTCATCAATAATGATGACCGCAGGCAATCATCAGGTACAAGGTGATAAGCTATCTATCAGCGGAGATGGTGGTAATGGAATTTTAAACGCATATTTTAATACAACCAACAGCCAAGGTGAATTGACCGGTAACACAGTAGTTGTATCATACTCCGATTGCAGTAAAAACAATTCAATAAAAATAAATTCAGCCGGCAGTGTAGTTCAATTCAACAATAGTAAATATAACTCAGTTGAGCTGGCTCAAGGCAGCAATACAATATTGATGGGTGAAGGCAGCTACGGCAACATTGCCATAGGCGGCTCACAAGACAATACCTTCATCGTCAACGGTACACACAACACGCTTATCGGAACAAGTGGTACAAACGTATTTAACATTGAGGATGGCGCTGACAGAACCTTCGTACTGGGTGGTGCGTCAGGCACAGACACAGTGAATGACAAAGCCGGTCTCGAAAAAGCCGGTGGATACACATTCTACTTAGCTCGCGGTGCTGATGTTGAGGCTAACTTATTCGGTAACAAAGCTCTGCTGAACTTGATGGGCAGCGACAATACAAACGTTACCTTTAATGGACGTAACAGCTACGCATTCAAAGACTACACAGCCACCGATAACGAAGGCGTGACATACGACTACTTTAACGTCGCAAATAAATTCAAATGGGACATCGAGCAGTTTACCGGCGAAAACGGTATGAATTTACAAAAAGAACAATTCAATTACAATATCATTAACGAATATGTAAAAGATGATTTAACACGGGTAACAACAATCCCGCTTGGATATGACACTTTATCGTAATAAACAATTTAAAAAACCGGCCCATAAGCCGGTTTTTTAATGATATTACACACAAGATGATATCGACAAACTCTCTCGTCACGCTGAAACTTTTGCTTAAGGAATTACACAATAAGCGTTAATATTGCGGCGCCGACCCGGTCGCAGGGGCTGTCGGATTATCAATCATATTCACGTTTATCTGACAGATGCACTTGTCCAAGTATCCTGAGATGTACGGCTCCTCTGTCGCCTACATCTCAAGCCTGAACACAGGCGCTTAAACAAAAAACGCACATTGAGGCGCTTCAGCATGACTATGAGTGATTTACTTTTTTAATAATTCCTTCATCACATAATAGCCCATATAATAACCAGCAACAGCAGGCGTAAACGGCAATGAGCCAACAGTAAGCTTTTTTATTTCCATATGTTCATTATCTTGCGCTGCGACAGAGAAAGTGCTAAGTTTTTTACTAATCTTTATCGGAATTTCGTGACTGCACACAGCAGTAATACCCGTAGTAATGCCTATATCAGTTAATTGTTTCATAATATTCTTCAGAAAATTACAGCGGATATTAGAAATGTCAGCTATATCAGAAATATACAACTGCGTGGGGTCAAGCCTGTTGCCTGCACCTAAAGATGTAATAACAGGGATTTTATTCTCATGGCAATACTTTAGAAGCTGAATTTTAGACTTTGAAGTGTCAATCGCGTCTATCACGTAGTCAATTTTAGTTCCAAATATTTTTTCGTTTAATTCCTCAGTATAAAATTCATTAATGCAGTTAACGACAATTTCGGGATTAATATCATTCAATCGTTGCTCAAAAATCTCGGCTTTTTTCTTTCCTACTGTGGAGTTAAGCGCAATAATCTGCCTATTAATATTTGAAATAGCTACATCGTCAAAATCTACGATAGTAAATTGCCCTACCCCCATCCGTGCAAGGCTTTCGAGCGCAAAACCACCGACGCCGCCAACACCAAATACAGCGACATGTTTTTTTGAAAACTTTTCTAAATAATCATCGCCTAAAATAAGTTGATTTCGGGAAAAGATATCACTCATGACTAAGTTGACGCCGCTAATTTTTCACTATCAACAGGCTCATCGACTAACTCATATCCGCTCATAGTCGCGAGTTGATTACGCCAATCTTCAATGATTTCATCAATTTCTTTTTCGTGAGAAATCAATTTACCAATCCGAACTTCAACTTTAGGACGTTTGAATATATCCCAGTTATAGTCTTCACAACCTGTCATTGAAACCGGCAAAATATCGTATTTGACTGATTTAGCAATAACAGCAAAACCTTTGGTAACATCCTCAATTTTTTTATTAGTTCTGATACCACCTTGAGGGAAAATACCCAAGCACCATTCGGCACTTTTAGCTTTAAACACTTCTTTAGCGGTTTTCATGGTAGAAAGTTCCAAGTTTTCACGATTTACAGCAAAAGCAGCCACACCATCAAGCATAGATGACGCTGTACGATTCACTTCAAATAATTCTTTTTTCGCCATAAATGCAATTGGCAAATGTGTGGCATATGACATCATAAACGGATCAAAATAACAGGTATGATTGGGCGCAATAATACATCTCTGTTTTTTGGGTATGTTTTCTTTGCCATAAATTTTTAATCTATAAAACAACGTAAAAAGAATAAATGTAAAAATATGACTAAAACGCTGCCAAAAAATTTTTGTTAATGTAAAATCTTCGGCTACTCGTCTGCTGTAATCTCTATATGATAGTTGTTCTTTTTTTTCGCTAGGCTCTGACATACTCGCATTCCGTCAACTTCTTAATCGCAGCAACCCATTGTTGCATCATGTCCTCAATATCATCGCTGTATGGGATGATTTCACCAATTTTCACGGTAATTTTATTTTTATGTTTGTTAAAAAACGGTATCGGAAGGGAGGCCTTAGTATCTGAGCCTATAATTGCCACCGGCAAAATATCGGTTTTAGTGGCTTTAGCTAATGAAGCAAAACCTTTTGTTATATTGCTCATTTGTCCTGCTTCTTCTCTTGTACCTTGAGGGAAGATGCCTAACGACCATTTTTTAGTATTCTTAATCGACAACGCTGTTTTTAAGGTTGAGACTTCCATTTTTTCACGGTTAACAGCAAATGCACCGCAGTAATCCATCAATTTTCTTGAGAAAAACTTTTCGAACAATTCTTGTTTCGCCATAAATGCAACCGAGCGACTCAGCGCATCACAGACAATAAAAGGGTCATAGCCTGATATATGATTGGCTACAGCTATGAATTTATTATCCTTTTTAATATTATGACGTCCTTGGAACTCAACTTTATAAGCTAGTTTAAGATACGTACCTAAAGTCCAGCTGCAAACAAGCTTCTGGAAAAATTCTCTAAATTTATTAAATTCGCCCAATTCTCTTTTTGAAAAATTTTTACGCATCGTCTAAAAACCTACTTCTAGTTAAACACAATTCATTATAACCCAAAAAAATAAATTGGGGAAGAACCGAATTATTTATTTATTAAATTAATGGCAAATAATAATAAATGTGATAAAATATTTTTAACATAGATTAGTTATACTTTTAAGAGGACATTTAGAATGCAAAAAAACATCCTGATTTTGATAATGTTTTTATCACTGGCAATATTTCATACAGCAATAGCTCAAACAGCAACAGATACAGCCAAACCGACAGAGACCAAACCTGCGGCAACAAAGGTAGAAAGCAAGCCCAATGTTGTTTATGAAGATGTTAGTGCGCTAGCTGTTGCACAAAATCCTCAAAAGTATTTGAACAAAAATATTCGCATAAAAGGTATATTTGATAAATTTTCAGTAGTTGGCCTGGATTATAAACCGGCATTCAGAAGCTCTGAGGACTATATTTTATTCTTAATCAGAAAAGCAGAAGTAAAAGGGCACGTGATTCCTTTAGCTGAAATGAAACTTTTCATAACACGCAAAGAAGCCGAAAAACATATCGACTTAGAATCAGGTGATGAAATACAATTCACAGGCAAAGTATTCGCTACAGCGCTTTCTGACCCTTGGATTGATGTAGACAGCATCACAATAGTAACTAAGTCTAAAAAACATCTTGAAAAAGATAAAGAGAGAGAAAAGCTCGAAAAAGAAAAGGCTGAAAAAGAGAAAGCCGAAAAAGAAAAAGCAGGAAGCACAAGCACTGACAAGCCAAAAACTGATGAAAGCGGTGCTACAGACAAAAAATAATATATGGAGTATTGAATGAGCAAACCAAAAGCGTACTTGACGATTCATGGTCATTTTTACCAGCCCCCACGCGAAAATCCCTGGTTAGAATCAATTGAATTACAAGACTCAGCCTTACCTTTTCATGACTGGAACGCAAGAATTAATGCAGAGTGTTATAACCCAAATTCATTTTCAAAAATTGTTGATGGCAATAATAAAATTTTAAACATCATCAACAACTATTCACTAATGAGCTACAATTTTGGCCCGACATTAATGTCATGGCTTGAAGTTTATTCACCACTGACATACGAGCGAATCATAAAAGCAGACGTTGAAAGCATTCATGACTTTTCCGGCCACGGGAACGCGATTGCTCAGGTTTATAATCACATGATTATGCCTCTTGCCAATATTCGCGATAAATACACGCAGGCTATCTGGGGCATTGAAGATTTCAAGTATCGCTTCGGACGATTGCCTGAAGGTATTTGGCTCGCTGAAACAGCTGTTGATGACGAAACTTTAGAAGTTTTAGTTGATTGCGGCATAAAATTCACTATTTTATCGCCATATCAGGCTGAAAAAGTACGTCCACTACAAGGCTCAACAAAAACATGGACAGATGTAAGCTGGGGTAATATTGACCCTGCGAAGCCCTACCGTTATTTCTTAAAAAACAAACCTAAAAAATATATTGATTTATTCTTCTACGATGGCTCAATCTCCAAGTCTGTTGCGTTCGACAACTTACTAATGGACGGCAACAAATTTGCTAACCGCTTGCAAGACGGCGTTTCATCAAAAAGAAGCTATGATCAGCTGGTTAATATTGCGACCGATGGCGAAAGCTACGGACACCACACGAAATTCGGCGACATGGCGCTTGCATACTTGTTAGCAATTAAAGCCGAGGATGTCGGCTTTGAGTTAACTAATTACGGCGAATTTTTAGAACGCAATAAAGTAGCGGATGAAGTAGAAATAAAGCCCGTTTCAGCGTGGAGTTGTTCTCACGGCGTGGGGCGTTGGATGGAAGATTGCGGCTGTTCCACTGGCGGCCATGGCGGCTGGAATCAAAAATGGCGCAAGCCTTTACGCGAAGCGCTGGATTATTTACGTGATGAATTAGCAGTTTTGTTCGATAAAGAAGGCTTAAAATACTTTGTCGACCCTTGGGAAGCGCGCAATCAGTATATTAGCGTCATTTTAGACCGCAGTGAGTTATCAAGAAAAAAATATTTTTCAAAAGTTTTGAAGCCTGATTTAGATGACGAGGCTAAAATAAATGCCTTAAAACTACTTGAAATGCAGCGTCAAGCGATGCTTATGTACACAAGTTGCGGGTGGTTCTTCTCAGAAATTTCAGGGATTGAAACGACGCAAATCATGAAATACGCAGCCCGCGCAATGCAGTTAGCTGAGGACTTTAACTTGTGTAAACTGGAATCAAAATTCACCAAAATATTAGAGCAAGCGCACAGCAATATCCCTGAATTTCAAAATGGCAAGGTTATTTATGAAAAATTTGTTAAGCCTTCGGTTATTAACATCAAACAAATAGCCAGTCTTTGGGCGTTTTCATCATTATTTAGAGATTATGATACAGAAACAAGCCTGTACTGTTACGATATCAAAAAAATCAACTACAAAAAAATAAGCAAAGACAAAGGCGCGCTTTTAGTCGGGCGCATAGAGATACAATCCAAAATTACACTTGAAAAATCCGATATGATGTTTGCTCTGTTGCACCACTCCGGCGGTGATTTCCACTGTACACTCAAAACCTTCACCGACATGTCCGACTACAACTCGATTCAGGAAAAATTAACCAAAACCTACACGAATCACCCTGTGACGGAGGCTATCAGGCAGCTTGATGAGTGTTTCGGGAAAGAATACTACACTTTGAGAGATATATTTATCGAAGAGCGCAAAAAAATCCTCGATATTTTATTGCACGACAAACTAAGCAAATTTGCCTCAACATACAATGAATTATACGTTGAGGGCAAAAGCGCCATCTATCATATTCAGAATTTAGGACTTGATATTCCTCATGAATTCAAAATCGCGGCTAAATACACGCTTTCAAGGCAATTCACCGATTTAATTCTTGAGAACGAAAATGACATTGATGACGATATTTTGCAGCAAGCTGAGGATATAATGAATGAAGCTAAAGGTTTTGGAATCGAGCTACGCAAAGATTCTGTCAATGAGCTCTTTTCTAGAAAAATCACACAAAGGCTGCATCGTTTAAGGCAAAATCTTGAAATTCATCAGGTTGAAGATACGCTCGAATTATTCAATCAGGTTGACCGTTTAGAGCTTTGTATCGACATTTCTGAAGCACAGAACACTTACTTCACAAGAATTTATACTAAAGTAGATGAAATAATCGAAAATATTGATTCACGAGACAATATCATTCAATCGCGCAAATTTGTCTCATCAGTGCTTGAACTCGGCCAAAAACTCAATATTAACGTTGATTACTACAAAAATTATATAATGAAACTTACCAAGGCCACCAGGTAAACGGTACTTTCGAGATTATAAACACAAAAGCCGCAATAACCAAAGCCGGCCCGAAAGGCATGAACGTTAATTGTGTGCCGCTTTTAATGTTTTTTATTAAGTTCCAACAAATAAACAGACCCAAAAGCGCCAGCACAACAAGTAATATCAGATAATTTATTACGTTATGAACCAAAACATCCATAAAGTAATAAAATATGCCCGTCAACGCAATGAAAATAACTATTGTAGAGAATTGTGCGTAATTTCTAGCGCGCAAATACTGCTTCAAAAGCATCGGTACTGCAACAAAAGCTTGCATGCACGCTGCCATCACCAATATCAATAGCAACGGCTTGACTCCGACAATCGCACCGATAGCACCCAAAATATATGAGTCACCTTCGCCAAAAGCCCTGTGCTTAGTGATTTTCTTAGATACAAGGGAAATCAACTCCATTGCGCCAAAGCCGACAACTATGCCCAAAACAGAGTTTATCAACAGCGATAAATCAAATATAAATTCACCAGTTTGAAAAAGCGCGTAAATAAGGCCAACACCAGCGAGAACATAAGTATGCTCTACAAATATAACCTGCTCTTTTAAATCCGTAACCGTAATCACAATAAATATCGACGAAATCACGAAGAGAAACAAAGTATTCCACGTGAGTCCGAAAGAAAGGTACACGATTAAAAAAGTAAGCCCCGTAACCAGCTCTACAATCGGATATTGTGAACTAATTTTTTCTGCACAGAAGCCACATTTTCCACGCAAAAACATATATGATAAAACAGGGATATTATGGTACCATTTCAGCTTATTTTTACATGCCGGACACTTAGACGGCGGCAAGACTATCGATTCACCTGAGAAAGCGCGTAATGCTACGACATTTAAAAAACTACCGGTAACAAGACCCAGCATTGTTGACAGGATACAATAAAAATACTCCATATACCCCATTAGTCGACCTCAGAATTAACTTGCTTATTAGTAATAATTTGAAATAAATTATTCAAAGCTTTTTTCAAGTGGCGCGATACCTGAATTTGAGAGATATTGAGTTTGTCACCAATAGCTTTTTGCGTCATATCTTGATAGAAAGTCATTTCGATAATTTCTCTGTGTAAGGGGTCGAGTTCTGTGATTGCATCCATCAGCATAATTTTATCTTCTCTGAGATTTAAATGATTTTGGTAGCTTTCATCAGCAAGTCTATCACTCAATGTCATCGCCGATTCATCATTTTCATTAACAATTTGGTCAAGCGAGACAGTACGCTTACGTCTGTCACCTTCAATAACCTCATGAATTTTTTGAACGGACAATTCCATCTCAGCAGCGAGCTGCTCATCAGTCGGATCTTCACCAAGATCATCAGACAATTTTTTGGTCAGGAGATTAATACGGTATGCCAACTCCTGAATCTCACGAGAGGGCTTAATCATGGAGACTTTATCGCGGATATAGTGTTTAATTTCTCCTGTAATGAGATAAGTCGCATAAGACTTGAAACTGGTTGACAATTCAGGTTTAAAAAGCGAAACAGCTTTGATTAAGCCGACACTGCCGACTTGAACAATATCTTCAACAGGGTCAGTACTTCTTCGCGCAAGTCCAAGCGCAATTTTTTTGACCATAGGTAAACAAGCAATAACGATAAAATTCTGTAATTGCTTTTTAGTGCGCTCATTACCGGTGTTTTTGTACTCAAGGAGCCACTGATGAACCTCTTCATAATTTACTTCGTAAGTAGTCAAAATTCTCTCTCTATATAACTTGTCTGCAATTATTATAGCATAAAATTATAGTTCTTAAAATAATTTCAATTGTGTATCAGAAATTTGCGTATTATAAATTTCATATTTATAGCAGCCAATGTCAGCCAATATCGGCGAGTTTTCGGAAATATTTTCAATACGTGATTTGCCGCTTGCACACTGACTGACGTGCTCACACGTGTTGCATGCAATCCAATCTTTATCAATTTTTTTCATACATTATATATTAACACTATTTTCAAAATTCAGCGCAAATCTTCTCGCATAAAAATTAGCAGCAACGCTCTCATCCATAGCAAATATTTTTTTAGATTTATGCGAATCGTTAATCAAAAGATTAAACGATGCTTCTAGAGTAGATTCCGCATTTGTTTTTAAATCACCTAAAAACTCTTTGAGATTTTTAATCAAAATCAGCATAGGCTTACTTTCAGCGCCGGCATTATTTTGTTGTGAAACAGTGTTCGCAATTTGCTGGTAAAAATCCTCAACTTTAGTTTGTCCATTATAATTAAGAGTATGAAATTCGCAATCTAAAGATTTAGCAATGCCTTCAACAATAGCATCCTCTTTAGCAGAATTTACACCTGAGTGAGAAATGATTGAGGGAATAGTCTCAGATAATTTTGGCTCAAGTTTTGATGCAGCGAATGAACTGCGCAAAAGTTGCATAGAATTTTCAGAATTTTTCAAATGCGATAACACAGGAGAATTACAAGATTCTAAAGCCTTTATAGACGCGTCATACACAGCTTTTTGGTCATTTCTCAGAGTGCTCAAAAATTTGGTTATCGTGGCAGACGTGAGTTTTGACGGCTCAGCGAAAGGATTAAATTGAGTTGGCTTTCTACCTATACACCAAACTACACCGGCTGCAGCAAGACATGCCAGCGAACCTGTAATCAAAGTCGTTTTGTTCAGGCATGAAGTTTTTTTTTCGGCAGGAGCAGCGGTTGCAGGCATGTTTTTCGACGTCTGCATAAAATACATATTATTGGGGATTGCCAATTGTGACTCTACTCTAGGCAACGACATCCTCTTCCTCAGCATAGGCTGAACTCACATAAGTCTAACTCTTCTTAACAGTTCAATTATACAATTTACAGATTTATTTGTTTCAGTGAGTATATACGATTTTAAAAAAACGTTACATGTATATCAAAAAAAATGTACTATATGTTATAATCAAGAATCATTAGTATTAGGTAGATTAGAAGAGAAGTTATATGAGAATACACGCATTACACGGAGCTGTACAACAGAATTTGTACACTCAAAGCCATCAAAATAAACTGCAAATGATAGCAACAGCTAATTCACAACAATTACAGAGAGATACGGCACAAATTTCATTTGGATATTATGAATTTGACTTAAAACCGCTCAATATTCACGAGATGAATGAAATGGACTTATTTGACACTGCAGCACGTGCACTGAATTTAGGGGAGTCAGACCATCAGATAATTTGCAAAAAAAATTGGCTCATGGGGCTTGTCCATGACTTTAAAGGCACGCAGGAAAACTACGAAAGACTCACGAAAGCCATCAACAGAATAAAAAACAGCCCCACATTGATGAAACAATATGAAGATATCATTGGCAATATCCCACCATGGTGGGCGGCGCCAGGTGGCGATGAACCCGGTCGCTGGACAGAATACGACCACTACGGAAATCCTTAATCCGTATAAAATTTTTCGCGACATTGCAATCAACAATGAATATTCACGTCACCCTGAAACGATTATTAGTGAAATTACACGAATAACCGTTAATATTCAGGGTCTGTCGGATTATTCGCCATAATTCACATTTATCCGACAGATGCACTTGTTCAAGTATCCTGATATGTACGGCTCCTTTGTCGCCTACATCTCAAGCCTGAACACAGACATTCAGCCATGTAACGCCTTTGCTTGGCGCTTCAGCATGACGCAAGGGCTTGTGCATAGAAATTTCGTTGAACTAAAACTTCTTTTGATATAGTATAAAGTAGGACTTATCAAGAAAAGAGGTTGTCATGTCTAAATCAAATTTATTAGCATATTTAATGCCACCCGAGGAAAAAATATTTTATACGTACTTTGAGGAAAGCGCCGATATTTGCAGACAGACTGCAGAATTGTTCAACAAAATTGTAACAACAAGCTTGACCGAAGAGCATATTATAGAGGCTAAATCGCTAAAGCATCTTAGTAATAATTTGCTAAAAAAAACGCTGCAAAAACTCAATGCAACGTTCGTAACACCAATTGACCGCGAGGACATTCAGTATATCGCTGCAAAATTAAATAAAATTACGAAAAGAATAGTTAAAGCCTGCATCAACCTCAGAGTCTACAGACTGGCCAAATTTACAGAAAATATGGTTAAACAGTCCGAAACATTGATGAAAGCTACTAATGAGCTTGAATATATCGTTGATAAATTTAAAAAGAATTCATCCGTGCCTGTCATTACGGAAAGTAACCTTCGTATGAAAGAAATTGAGACACATGGGGATGAGATTTTATATATGGCTATGGATAGACTATTTTCGGGCGACTATGAAGCACTTGATGTAATAAAATTGAGAGATATCCACAAAGATTTAGAAAACGCGCTCGACAGCTGCTTTTCAATCTCAGACCAAATCGTGAACATAGTATTAAAGCAAAACTAAGACTTTTGCTTGGGGGAGAAACATGAATAACACACCAAAAAGAACAAAGATTGTTGCTACACTTGGCCCCGCGACATCGACAAAAGAACAAATAAAAGAAATAATTAATGCCGGCGCAAATATGGTGAGAATTAACACTTCTCATGCCAGCGTTGACGACCACAGAGAGACCGTAAAAACCGTTCGAGAAGCAGCGCAGGAACTAAATGTTTTTTTACCTGTTTTGATTGACTTGCAAGGTCCAAAAATAAGAATAGGTAACATTAAAGAAAATATCGACCTAAAAATGGACGATGTCGTAACAATTGCACACGCAACAGAACAAACAGATGGCATAATACCTGTAGACTATGACGGTATAGCCAATGACGTTCATGAAGGCAGCAAAATTTTAATCGACGACGGAAAAATCCAACTTGAAGTATTAAAATCAGAGGATAACAAAGTTACTGCAAAAGTTGTAAACCCCGGCACGTTAAAACCGCGTAAAGGCTTGAATATCCCCGGCACAACAGCGAGTCTTTCAGCCGTGACAGCACAAGATATTGAATATATAAGATTTGCGATTGAAATTGACGCAGATTATATTGCACTTTCGTTCGTGCGCGAAGCAGAAGATATTATGCTCGCTAAAAGACACATAACGAACTTTGACGGCAATATTCCCGTAATCGCTAAAATCGAAAAGCCCCAAGCCGTTGACAATATTGAGTCTATTCTCGATGCGGCAGACGGTATAATGGTTGCACGCGGCGATTTAGGTATTGAAATTTCGCCTGAAAAAGTGCCTATCGTGCAAAAAAGAATAATAAATCTTGCAAATCAGCAGAGCAAGGTGGTCATCGTAGCGACTCAAATGCTTGAGACGATGATTGAACAGCCAATTCCGACACGCGCTGAAGCTTCTGACGTGGCAAACGCAATCATTGATGGCGCAGACGCGGTTATGCTCTCAGGTGAGACTTCCGTCGGGCATTTTGCAAAAGGTGCGGTACAAATGATGAGTTCAATAGCCCATGACGTTGAGAACAGCCCGTTTTGCCCTTATAACGCAAACATCACTATAAACGCAAAATTTGAAACTACACCGCAGGCAATCGTCGCCTCAGCGGCAAAATTAGCAGATGATGTACATGCAAAAATGCTTTTAATCTTCACCCACAGTGGCTATACACCTCGTTTTCTTTCGAAATTAAGACCGCGTATGCCAATTATTGCCGTTTCAGATTCTATAAAAACCTGTAGAAAACTCAGTTTACTTTGGAACATAACAAGCGCGTATCGTAACTGGGATATAAATTTTGACGAGGATCTGTTGCAAAGACTGGACGATTTCTTATTGAGCAACACATGCCTGGAAACCGGCGACAGAATAATCATTGTCGGCTCATTGCCTAAGCTTATCAGTGGTAGAACCAACTTCACAAGGGTTCACAGAATAGGAAAAGCAAAATAGAGAATGGATAACAATTCATTAATCAAAAAATTACAAAGCATAGTTGGAAAAGATAACGTGCTGCACAGTGAAGCAGAAAGATACTGCTATGCTTATGATGCGACGAATTCTAACGAGAAGCTGGAAATACCTGAATGCATAGTACTTGCCGAAAATACTGCTCAAATCAGTGAAATAATGAAGCTAGCGAACACAAATAAAATACCTGTTGTAGTTCGGGGCGCAGGTACAAATCTCGCAGGTTGCTGTTTTACGCCTCAAGGTGGGATTTTGTTGCATTTATCAAAAATGAATCAAATCCTTAAAATAGACAAAAATAACATGACATGCAAAGTTCAACCTGGGGTTATTGTAGGTGAATTGCAGGACGAAGTAAAAAAACTCGGGCTTTTTTACCCGCCTGACCCGTCGAATTTAAAGGTTTCGACTATGGGCGGCAGCATAGGACTATCCTCGGGCGGCCCTCGCACATTCAAATATGGCACGACAAAAGACTATGTAATTGATTTAGAAGTTGTACTGGCCGATGGGCGCATTATCCACACTGGCGCTCAAACCGCCAAAAACGTTGTCGGATATAATCTCACACAGCTTTTTGTTGGTTCGGAAGGCACTTTGGGTATCGTGACCGAGGCAACAATAAAATTAATTTCATTGCCTGAGACAAATCGCGTGATTTTGGCTTATTTTGACAGCTTGAAGGATTGTGCAAATGCAGTTGGCGGAATTATATCAAATCAGCTGACGCCTGCCGTTATTGATTTGCTCGATATTAATACCCTGCAAACTATTGAAAAGTTTTGTCCAAGCGGATTATTAACAGATAAAGAGGCCGCTTTATTGATAGAAGTTGACGGCTTTGAGGCTGATATCGAAATGCAACAGGATAAAGTAGCAAAAATCTGCAAAGAGTTTGGCGCTTCGGCAATTGTAGTCGCAAAAACTAAAGAGGAAGAAGAAAAAATTTGGACGGCACGCCGTTCTGCATTTGGTTCATGTGCAAAAATAGCGCCTGATGTGCTGACTGAAGATGTGGTTGTACCGAGAACATTGATACCGGAGTTAGTTACAGGTATTAGAGAAATTTTCAACAGATACAATTTAACAGCCTGTATAATGGGGCATGCCGGCGACGGGAATATCCATCCTAATGTGGCGTTGGATTTGAGAAATGAGACCGATGCGACGAATTTCCACAAGGCAAAAGACGAACTATTTAAACTGGCTTTAAGGCTTGGCGGCACGTTATCAGGCGAGCACGGTATCGGCAGCGAAAAAGCGCCTTATATGAAAGATGCACTTGACCCTGTTGTGCTAGAATACATGAAGAATATCAAAAAGCTTTTTGACCCGCATAATATTTTAAATCCGGATAAAATTTTCGTATAAGGAGGTTTTCTATGACAAAAACAGGAATCATCTTGTGTACAGTCGGCAATGAAGCTAATGCTGCAAAAATTGCCCGAAGCCTCGTCGAAAAAGAGCTGGCAGCATGCGTTAACACAATAAAAGTAGAATCCTCAGTCTACCGATTCGAGGGCAAAATCCACGACGAGCCTGAATTACTCCTAATTATAAAAACAAAAGAATGCTTGGTTGAGGAAATAAAAGCAGAGATTTTGGAACTCCATGAATATACATTGCCGGAAATCATATATGTGCCGATTGAATGCGGGCATTCTCCATACATAGAGTGGATTAAGAGTGAAACTAAATGATACAATTAACGCTGGACCAAAACAAAACAAGAATAGATAAGGAAGAATTTATAGATTTTTTAGAGAATTTGGGTCTTGATATAAACACACATACCAAGGCACGAGGGCATCAGGGCGTTTTTTTGAAAAACCGTATCGATGTATCTAAAAAATTGAATAATGAGCGAAAGATTGAAGTTTTGGCTCATGAGTTCGCACATTATATTCATTTAAAACTTGAGCCCGACATGATGAAAACTCAAGGAAAGCTGTCGGTATTGTTCCAAACAAGCGATACGGCCGTAATTGAAAAAGAGCTTTATAATTTAACACTTGTGGTTGATAAAAATGCATCATTAACGGCACTCAAAGCCCAAAAACAAGATGTAATCAAGCACATGGACGTACAGAAAAAAATTATACAAGCAAAATATCCGAATTTTTCTATCAGTGAAAAATTTAAGGACTTTGAACGATACATCAAAGGCTCTAAGGCAAAATATTTTTTGAAATACGACCGAATCAAGTTTATAACACCTTTTTTGCGTCGTGAAGAGATTTATTCAATCGAAAATATTGAGGTTGATTTTGCTGACATGCCCGAAGTTTTCGTCGCCTACATTCGCTTAATATCGCTTAAGCGCAGACGTGCGAGGATTTCACGCCGCCTTAACAGGTACAATAAGTATTATCGACAACCTTCTGAACTTTTTGCACGGTTTGTCGAGAGTTTTTTTGTAGACGAGTCATTAGCCAAAAGGTACGCACCTGTGACATCAGATATCTTCTTTAGATTACTTGACATGAATTACTATTTTGAGTTGAAGGAGCTTTTTGTCAGGATGGGATTTACTTCTGAGAAAATTTTTAAATAAAAAATATATATAATGCGCAATACAGCCACAACAAAAGTTAACAAAAATAAATAAGTTTTAATAAATGATTGTAAGTTGTACAATTAATGTTTATACTGTTATAACACTATTTTTTAAGCTAGACGGTACGATTGTAAAAAAAATTTAATATTTGCCTTATAAAACGCAACTTTAAATATTCAGGTAAGTTAGTTGAGACAATATAAGTTTAATAGATAAGAAATGAAGATTACAGCAAGCCACACAAATACTCATCAATATAAGAATTCGCTTTCCCAAAACAACGAACAAGCAAAAATGCCTCGTCATGAAAAAGATAATGTTTCGTTCGGATTTAGCGGGATAGCCGGTGCACCTGTTGCAATCATGGATACAATCGCAAGGGGTGGCGTTTGCGCAACATTTTGTATACAAGATTTCTTTGGTCTTATCTGCCCGAGAATTGCTACCGGTTTTTTCCGT
Organism: Candidatus Gastranaerophilaceae bacterium; assembly: GCA_031551265.1. GTDB lineage: Bacteria > Cyanobacteriota > Vampirovibrionia > Gastranaerophilales > Gastranaerophilaceae > JAVBNU01. Next base: position 23,544 of record JAVBNU010000027.1, read on the forward strand.
AACAAGGACATAACACACGAATATAACTACGCTGAGGCAGCAGAAGTATCAATCAGAGAAATCGCAACCGGCCCTCCGATGTTTATCATTCCGATGGTTGGTCTTGCTATGTTTAAACGTTTTATCGGTAAAGCATGCGATGTCCCAACAGACTTTATCAAGGGGCTTGGCCATATATATCAGGGAAATGTAGCATTGCAAGATGGCTCAGCAGAAGCGCTAAAACGATTATTCTATCCGCATGTAATTTCAGAAGCACTTAAAAATGCGACAAACGGTGAACTTGAGGGCGATGCTCTAAAAGCCAAAACCGCTGAATTTTTAGATGCCATTCTCAAGATAGAAGATAGTAAACCTAAATCTATATGGAAAAAAATACGTAATATTGAAATGCCTGAATCATCAACTGACAAAATGGGAGCCTTGGTAAACAAATTTGTAGAGCTAGGCAAACAACACACTGAAAAAGCTGCATCAGCTGATTTTCATTCCGCAAAGCTTGTCGTAAAAGGTGAGCCAATAAAATGCACGTTTGAGCAATTGTTAGCACATATGAAAAACTTTACTGAAGATATGGCAAACGTTGTACACAAAAACGGCACAGGCCATGATATTGTGTCAAAATTTGTTAAAAACAGAGTTGTTATGCGCAACACAACAAATGCGGCATTAATGCTTGCTGTAATCGCATTCTGCCTAAAAATCCCGTCTATGTACCAATTACATAAAGTTAATCCCGGACTGAAAGGTCTAATTGACGATAATGAGCCGGCTAATAACAGACCAAACACAATCAAAACAACTCAAGCACCTGTCGTCAGCAAGCCTTTGATACCTCAATGCACACAGACAGCTGCAGCGCTGGCGCAGCCAGCGCCTGTCACGGCGCCAACAGTGCAATACATTAGCATTGTACAACCTCCAAATGTAAATGTTTATCTTGCACCATTTAAAGCCGGAGACCTCCTAAGCCAATGCCAAAAAGCTAAAGAGGAGGTAATGTCATCATGAGAATAAATACAATTCAAGGTCACGAAAATTCAATATCTAAAAACATGAAGGGCATCACAAATAACACGCCGAAGGCTGCCTCTGCAAGCAACAACGTCTCATTTGGCCTGTCTGTATCAGGCAAAGATATACTTCACAAAATAGGCAAAGCATACGAGTTTGATAAATTCAACTTCTCCTTAATCGGACTTATGACTATATGCTACGGAGCAGTTGAAGCAACGCGCTACGCAAAATCCCGCGACGACGTCGAAAGAAGAGATATTCTCATACGTGACACATTAACTATCTCAACAATTATTTTCGGGCGACGTGCAATACAAAACATTGTATCAAGACTTTGCTCAAAAGCGACAGGTTTTGCGCTACATACAAAACCTGAAAACCACAGTGGGACTTGGCAAAAAGTTTACAACTATCTACGCCCTGAAAAGGGTATCAAGCCTCTCTCAAGTGAAGAAATCGTCGCTAAATACGGCAACATCCACCACTACAAAAACGGTATCCTTGATTTCTGTGATTTTATAACCACTCAAGGCGGCGATGTCAAAAAAGTATTATCATATGATGACAAAATCAAAAAGCATATGTCAAATGCCTATAATGAATGGGTTCAATTATGTCCTGCCACCTCTAAAAGACAGCATAACTCGTTCGAAAAAGCTGAACCTACCGAAATTGTTGACATGTTAAAATTCCTGAACAAGCCGGGTGAAAGCCAAAACAAAAATATCAAAGCCATTGAAGATAATTTAGCAAACATCAAAAACAATAAATTAATTCAAAAAGCAAGATTTATGAACAGCGGCTTTGATTTCTTGACGACATTCGTGGTTGTACCTATCACACTGGGCTGGATTACTCCGTCAATAAATGAATATATCACGAAGCATTTCTATATGAAAAAGAAACCAAAACCCGAAGTCGAGAATAATGTTCAGCCTGCTAACACTCAGCAATCCACCAGCGTGTAGCTACTTTAGGTTGCTTTGCCATTGTTGGTATAGAGTATCAAACTCGTTATTGAGAATGCTTTGACGTGCTTGGCGCATCAAATTCATAAGAAAGTAAATATTATGAATCGAGAGCAGAGTCGCTGCAGTCGGCTCCTGAACACGATAAAGGTGTCTGATATATGCTTTACTGTGATTTTGACAAGTCCAGCATTGACATCCTTCCTCAAGTGGCTCAGCATCTTTTTCAAATTCTTTATTTTTAATGATTTTACGTCCTTTTTTGGTAAAAAATGAGCCATGGCGTGCATTACGAGTCGGCATGACACAATCAAACATATCAATTCCTCGGATTACACCATCCAGCAAATCTTCGGGGGTTCCAACACCCATAAGATATCGAGGTTTATTTACCGGCAAAAGTGGTGCTGTAATTTCGACAATTCTATTTTTAATATCAGTCGGCTCGCCCACACTGACACCGCCAATAGCATAGCCAACAGCATCAAAGGACGAAATCACTTTTGCGCTTTCAATTCTCAGGTCATCATAAAACGCGCCTTGCACAATAGGGAATAAAGCTTGATCCTTCTTGGTATGAGCCTTGAAACAACGTTCCAACCAACGATGCGTACGTTCCATAGCAACTTTAGCATCTTCATAGCTGCACGGGTATGGTGCACACTCATCGAACGCCATAATTATATCAGCGCCTATGTTTTGCTGGATTTCCATAGAACGCTCAGGGCTAATAAAATGCTCAGTTCCTGTTTTTGGGTCTTTGAATTTTACGCCATCCTCTTTGATATCCCGCAAATTCGTGAGACTAAATACCTGAAATCCACCCGAATCCGTCAAAATAGCCTTGTCATAATTCATCCATTTATGAATTCCGCCAAACTCTTTGATTAAAGTGTCAGTCGGGCGTAAAAACAGGTGAAATGAATTAGCCAAGATAATTTGAGCATTCAACTCTTTCAAATGGTGGTTAGTCAGCATTTTAACCGTGGAATTAGTTCCAACAGGCATGAAAACCGGCGTTTCAATGACACCGTGCGGAGTATGCAAAAGACCCGCACGAGCGCCGGTCTTTTTACAAATATTCAAAAGTTCAAACTTAAAAAATTCTTTATTCACTTGCCGATATTAATTCTAACATTGTTTTCCAACTACCACATATTTCTTCGGGTGAGAAGTAAATGTTGATTTCTCTTTCAGCACTTTGAACGCTGTCAGAGCCGTGAACGATATTTCGTTCCATAGTCAATGCGAAATCAGCTCTAATAGTGCCCGGAGCAGCATCATCCGGCTTTGTAGCGCCAAGGATATGTCTAACACCCGCAACAACATTTGGGCCTTCAAGAACAATAGCAATTATCGGACCTGAGGTAATATAAGAAATAAGCCCCGGATAAAAAGGTTTCCCGTAGTGCTCTTCATAGTGTTTAGCTGCAATTTCCTGTGTTGGCCATAACATTTTCAATCCAATAATTTTATAGCCTTTATCTTCAAATCGTCCTAGTACTTTAGCAATAAGCCCTCTCTTGACTCCGTCGGGTTTAATTGCTACAAATGTTCTTTCCATGTAAAACCTCCCATTTCTTCTCTTATTAGAACATATATTTAGATTTTAGGCAAATCAAATACCAAAATTAGCCACCGCCAGCAAATATAACAATTTCAACCTCATCACCCTCTATCAAAGGTTCTTGCGGATAATTTTCTCTGTAGATAATTTTTTTATTTTTTTCTACAGCAAAAAATTTGGGTAAATCACCCGCTAAATACTCAACCAAATCCGTAACAGTAGCGATATTTTCTATATTTTCAGTTTTTCCGTTAATAATTAATTTCATGATTAAAATAAATTGCACATATCATCACGACATATAGCCGCAGTCAGTTGCGGCACAATCGCATGCTCCGTTATTTCGAATGTGATAGGCGTAATTGAAATTTTGTTATTTCTGATAGCGTTGATGTCAGTGCCATCGTGTTCATCAGTATTAATAAGCTCACCAGCCATCCAGTAATAGATTTTGCCTCTGGGATCGACGCGCTTTTCATATTTATCAGTGAACATTCTCGTACCAAGCGTTGTAATCTCAATACCTGAAATATCTTCAGGGTCTAAAGCCGGAACATTGACGTTCAAAATAGATTTTTGGGGTAAATCAACCTTCATAATTTTGGGCAGGAATTTAGCAATAAAATTAGCTGCCAGAACAAAGTTTTCAGGCTCATAATTCAAGCTCGCGAGCGAAAC
>JAVBNU010000085.1:0-14757 GCA_031551265.1 Candidatus Gastranaerophilaceae bacterium
GTCCTTCAGGATGCGGTAAAAGCACGCTGTTAAAATGTATCAACCGATTGCTGAGGCCTGATGCAGGAAAAATTATTTTTAACGGCGAAGATATTGCGCAAAAAAACGCCAACCTGCAAGAAATACGCGAGAAAATCGGAATTGTGTTCCAGCAGTTTAACTTGTTCCCACACATGACGGTACGCGAAAATATAATGCTGGCGCCACTAAAGGTCAAACAAATGCCGCGTAATCGCGCCGAGATTGAGACGATGATGCTGCTTGAAAAAGTAGGTATGCTGGAAAAAATGGATTACTACCCGAATCAGCTATCAGGCGGGCAGTCACAGCGTGTAGCAATTGCGCGCAGCTTGATTTTGCAGCCTGAGCTAATGCTGTTTGATGAGCCAACCAGCGCGCTTGATCCGAAAATGACAAAAGAAGTTTTAGATGTAATGATAAAATTAAAAAATGCCGGCATGACAATGATAGTTGTCACGCATGAAATAGGCTTCGCGCGTGAAGTCGCCAACAAAGTTGTCTTTATGCAGGCCGGTACAATTGTTGAGGAAAATTCGCCCTACGAACTCTTCAACCGCCCGAAACACCCGGCGACAGCAGATTTCTTGAAAAATATTATAAAAATAGAGGTATAAAATGTTTAAACATATCAAATTACTTTGTCTGACAGTTGTAGTTTTATTCAGTGTAACCGGCTGTATACAAGAAAAAACATCAAATGATGTACTTGATAAAATAAAAGCCCGGGATAAAATTATCATCGGCACAAAATACGACTCAAAACCGTTTGGCTTCATTGATGACAAGCAAACTTTAAAAGGTTTTGAAATAGACTTAGCGCGCGCAATCGCAAAAGAATTACTTGGCGATCCTAACAAAGTTGAGTTCAAACAGGTTCTTGCTTCTAATCGTATTTTAGCGCTGAGCTCCTCAGAGGTAGATTTGCTAATTGCAACAATGACAATTACCGAACAGCGTAAAAAAGTAGTTGATTTTAGCAACCCGTACTTTATGACAGGCCTGGCAATTTTAGTGCCTGAAAACTCGAAAGTAAAAACGATGAGTGATTTAAATAATAAACCCGTAATTGTCGTGCTTGGCACAACGGGTGAAAAAGAAATTCGCGCATTAGCGCCTGACGCGAAACTGCAAGGATTCAGAAGCTACACTGACGGGTACAGCGCTCTAAAAGCAGGACGCGCTGAAGCAATGGTTACAGACAAAAGCATTTTATACGGCATCACAATGTACGATAACAACTTCAAATTGTTGCCGCAGATTTACACAAAAGAATATTACGGCATTGCGTTAAGAAAAAAACCTGAATCAGAAGAGCTAAAAAGAGAAATAGACGAAATTATACAACAGCTTAATGCTGACGGCACTTTGAAAGAGCTAATTAAAAAATGGGGCTTAACGAATGTATGATGTTGATTTCAGCATTTTAACAGAAAATCTCGGTTTTATTTATAGGGGTATAAAAATGACACTTTTTATATGCCTCATCTCTGCAGTATCTTCATTTCTAATTGGCAGCTTTATTTTTTTCCTCAGATGGGGTAACAATAAGTCCTTAAACAAAGCTTCACGTTGGTTCGTGGAATTTATAAGGAACACTCCTCTGCTGCTGCAGCTTTATATTTTATATAAAGGCTTCCCTCAAATAGGTATAGTTTTGTCGTCTGAGTGGTGCGGGATTATTGCCCTGAGTGTTTATACAGGTGTTTATATTTCAGAGACATTGCGCTCAGGCGCAAATAGCATACAGCCCGAACAAAAAAATGCGTCATTTTCGCTTGGACTAAATGATTTTCAGACATTCGCGTATATTATTTATCCTCAAGCTGTGAGAAGCGTTATTATCCCTCTTGGCAGCCAGTTTATAAATATGATTAAAAACTCGACACTGGTGAGTTTTATCGCTGTAACCGACATTTTCTACGTGGTATCTCAGGGTATTTCTGATTATTTCAGAGTTATTGAGTTTATGCTCTTGGGAGTAGTTTTATATTGCACTTTCACGGGCATTGTCGCTTTTATAACCAATTTCCTAGAGTATAAGTACAAAATCAGATTGAGTGAGGTATCGTAATGGATTTTTCGGTTATCACACATAATCTGCCATTTTTGCTCAAAGGTTTGTGGGTTACACTGCAACTTGCTGTTCTGACAATTGTTTTTAGTCTTATAATTGGCACAATACTGGGCACGCTGAGATTTTTAAAGATTCCGATTATTTCACCGATTGTGGCCGGCTTTATTGAGGTAACACGCTCGATTCCGTTAATTATGTATATTGTCTTTATTCACTATACAATTTCATCCTATATATTTTATGAACTTAACCTGAAATCAATCCTGAATCTTGAATCCACAGCCATGCAGTCAGGGCTGTTGGCGCTGATTTTATTCACTTCGGCTTATATTGCAGAAATTATACGAAGCGGCCTGAATTCGATTGACAAAGAGCAGGTATACGCAGCGCGTTCGCTGGGATTAAACACAAAACAGATTATGACGTATATTTTTGTACCACTCGCACTTTATCGCATGACACCGTCATTACTTGCGCAATTTGTAACACTCATAAAGGATACTTCACTGGTTTCGGCTATCGGACTAATTGAATTGACACGCACAGGAGAATTCATATACGAAAACTCGCATCGCGAGCTGGAAGTCCTGATTTTTATTGCATTAATCTATTTCACAATTTGCTATCTGCTTTCACAATTCGCAAAAAAAATAACCGACAGACCATTCCTAAAAAGTATATAAGTACTAACCTGTACTGGCGAATTTCGGAGCCGCATCTTTCGAAGCCGATTTAACCAAATCCTCAGCAGCTTTTGCTAAGCCTTCTATAAGCTTTTGTTGAGTTTCAAGAGACTTTTGTATTTGCTCCAGTGATTTATCCATTGCCTCAGCAGCAGAGTTAGTCCCGCTTTCAGACTCACTCATGATAACGGCAAGCTGTTCACGTTTTTCTGTTACCTCTGATAATTCACCCTGAACATCATGCAAAATACCTGAATAATAGTTTTTATTTGCTGCTGCTAAAGCTAAGTTACTCATTCGAGCATATCTCCGTCTCTAAATTTATTCTTATATATATATAAAGTATTTTTTATAAATAAAATTGCCATAATTTATATATAATAATTACATACAATGATGAAATGCTTATTTTACAAGACTTTTCAGAGATATATTTATTGTAATAATTCTTTACAATCGGTATTTTCAATATGCCTCGAAAAACTTTAATAGTAAGAGTTAAAAAGATATTCGAAAAACAATATTTTGTTTATGCTTAACAAAAATTGCATATATACTCAAAAATATTATAAGATGTCCATATGGATTATAATAAATACAAAATGGCTTTGGAAAAATTTCCTCAACTGTTGAACGCATCCGAAAACATTGAGGCTGGTTTTGATACCTTATTTAGTGAGCTACATAAGATTATAGAATATGATTACGGCATCATTTTTTACCTGAATGCCGAACGTATGAATGTCAAGTATCAAAAAAATTACACTAAGACCGATATTTTTGATACGCCGCTGACGTATTTGACATTGCCTGACAAAATCAAACAGGAAATTCTGAGCGATAAGACTCACAGCTTTGACTATAAAAGCACTATAGCAAAAGAAATGAAACTAACATCGCACAAATCAAAGTTTTTGCTTGCGACTCTGGATATTCGCTCAACAGTGTTCGGATTTATTCTACTTGGGAAAAATAAATCTGACTTCACACAAGAAGACAAAGAAATCATACAAGCATATAGCTCCGTATGTTCGTATGCAATCAAAGACAATGAGCTTTTCGACGTTTTTAAAATCCAATTCAAGGTATTGCAAGAAGATATCGAAGAAAAAGCCAGAGCATACAAAACTATCGCCGAACAAAACCAGAAAATTATTGAAGCAGATAACGCAAAAAACGAGTTTATTGCAAATATTTCTCACGAGTTGAGAACACCTCTCAATGCGATTCTTGGCTTTGCAGAGGTTTTAAAAGAGCAGTTCTTTGGGGAACTTAACCCAAAACAACTCGAATACGTAGGAGATATTCACATTTCAGCGATTCACTTATTAGGAATGATTAACGAAATTCTAGACATATCAAAAATCGAGTCAAATGCTATGCAGCTAAACAAATCAAAACTCGAAATGCCTTCATTAATTAATGAAGTGGTTAATATAATAAAACCTCTTGCGACAAAGAAAAAAATCAAAGTCACAACTAATATCAACGTTACAAAGCCATTTTACGGTGATTACCAAAAAATGCAGCAAATTTTATTTAACCTGCTGAGCAATGCACTAAAATTTACTCAAGACAAAGGTAAAATAGAAATCGGCGCAATCGAAAGCAAAAAGAAACTTACACTTTGGGTACAAGATAACGGTATAGGCATCGACAAAAAATACCACGGCAAAATATTCGGGAAATTTGTACAACTTGAAAACACTGCAACTAAAAAAGAAAGCTCAACCGGTCTTGGACTGACAATTACAAAAGAATTAGTTAAAATTCACGGCGGTGAAATTAAACTTGAAAGCAAAATTAATGAAGGCACAAAATTCATAATTGAGTTCCCGTATGAAATTAAGGAGAATTAATTGACGAAAAGAATTTTAATTGCTGAAGACAATGAGCTTAACATGAAACTTATGAGCGATATATTATCGCTAAAGGGCTATGAGATACTCAAGGTCGGTGACGGAGAAGCCGCTTTAGAGGCAATCGAAAAACACGATTTGGATTTAATTTTGCTGGACATTCAAATGCCCAAAAAGTCAGGTTATGAAGTCCTTGCAGAAATACAAAAAGATATTCCTATCATAATTGTCTCGGCACACGCGATGAAAGAAGAAATCGAAAAAGTAAGCCACTTTAACCATATTGACTACATCACAAAACCTATTCAAGTAGGAAGTTTTCTTACAAAAATAGAAGAAGTGTTGAACAGTAAGGCTTAAACTAACTGGAAGTCGCCGTGTTTGTTAAGATGCGCTACTAAACCGCCATCAGCCAAAAGTTTAATCATGACATCAGGCAGCGGGGTAAAAGTTAACTCGAAATTCTGAGTTAAATCTTTTATTACGCCTTTTTTGACATCTACTTCAAGCTCATCACCGGCTTTAATTTTATCAGTATCACATTCAAGCAGCAACAAACCTATGTTAATCGCGTTGCGATAAAAAATACGGGCAAAAGATTTAGCTATGACAGCATTTACGCCTGCAAGCTTGATAATCTGAGGTGCGTGCTCACGTGAAGAACCAAGTCCAAAGTTATTTCCTGCAACGACAAAATCACCTTTTTGCATATTTTTAGCAAAATCAGGATCAGCATCTTCAAGCACATGCTTGGCCAACTCCGGCAAATTTGAGCGTAAATGGAACAAACGCCCAGGCGCTATGTGGTCTGTTGATATATCGTCACCGAATTTGAATGCTTTACCTTTTAATGTCATTTTGCCCTCACGAATAAAATACTTCTCATAAAAATTATACATTAGACTTGCCTAAAATCAATGTTTATAAAACTTTACAAATTTTCTAAATTACTAGCAAATTTTTTTTTGTTTGAACTTATAATAAATATCACATAATTAAGGAGAAAAAATATTATGAGAATCAGTTTTAACCCCGTACAGTTAAATCAACGTTTTACACACAAACCTGGCCTCAATGAGGGACCTCCAATGCCCGATTTTTCTAAAGACCCATTAGAAAGAGCGATAGAAAAACGCGATGCATTAGAACAACAAAATTGGACTTTAGGAAGCAAAATTTTTGATTTACAGCAAAAAAATGCTAAACTAAGCGAAAAAAATACAGCACTTAGAAAAGAAAACAAAGAGTTAAAGAAGCAAATTTCTGAATTGAGAGACGAAATTTACCATATTATTCATAAATCTAGCTAAAACTCACCCATTAACAGAAATGTAGCAATGTAGATTGTAGGTTGGGTTTCACTCCAACAAAAAAACAGAATGTAGGGCGGGCTGTTCTCGACAAACTCGTCATCCCGTGCTCGACACGGGATCTATCCAGTAGCAGTGTAGGGTGCGTCCCACGCACCGAAAATCTTGCGTTAAAGCCGGTGTGCTATGCACACCCTGCTTTAACGCTTAAATATTTCACTCTGCGAACGGCAAAAACTAATAATATAAGAATGTAGGCCGGGCTATTGCCCACCAATTAAAAAAAACAGACGCGGATATGCGTCTGTTTTTTTTAATTATAAGTAACTTATCTATTTCACATAGAAATTAGCGTACACGTTAGCGTTAATTTTTAGGGTACCCGGCTCAATAGCAGGACTTTCAGCGACGCCTGCTGCTGAATCCATAGAGTTTTTCATCATGCCATATACACGTGGAGTCGCTTGAGTTCCACAAGACGTATTGATACTTTTGATACCGTTAACGACAGTACCTAAAGACTTGGCGACTGAATTAGCGCTAATTTGCGCAGAGCGAGAAGCTTTTGCTACCAACTCATTACATACATCATCCATATCCGTAGAGCTGAAATCAAGCCCGCTAACTTCGGTAGCGCCATTATTCAGCGCAACAGAAATCAATGAAGCTATATTCGTAATATTTTTAGTCGTAACAGTCATTTTTGTAGCAGCTCTGTAGCCTGTTAATTGTCTTTTCTTTTCTTTTTCATAATAGACAGGACTTACAGTGTATGTTGCCGTTTTAATTGTGTCACCTTCGCCTAATTTTGATTTCAAAACTTCTGTCAATTTGCTTGAAACCTGATTAATTTCTTCGGTAACTTTATTGATTTCTTTGCCGTTAGCTTCAATTGCAAAAGAAATTTTAGCTTCATTCGGATCAATTTCATCTGTAGCCGATGCGTTTACAGAAATAAACCCATCTTCTCTATCACCGTTAACTGGCGCAGAGATAACTTGTGTTGAAGTGCACAAAAAAGCAGCCAAAGCAGCCAGTGCAAACATTTTTTTCATACTAATTCTCCTTATTTACCTTAACGTTATCTTTTTCCTCAATTTCTTTGGTAAAAGCATTCATGTTCTTTTCTTTGATGTCATTCAGGACTTTTTTAACATCACCATCATTCAAATCCTTGACCGAACCGATTTTAATCGGCGCTTTATTTTGACTAAGCGCAAACAAAGTCAACGCAAAAATAGCCCATAGTATTCCACCGTGGATAATAGTCATTTGCGGGAAATTCACAAAGTTAGCCACAAAATTCCAAATATGCATACAGCACCAGCTCGGGAACACGATAAACCCTGTTGCTGCGCAGCATAGAATAAATACAACTAGCAAAATACCTGTAAAACCGTTTATTTGAATAAAATTGAGTTTTTTCTTCATCTTAACCTTCATCTAACAAGTCTAAAAATTCCTGTTCATTTAATACTATAATACCAAACTTTTGCGCTTTGTCCAACTTTGAGCCGGGATTTTCTCCAACAACCACGTAGGAAGTACTTTTGCTGACTGATGATGTAACGCTGCCACCCATTTCTTTGATACGTTTGGCGGCTGCGGTTCTATTAAACGAAAGTGCGCCTGTTAATACAAACGTTTTACCGGCAAGCTTGTCAGAGACGGGTTCAACGTTTTCGGCTATAGGATTAATGCCAACATCTTTAAGCGCCTGAATCATTTTTTTATTTTCCTCATTTTTAAAGAATTCCACAACAGTAACGGCGATTTTATCACCAATACCCTCAATGGAAGATAATTTTTCGCTATCAGCCTGCATCAATTCGTCAATATTAGTAAAATTCTTACTTAAAATTTCAGCCGTTTCTTTCCCCACATAGCGAATGCCAAGCGCAGTTAAATACATATTTAACGGGCGATTTTTGCTTGCCTGAATTGCATTATAAATATTTGAAGCCGCTTTTTCAGCGATTAAATCAAGCTGCAATAAATCATTTTCGGTTAATTTATACAAATCTTGCGGTGCTTGCGCTAAATTACGGTCAATCAACTGCTCAATCAAAGACTCGCCAACTCCGTCAATATCCATGCCGGCTTTTGACACCCAAAACTCAAGACGCGCTTGCAATCTGCTGACACAATTCGGGTCAGCGCAATAGAGATTCACTTCACCTTCAATACTAACTAATGGTGAGTCGCATGCCGGGCATTTGGTCGGAATTTCAAAGGGTTTTAAATCTTGTGAACGCGCTTCCTTATCAACCGAAATAACTTTAGGAATAATCTCTGCCGCTTTTTTGATAACAACTTTATCGCCAATTCGTACATCGAGACGCTTTATTTCGTCAAAGTTATATAGACTTGCACGTTGCACAACCGAGCCGGACAATTGAACGGGCTCAAGTATTGCAACAGGAGTCACAGCGCCGGATTTACCAACACTTAATTCTATGTCTTTAACAATAGTCGCAACTTCCTCAGGCGGGAATTTAAACGCAGTAGCCCATTTTGGCGCTCGGGCAGTGAAGCCGAGTTCTTGCTGCATTTTTATACCATTTACCTTCACAACCACACCATCCGTTGCATAACCAAGCTTAAAACGCTTTGTTTCCCACTCCGTGCAAAACTCTATTACTTCTTCAATATTTTTGCATAGTTTAGTATTTGGATTTGTCTTAAATCCTAGATTCCTCAGCAATTCAAGCATCTCAAAGTGAGTTTTTACATCGTTTCCTTGATTAATTATCCCGGCGTAGGAAAACATAGATAAATTACGCTTCGCGACTATACTGCTATCAAGCTGTCTCAGGCTGCCTGCTGCTGCATTACGGGGGTTAGCAAATTCTTTGTCATTATTTTCTCGCTGAATTTTATTCAAGCGTTCAAACTCCGAAACCGGCATGAAAACCTCGCCCCTAACGCTTATATTTTGGATTTTTTCAGGTGTATCAAACAATCTGAGCGGAATACTTTTAATAGTTTTCAAATTTGCCGTTATATTTTCGCCGACCGTCCCGTTTCCACGAGTCGCGCCAACCTCAAGGACTCCATCCTCATACTCAAGTGCTATCGCCAGCCCGTCAATTTTCAACTCCGCAACCAGCTCTATTTCTTTTTTAAGCGGGTAATCCTTTTGGACACGCTCATACCATTTATGCAAATCTTCATAGGAATTTGAATTATCTAATGAATACAATCTCGTCGTGTGTTTATATTCCTCAAATTTTTCCGAAATCACATCACCAACACGTTTTGTCGGTGAATCTGGTGTCGCATAAAGAGGGTACTGTGTTTCCAAGGCTTTAAGTTCACGGAAATATTCATCATACTCAGCATCAGTTATAGAAGGGTTATCCAGTACATAATACAAATAATTATGTCTGTTTATAATCCCCTTTAATTCGTTTATTCTCTGAAATACATTGTCCATTTTCAAATAACCGCTTTTGTTATACAATTAAGTCTCGTAAAACTATTGTACAACAAAAAGAACTAAACAAATTTTATGAGCATAATCGAGACTATTAAATATTTTCGCAAGAAAGTCAAAAGAACGCTTTTCACGACACCATCACATTCACAAGGCGAATTTATAATCCCCGAAGCAGAAAAAATGCTCGGGCGAAAAGTTTTTGAGTGCGATTATTCGGAGATTGACGGCTTTGACAATCTTGCAGCGCCTTTAGGGCCGATTAAAGCGACCCAGGAGATAGCCACAAAAGTATATGATGCAGGCAGAACCTTCTTTTTGACGAACGGTTCATCGTCAGGAATCCTAGCATTGATGCTCGCGACACTGAATACAGGTGACAAGGTTTTAATCAACCGCAACTGTCACAGCTCCGTATACAACGGGCTTGTACTCACAGGCGCTTATCCTCTCTGGCTTGATGTCGAAATGGATACCGACTGGGACATAATTAAACCTCCAACCGCAGCTGGCGTGGAAAAAACAATCCTTGAAAACTCAAATGTCAAAGTACTTATCATAACAAACCCGACATATGAGGGGCTTGTCGCCGATATCAAGGCGATTTCAGATGTTTGCATAAGACATAAAATAATTTTGATTGTAGATGAGGCACACGGTGCGCTTTGGAATTATTCCCAAGCATTTCCCAAAACAGCTATACAGGCAGGAGCAGACGGTTCAGTCCAATCATTGCACAAAACGGCAGGTGCACTAAATCCCTGCGCATTGCTGCATTTATCGAAAAATTCGCATATTCCTGCTTACAAGATGCAAGAAACTTTGAATCTAATAAACACAACATCGCCCTCCTATCCTGCATTAGTCGATATGGAAGCTACGATCGGCTTTTTGGCGTCAACCGATGGCGACAAATATATAGACAGACTTTTAAGCGACATTCAATCACTCCAAAAAGCGTTATTTCAGTACGACAACATTAAAGTTTACTATTATGAAAACGACATAACAAAAATACTGATACAGGTTGATGGTATGTCAGGTTTTGCGCTCGCTGATTATCTTTTTGAAGATTTTAATATTGAGGTTGAACTGGCTAATAATCGTTCCGTACTATGCATTACAGGGATAGGGACAACACCGCAAAAATTAAACAAACTCAAAAACGCAGTCATCAAAATTTCACAGGATACAATGTATAAAAGCCCGGCAATAAAAGAAACTGCACCATATATAAAGCCACAAATGGCATTCACGCCGCAAATGGCATACCGCTCAAAATCTATCAAGATTAATGTAGATCAAGCTGTCGGATGCGTCTCAAAATCAATGTATCTCACCTATCCGCCCGGGATACCGATTTTGATAGCCGGTGAATTAATTCAAAAAGAACATATTAAGTATTTACGTCAACATCATGATAAAATTAAAGTAATAGTATAAAAATATCTGAAAGGGAAGCTATGAATAACCGACAACCTTTTTTCTTTGATACAACACTACGTGATGGCAATCAGGCGCTAAAACGCCCCTGGAATACTGCTGAGAAAGAAATATTATTCAAAAAGCTCGAATTATTAGGTGTTCAAGGTATTGAAGTCGGCTTTTCAGGTGCTTCCGATATGGATTTTGAGGCATGCAACCACCTTGCAAAAATTGCTTCACCTAACACAATTATCTCGGGGCTTGCACGCGCCGTTGAAAAGGATATTATCAAAGTCTATGACGCAATCAAAGTCGCTGAACGCCCACGTATACACATCGTAATCACAATGAGCCCGTTCAATATGCAGTATGTCCTAAACAAAACACCTGAACAGGTTAGAAAACTTGCTATTGATGCAGTGACCTATGCAAAAGGACTTTTAGGCAACAAAGGCGATGTCCAATTCTCTGTAGAACATTTTGGCGACAGTATGGACAATATTGACTGGATTATAGACTCGTTACAAGACGTTGTCAAAGCTGGTGCGTCAGTTATCAACCTGCCAAACACTGTTGAGCGCTACAGGCCTAAATTTTTCATCGACATGGTCGAAAAAGTTTATACAGCGCTGCCCAAAGATGTCGTAATTTCGGTGCATTGCCACAATGACCTTGGCATGGCCACAGCAGCAACTGTAGAAAGTTATTTCGCAGGCGCAGTACAGCTTGAATGCTGCCTAAATGGCATAGGCGAGCGCGCAGGTAACACAAACTTGTTCGAAGTCGCTGTAGCACTCCACAACAGTGGCGTTGATGTGCCGCTCAATTTGTCAGAGATTTACGAACTGGCATTGACAGTCTCTGAAATGTCTAAAATCCCAGTATCCCCCCTAGCTCCACTAATTGGCTCGGAAGCCTTCGCGCATCGCAGCGGCATGCACCAGGACGGCGCTGTAAAAACAAAAGGGATGCAAAAAGGCGCTTACAGACCAATTCACCCGACACTAATCGGTCGCAAAGACGACGAAATCATCGGATTCACAAGTCAATCCGGCAAAACTGCCATCTTTGAAATCATTTCAACGGCAGGTTATCCGATTACAATGCAAGAAGCCATCAGAATTGCTCCAACTGTCAAAAAAGCAGCCGAGCAAATCGGAGAACTGCCAACACGAAACATTATTGATATTTATTTCGATGAAATTTTCGCAGTCAAAGGCCCCTTCACTTTCGTATCTTTCGAAAAATCGGCGCCTGACACGTATAATTTAAAATTTAAACATTTTGATAAAGAATACAATCTCATCGGCAAAGGTAACGGCCCTCTTGATGCATGCTTAAACGCGCTTTCTGAAGCCGGATTCAAGCAAAAACTTGTTCATTACGAACAAGCAGCGCTTGACGAAGAACTTTACAGCAGCGGCGCTACAGCGATGAGCATCATCCACTTTGAAATGCCTGACGGTACAACTATTCTTTCTCGCGGCAAAAGCAAAAGTACCGCCCGTGCCAACGTTAAAGCTGTCTTTAACGGCTTAAACATGATGGCAGAGAAAAAAGTCGAAGTATAAGCAAAAAAACTTATGTCATACCGCAGCGATAAATGACTAATATTATCATTAAACGTTTATGTGCGGTATCTTTCCAGCATAGAATCCACACTTGAGAGATCGCGCACATACAAGCTTTAAACAAATTCTGAAATTAGCGCTGCGCGATGACAGTAAAATTTAAGTCGGAATAAAACATAACTAAAAAGCCCTAGCATATCTAGAGCTTTTGATAAGATTAATTTCCTTGTTAATCTAAAGGGTCGAAGTGATTACCTCAATTGTTCCCGCAATTGGTGTAATCCCCCTTTATATTTTTATTATAACTAGTTTTATCAAAATTTCAAGCAAATATCCTATTTTTCACCTTAATTATAATATGAAGAAATATAAAGACGAGTTTTACATAGCTGTAACGCAGGCATACAATACAACACCATACAATACAATAGGACAAGATAGGGCAATTTTTTATCAAATTTTGTGTTTATAGTTTTATAGACTTATTTTGAAAAAATAGACAAAGAGGAGAGAAAATTATGAGTGGACAAGGAAAAGATGTAACTGTAAATCAAGTAAACAGATCATGGGCAGGATGGGCAATGGGGTATCCCGCACCACAAAAAGGCACAACCGTAAAAAATGCCGTATCTGTATATGGTGTTAAGGTACAAGGTGATATGTATGATGGTATGGGTATACCTGAGAAACTTGGAGAAGGTCCTACTCAAAAGATTATACATTTGAAGGATGGCACAGATATCACATTTAGCCCCAACAACAATAAGAATACGGGTAAAAATAGCCGCATACCAACAATTACAAGCAATGAAAACGGTGAAACGGTAATAAGTGATTTCAACAAAACGAAAACAACTGATATTGAGGTATCTGAGGGCAAAAAAATAACGGTACTTAACTCTTCAAATACAAATGTTCGTACCTCTAAACCGGACAATGTAACACATAATTCTGATAATGTTACAACAAAGCCATTTGGATTGAACATAAAATAATTATAGTTGCGGTTCCATTCCAAGAATTGCTAAAAGAGCTCCTAGAATTAGGAGCTCTTTTTAATTTGTAAGGTGGGGTCCCTACCCCACCAATGTAAATAAATTTAATTTGAAATAAGGTGGGTAAGGGTACCCACCCTACATTTTTACTCGTTTTACCAAAATTTCAAGTAATTTTCAATTTTTAAGAAATATTACAAAAGATAAAAAATACTAGCAAATTTTTTTTTGTTTGTATTTTATAATAAATGTGTTAAGAAAATTGTGTTTTTTAAATACTAAGGAGGTAATATGAAAATAGCAAGTGTCAGTAATTTTTCTAACTTTAACAAAGCAGGTAAAAGTGTTAATTTTCAAGGTGGTTGGGTTATAGACCGAGTAAGTTCTTCAGGTGAGCCACAATACAGATACGATAAAAACGCCACTGGAAAGACATACGAACAAGTCGGGATGAGTTCTTCCGGTCAACCAATTTTTTCACCCTCAAAAGTGAGAACAGAGACACGTATCGATAGCAATGGTGTTCCATACAAAGTATCCATAGAGGAACATGGCAGAACCACATGCGAAAGCGACAACAGGCCATTAGGTAACGGACCGTTACATTAATCAATTTTGCATAAAAAAAAGAGAGGCTTAAAGCCTCTCTTTTTTTATTTTATACTTATACGCTTGCGTAGTTATTAACTTTTTCAAGTTGTAATGTTACTGTGGTTGTATCGGTAACTTCAGATGGACCGAAATACTGGATGGCACCTGGATACAGATAACAATCTTCTAACGCCCATTGCGAGCGGTGCTGTTCTAAATATTTGAACACAGGACCATTCAAGTCAACCAACGCTTTTTGGATAACAGGCTTATATTGCCCGTGGCGTTTTTCCATGTTCATCATCATAGTCAGCGGCACGCCGCCTGCAACCCAGCTTGAAGCCGGCTGTGTAAGATTTTTAATTGACGAAATATAGCCGCTTAAACCTGATTGAATCAGAGCAAACGCATTGTATCCAAGTGAGTAGCAGTAATCAGCATCGAAATTCGATGGGAATGCGCATCTGCCTTCATAACCGAAGAAATGTGCCTGATCAGCGAATTTGCCAACGTACTGGCCGTTTGATTTCATATCAGCTAACTTAATTTTTAACATTTCAATCAACAATTTTTCAGTTTCGATTTTTGAAACTTGAACGTTTCCGTGCGGGTCTCTATCCATAAGTAATTGCGCCTTAATCATATCAGGAAGGCTAGCAAAAACTTTTGCATTTTCAGAATTCAATTTTTGACCAATAACCACATATTTATCAGCACTTGAAGCAGAGGCAAAGCTTGCATCTTTTTCAAGTTCAGCCAACAAGTCATTCAAGTTTGAAATCATAGATTTCA
>JAVBNU010000079.1:0-21923 GCA_031551265.1 Candidatus Gastranaerophilaceae bacterium
CAGACATTTTAGCGTAAACGCGCTAACAACTGACTTTTGGGTCAAAGTGTTTTTTAACGATGAACGCAAAACTGACATGAAAATAATGATTAACCCGTTTCGTGATATTGATGATTATGATTATTTCCCGGCGTTATTTTCGGATTTGTATGTTTCCTCGACACCGTTTAAAAACAACAGACTTTTGGTCGGGCAATCAAGAACACCTATAGGTAAAGAAGGTGGTGAAGGGCAATATACGCTGCTTTTAGTGAATCGTTCGCAAATTGCTCGTAATTTCGGCAACATAAGAACTATAGGGACACGATTAACCGGCGAGTACAAGCTCGTGGATTATGATTTAGGTTTATATGACAGCGGGCGGTATTTAAATAATATGTTTAACGGTCAAGAGTTTACCGGGTGGGTTGATTTGAAGCCGTTAGGGAAAATGGATGAAAAATACGGTGAACTCAAGCTTGGCGGCGGGTTAAATGTCGGTAAGCACCACAATTCATACATGGTTGCTGGTGGTGCGATGAGTTATGAGTATAAAAAATTGCTTGTTAATTTAGAATATGCCCATGCTGATGGCTATAATGGTGTGACTCAAGGCGTTACTCAAAAATCTGCCGAAGGATTCTACAGTACTGTCGCTTACTATGTGCACCCTAAAGTACAGCTAGTCGGGCGCTACGATAATTTTGATCCCGACAAAAACATTGGTCACAATAACATACAAGAATATACAATGGGCGTAAATTACTACGTCTTTAAACAAAAACTCAAACTAGCACTCAACTACGTCTTTAGAAACAATCAATCCGGCCCTGACTCGAACCGTTTTATGTTAATGACGCAGTTTATACTTTGATTTTAAAAGTAACAAAGAATAAATATGATAAGACTTTGCGTCATGCTGAAGCGCCAAAAAATGCGTTTTGCTTTTAGACGCTTGTGTTCAGGATCTGTCGAATAAATGTTTCAGGGTGGCAATTGTATTATTGCAATTCTAAAACCCTGACAATACATTGGTTTTAATGTGGGCGTCAAGTTCTTGTTTGAATTTTTCAATATTAGGATTTTTAACTACATCGTGGATGGAAAATGTTTTAATTTTTGTCATACCACAAAACTCTTGCAACTTATGCAGTGCTATGATTATGTCATCTACGTCACGGCCGTCAAAAAATCCACGACTCCCCTGGAATGCTTCACATGGTGAGTTCCACGTCAAAGAATACATATAGCGTTTACCGGTTAAAAGTCCGCCTTCACCATATCCTGCCGAGCCTTGATAAAAAACACCGTACTGATAAACTTCATCAATATATTTTTTCAACAGCCATGGCACAGAAAACCAGTTAACAGGTGTTTGGAAAATAATTAAATTTGCCCACAAAAATTTATCTATTTCTTCTTGTACGTCGTATCCTTGCTCTACAATTGTTGTTTTGATTTCGTTATTAGGGCTTACAAGACGAATAATTTCGTCAAACATTGTCATATTTAATTTGCCCTGCGCAAAAGGATAAAATTTGTGACCGTTAATAACTAAAATATTCATAGTAACTCCTTCTTGTTGTTATACTAATTCAACCAAGCCGGTTTCAAAGCTAAAATGTACAGCTACGATAGATAATTTTTGTTCTCTTACAGCCATACGAATAATTTTCGAGCGTTCTATAATTTGTTTTTTTAGTGAGCGAGTATGTGATTTTGTTATTTCGTTGTCGTGTTTATCAAAATGTTCTTCTAAAACACAATTAATTGAATGCATTAATGACGAATATTTACCATCACCTTCGTAAAGATTGTCTTTCGCATGTTTTATTGCGCCACAACTATCATGCCCCATCAAAACCATAAGCGGTGTATCAAACTTAGCTACAGGGAATTCAAGACTTTCAAGTATATCGAAACTCAGACCTGTTGTGCCTCCTGCGGTTCTTACGACGAATAAATCTCCAAAGCCGCAATCAAAGATTAATGCAGGTATTACGCGAGCGTCTGAGCAGCTCAGTATTATTGCTTTTGGGCATTGATAATTCGCTTGTTTTCTTAATGATTCAAGATCTCGATGGTTGCAAGCTGTGACTCCGTTAATGAAATTTTTATTTCCATTTAACAATTTCTCCAATTCAGTTTTAGCTGCCGGAATTATCTCATCTATCAACTCACTATTGTTTTTTGGCACCTTTGTATCGTTATCCATGTCGGTCGTTCCCCAATTTTGGCGTCTATCTCTAATTTTATCAAAATATTTTTTATTTTACAATCTAAACTATCCGAGTTACCGACTGAGGGATGTACTTTAAAATATTGTTGTAATAATCTAAGAATTATTTTAAATGGAGTTTATATGAGCAACGAACTTGATGCATGTGACAAAATAATTTATTTAGCAGGTGGCTGTTTTTGGGGTGTTGAAGCATATTTTGCCGGAATATATGGGGTTACTGATACTGAAGCAGGTTATGCTAACGGTAATATAGAAAATCCGACTTATAAACAGGTTACGACAGGTACTACCGGCTTTGCGGAAACAGTAGAAGTTATTTATAACCCCGGTGTTATCTCTTTGCGTGACATACTTTTACATTATTTTAATATTATCGATCCGACTGCTATGAATCAGCAGGGCAATGATAAAGGTACTCAGTATAGAACAGGTATTTATTATGTTGATGACGAGGACAAGGATATAATCAAAGATGTCATTAATCATGAGGCTAAAAACTACACTGAGCCAATTGTTGTTGAAGTTAAAAGACTAAAAAACTTTTATCCGGCTGAAGAATATCACCAAAAATATTTGGATAAAAATCCAGATGGATATTGCCATATCGACTTGTCAAAGCGTGATAAAACAAATGATTCTAATTGAAAATGCAATATCAAAGTAGCCGTCACTCCGCGACATGAAGCACTGAATTATACTTGTATCGTGAATAAGCGGAGTATCATGCTATGATATGCCACTTACGTTCGTATCACGAGTTCCCCGATGCTCATCGTCGTGGCATGACGCAAAGTGCTATATTTCTAATTAGAACTCATGCCGATAGGTGATATTAATTTTTGTTACAAAAAGTCTTTTTCAAGTAAATATTTTTCCATGATTTTTGTTTATAAAAATATACATATTATTTAAAACGCTAACTAGGAAAAATAGGAGGAAAAGAAATGAATCATGTTTCACATCGCACGCCTGTGCGTAATGCAGTTCGACATGTTGCAGGCAGAATTGCGAGAGGCACTCGCATTGTTGCAGAAAACACAGCACTTGAAATTAAAGGATTTGCACAAGGTGGGATACGCGGCGCTATAAAAGCTACGGAAGGCCGTCCAAAGCCACTCAAGCAGCCATTCAGCAGATATTAATATTTATTATCTTTAATTAAAAGAAGGGAAGTAATATTTACTTCCCTTCTTTTAATCTAAATTCCGTTTAAATGCTCTTGTCGCGAGTGTCAAAGTTATTATTGAAATAATGATAATCGGAACTAAATTCCACATTACGTCTTCAAATGGCATCTTTTTTAAAAATAATCCGTTGGTTATTGTTATAAAAAACCGCACCGGGTTTATGTACGTGAGATACTGCACAAAAATCGGCATATTATCAACAGGTGAAAGATACCCTGACAGCAAAACCGCCGGCATGTTGAAAGTAAAGACTAATAAAATCGCCTGCTGTTGAGTTTTGCAAATTGACGAAATATAAAGCCCGACACCAACTATAGCTAGCAATGATAAAATCATTGAGAACAAAAATACAAAAATATTTCCTACAAATGGTAATTTAAAAAATATAATTGCTAAAACTGTCATAAAACAAGTTAATAGTACAGATATAACAAGGGGTGGAACAGTTTTGCCTATCAGGATTTCAACAGGGCTTAGCGGCGATACAATGAGCTGCTCAAATGTACCTAACTCCCGTTCTTTTGCGATGGATAAAGCTGTCAAAAGCAGTGTTACGATGAGCGCTAATATTGCTATCATCGAAACTAAAGTATACCAAATGTATTCCAAGTTCGGATTGAACCAATTACGTGGTACGAGATTTACCTGAGCTCCCTTGTTTGGGTTTATTTCGTTCTCGTAAGCAGCAATTATTTGCGTCGCATAACCTCCTGCAATTCCTGCTGAGTTTGTCTGGCGCCCGTCTACAATAACCTGTACTTGTGTTTGTCTTTTTGCATTTATATTTTTTGCAAAGTCATTATTAATATCCATGCCTATCAACACTCTTTGGTTATTGACCATTCGAGTGAGTTGTTGTGTATTTTCAACCTTATAAATATGTCTGAACCAGCGTGAATCCTGAAATCTTGAAATAAGCTCTCTGGATTCATACGTGTTACTTCTGTCCACCACAGCCATGTCGATATTTTTAACTTCCATTGTCGCTGCGTGTGCGAAAATAATCAATTGCAACAGTGGAGGCATAATTATCATCAAACGGCTTTTTGGGTCTCGCCAAATGCTTAGAAACTCTTTGATTATAAGGTTAAATATACGTGTCCACATACTAATCTAACCTCACGCTTGTTTTTCTGTAAATTAAAATGAATAAAAGTATGGCTAGAAGCCCTAAAAATAATGAGTTTACGAATATAATCATTGGTATTGACCCGGCTAAAAACTCACTTTCTACGAATGCTACAAAATAGCGCGCAGGAATAAAATAAGTTATTATCTGCATTGCTTCAGGCATTGAACTTATCGGGAACATCAAACCCGAAAGCATAAGCGCCGGCATGTAGCCTATTGCTAACGCTGCCTGTGAAGCTAAAAACTGATCTTTGAAATTTGTTGATATTAGCAGTCCTGCTCCCAGCGAAGTAAGTAAAAATAAAGCGCACACAAAAAACAAGATTAAAAAATGTCCCCTGAAAGGTACCTGAAACACGACTATACACATAAACACGCTGAAACACATTGATAACATACCTAAAATAAAATATGGTATATATTTACCTACAATTATCTGCATTTTGGTGACACGTGTTGAGAGCAGAGCTTCCATTGTACCACGTTCCCACTCTCGTGCGACTACAAGCGCTGTAAGTAACATGCCGATAAGTGTCATTGTAATTGCGATTGAGCCGGGCAAAATAAAATGCTTACTGTTAATATCCTGATTAAACCAGTATCTCAGCTCAGTCGAAATTAATGATGGCGATTTAACCAAATACTTAAATTTACTATCGGAAAGCCATTGCGCCGGTATTACGCTTGAGTAATTCAGTACATAATTTGCCAGATTGACCTGACTTCCATCCGTAATTAGTTGTAAATCAGCCATTTCACCTCGAGACAGTTTTGTGCTGAAATCATTTGGGATTACAACCCCTCCATGCAACTTAGAGCGTACGATGTCTTTGTACATATCTTCACGTGTCTCATAGATATATGCATTTACATATTTGCTTTCGTCAAATGATTGCACAAGACGAGAGGTCTCAAGATCAGGATTCTCATTTTTTATTCCTATCGAAACGGTTACCGTATCCAGATTTATTCCGTACATATAAATTAAAAGCAGCATTAGCGGCAGCACAAACGCAATGATAATCGTACTCGGGTCGCGAGTGAGCTGGTAAAATTCTTTTTTTACTAATGCTCTTAATATTCTCATTGGTGAGCCTCATCATATTTTTCAATAAGTGCGATAAATGCTTCCTCCATCGTGTTCGCGTTTACACTTTGCTTAAGCTCTGCAGGTGTACCAAGTGCAATCGATTCGCCTTGGTAAAAAAGGCTTATACGGTTACAGAATTCAGCTTCATCCATAAAATGGGTTGTAATTAGTACAGTTACGCCCTTGCTCGCAAGCGCGCGAATGTGACTCCAAAATTCACGACGTGAAATCGGGTCAACACCTGAGGTTGGCTCATCTAGGAATAAAATCGGTGGGTTGTGCATTATTGCACATGCCAGCGCAAGCCTCTGTTTGAAGCCTAAAGGTAAATCACCTGAATTTGTGTCCATATATCTTTTTAGTTCAAAAAGTTCTGCCATTTCGTTGATACGTTCAGTTTGCTCATGATTTTTGAGGCCGTATATCCCTGAAAAAAATCTTAAATTCTCAAAAACGCTTAAACTTGTGTATAGTGAAAATTTTTGAGCCATATATCCAAGATATGAGCGTGCTAGAGTCGGATTTTCCTGAATATTTACATCCATAACTTTTGCTGTGCCTGATGTTGGTGCTGAAAGTCCGCACATCATTTTGAATGATGTCGATTTTCCCGCGCCATTCGGGCCCAAAAGTCCAAATATTTCGCCTTTTTTAATATGAAAAGTATTATTCTTTACAGCATAAAAATCACCGTATCTTTTTACTAAATCAAGGGCTTCAACAGTATATTCAATACCGTCTTTTGAAAGCTCAATTTTATCTGCAATGGTCGAGGGCTTGCGATTATACCCGCCCATCATCTCTATTACTTTGTCCTCAAATTCATCGGGATTATTGGTAACTCCTTGTGGTTCGCCTTGATAAATAATTTTCCCGTTGTTTAAAATGATTATTTTGTCAAAATTATAAGCTTCATCAAGATATGCAGTCGACCAAATTATTGAAGTGCCGCCTTGTGCAAAGTCTCTAACCATTTTAATTAATTCACGCCGTGAAATTGGGTCAACACCCACTGACGGCTCATCCAGTACTAATAAATTCGGCTCCCCAAGCAAGCAGCACGCTAATCCCAGCTTTTGTTTCATTCCTCCCGACAATTTACCTGCCAGGCGTTCTTGAAACTTTTTTAAATTCGTCATTGTCAATAATTTGTCAAAAGTTTCTTCCTTTGTTTTTTCATCAATTTCTTTTAAATCTGCATATAAATTAAGATTCTCAATTACGCTTAAATCTTCGTAAAGCCCGAATTTTTGGGGCATATAACCAATTTTTTGATTGATTAATTCTTTTTGTGTAGTCGGATTCATTCCTAAAGTGGCAATCTCGCCCGAAGTCGGGAGTAATAAGCCAATAAGACTACGCAAAAGTGTCGTTTTACCTGCGCCATCAGGCCCGATTATGCCGGTGATAATTCCTTGCTCAATATTCAGTGTCAAATCATCTAACGCGACACTACCGGGGAATTTTCGTGTTAAATTTTTTATTTCGACACTATTCATTATATTTTTCTTTTAAAGTTTCAT
This sequence comes from Candidatus Gastranaerophilaceae bacterium, assembly GCA_031551265.1. Taxonomy (GTDB): domain Bacteria; phylum Cyanobacteriota; class Vampirovibrionia; order Gastranaerophilales; family Gastranaerophilaceae; genus JAVBNU01. The sequence continues at coordinate 7,153 of JAVBNU010000079.1, forward strand.
CTACTTCGGTTTCTTTGAGGTTAATTTTAACGGTTGTAGGCATTCCCTGACGCAAATATCTGTCAACTTCATACACGTATACCCTTATTCTGTATACTAAATCGGTTCTTAAGTCGGTTGTTTGAACTGTTTTTGGTGTAAATTCAGCAACAGGCGAAATATAGCCTATCCAGCCTTCATATTCTCTGTGTTTACCGGTTTCTGGGTCAATACTGTCAGTCAAAACTTTTGCCTTCATTCCATATTTAATATTACCAAGGGCTGTTTCGGGTATATATGTTCGTACCCAAATTGGCTGTGTTAAAGTAATCGTGTATACTGCGCCTCCAGGCGTGACAACAGCGCCTTCTTCTTGTACACGTGTTGTTACCACTCCGTCATTTGGTGCGTAAATTTTTGTATTGTCATAATCGTCTTTGGCTGAAACACTCTGTTGAATTGAACTTTCCAGTTGCGCTTGTGCTTCATTCATTCTTGTGTATAAATTATCGCATTCTACTTGAGAAGTTGTATTCTCTCGGCATAAAGGAACATTACGCTCATATTCGGTTTTTGAGTTTATGCTTGCTGATTTGTCGAGCGCTACTTGCGCTACCGATTTTTCGTAAGCTGCTTTGAACGGAATATCGTCCATGAGCGCCATTAATTGACCTTTTTTGACGTAGTCGCCTTCTTCGTTAAATAGTTTTATCAATCGGCCTTGAATTCTGAAGCCTAAATCAACCTGACGTATCTCTACGTTGCCGTATAGCGTTAATTCGTTGCGATCCTTTTTAGGCACAAAAATTAAGTATAAAATCGACGCTATTAGTATTATCAAGATGAAAATAACAGCCATTTTCTTCTTTTTCATTATAATTGCCCTCCTGCGGCTCTGTAGAGTGTTATATAATCAATTAATTTTGTAGTCTTTTTCTCTGCAAGTGTTTGTGCGCTATCTAACAGAATATTATTTGTGTTTAATAATTCAGGATAAGAAATCGTACCTCGTTTATAGCGGTGCTGAGATTGCCTGTAGTTATCGTTTTCAAGGTTATAATTAGATAATGCACGTTTATAAATTGCGTCATCATTTTTTTGGTTGTAGAGACTGTCGTTCACTTCTTTAAACGCGTTTAAATCCGTCTGCTTGTACGCCTCAAGTGACTGCTCATAGCGCGATTTCATTATGTTTAAATTTGCAATTCTGCGCCCGCCCATAAATAAATCCTGTGAAGCGCTGGCTAAAAGAGCAGCGATTGATGAATCCCAGCTGAAAAATGTTCCCGGCGTTGCAGTGCTGAATGCCCATATGCCGAATATGTTGAAACGTGGCAACAGCTCTTTTCTTGCGACTCTTACATCAATTTTTGCTTTTTCAAGATTTTTTTCGGCCTGCATTACGTCAGGACGCGCGAATATGACGTCTGATTCAATATAATCAGGCGGATTGATGTGATTACCAAAATTGTCTAACTTGCAACGTTGTAAGCTATTAATATTATCAGGCGATTCGCCGATTAATACTGCAAGCTGTGTTAGGGTTGTTTCACGCATTTTTAGCATGTCGTTTAAATCATTTTTCGCATTTTGCAAATTCTGTGTACTCTGATTCATTAAATCATCGGAAATTATGCCCCTTTGCAGTCTATGGGAGTCTCTTGTATTGATTTCACTCAAGTTTTTAATTCTTGTGTTTTGCAGCTCAATCATTTTATCTTGTCGCATTAAATTGATATAAGCTGATGCAACATCACCTGCAAGCGAAATATAAGCTGATTTTTCTTCGTATTGAGTGGCTTCATAATCTTTTTTGCTGCTTTTTGTCTTATCTCTGTTTTTCAACAAAAAATCAGCCTCGTATCCTGCTATGAAAGGTAAAATAAATGAATTTTTCTGAAGTGAAAAAGTCCCTATATCAGGTATATGTGTGCCGGCATAGCTGGGTGATACAATTGCGAATGGTAATTCATTCCCAAAAGTCTTTTTGACTGTTTGACGATATTCTTCAACTTTCCAGGATGCTTTGCGTGCATCATGGTTGTTGTGGAGAGCTCGGCTGATATAATCGAACAAGCAATCATCGTTAAATGATTTCCAAAACTCCATATTTACATATTCGTATTTTTCGTCGAGTTTATAAACATCAGTTTTTTTGCCAAACCACCATGCATGAGATGGTAACGATGTCACAAGCAGCGTTACTACTGTTAGCATCAGTGTTAAAAATTTTTGCTGATTTAAAGCCATATCATTCCCTAAAACTCTATATCGGCTATTATTCATCAATCGTTCAATTAGGTCAACTAGTAATTTAGATAATATACAAAATAATAATTCTTATTTTAAAAGCCAATTTTTTAAACTTTTAGTGACTCCAACTTAACATTATGAACTAAAATATGTTAAAATTCTTGTTTTTTTGCCCAAGGATATTATATGATGTTTATATGAAGTATGAGGGAGTAGGAATTATGAACAAACGAATTTTAGTTTTATTTTTAGCCATAATGTGTACAAGCAGTTTTGTAGCTGCGGAGGAAGTCGATATTGTACAAGAACAAACCACGGAAGCGGCTGTTGAAGAGGTGCAAACTGCTCCGGTTGCAGATGTACAAGTAGAAGATACGGTGCAATTACCTGTGACGTTTGGCGATATAGAACTTAAGCCGGGTATTCTTGGTGATGACCCTGTTGCAGAAGAAGTCAAATTTAATAAAGTAGCGGTGCCTGAAGCAGAAACTGCTGCGGAGCCGACCCCCGAAGTCCCTGTTAGTGATGTTCAACCTGTAGCGCCTGTTGAAGAAACTCCTGTTGTTGAAACTCCGGCTGTGAACCATGAAGAGCCAAATCCTGAACCAACCCAAGAAATAAACTATGAAACACCCGTTGAAGAGCCCCCTAGCGTTGAAACTCCGGCTGTAAATTATGAAGAGCCGAATCCTGAACCAACCCAAGAAATAAATTATGAAACACCCGTTGAAGAGCCCCCTAGCGTTGAGACTCCGGCTGTAAATTATGAAGAGCCGAATCCTGAGCCAACCCAAGAAATAAACTATGAAACGCCAGCTGAAGAAGCTACTGTTGAAGAAACTCCTGCTGCTGTGACACCTGCTGTAGATGAAGAAGTTTCGATATATGGTGATAGTGCTGCTGAAACTCCTGCAGTTGAACAAGAGGCTGTTAAGCCTGTTAAGCTTAAAAAAAATAAAACAATTAAAGAACCTAAAGTAAAAAAGATTAAACCTGAAAAAGTTAAAGCAGAAAAAGTGCAGGCTGAACAAAATCCTCAAGCCGGTCATTTGTATAAAGCTGTTGTCAATGAGGATTATAACGAGGTTGAACGACTGATAGCGTCCGGCATGAGCCCTAATACTGTGTATATGAGTGTGCCTATGGTAGTTAAGGCGATTCACAATAATAAACCCTATATGGTGGCACTTTTGCTAAAAAATGGCGTTGACCCTAACACTACTTTTGCTGGTGGCTCGCTACTCGCATATGCTGTTGAGTCTAACAATCCTGAGACAGTGGGTGTTTTATTGCAGGCCGGTGCCGATCCGAATATTAAATATAAAGGTGACTACCCGTTGAATATTGCTATTATAAAAAAGAATACTGAAATCGCTCAAATGTTAGTACAAGCCAATGCTAAATGTTCAAAAAACTTTAAAGACCTCGCATTGAAATCAAAAGATGACAATATGAAAAATCTATTTATTCCTGTTAAATATGAAGCTCATTATGATTTTATGAATGAATAAATTTTTTCACACAAATTGATAAGCCTCTAGAATACTCTAGAGGCTTTTTGATATAAGAAAGGAAAATTTATACGTTTGTTGCAAAATCTGCGTATTTGAAATTGCCCGGGTTATTTAATTTATTAAAAATATTATTGAAATTATTTAGGTTTAACTCCATTTTTTTTTGTTTTTCCTCAAATAGTTTCTTCATAGAATTATCAGAGTTCTCCATAACAGCTGTCAATATATTCAGTGTTCCTTGCAATTCATCACGCTCATTTTCTAATTTTTGTTTTTTTTCATCTGAAATCATGTAATCCACTTCTTTTTTGCCGTCAGGTGAAATTTTAGTATGGGTAATAAATCCGTCAGGTGCACAACAGTAGTGATTTACTGTCCCGGTTTCGTTAGCGTATTCAATTATTATTTTTTTCAGTAAATTCACTTGACCTTCGGGATTTTGGTAATAGTGTTGAATAATCATTCCTGCACTATCGTTTAATTCTTGTTCAAACTCATATTTTACGCCGCCTGACTCATCAAACTCGATACTCTCTTCTACAAGTTCTGCATTTTTTTGTTTTGCTAACTTGCATAATTCTGCGGCAACTTTTTTACGATTTCCGGCCTGTTCGTTGATAATTCTTGGTCTGATTGATTTATTAAATATACTTTTATCCATAGCCTCGGTTGCTTTACGTTGTTTGCCAACGTTTTCTTCGCCGCCGCTGCTTTGAGTATTTAAGATATTTAAATTACTTTCGATTTCTGGTATCATTTTTTCCCTACTAATACTTTTTTGACTTTCACATTTTTTACAAGGATGGTGAATAAAAAAAATTGCGTGATATTTTTTAAGTTTTTTTTTGTTAAAAACATGAAAAGGCGTATTTACTGCATTATAGGCAAAATATTTGATGTTATATTTCTTAACAATCGTTATATTTTTTCTTTTGTTTTATAATTTACCTATGTTTAAATACGATGTAATAGTAGTAGGCGCTGGACATGCCGGATGTGAGGCAGCGATTTCTGCTGCCAGGTTGGGCGCAAAGGTACTTTTAACGACTCTAAATATTGACAATATCGCGCTAATGCCATGCAACCCTGCAATTGGCGGCCCCGCAAAGTCTTGTCTTGTGCGCGAAATTGATGCACTTGGCGGTGTCATGGCAATAGCTGCTGATGCGACTTATATGCAAATGAAAATGCTAAACTCCTCTCGTGGCCCAGCAGTGCGTGCTTTACGCGCACAATCCGATAAAAAAGAATATATGAACTTCATGAGAAATATTATTGAAAAAGAACCTAATATTTCGCTGAAACAGTGCATGGTTACAGAGCTTGTTATAAAAAATGACAGAATAGCTGCCGTAAAAGATGAATTTGGAATAGAATATTCATGTGGCGCTGTTATTTTGACCACAGGAACATCATTAGAAGGCAAAATTTGGATTGGTTTGCAATCCTTTTCAGCCGGCAGGCTCGGTGAACGCCCGGCTGAAGGACTTTCTGCTTCACTCAAAAAGCTGGGTATAACTTTAGGAAAGCTAAAAACAGGTACGCCTGCTCGTATTGACGGACGGACTGCCGATTTTTCTAAAATGACAATTCAACCGGGTGATGATGAACTTCATTTCTTTTCTTTTTTGCCTGATAGACCTATCAGGGAACAGTACCCGTGCTATTTGACAAGAACAAATGAAAAAACTCACGAAATTATTAAAGCTAACCTCGATAAATCACCGATGTTCGCAGGAATGATTGAAGGAATCGGCCCGAGATACTGCCCTTCAATCGAGGATAAAGTTGTTCGTTTTTCACACAATCCTTCACATCATATTTTTATTGAGCCGGAAGGCAAAAATACATATGAAATGTACATTCAAGGTTTTTCAAGCAGCTTGCCTCACGATGTTCAAATTCAAATGATACATTCGCTGCCGGGGCTGGAAGATGTTCATATTATCAAGCCGGCTTATGCTGTCGAGTACGACTATGTGCCGGCTGTTCAGCTGAATCATAACTTAATGCTGCAAAAAATAAAAGGAATTTTCTGTGCCGGCCAAATTAACGGCACAAGCGGCTATGAAGAGGCGGCAGCGCAGGGACTTGTTGCTGGAATTAATGCAATAAAGTACCTTGATAACTCTGAAATGATTGAGCTTTCACGAAGCTCTTCTTATATAGGCACTCTGATTGATGATTTGGTAACAAAAGATATTCAAGAGCCTTATAGAATGCTCACATCGCGTTCCGAATACAGACTTTTGCTGCGCCAAGACAACGCAGACGCTCGTTTAACACCGCTTGGATATAAAGTAGGTTTGATATCTGAGGAACGTTGGGCAATGTTTAATAAAAAGCAAGAAACAATCGCTGCTGAGTCCGAACGTTTGGCTGTGGACAAAGTTTCTGCGAATGAGGGTGTTAACGCCGTTTTAGCTAAATATAGCGAACATATTGACCGCGGGATAAAGCTTGCTGATTTGATTAAACGTCCAAACATTGACTACTCAATATTAAAAGAACTTGATTCTAAAACTGCTGAATTTGATTTGCCTCGCGATATTTATGAACAGGTTGAAATTGAGTATAAATACGCAGGTTATTTGAAACGTCAGGAACAGCAGGTCGATATTGGCGACAAACTCGAAAAAATCAAAATCCCCGAGGATATTGACTATTATAAAATTAAACACATATCTACCGAAACAAAAGATATACTTGCAAAAATAAGACCTGCTAATCTTGCTCAAGCCTCGCGAATTGGCGGTGTAAAGCCTGCCGATATTTCGGTTTTGATGGTTATTTTAAAATAATTTATGGCGTCGGTTTACTTTTGAATAAATTAACGATACCATCTTTGCACCATTTAAACCCGTTACATGTATGTTCCCAACCACCCTTAGCCCAGTTTATGGGATTTAATTTTGCCAACACTGCCGGCTGACGTAATGCATATCCTATCCCAATTACGGATGCTGCTGCAACCCCGATTAAGCCCCAAAATTTCCAATCAAAATTCTTTTTAAGGCTGCCATGTTTGCTGACAAATTCATCACGTATTGGCATATTAGCCATTGCTCTGGCCGGCATGCAGTTGTAATTATCTAACTCGGGCAGCGTGTTGCGTAAGTCACTTGGCATCAAAACGCCACATTCTACTAGCTGTGAATAATTAATTGCTGGAATTCTTGACATAACTAACCTTATAAATTACCTTACATATATAATAAAAACATTTGCGCTTGAAAAATTGCCTTTTTGACAAAATATTACAAAATCTTTATACTACTTTGACATTTTAGGCCTGTTTATCTATCATGGCATCATAGACTATTAATTTTTTGAAGGTGAGGATTCATTGTACAATAAAGACGAAATTATAGAGCTCCTGACTAAGGAAAAATTCTATATTGACAGTTTTATTTTCGACGCTTTTATTAAAAATTGGAGCATTGAGCCAATATACGAGAATGAAAATAATGTCGAATATTATGACGACGAAACATTAGCCAAAATCAGGGACGGACTGCATGGCAAGGCGCCAAAGCCTAGAGGCAGAAAACCTAAAACAGCAGAGGTAGTGGAAGAAACACCCGCTCCAAAAGCTACTGAAAAAAAAGAAACTAAAGCAGAAGATGAACCTAAAAAGCCTGCAAAACGTGGACGTCCTCCGAAAAAAGCTAAAGAAGTTGAAGTAATTGAGGCTGTTGATGAAAAACCGAAAACAACTGTAGAAAAAGATTCTGCTCAAGAATCTGTAGCGATTCCTCCTACTGCAATTGAGGTTGACGAGGATATAGTTTTTGAACCGGCACCGAAAGCGCCTAAAAAGCCTAAAACCAAAACGGCAAAAACTGAGAAGAAAGAAGCGCCGAAAGAAGAAAAAATTGTAGAAGAAATTATTCCGGAAATCGTTGTTGAAAAGCCAAAAGCAGTTGCAAAACAAGAAAAGGTTGTTGAAGTCAAACAAGATAAAGTCAAACAAGAAACACCTGTTGCAGAAAAAGAACCGCCTCAAAAACAAGAAATTGTGGAAGAAATCATAGAAATAAGTAAGGCAGAAGTTATCGAAATTGTTGAAAATGATGACGATGAAGATGACGACGCATTCTTTGATTATGAATTTGCGGGCGAGTTTCAGGTTGACGAGGATGAAAATATACCTGTAAAACCAGCTGAAACTAAAGTAGAAGTAAAAAAAGAAGAACCGCAAATTAAAGAAGCGCCTAAAGCTGAAATAAAACCTGAACCTGCTGAGGATAAAAGCGCGCCGTTAAAAGATATTTCTAAAAAAATGGACGCTTTGACCACCCCAATTATAATCCCTGAAAAAGAAGATAAACCTGCTGTGGCGAAGTCTTTTGAATTGGAGCCGGTGCAAAAAAAGAAAGCTGATTTGAAAAATCTGACTGTGGATATTTCTAACCAAACGCTTTCACTGCTTGCCGGAGCGCTCGCGCAGAAAATTTCTTCAGAGGTCAGCCAACATCTCAAAAATGCTGAATTTATTGAAAAAGCGATTAATGCCGGCGAAATTAAAAGTGACAATAAAGCTCTCAGAGATAAGCTGAAAGAGGTTGTTGCCGACAATAAAGTCTTGATTCAAAAGCTCCAGGCGCTTGATGCTGAGAACAAAAAATTTGTCAAAGTTGTTGGTAATTTGTACAAAAAAATTGATTAGCTATGCTTGTAAACCTAAAAGCGAAATTAAATGAGTATTTTGGCACTTCGACCTTGGAGGTGCTAAATTACTTGTCTGACTTTGCAGAACGCTCAGAATTTCCGTTGTATATAGTTGGGGGTATTGTAAGGGATTTGCTGTTGGGTATAAAAAGTCTTGATATCGATCTTTTGGTTGAGGGTGATGCGCTTGAGTTTGTTGAAAAATTGCCCAAAAATGTAGATATTAAAATTCTGCAAAAACAACCTGAGCTTAGAACTGCAAAGGTATTGTTTAATAATTCTATTGAGATAGATTTTGCCTCAACTCGTGAAGAAAACTACCCTCAAAAAGGTCAGTTGCCGGTAGTATCAAAGATTGGCGTTAGTATTAAAAAAGATAGTTTGAGACGTGATTTTACGGTTAATTGTCTGTTGATTTCGCTGAATAAAGCCAACTTTGGTGATTTAATTGACGATGTTGGCGGCTATGCTGATTTACAAAAAAAAGAGTTGAAGATTTTACATGATGATAGCTTTATCGACGACCCTACAAGGATTATAAGAGGCTTGAAATTTGCTATACGCTTCAATATGCAGTTAGAAAAACGTACTGCTGAGCAGCAGGAAAAGTATTTGCAGAATATCAACCGTGATATGTGCTATTCACGTGTGAAATCCGAATTAGTGCAGACTTTTTGTCTTAATTCTGCTGAAGCCGCTGAATTATTCGTTGCTCAGAACATTTATAGGCTTGTGAGTGAAAATATAAATAAAAATATTGATTTTGCGATTTTGCCTGAAAATATTTCAAAATATTGCAAAAACTCCGAACATATTTGGCTTGTTTACTTTGCAGTAATTTTTGCTTGTGACGAAGAAGCTGTTAAAAACTTACCTATCGAATTTACAGCCTGTGAACGGCTTATAATGATTAAATTTGTGCAGGCATATTCAAATAAAGCTGAGCTTGGTCAGACTAATTCTGCGATTTATAATTTTTTTGCCGGCATGGCTATTGAGTCTGTGCTCGCATTTTACTGCGTAACTCTTGATAGTCGTACACTGTGCTATTTGGATACATTGTCAAAAATTTCAATATCTCTGACCGGCGAGGATTTAATCGCGTTGGGATTGCCTCCTTCGCCTGCTTTTAAGGCTATTTTAGCAGAATTACTAGATGCGAAACTGGATGGCAAAATTAGCACTAAAGACGATGAAATTAATTTTGTTAAAGAGAAAATGAACTTATCTTAAATTCTGTGGTGTCGCTTGCATGGCCTCGGATTCAGATACAGGGACTACTCTGACAGTTCTAAAGATCGTGCAGTTAGGGTATGTTTTTGCAACTGTCTCAAAAGATTTCGCTATCGCTGCATTGTATGCTTTTACATATTATATCGGACTTCACGTAATAGTGGAGCTGTAAATCCTCCTATGCAGTAATCAAGCGCGAGAAGAGCATCTCTTTCGGCTTTACTGATAGTAGGTTCTTTTTTTTCAGGCTGTGTAATTTTATGCCAGGCCTTGAACGATGGTGAATGTGTAACTGAGTTTATCATTGAGGTGCTCCTAGTTATTTTCGTTGTTTATTATTATTTTTTTAGCGGCTTTATTTATATTAGCCTCTGCTTTTATGGGAAAACTGGTGCCAAAAAGTAACCCTGCCAGAGCTCCGAAGGCCCCACCTAGAAAAGCAGTTTCACCTAATGGGAGTTTTTTAGTACATAATGCTGATATTGCTGCGCCTATGGCTGTACCTACGGCGGCAAGCCCGAAGAATGATGCTAGCATAGGTGCACCTGTTTTATCGCTTTGTTCTTTACGATATTTCATGAATTCGTCTATTTTTTCAGGTGTACTGTTGTATGTGCGTCTAACACCATCTGTATAAAGTGATATTTGCTGCGTCCCATTTGACATTGGTGCGCCGATACACGGGTCTGTATTTGTAAAACTACATGGAATAAAATATGTGGACATTTTCTAATCCCTTTCGATTTCTACTACATTACTTTCTAATTATACTTGTACAAACCCTGAACAAAGAAAAATTTGCCCTATTCTATTCTATTCTATGGAAAACCTTATCTGAGTTGATTTTAAATGATAATAAATTCATATTTACATTACTTTACAATTCGCATTTAAATTTTTTAAAATTAAAATAAGTTGCGTATGGCATGTTGTTTAGGTAAAATAAGTGAAGTAATTGTTGAAAACTAAATAGAAATGGAGAAGTGTCCGAGTAGAGCCGGTATGAAGTGCTCGAGCAAAAAAGGCTTAAATAGCGTTTTTTGCGGAAGGGAAAGCAAGAAATTACCACTCGAGACACAGGTAAATTTTGAAAACTAAATAGAAATGGAGAAGTGTCCGAGTGGTTTAAGGTGCAGACCTGGAACGTCTGTGTAGGGGCGACTCTACCGAGAGTTCGAATCTCTCCTTCTCCGTTTTTTATCTTTGCGATTGCGAACTGGTATTTTTGCTCTCGACGTCGCAAAAATACGGAGTGTCAGTCGACTACGTCGACATCCTGTCTCGTACGGCTCGTGTTGACTCGCCTACGATTCAAGAGAATCTCTCCTTCTCCGTTTTTTATCTTTGAGATTGCGAACTGGTATTTTTGCTCTCGCCGTCGCAAAAATACGGAGTATCAGTCTACTATATCGACATCCTGCCTCGTACGGCTCGTGTTGACTCGCCTGCGACTCAAGAGAATCTCTCCTTCTCCGTTTTTTTATCTTTTTTAATTTTGTTTAAAATTTCAGTGACACCCCTAGCTGAAAACCGATACCTGTTCTGCCTCCGTTACGGAAGTCTATTTGCATATAACTTAAGAATCGCTCTTTCCATTCTTTTAATGCTCCAATACCATATTCAAAGTAACCGTGGCGCATACTTACACTCGGGAGTCCTATCGAGCCGGCGCTGCCATTTACATTGTCGTTAATATTGTACATATAGAGCGTTGTCAGGTATACTGACCAGGTTTCTCTGCCATAAATTAAGTTAAGGCCGGGTGCCACATTTATGCCGTTAAGCAATCCTGAATTCATAGAGAGTGCTCCAAAATCTGTCCCCCAGTTTTGTTCTCCAAAAATATTGTAGGATACAAGTACGTTAGGCTGGATTATAAAATTACGAGTCGGTTTGAAATTATATGCTTGTTTTATGGCCGTACCCGCAAACCAATTGCCTGTGTCATCACTGAAGCCTGTTCCACTCATATCATTATTGTACCCGCCACCATAGGCAAGGATTGAGCCTATGTAATCACCTTTTGAAAATGTTCCCATAAAGCCACCTTGTCCGCCATTTTGGTACATACTTACGCCATTAAATGTTTGATGTCCGCCATTGTAACCGATGTACACTGTTGGGAGAAATTCCCAACTATTTTGGAGGTGTATGGTATCAAAATCTCCACCTAGCAAAGCACCATAGGTGTTGTTATTGATATTAAGGCCTTGTGTCATTGAAAGGCGTTCAAATGCAGCATAAGATTTTAGCCATAGACCGCCACCCTCGCTGACAAACTGATATGGCGCAAATTGCGGGTATAAAGACGCATATTGATTCTTTGTGCTATTTTTCGCTGTTAGTTCATTAGAGTCAAGATAAACGTGATCAAATAGAACATTATTGACCCCTAACTGGTTTTGGTATTGTGCAAGTGTTGCAACCTGACCTCGGAAGACTTGAGGATTATGACCTTCTCTGTACAAGCTGTATTGTCCGTTACCGTCTGAACGAAATCCATATTTGTAAATTGGTGTTGTAATTGGCTGGCTTACTGTTTGTGAATATGTTGGCTGCATTCCGCTGATTTCAAAAATCCGAAATGGAATAACTTTTTCAGTTGGTACCCCTGAAATCAAAATATTTGTGATATTAAAATTCCCTGATGCATTTCCATTTAGAATAAACTTATCTGCAGTTTTTGCATTTGCATTAATATCCAAAGCGAAATTATTTATGCCTGAGGCGGAAAAATTATTAACTACAGTCGTTGTGATTAGTCTGTTTATGCTGTTTGTATAGACGTTATTGAGTGATAGATTGTTGATTGTCATGTTTGCAGATTGAAATAAATTAAAATTTGAATTTGAGATTGAATTTGTACCTCCGAAAAAAGAAGTTGAGTAGTTGGTCAGTGTCCCGCCTGCCTGATTGTATATTCCTGAAAAATTTTCGTTTACTGCGCGTTCAGCTATTACAAGTGAACCATTACCCGTTTTATTTATTGTGCCGACTCCTGAAAATCCCCCATCTGCGTACATAATGCCGGAATTACCGTTAATATTTACCACTCCTGAAATGTCTGAGATATCTATGTCGTTTGGTATCCCGTTAGAGAGATTACCTGTGAAAGTAATATTTTTATTTGTGCCTGAGGTTAAATTTACTGTGCCAGCCTCATTAGCCAGTGCGCCGCCACTGATTGCCGCATTATTATTAATGAAGGCAGAGCCTGTTATGTCCAATGTTCCGCCTGTGGAATTATAAATTGCGCCCCCGCTTCCTGATTCTGCAAGATTGTTATTAAAACTTGAGCCGCTAATTGACGCCAAAGCGCGGTTGTAGATGGCGCCTCCGTCACTTTGAGCAATATTACCTGTGAATGTGTTACCAGCATTAATAATCAGAGTGCCCTGATTATTGAGTATTGCGCCTCCATCGCCCCGGTTGGGGTCAGAGCCGAAGGTTCCATTGCATATATTCTCGGAAAATACATTTCCGGCATTTAAGATTATCGTACCATTACTGTTAAATATTGCCCCGGCTCTATCGTCAGCCTCATTTTTGTTGAATATACTGCCTGTTGTAATAACAGTGCCACCGAAGTTATGTATTGCTCCTGATGCCCCTCCCGCTTTGTTTTTAGTAAAAATATTACCTTGTTTTAATATAACTGTTCCTTGTTCATTATAAAGGCCGCCACCATCAAATGTTGCAGTGGTTGTATTCTGACTAAAGGTGGAGTTTGAAATTGTGGCTGTTCCAATTTTATTATGGAAAGCTCCTGCATCACTATTATCTATAATCTGATGAAGCGTAACATTATTCAAGCTTAAAGTCATTTGATCATTGTAAACAATGGGGCTTCCATTCGGTATAGTTCTTGTTATTAGTAAATCGCTTATTGTTGAAACCAAGCCATCTGCTGTGCCATCAAAGAAAAATCTGCTGGTTCCAATGATGGACGTAAAACTAATACTGGAATTATTCCCCAAAATATTTACATTTGAAGAAACTGTACTAAATGGTATAGGTGGAACGATTATATCCTGAATAATATTTATAATATAAGGATTAGAAGGCGTTGAGCCGGAAATATTTGCATTATTAATGGCATTACTTAGTTGTGCTGCATTGGAAACATCCTCTGCAAAAGACGGAAGCAATAACAAAAAATTACAGCATAGCAATAGTTGTATTGCCCAAAATAATCGTTTCTTCATAAAGCCTCTTCAAGCCTATATTCAAAAAATTATATTTGTTGATTGTTTTTGAGATACTAGTAACATGTCTATCCTTGCGAGCAAATTAAAATATCTATTATAATACAATGTCTGATTTGTTTGTGCTAAAATAAGTGTGCCGGAACTATTGGCCAAACAAAATTTATTATGTGATGCACAAAATTTGAAGGAGGATTTAGTTGGTAGTATCAATCAAAGACCATATTGAATTTAGAAATATTATCAAAAAAATCTTTTCAATAAGTTTTTGTGAAGGTAAAACGCATATAACTATTTGCATTCCAGGTGTAAAAATAAAAATCGCTAATCGGTATTTATAGATGTCAGGAAAAAAGATAATGACTATATTGAATCAATTTGTGGAAAATAAGAAAGACACAGAAAATATGCTGCAGTTACAGGAAAATAAAATAGCCATAGCGAATGAATGTGTACTGGAATACATTTATAAAAAAAGCCCTATAGAAATTGTTTCCAACAAAAATATAGCTGAATTCAGAATCGAATTAGGCAAAAGTCTTTTTTCGGAAATCCCTCCATCAATAGTAAACGACGCAGATGCAGTTGTGCCTTGCCCACAGACAGGTATATATTATGCGATAGGGCTGGCATTAGCTATAAATAAACAGTACTTACCTGCTATTGTTAACTTGTCGCCTAATGAAAGGTATTTGTCTGTGACTGATCCTGACGAGAGAAAAAAATTTATCTGGAGCAAATTATATCCTATAAAGTCTCTTGTAGAAAATAAAAAAGTAATAATTGTAGATGAAGCGATATTCACTGGTATGACGTTGAAAATTTTGTGTGAAATGCTGAATACATTTAATGCAAAAGCTATATATCTGTGTATCCCTACTCCAATGTGTCTACAAAAATGTTTGCACAATATTAT
>JAVBNU010000039.1:0-22125 GCA_031551265.1 Candidatus Gastranaerophilaceae bacterium
GATTTAACAAAGGAATTTGGCAAGTACGATCTGGCTATTGCTGTTGACACTGCAAAGATTCGGCTAATGGCTGATAATTATTACAGAGATATTTTCTCAAACGCGACAAAAACAGTAAAAATTGACCATCACCCGATAGAAACAATCACGGATGAAGCAACTCAAAAAACAACAGATAATAAATATGCTCAAATTAATTTGATTGATACAACAGCCAACTCAGCAACGCAACTAATAATGCAATTTATGGAGCCAATGGGTATAAAGCCGGAACAGCTGCCATCGGTGTTTCATGAAAATATTTTCTGTGGCTTACTGTCCGATACCGGGGGATTCAATTATATCAGGAACCACAAATCATTTTCAGATGCGGCCCTGCTGGTCCAACAAGGAGTAAAATGCTCGGAACTAAAAGATAAAATATTTGACGGTATCCCGAAAGAGGTCTTTGATGTAAGAAAATACGCGCTCAACCTTGTTTGCCTAACTGACGATGGAAAAATCGCATATTTTGTCAGAGACGAAGAAATGAAGAGGCTACAAGATATTGCGTCCGAAAAAGGATATCGAGCACATGTAAGCAACGAGAGTAAACGAATGGTGCAAGACCTGCTCAATATTGATGGAGTGGAAATTTCGTTCTACAAAACGGGCCCGCAGTTCAGTGTTCGCAGCAAAGATATTAATGTGAGCGGTATTGCACAAAAATATGGCGGCGGCGGCCACCCGGGAGCCAGCGCCTTTCAAATTACAACAGATGAACCCGAAGAAGACATCGTTAAACGCGTCATCGCAGATTATACTTCCGAGTTGAAAAAACAAGGCAAATAGCTTGAATGTGCGCTGCATTTTTAATTTTTTGGTGGGTTAAGTAACTAAGGTGCAGGCACTAGTACGCCAATGCATTTTTTGCCTTAATGTTGGTGGGCTATAAGCACCACCCTACTTTTATGGTCAATGGTTCAACAACATGCACGGCAAAAAATCGAAAACAAAAAAAGAGCTCCGATGCGAAACTCTTTTTTTTGATATATTTTGTAAAGTATTAACGTTTTGAGAATTGGAATCTTTTTCTTGCTTTTTTGCGGCCGTATTTTTTACGTTCTTTAACACGCGCGTCACGTGTCAGCAAGCCTTCTTCGCGTAATACTTTTTTGTATTCAGGATTTACTTCAAGCAATGCTTTTGAGATACCGTGTTTGATTGCATCAGCCTGAGCTGCGATACCACCGCCGAATGCTCTTACTCTGACATCAAAGTTAGCTACATTGTCAGTAAGTGCAAGTGGCTTAAATATAGTCATTTCCAGTGCAGGGTGATTACCAAAATATGCTTTTAATGTTTTGCCGTTTACGAAAACTCTGCCCTTGCCTTTAACGAGTTTTACACAAGCGATAGCGCATTTTCTTCTGCCTGTTGCCATTATTCCTTCAGTAGTCATTATTTAACCTCCACTTTTTTGTATTCAACAGGTTGTTGCGCTTGGTGCGGATGTTCGCTGCCTACGTATACTTTTAACTTGTTGAATTGCTCACCGCCCAATGTGTTGTGCGGTAACATACCTTTAACAGCTTTTTCGATTGCCGTTCTGGGATCTTTTTCCATTAAAGCTTTGAAGCTGATAGTTTTAAGACCACCGGGGTATCCTGTATGGTGATAATATTTTTTATCTGTCTCTTTATTACCGCTGACAGTGATTTTTTCAGCATTAATAACGATGACAAAGTCGCCTGTGTCAACGTGTGGTGTATATTGTGGTTTATGCTTTCCTCTTAGAAGATTTGCAGCTGTAGCAGCAAGACGTCCGAGTTTTTGTCCTTCAGCGTCTATTATATACCACTTTCTTTCTACTTCTAAAGGCTTAGCAGAATAAGTTTTCATTTATTATAGCCTCCATATTGCTGTTGTTATTGTATTCTACTTTCATCAGATACAACCCTTCGGGTGTAACTGTTTTCCCTGCTTTTTGGCGGTCTTTGCTTTCGAGAATTTCTTTCATTACCGACGGAGGTAGTGAGTTTTCTTCAATCATAAGCATCGTTCCGACTATTATCCGCACCATATTATATAGGAATCTGTCAGCCACTAAATCAATATAAATCATATCGTTTTTAGTTTTTGAAGCTTGCGCTATATAAATATTGCACTCTTTTGCGGGGTTTTCGGTCTTTGAGCATTTAAAAGTTGTGAAATCATGTTTCCCTTTTAAATAACCCAACGATTCATTTATTCTCTCTATGTCTAATCCATTGCGAATCAGAAGAGAGGGCTTATCCCAGGTGCTACGATGTTTGCGGTTTGCAATTATGTAGCGGTACCAACGCCATTTCGCACTTTTTTGTGCGTGAAAAGTTTTATCAACTTCTCTTAGATTTTTTACACTAATATCATTAGGTAAAAGCGCGTTTAGCGAGTTTAGCATTTTGTTCGAATCGATTTCACAATCTGTATCAAAATGAGCAACTTGTGCCAGTGCGTTTACTCCGGCGTCGGTTCTGCCTGAGAATATTGTTTTTGTATTGGTCTTTATCAATGTGCTAAGAGCTTGTTCCAGCTCGCCTTGTATAGTTTTTATATCGGGATTATTGATTCGTTTTTTGTCGAGTTTACCTTTTCCACATTGTTCGGGGTTGTTTGACGTTGAACTTTTATTTGAGCCCCCCTCGCATTGTATTTGGCTTCCTGCGTATGCTGCGCCGATATATTCGATGTCGATAGCCCAACGTTGAGGCATAATTTTGCCTAGACTAATTGGATTAAAGCCATCTCGGAAGCGTCACCGCGACGTGGCGGCATACGGTAAATACGTGTGTAACCACCTTTGCGGTCAGCGTATTTTTTTCCGATTACTCTGAATAGTTTTCTCAAAACTGTTTGAGAAGTGTATTTTTTGCCTTTTTCTTTTGTCTCTGTCAACTCGCCGCTAGTCATGTCGATGAATTTGCCTGTTTCTTTGTTATAAATACGACCTGCTGCGTGACGGATTGAGTTTAAGTCACCACATTTTGCCATTGTGATTATAGTTTCGGCATAGGGTCTAAGAGCTTTTGCTCTGGCCATTGTGGTTGTTATTTCATCATGTAAGAACAGCTCAGTCGCCAAAGCACGCAATAGTGCTTTTCTTTGGTCTTGGGCTCTTCCCAGTCTGTGTTTTTTGGATTGGTGTCTCATTTTATGAATCCTTTATATTATATAGTGTATTCTTCTACACCTTCGGGATTAGGCATCAAATCAAGTCCTACTGAGTGTAATTTCTCAATAACTTCATCTGATGATTTTTTACCGAAGTTTTTAATGTTCAATAAATCGTGCTCTGATTTTTTCAAAAGCTCTTGCATTGAATTGATGCTTGCACGTTTCAAACAGTTATATGCTCTTACTGACAATTCCAGATCCTCGATTGTAATATCAGTAGTTTCGCCTACTTCTTCCTCTTCTTCTTCAATGATTTGAGGCGTTGGAAGCGATGGAGCTTGACCTGTGATTGCTGCAATTTGTGATAAACGCTCAATCAAGAGATTAGCTGCCATTGATAATGCTGCGCTAACTTCAACACTGCCGTTAGACCAGATTTCTAATGATAATTTATCAAAGTCGATAAACTCACCTACACGGGCGTTTTCTACGTTGTAGCTAACGCGTTTGATAGGCATAAACGATGCGTCAATCGGTAACATATCGATTGGCATACCGCCTTTGTTTTCTTTTAATACATCTTGAGTGATGTAGCCTTTGCCGGTTTCAACAATGATATCAGCGTGAATGCTTCCACCTTCAGCGATTGTGCAGATAACCCAGTCAGGGTTTACAACTTTTACGCCTAATGGAAGTTGGATATCGCTTGCCAGTACAGGACCGGCTTTATCAACGTCTAGTCTTAAGTGCTGAACGTCGCTGTTGTCAGTTTTAACAACAAGACCTTTCAGGTTTAGCATTATGTCAATTACGTCTTCAACAACACCGGGTATAGATGTGTATTCGTGAGTTATACCTTCAATTCTTAAAGATGTAACGGCGCTTCCTTCCAGTGAAGAAAGTAAGACACGTCTAAGTGAGTTACCGATAGTTGTACCGAAACCTCTTTCTAGTGGCTCGATTACGAATTTACCATACTGGGAACCGTCTGAACTTGTTGTGGTTGTTACACATTTTATTTTTAATTCCATGTTTTTTATCTCCTGCAATTACTTAGAATAATACTCAATAACTAACTGTTCTTTGAATTCCGGGTCCATTTCTTCGCGTTCCGGGATTCTATCGAAAGAAATATTTTGTTTTTCTTTGTCGATAGTCATCCAAACAGGAGCGATAGCCATATCAATGGAATCAGTCACAGATTTGATGAAGTTATTGCTTTTGGTTTTTACTGTGATAACATCGCCGGGTTTAACGAGATAAGATGGAATATCAACTTTTCTACCGTTAACCAAAACGTGTCCGTGGTTTACAACCTGACGAGATTGTTTTCTTGTGATGGCAAATCCAGCTCTGAACACTACGTTGTCGAGCCTGCTTTCTAAAAGTTGTAAAAGGATAGTACCTGTAACACCACTTCTTCTTGCAGCTTCTACGTAATATTTTGCAAATTGTTTTTCACTTACCAAGTATGTGAAACGAATTTTTTGTTTTTCTTTTAATTGCAACGCGTACTCAGAAAGTTTTTTTCTAGCAGCACCATGCTGACCTGAAGCACTTTGCCTGATAGAACTTACCAACATTCTGTTCGATAAGTCTGTGACTTTGCGGTTGCGATATAATTTATTTGTAGGTCCTGTATATCTAGCCAATTTTTTGACTCCTTATTTTGTTTTTGTACTTCTTTTTATGTATTCTTACTCGCTCGCGTTAAACGGGTTTTCAGGTCGGCGAAGCCGCCCTGGCGCCCTCCGCTCGCTCGCGCTACACTCTACGTTTTTTAGGAGGACGGCAGCCGTTGTGAGGAACTGGGGTCACATCCTTAATTAATGTAATTTCCAAGCCGGCAGCTTGAATAGCTCTGATAGCTGTTTCTCTGCCTGAACCCGGTCCTTTGATATAGACTTCAACTTTTTTCATACCTTGGTCGATTGATTTCTTCGCAACTAATTCAGCTGCTGATTGTGCTGCGAATGGAGTGCCTTTTCGTGCACCTTTGAAACCACAAGCACCGGCTGATGCCCAGGCAATTGCGTTGCCCATAGTATCAGATGAAGTAACGATGGTATTATTGAAAGTTGATTGTATGTGCACAACACCTTGCAGCACATTCTTTTTTTCTTTCTTTTTTGTTTTTACCGGTCTAGCCATTGTCTTATATTACTCCTTTAATTGTTCTTGCTCACTCGCCTTTAGCGGCGTTTCGGGTTTTGCTGACCGCAAACCCCTTCAGCCTCGGCTCGGTCGCGCTTATTTTTTCTTAGAAACAGGACCGGTTTTTTTGCCGCGTCTTGTTCTTGCATTTGTTTTAGTTCTTTGACCTCTTGCAGGCAGTTTACGTCTGTGACGCATACCACGGTAAGAGTTAATTTCGCTTAATCTTTTTACGTTTAAGGTTTCTTCTCTTTTCAAGTCACCTTCTATAGTATAGTGAGAAATCTCGTTTCTTAGTTGTTTAATATCGTCATCTGTAAGGTCGTCAGTTCTCAAATCGAACGAAATACCTGCAGCTGTCAATATTTTGGCCGAACGAGTAGGTCCTATGCCGTAAATATAGGTTAATGCTATTATCATTCTTTTGTTACGGGGTAAATCGACCCCTGCGAGTCTTGCCATTTTGTCTCCTTTGCCCTTCGGGCTGTCCTTCACACCGCTCTTGGTGTTATTAACTATATTAAACTGTGTTGTTTACTGTGTAATTTTAGGCTTATTTTTATCTTTTGGTGCGTGGGACGCACCCTACTTTAGTACATTTATCTTGTCAATTGAGCCAATCAACCAGTGATTGAAACCCACCTTGTGGGCTATCCTTGTCTTTGTTTGTGTTTTGGGTTTTCACAAATTACAATGATAACACCTGCTCTTTTGATAATCTTACATTTATCGCATATTTTTTTTACTGATGATCTAACTTTCATGGCTTGTTCCTTTTCAAGTTTTTTATTTTAGTCTGTAAGTAATACGTCCGCGTGTGAGGTCATAGGGGGTCATTTCGACTTTTACTTTATCTCCTGGTAAAATTCTTATGAAATTTTTTCTGATTTTTCCTGAGATATGTGCCAGAATTTCGTGTCCGTTATCGAGTTCAACTCTAAACATAGCGTTTGGCATTGATTCTAGTATTTTTCCTTCAAATTCAAGGACGTCTTTTGACATTAAAGCCTCTTGTTACTTACTTTTGTATACTTAATAATTAATGATACATGCTGAAAATTTTGACGCAAGTTAATTTTTTCAACCAAAACGCATATTACAAGGCTGCTTTAAAAACTGTCAATATTTTGTTTTTTTAAACATGCAACTTATATAGTTTTTGTAACTATTGCCGACCATCAATGCAGATGTGTATTTGCAGACTTAAATGTTAAGTTTTATTAAAATTAAATTATTTAAATCTTTATAAAAACAAACTGACTTCTTGTTATTTTATTTTCAGATATAGCATCAGCCCAATAATATCACGAACAATTATTTGTCTCATTTCTTTCTTTTTCTGGCAAAAAGAAAGTATGAGCCATAAATTTGGTGGGGAGAAAAAATTTAGGTGTAATTGTTAAGAAATATGAAAATGAATTTTTCATGCCCGAAACTTGCTCAATGATAAAATTTTAAGGGTAAGGGTAAGGGTAAGGGTAAGGGTAAGGGTAAGGGTAAGGGTAAGGGTAAGGGTAAGGGTAAGGGTAAGGGTAGCAAATTTTTTTATGTTTGTTTTTAAAGCAAGTGTAACCACAATTGGAAGGAATCGAGATGAAAATAAATTCAGCAAATAATTATTCTATTCAACCACAAGTCAAATTTGGCGACCCTGATGCACCTATGAAACAATCTAAGGCGAGAGAAGCACTTTGTCTGACAGCTATTGCTGCACCTATTCTCCTCTCGGCAGGGTGGTTAGGATACAGAGCCTTTTCTGATAATAGCTCAGAATCAAATATTGACAAATACAATCATTATACAGCGGCTGCGGCCTATGATATAGATAAGAGTCAAAATTACAGTGATGTCTTAGTCAGTGCGGGTGATACTGCTGCGGTGGGTGTCTTAGGCCTTTCGGCAGGGGTTGTTCTCTTGGCTGTTGTTGCCGCGCTCGGCAGTGCTGTTGATCGTCTGGATTGATAATATTTTTTGATATTGAGTAATGTAGGGTGGGCTATAAGCTATGTGTCATTCCGAATCAATAAACATTGCGATATATATTATTTGTGATTATTCGGAATCTCATAACTCCACGATAGTAGATTCCGCAAACAAGCGTCCTTATAAATCCCCCAATAAATATGTTGCGGAATGACAGTGTAAGTACGTTAGCAGCTGTAGGATGGGTTAAGCAACTTCATTTAACCCATCAAATATACGAGGTAAAAACTTTATGGATGGGTTGGGTGAAAACGCCCAACCCATCCTACTAAAATGCTAATACTAAAAACGGCAAAAATTACCTGTTAAAATGTATTTTGCTGAAGGCTGGGCTGAGTTTGCCTGAGCGTGTAAATTCCATACTTCTATGATGTTCTTGTTTATGGTGGTGTCTGTGATGTCCGTGACAGTGGTGGTTATTGCGGTAGCCCATGCCGGCGCGGTAGCCCGCCATTATGTATAGTGCCGGCAAAACTGCCTCAATCCATCTGAATCCTGAGTATATTCCTGCTGTTGCAAGGTCGTCAGCGTGCATTGCTATGTCGAGAACTTCCGGCTTGCGCTCGGAGTAAATTGATTTTTTGCATTTAGCGTCCTCTTTTTCGCCGAACATGGGATTAATAACTTTTTTGCCGATTAAGTTGGCGGCAATGCTGCCGAATATTACACCTACACCTAAAATTCCTGCGATTACTGTTCCCAATTTCAAAAGTTGCGATGGATTTTTGACAACACCTGCTTTTTCTAGTTTTTCTAGTCCGAAAAGGGCTGCACCTGCGCCGACAATACATAATAAGACGTTAGCACAGTACTGATAACAGGCTTCTTTGACCTTGTTGGCATAGGATTTTTTACTGCCTGTGCCGGTAACTTTGTCGGCAACTATTCCACCTGCGAGGCCGCCGCCAACCGCATACGCGCCGTACCAGGGGAGGCGTTTCATTTCTTTAAAAATTCCTTGGGAAGTTAATTCTTCTTGAGGCGAAAAGATCTGTGAAAATAATTCTTCGCGCCCTTTGCCTTTGGGCAAAGATGTAGTTATTTCTTGAATTTCATTGGGATTGAGTGATTTTGATTTTGCTTTTTCGAGAATGGCGACAAGTTTTTTGTCTATTACGCCGTGGTCTTTTAAGTATTTTTCAACGGCTTTGGCTTGCTGTACAATAATGGTTTCAGCTTTTTCCAGTGGCATCAATGCTTTTAATATCTGAGTATTACCGACTTTTAGTCCTCGTGCGCCGATTAGTGAGGCTGTGACAGTTGAGCCTAGTACAATTGTGTCTTTGATTGCTTGAGTTTTGCGTTTTTCGGGTTCAGTTTTGAAATAATTGTACACACCGAATAAACCCGCTCCACCGATTACGACTGCGGGCATTGTTTTTTGAAGATTATTTATGACCAAGGGTTGATCAATATATTTTGCAACTGATGTTATGTTCATTCTTTATATCAAACCTAAATTTGTTAGGCTAACCTAACTTTATAAAAAACATGGTCATGTGTCAATAGTCATGGTTTGTAAATTTTTTATAATAATTCTTATTCTAATTTAAACAAAAGGTATAAATCAGCGTTTTATTGATGTAATCTGAGGTAGACGCATCCGAAGAAAGGAATCACAAAAATGAGAATCAACCCGATAAGCTTTTACAATTATAATAAACCAGCGGAATCCAACAGTTTTCGTGGTTCAAAGGGTGAGCGGGAGCGCCCCAAGTTCTCGGCTGCTGATTTTCGTCGTAATCTTCCCCAAATACTGGCAGAGATTAAAGAATTTGAACGTGAACAGTTTTACCGTGATAAGGATGCGCTGCTTGAACAAGTAAGAAAAAACCCCGGCTTAGGTGATGATATTATAGATAGATTGATGGAGAATGAGCTGTTTGATGAGGTTAAATGTGTTCTTGGGGCACAGCTTGAGGGAGGTGCGTCTGTGTCTGCCGAGTTATTGATAACTCCTGAGGTTGTGGCGCAGAATAGTATTTATGGAAATAAAGATGCTATGGATGCTCATGCGAAGAAAATAATCAATTCACTTTTTACGCATGGTGCAGGCAATGCGCCCGGAAATCTCCTTGACGAGAGAGTGTATCATACTGAAACAGATTCATTAGAGGGTGATCTGTATGAAGATTCTGTTGAGTAGCTGGGTCTATATTTATACAAAAGACGATAAGTATATTTAAACAAAGAATTCTGAGTAAAGAAAGGATCCACAAAAATGAAAATTTTATCGGTTAATAATTTTAATTACTGCAAAAGAGACAACGCGCAGTCGTTTAAACAGGGTGAGGAAAAACGACTGAATAAAATGGGCGATAGATATGAAAGATTTAGCGAAACGGTCGCAGCTTATGAGAATCCAAGTCCATCACTACCCTCACAAGATGAGTTGGACTGGCTTTTTGCCGGAAGGGGCACTTTTAATAACTGTAGCAAAAATGTAGATACTGACAATGTCGAGGAGCTTGATAGAATGCTTGAGCTAATTCGTCAAGCAGCTCCATTATCAGAAGATGAAATGGATGAACTTTTTGGCATGAAATAATGAAAGGGAACGCTATAATTATGAAAATTCAACCAATTTTTACATCACAACTTTACAAATCGAACTTTAATTCGAAGAGTTTTAAAGCTGGGCACCCTGTCGAAAAGCAAAATGCTTCCGAAGAACAGATGATTGCACATCTTGAAGCTAGATATCCCGGTTTCAAGGAGAGCCTTGCACGTATAAAAGAAAATGCCGGCAAGCCTGATGAAAACGGAAAGACCTTGACTGACAGGCTGAATGAATTGGATGAAAACTACAGACGCGCAACTATGGTGTCAGAGGAAATTATGAATAAACCGTTTACTATTTAGACTAGTGCTTCTTCTTCGATTTCTTCGTTTGTTGTTAAATATTTTACGTCAATCTGTTTGTTCGGATTTATACCGAGGTTTTTGAATTTTTCAAATTGATTGATTAATCCGCGCGGCCCGACCATTGTTGTGAAAACGTCTTTGAAGCCAGTGTCAAGCGTATTGAAATTCTTTTGCAGTCCTTCCATTTTTGCGAGGAAAATGCAGAATTTTTCATAGAGATTTACGGCGTGGTTTTGGACTTCGTACATGTTGTCGGAGAGATTTTTACCGTCCCACGCTTCGCGAATTATTTTTAGTGTTGCAAGCAATGACGAAGGCCCGACTATAATTACATTCTTTTTGTTGGCTTTCAGAATCAAATCCTGATTGTCATAAACATAAGAGACACAAGATTCCAGCGGAATGAACATAAGCTTAAATTCAGGTGTATTAAGCCCGTCGAGGTTATTGTATTTGCTACTTAAGTCTTCAACCATTGTATTTAGTGCGTTATCGAAATTTTTGATATGTGCTTCTTTCAGTGTGTCGTCATTTTCATTTACGTATTCTTGGAAATAATTTAGCGGGCATTTTGAGTCAATAATAAGGTGTCTGTTGCCTTCCGGGAAAAATACAACCGCGTCTGGCATGTTAGATTTGCTGGTTGGGTTGTCGAGGTCTCTGAAGCCTTTTTGGGTAATGTAGTTGCCTTTTGCTTTGTCGTCGTTTTGGTTTATTAAGCCGGAGCTTGTGAGAATTTGTTCAAGAACGATTTCGCCGAACATACCGCGTCCTTTTGCGTTGACTTTTAACGCTTCGGTTAGTTCTTCTGCTTTAAATTTTATTGCGTTACTGTCTTTTGTCAGGTTGTCGATTTTTTCTTTTAGGGCAGCTGTATTTTCGATGCCTGTGTTTTTCAGCAGTTCTACTTTTTCTTTAAATTCTTTTAATTCTTTTTGGAACGGCTCAAGCGCAGTCTGGTGTTTTTGTATCAGGCTGTCTTGAGTTTTGTTGATTGTGTTATCAGCAATATTTTGGAAGATTTCACCGAGATTGGTGTAGCTCTCCAACTGTGTATTGGCGCGTACAAGCGCGTTTTCTTTTTCATTAATTGTTTGCTGCATTTTGGATTTAATCACAAGTGCACCGATTACAGCACCTATGACAAAAGCAACGATAGCAATAGTTATACTTAATCCCATTTATTTCCCCTTAAAATATTTATGTATAGACTTATTATACTATAATAAAATAAAAGATTGAAAATTTAATAAGGGTAAACCCGAAACCTCGCCCCTCCAGCACAACAACTCAGGTATATAAAACTGAAAGGAGGTGAGAAAATGAATATATCTGAAAAAGAGCTAATAATTATCTTGATGATAATTTTAGCTCTCAGGTAATCAAGGGTTTATAAAAGGGATGTTAGCGCATCCCTGCCCTTTATTTCATTATAACTTAATTTGATGAAAATTCAAGACTTTTTTGGTAGCAGTGGTGGTCTTTTATTAAGTTTAGCAAAGCATCCAAGATTTTTTCTTCGAAATTAGTATTATAAAACGCGTTAATTTCTTTTATGAAGTAGCATGGGCTCGTGACGTTTATTTCGATAATTTTTTCGTCGATTACATCGAGCCCTACCATATATAGCCCTTGTTTAGACAAAATTTTAGCGACATCTTTTGCCATGTTGCGTTCATTTTCTGTTAGCGTTGATTTGCTGAAAGACTCGTCGTTGTGGGCATTGAACTTGAAGTCATCTCTGCCCGGTAATTTCATTACGCACTCGTCCAAAACTGTTTCACCGATAATTAAAACGCGCTTGTCACCATTGGTTGCACCATTCAGATATTTTTGGACGGTTACGAGTGTTTTCTCGTTTTCGGTAGCGGTTGTGATGATTGAGTTCAGGTTTTTATCGTTTTTATGCAGGTAGTATACCCCGCTTCCAAAGCAGCGATTGAGCGGTTTTAAAATTGCTTCGGTTGCTTCCTGTACAAATTCTATGATTTTAGATTTTGAAGAAGTCACGATATTTTTGGGTACGTATTGCGGGAAATAGTTTACGTGGAATTTTTCGTTGAAGCTTTGAATACTTTTGGGATTATTTATTACCAATGTTTTTTCAGTATCAATAAAATCAAATACATAGCAAGCATTGATGTAGTCGATATTCACCGGTGGGTCAGGACGGAAGAATACGACATCAAATGTGTTTATGTTGCTTTCGATTTCGTTTTTGTTGTAAACAATATCTAATTCTTTGATTTTTGTTTCAAATGTAATTGCTTTTGCAACAGCATTTTCGAGAAATAATCTATTTTTTGTGGTTATAGAAACGTTAAAATTACGTTTTAAAAATTCATGTATCAGCCAGAAGTTAGTAACCAGTTTATTAAATTCAAAATATCTAAGCTCAACCTCGTCAATGACAAATAATATGCTTTTACTCATAAAGTTTCCTTTTTCTGCATCCTCATTTTACCAATTCAAAAAGAAAATTCAATCGCTCAAGTTGGTTTAATCTTTGGGGTGGTGGCAAAAATAAGCAAAAGGCAATTTTTGTTTGTCTTTTGTTTTTATTATTATATGTGTTGTGATAAAACAAAATAAGGAAGTGTCGATGTCTCAAGTTAGTGTTGTTCAACCCGGTGGTAACCTCGTTAAGAATTATATGACTCCTGAACTCAGGCAAAATAATCAACCTGTTGTTGCTCAAGTGCCTCAAGCCCGACCTCAAGAGCAAAATATTGAGGAACCTTCTAAAAAAATCAATTGGAGCACGATTGGGCTGTCCGTGCTTGCAGGTGGTTTAGCTATATCAACGGCAGTTTATGCGAGAAAAACATATAACGCAGGGCAAGCTTTAAATGCTGCTAAGGAGCAGGCATCAAAAATAGACACAGCGTTAAATGCAAGTAAGAATCAGGTATCAGACTTATCAAAAAAAGTTGCGGATGCAGCCTCAGAGGCAAAAGAAAAAATCTTTAAAATGCTCTTTCCTAAAGGCGTTAAAGGGATAGAAATTGAACAGCAAAATGTCGGTGATTGCTACTTATTGTCTGCGTTATACGGGCTTTCAAGAAATGCTAAAGGTCAAAAAATAATTGAGAATATGATTACAGTGCTGCCCGATGGTTCCTATAGTGTTAAATTTATTGGCGCTAAAAAAGATATTATTGTAGCTGCGTCGGAGGTAGCTAAACAGCAGCATTTACGTACATCTGACAGTGATATGGGCGTGAAAATTATTGAGCGAGCCTATTCAAAATTACAAAGACAAATGCGCAATGGTAAGCCCGGTCAAAGCCTTCATATAACCGGAGGCGGTCGTATAGATGATGCGGTGCATGATATAACAGGCGTTGGCGGTAAAGACATATATACAAACTCAGGTGTTATCAATCTTGATAAGTATGCAGATGATTATGGCAATTACGTTTTAGGGGTGACTACAGCTGATAAATCTAATGGAAGATACGTACACAAAAGAATGACGACAGTCGAAGAAACAGATATCTATGGTGTAAAGAAACTTGTTCAAACGCCTAAAGAATATTGGTACATGGATGATAAAGGTCAGTTTATATGCGGGCATGCATATGCTATTGCCGGCATAGATAAAGCAAAACAGACTGTTACGATTGCTAATCCTCATGACACATCGAAACCCCTGACTATCACGTATGATGAATTTCATAATATATTTAGAAAATTAGTTGAAGTAAAAATGACTTAATAGCAGTGTTGTTGGAAGCGTACTACAGTCTGATTGTCATTGAGAGCGAGTTCGCAGAACGAGTGTGGCAATCCAGTTATATCTGGTGGGCAATAGCCCACCTTACCACTTTTTGATAGTTTATAGTTTAAAATCTGTTAATATACCCAAATCTAATTCTAAAACTTTTGCAATTTTCAATAAATTTTTGATGGTGACATTTCCTTCACCACGTTCAAGCATACCAACAGTGGTAATACCCACACCACTTAGTTCGGATAACTTTTCTTGGGAAATACCTCTTTTATCCCTTTCATATTTTACTTTATAGCCTAATTTTAATAAAATATCATCTTTCATATAAGTATTGTAGAAGTTTGACAAAACTATATCAAGCTGATATATTATAAATATCTCTGATATAACGAAGATATTATCGATATAAAATTATTAAATGAGGTAAGAAATCATGTTAAAAGAAGATATAGAAAAGAGAATCGAAGCTAAGTTTGAAGGCATGGAAGAAAGCTTAAAATATGTACTAGATGTGCAGTGCGAATTAATGAGTGGATTACAAACAATACGTTATTTGTTGTTTTTGTCTAATAAAACACAAAAGAAATAAATCCATATAAAAGAGCTGTCGTTTTAACAGCTCTTTTATCAAACTATGAAATAAAGAAAAAGTTATGCTAAGCGCATTTTTTAGCGACAACAGCGAGTTTGTGACGACCTCTTGAACGTCTTCTGTTAATAACAGCGCGTCCGCCCGGTGTAGCCATTCTTGCTCTGAAACCGCTGACTTTTTGTCTTTTTCTTTTTGTTCCTTCCAGTGTACGTCTCATTTTATTGCTCCTTGATATTTTTTTTAGTAGTATCATAATAAATAAGACAAAAGACAAAGTCAACGTAAAATAGGATAAAGGTTAATTAATATGAACAAAAAAATTGGGTTTATAGGTCTCGGAAAAATGGCAACTGCCATCCTGGCAGGAGTTTTGGAGTCAAAATTCGTTTCTGCGACACAAGTTTACGCAGCTGAAATTAATAACGATGCTGCCAATGCTGCTGAAAAAAAGTTTGGTATTAATATTTGCGCATCAAATGAAGAACTTGTTAAAAACGCTGATGTTATTTTGTTGTGTACAAAACCGTTTGTTCTAAAAGATGTTTTGGCTGAAATAAAGCCGTTTTTAACAGCTGATAAATTGGTAGTTTCAATTGCGGCAGGTATTTCAATCAAAACGATGGAAGATATTATTGGCAATGTTCCTGTTGTTCGTGTTATGTCGAACACTCCTGCTCTGGTTAATGCCGGCATGAGCGCGGTTGCAAAGGGTAAATTTGCGTCAGGTGATGATGTGAATTTTGTTATGGAAATGTTTTCAAAAGTCGGTTGTGTTGTTGAGATTGATGAAAAAAATATTGATGCTGTGACAGCGCTTAGCGGCTCAGGTCCTTCGTTTTATTATTACATAATTAACCAAATGGCGAAAGCTGCCGAAAAATTAGGTTTGGATTATAAAACAGCGCTTACTTTGTCTGCGCAAACAGCGCTAGGCGCAGGAAAAATGATTTTGAATTGTGATGATACGCCTGAAGCTTTGATTAAAGCTGTAACGACTCCCGGCGGTTGTACAGAAGTTGGTAACAATGTTATCGCGCAAAGTGATATGCAAGCTGTGCTCGAAAATGTTATTGCAAAAACCGCTCAAAAAGCACGTGAACTTGGATAGCTAGCCTTGTGCTTGTAGTGGTTGAATTAAATTAATTTCATTAGCAATTTTACGTTTAGCAATTCTCAATTCGTAGTCATCCTGATAGCGTAAAAAATAACCTTGACTTAAGCCGAAGTACTTTGTCAGTCTTAAATCCGTGTCTGCAGTTATCCTTCTAATGCCTTTAATAATTTGATTTATTCTGTTCGGCGGCACAAAAATGGCATTTGCCAGAGCATTTTGTGATAATTTGAAAGGCTCTAAAAATTCTTCTTTTAGCATTTCACCAACGGTTGTTAATTCAATATATTCGGTCATATCATTGCCCTTTTTAGTAATGTATATTAATATTATACATTACGTCATACGTAATGACAACCCCTAATCAACAAAAATCTTAATGATAATCAACTATTTCAACATCAAAGGTTTGATTATCAAGCCATCTGAAGCAAATTCTATATTGGTCATTAATTCTGATTGAATATTGTCCTTGTCTGTCGCCTTTTAACATTTCAAGGCGATTATTGGGAGGGATTAGCAAGTCATCTAAAATCCCTGCAGCATTTATCATTCTTAGTTTGTGCAATGCGCGTTTTTGAATATCTGCAGGAAGTTTTTAGAGAAGATCTCATTCCAGATTTTTTCGGTTTCTTTGCATTTGAAGGACTTTATCATGCGGATATTGTAGCACATTCGGGGTAGTTGTAGAAAACTTAACAATCGTTGGACTTTTCACATGTGCGTTATATAATAGCATTAGCATGTAATGAGGGTAAGGACGTGAGTTTTAAGGAAGTAATAACATTAACGGCAGCAGAGCAAAGAGAAGCTCTTTTGAGTAAAGAAATTAGCGCGGTTGAGCTGGCTGAGGCTTCGATACAAAAGATTGAGGGAATGGATACGAAGATAGGCGCGTTTAATGCTTATACTTTTGATTATGCCCTTGACAATGCGAGAAAAGTTGATGAAAAAATTAAAAATAACGAAGTGTTGCCGCCATTAGCCGGTATCACGATTGCTTTAAAGGATAATATAAATCTAAAAAATTATAAAACTACAGCATCAAGCAGAATTTTAGAGAACTTTATATCTCCGTATGATGCCACAGTTACTCAGAAGTTGAAAGAAAACTTAATTTCGATAATTGGTAAAACCAACATGGATGAATTTGCGATGGGTTCGTCGAATGAAACTTCGGCATTCAAGCCTGTAAAAAATCCTCATAATTTATCTCGAGTACCGGGTGGCAGCTCGGGAGGTTCTGCAGCGTGCGTTGCGGCCTATGAATCGACTCTTGCGTTAGGCTCAGATACAGGCGGCAGCATACGTTTGCCGGCAAGTTTTTGCGGTATTGTCGGTATTAAGCCGACATACGGGCGTGTTTCGCGTTACGGTGTGATTGCCTTTGCATCATCGCTTGATCAGGTTGGGACATTCGCTCATAGTGTGACTGATGCGGCTATGTTGCTTGAAGCGATTAGCGGGTATGATGCCAATGACTCTACGTCATTGAATATACCGGTACCTAAATTCTCTGAATGTATGAAAGAGGGAATTAAAGGTTTGAGAATTGGTGTAATTAAAGAACTTATGGCTGAGGGTGTGAGTCCGGATGTTAAAAAATCTGTTGAAGCAGCTATTGAAGCGTATAAGGTTATGGGTGCCGAGATTGTTGAAATTTCGCTTCCGTTGCTCAAGTACTCAATCGCTGCATACTATATTGTTGCGACAGCTGAGGCCAGTTCTAACCTGGCTCGTTATGATGGGGTTAAGTATGGCAAGCGTACAAGCGAGCCTGCGAATTTGCTTGAAATGTATGAAAATACTCGCGCTGAAGGGTTTGGCGATGAGGTAAAACGTAGGATTGTGCTTGGTACATATGTTTTAAGTTCCGGGTATTATGACGCTTATTATAAAAAAGCACAACAATTGCGCCAGTTGATAAAACAGGATATAGATAAGGCATTTGAGAAAGCGGATGTGATTTTGTCGCCAACATGCCCGACAACAGCTTATGAGATTGGTTCAAAAATTGACGACCCGTTGAGTATGTATTTGATGGATATAGGTACGATTACGGCTAATTTGGCAGGGCTGCCTGCGATGAGTTTGCCTTGCGGTTACGATAGTGATAACATGCCAGTAGGATTGCATTTGATGGCTCCGGCTCTACAAGAAGAAATTCTAATCAATGCAGCTTATAATTACGAACGTGTGGCGAATTTTACTAAAAAATAATTGAGGTAGGATAGAATGAAAAAGAGTATTATAGCTAAATTATTGGTCTTGATAGTAATGACCGTTGCTATAGCGGCTATGCCTGTGAAAGCCGGTGAATCTGAGAGTGTTGAGGCTGTTGAATATTACAATTCAGGTTTAGAATATGTTAATAATAATGATTTTGAGCGTGCTGCACTTGCTTTTCAAAAAGCGATTCAGCATGATCCTGAGTTTGCCGATGCTTATTTTAATTTAGGCAGTCTTTACGAGCATTTTGGTGATTTGCAAACAGCTATTCGAGCGTATGAAGCAGTTATTACCATTGAGCCTCGTGATTATCCAACATATTTGAAGCTGGCTAATTTATATTTTACGCTGAATATGGATAAACAGGCCTTGGAGTTCGCAAACGCTATCCCTACAAATACTTATGAGTATAAACAAGCACAAGATTTAAAAAATAAAATTAATAAGCCGGCAGCAGCTACAACAGCGAAACAACCTGTGACGAAGCCTGATAATACAACAAAAGCAACCAGTGCAAAGCCTTCTGCCGCAAAAACTACAACAAAATCATCGTCTGCCTCCACTCCTGTTTCAAGGACTACCGCTGCGCCTTCACAAGCTGCAGATGCCTACGAACAAACTATGGAAGGCCGTACTGAGACAGGTGGTTACACTGACCCTGATAAGTCTTTGTTGAGCAAATATACCTCGCCAACGGGCATAACTATTGATAATAAGGGCAATGTTTATGTTGCTAGTTTTGGTGATAATTCAATTTATACGGTGTCGCCTGATGGTAAAAATAAATTGTTCTCTCAAAGTAAAATGATTGACGGCCCGATTGGTATGGATACAGATCCTCAAGGGAATTTGTATGTTGCAAATTATAATAAGGACAACATTTTGAAAATTACGCCTTCAGGAAATGTACATATTTTTAAAAGTAATGTTTCTAAGCCATATTCTATCTATATAAGCAATGGCGTGCTTCTTGTATCCGAGCAGGGCACTAATTCGGTTGTGATGTACAAATTATAATTATTTCATTGATATAGCCAAATTTCAGCTGTTATTGCGAACATAGTGAAGCAATCCAGTTAATATGAATTTCTGGTTTGCCACGGCTTCTGATGAAGCCTCGCAAAGACAATAAAATAGGTGTTAAAAGAATTTGAATGCTTCGCCAATTCCGTTAATGATAAATTGGCAAGCCAGTGCGGCCATTAAAATACCGAATATTTTGGTTAAAACGTTGATACCTGAACGACCTAATACTTTTGTAATTTTGTTTGCATATCTGAGAACAACCCAGCATATAGCCATATTGATAACCAATGCTAAAATAATTAAAGATTGTTTAATCAAGTCGCCTGTTGCTTGTTTCATAAAAACAATAAGCATTGAGATTGTTGCAGGGCCGGAAAGTAAGGGCAATGCAAGCGGAAAAACCGCAATGTCACTGTCGCTATCTTCGTCTGTGCTTTCAGCCCCGTGGCCTACTTTGCCAAGTACCATTTCGATTGCCACGAGTAACAGTAAAATACCGCCTGCGACTTTGAATGCAGAGAGTGTGATTCCGAAAATATTTAGTACTTGCAAACCTGTTATGGCAAATATAAGCAAGATAATCAAAGACGTCAGGATAGTTTTGTTGACTATGCCTTTTTGTTTTTCTCTGCTCAAATGATTAGTCATTGAGATGTACAAAGGCGCAATACCAATTACGTCTATACAGAAAAATAACGTGATAAAATATATGCTAAATTTGCTTATATATTGTTCCATCACTATATGGTAGTGCGCTAAATAAATTAAAGCAATAGCCTAAAGTTTAATTGTTTATTTGATTGCGAAAACTACGTTAGCAACTGCTGTTACTTTTTTATCAATAGTGGATGAATCGTTGATGCCATAGTCGCTAACGGCGTTTGATGTAGGTTCGGTAATTTGGAAAACGCCCATTTGAACAGAGCGGATTCTGCCGACTCTGTTATTATTTGCTTTTAGCATTGCTTTTGCGCGGTCTTTTGCGTCTTTTGTTGCGGCTTCAAGTAGTTTGACTTTTAAATCTGCCATTCCCGAGTATTGGTATTCGGGGTTCATGCTTGAAATATTTATGTTCTGTTCTGTTAATTCCTGTATTGATGTGGATAGTTCTTTGATTTTTTGAACATCGTTGGATTTGACGTTTATGCTCTGGTTGAAATTGTAGTATGCTATATCGTTGGTTTGTCCGCCTGTCGGGGTAGTTTTGTACGTCTCATACGAGTTCGAAGGAGAAATATCAATTTGTTCAGGTGTTATGCCTTTACCGATTAGGTATTTTTGTACGATAGGCAATTGCGCTTTGAGGTTTTTAAAGGCAGTTACTCGGTCTGCATCTTTCACTGATATGCTGACTGACCAATTTGCTGAATCAGATTTTACAATCTCAAAAGCGGCGCCTGTGACAGATACATTGTCTCTTGATAGTCTGCCGCTGATGGTTAATGTGCCAGCTACAACGGCTAAAAATATAAATAAACCTAAAATGCTCAGTTGAAAATCTTTTAATTTTTCGTACATAATACTTTCCTTTTTTATTAACGTGTTTATTATAAACTAAATATTTTAATTTTTCATGATGGCTAGGTAGAAGCTTTGTATGGTGACTAATTTTGCGCTAATCGTATCATTTTGTTACTATAATTTAAAAATAATGATACGATTATTGTTTAAAACCTTATAAATACTGCAATTATAGATTATAAAAATTTATAGATAAATTATAAAATAGTAAATTTTGTAATGTTTAAAGTTACTTAGATTATTGCTTTTAAGCAATAATCGTGTCAAAATGATACGATTATCAAAAAATAATGTTACGATTATCGTTTAAAAACAATAATAATAAGAAAGATATCTTAATAAAAATTTATGAACATTTAATTAAAACTTGAAAAATTGTATCAAAATGATACAATAATAGTATAGTAATGATACTATTATTGGTAAAAAACAGTGGACATAAGCAAAAGACAATATTCAATTTTAGACTATATTTATGAAAACCCCTATGTGCAAAGAACTGACATAGAGGCATATTTGCTTTCATTAGGTGAGGTAGCCACGAAAGTCACTGTGCTGCGTGATTTAGATGCTTTGATTGCGAAAAGATTAGTAAAAACCAAAGGCAAGGCACGTAATACATCCTATGTAGCTGCTAACATGAGCTATTTGATGCGTAAGTACGATGTTGAAGAGTATTTCAATAAACGATATGACGAACGCGAGGTCAAATATGTGCAATTTAATTTTGATATTTTCAAGAAGTTTAAAAATATATTTTTGAATTCTGAGATGAAGGAGTTGGAAAAAGCAACTGTGCAATTTAATAGCAAAATTAGCCAATTAACGCCGGGCATTTTGAAAAAAGAATATGAGCGGTTGATGATTGAGTTGAGCTGGAAATCTTCTCAAATTGAGGGTAATACCTATACGTTGCTTGATACTGAAGTGTTGATTAAAGATAATACCGAAGCTGAAGGGCACAAAAGAGAAGAAGCTGTTATGATTTTGAATCATAAAGCGGCGCTTGATTTTGTGTTCAATAACAAAGATTATTTTGAAACGCTGAGTGTGAGCAAAATTGAGATGCTGCATTCAATTTTAGTCGACAATTTGAGTGTTGAAAAAGGGTTGAGAAAATCACCTGTTGGTATTGTAGGTACGGATTATCGTCCTTTATCGAATCAACATCAAATCAGAGAAGCTGTTGAAAAATTGGTTACTCTTGTTAATTCTGTTAAAAACCCTGTTGAAAAGGCGTTGATAACAGTGTTAATGATTTCGTATATTCAACCGTTTGAGGATGGCAACAAACGTTGTGGTCGTATTTTAGCGAATGCGGTCTTGATGGCTCATGGTGCGTGCCCGATTTCTTATCGAAGTGTTGATGAAAAGGAGTATAAAAAAGCCGTGATTATTTTTTATGAGACCAATAGTCTCGTGTATTTTAAAAAGCTGTTTATTGAACAGTATAGATTTGCCGTGCAAAAATATTTTTAGGTAAATAAAGTCATAATTCATGTGGGTAGTTGTACTTAAAATTTTTATATTATAATTAATTGTGAACAAGAAAAGAAATATATATGTATAGTATCGTAAAAAAATGTTGCCTCCCGGCTAAGAGTGATATAAATTATAATTAGATAAATATAAGTTCAAAAAAGGAAATGAGTCAGTGAAAAGTAAAATTATTTTAGGGTTATTATTGTCAACAACTATGTTTCAGGTGGTTAATGCAGAGCCTATACAGTTTGTGGAGCGTTCAAGCAATTTCGAAATGATTGGTGGGCCTCTTCC
>JAVBNU010000071.1:0-14957 GCA_031551265.1 Candidatus Gastranaerophilaceae bacterium
TAAAGCTTACTTTTATACTGTTATTTAATGCGATATAATCAGTAACATTCATCAAATCATTCTGCAAGTTATTTTGTATGCTTAAACCTGCATTTTGCAGATAGGTGTTGAATGTTTCATTTTGTGCGTATGTTGGAGAAACTTCCCAAAGGATTTTCGTGACAGCAATGGCCGAAACCATATCACTAAACCCGTCAACCATAGCTTTGTTAATATCTTTTGGCCCCTGATCTGCAAGGAGAGGCTCTGACTGATCCGTAGCCGTCAAGGCACCTGCATCCAAAATTTCAGTACTTGCCTCTGTAGTATCTTTCTTCGGCGCAAACAAAGGATTTGATTTGAAATAATTATATCCACACATTGCGAACACGATAAGCGACACTATCACAGCACATATCGCCAGACTAAGTTTTATCAGGCTGCTGCTTTCCGCGTTATCCTTTGAATAAAGTTTAGACGTTGTCTGGGCTTTACCGTTTTCACTGCTTTCTTGTAGTTCAGCCTTTTCTGCCGCTTTATCGCCTTTGTTAAAAAGCTTAACAATTTCTTCAGCTCTATCTGCCGGTGCGCTCGGGGCTATCGGTAAAGAACCGCTAACTTCATTGTTCTGTACAATAACAGATTTTGCAGTATTAGTTTTTTGCAGAGGTGCTTCACTTTTTGGTGTGACCGTTTGTGGTTTTGTATTTTTGATTTCAGGCTCAATTTTCGCTGCCCCAGCCTTTGGTTGAGGCTGTTGTCTTATTTCCTGAGGCAGAGGCGCAGGGATGGATTTCTCAAATTGAAACTCTTCTTTTTTAACCTTTAAAGTTCTTGCCTGCATCGTCGGGCGGTCAGTAAACTTGGACTTTGGAGCCGGTTTTTTGACGCCTAGTACTTTTTTGAATTTGTTTTTGAATAAAGGTTTTGATTCAGGACGCTCTTCAAGGTCATTGCGTAACTCATCAAAAAACTCGTCCTCGTTCCACTCGTCATCTGCTGCAGTGAGGAATTCCTCCAATGTTGATTGTGGTTGAATGTTATTTGTTTCTACTTCAACATTGCTGCCGTTTAAAACTTCAGGATTGCGCTGGATTTGTTTGCCAACGATATCAAAATCATAGAAGTTAACAAACTTTTTACGACATTCACTGCAATAGAATAAGTGACGTATCAAGTATATTTTTTCAACTTTAGAAATTTTTCCGTCAAAATAATTTATGAACAAATCTTGTACTTTTCTATGTTCAGCGCTGTCGAAAAATTTCTTTGCGGGTATTATTTGCTTGAGAGTATCAGGGAATTCAGAAATAGGTTTGAGTTGTTCCACAGGAACACTGTAATATTCTTTCAAATCCACCATTAAATCCAGCATGCTCGACTCTATAAACCCTAAAAATTCGATATTTGTAAAGTTTTTATCAATTTTAGCCGCAACATACACATCAGGAATAACCTCATGCCTGAAATGTGCCTTCGGTATATATATATTGTCGCCATCTAAAATTACTCTTATATCAATTTGGACATCGTTATACATTAAGTTACTCAGGTCCAAATTCTCAATAATAGTGTGAATTCTGGACAAACTTTTATGTACATCAAGATTAATGTCATTTGCGTCCATATATTTAATTAAGGCATTAATCGCGACAAAAGATGCGAAAACTTTTTTTCTTAAGTTATTATCAGCAACTAAAGCAACCGACTTTTTCGATTGTTCAATGTTACTATTGCTTATAGTTACTTTTCCCTCACTTGTTGTTTTTAACATGTTACTTCCCCATTTCCTATTAAACATTTTATAACAAATTTTTTGAGAAAAACAAAATATTAAGCAGTATAGTTAATTAATGTTAAGAATTATTACGTTTTTGTAAAGATTCTTATAAAAAAAAGCAATTTTTTTTGTCTTGATGCCTTAAAATAGATATAGAAATCCAGTGTGTTATAAATTTTAAAATGTGTGTAATTTAGGAGGTAAATCAGCATGTCACAAGTCTCTTTTGGAATATCAGCAGCAGAAGTGCAAGCAATGGCCAGTGCGCCGTCTGCATTCCCAAGACAAGCAGTACAGCAACAATCTGCACCGCAAGCAGCAATGCCGCTCGATCAATATATGGGGCCGCCACCCAAGAAACAAGGTTCGTGGCTTTGGTTTGGCACAAAATGCTTAATCGGTGTAGCAGCCCTAGGCGTTGTGCTCGCAGGAGCTAGAGCGTGTCCCGGACTAAAAGGCATTAATCTGGAAAAAGGTATTGGCGAAACATGGAAAGCCAATAAATGGGAAGGTATAGGCCATCCTATTGCTAAAGCCGGACAATGGGTTATTGATACCTCATGCGCATTCGGACGTTGGTGTGCGAGCCCGTTTAGCAGCAAAGCCGCAGAAGCCGCAGAAGCCGCAGGTGACGCGACTAAAGCCGCCGGTGATGCAACTAAGGCCGTAGGTGAAGCAGTAAACGCCGCCGGTGAGGCAGTATCTAAAGCTGCAACTTAACATATTAAAAAGCTTTAATTCGTAACTGAGTACCGAGTAGGAATATACACATGTAGAAAGAGCTGACTTATAAAGTCAGCTGCTTTTGTTAATTTTTATTAATTATAATAACTTTTAATTGTTTGATTTGTTATTTGTCTCATTTCTTTCTTTTTTGGTGCATAAAAAAGAAAGAAACGAGACGCAAAGAAAGAAAAAACAGCATACCGAAAGCGCTTTTACGGTCTTTTACTCACAAATTCCGCCCACATGAGTCGGTAATTTGCGAGTAAAATCCCTAAAATCTCTAGCCATTCCTAATCAGGAGCATAGCCCCTGAAGCCCCAATTCGGCTTTTTGAACGAGTTGACTACCACTTAATGAATAGATAACAAGGAAACTTTTGTTTGAGCAAAGCGAGTTAAGTTTCCTCAAATGAATTTAGTGGTAGTCTGTGAGTGAAATCAGCCGAGAGGTTTTCTTTGCATACTTTCTTTTTCTGGCAAAAAGAAAGTATGAATCAATACAAAAATGTATAAGTATGGTAGTAAGCTTTACTTATACATTTTTTCGATTAGCTTAGCGTATTTTTCAGCAACGAGATTACGTCTGACTTTAGCTGTTTGTGTTAACAATCCGTTCATTGGCGTAAACTCTTCACTTATGAAATCGAATTTCGTTATTCTTTCAAATGAGCGGAAATGCGATTTACTTTTCATTTTTGCATTAATTTCTTTTTTGAAGAAATCTTTAAATTCAGGCTTTTTGTGAATTTTTTCTTTTTCCGCATCTGTGAGAGTTGCCGCTGAGCTAAATTGTTTATACGCACACTCAGCAGGAACGATAATTGCGCCAATAACAGCTCTATCTTGCCCTACCAGCATAATTTGATTAATATATAAACTTTCTTTACATGCCTGCTCAATTGGCTCAGGTTCAACGTTTTCTCCGTTTGAGAGAACAATTATCTCTTTTTGGCGTCCGGTCAAAATAACATCTTTTTGATATGTCATCCAACCCAAATCGCCCGTTATAAACCAGCCATCAGGCAGCATAACCTCGGCTGTCGCTTCAGGATTTTTGTAGTATCCCTTCATTATCTGCGCGCCACGCACGATTACAAGCCCTTTTGTATAGTATGGCAAATCTTCTTTTGTCACAGGGTCAACAATTTTGATTTCGGTTGTAGGTAAAGGTTTACCGGCCGAGTATAGTACGCTTGGATATTCTCTGCCATTCAATGTAATAACAGGTGAAGTTTCAGTTAAGCCGTATCCTACGCGTAAGTTCAGTTCAATTGCCTCAAAGAAATCAGCAATCGCAGGGTGTAACGCGCCGCCACCTGAAATACAGTATTTGAAATTAATACCGATTTGGTCTTTAAGTTTTTCGTAAAACAAGCCTTTTGCGAAGTTGTGTGCAGGCATGGTCATCAAATATATGAATGAGTTCCAAAGATTACCGAATAAATTGTAATCTTTTACATGTACATTCACTTTATTTAAATAGCGTAATGCTTTTTTGTTGGTGATACTCCATTTTAAGCTCCAATTAAATAAAGTATTAAGTAGTTTAGATTTGTTTTTTACACCGTTTGTAATATTTGCGTAAATCGATTCCCAAATCCGAGGAACTGCAACTAAATACGTCGCATGGTATTTAGCCATATCAGATTTAATATTCTTAATATTAGTATAAAGCAGTGTGCATCCACGTGAAAAGTAATAATACTCAACGCCGCGCTCGTAGGCATGCCAGATTGGCAGCACACATAACAGTGTGTCGCCGGCTTGAGCCTGAATTCCCTGATGTAATAATTCAGGTTGGCTCATAAGGTTACGATGTGTTAACAAAACGCCTTTAGGGCGATTTGTTGTTCCTGATGTGTAAATTAATGTTGCATCGTCGTCAGGTGTGATGGCTACGGGCTTAAATTTATTTTCTTTGCCTTTTTCAATTATATCGGCATACGAATACAGCGGAAACTTAGAGTCTGTCGCATCCAGACCTTCAGCGAACATAATCACCACAAATTTTGGCTTCGCTTTTTTAAGATTGTCTTTTAACTTCTCGAATAACGCAGTATCTCTCAGCACAACGCCTACACTATCACTTTGTTCAATAATATATTCCAATTCGCTGATTGGTGCGCTTGAGCCTCTGACGGCGTCAACCGCGCCGGCTCTCAAGACAGCCTGATCAATTATCATCCAACGAGCGTTGTTTTCACTAAACAAAGAAACTTTGTCACCTTTTTTGACGCCCAAAGATTGTAAGCCGCCTGCAAACAGGTTAATTTCCTTATCCATTTCGGCAAACGTCATTTTAATATCGCTGTAGCAATCTTCCAACGCAATTTTATCAGCGTATTTGTCGCATGCCTGCCGGATATATTCATGTAAAGAAGTTATTCCTTCAGTTTTTGACTGACTCATCTTAGTTTCAGCGTTAGTTACCGGCATACTGTTAGCCCCCCATTTATTCATATTCACATTGATTGAAGATTATTATATCACATGATGTGTTTCTTGTATCAATTGTTACTACAATTATAAATTAAGATTATATAAAGGGTCAAATATATTGTGATACACTAGACTAAGTGAGTTGGAACAAAGGAGATTCGCATGATACCTATTTTGGATTTAAAACGACAATACGAACAAATCGGAAAAGAAATTGAGGAAAAAGTAGTAGAAGTACTACGTTCAGGCTCTTATATTTTGGGTAAAAATAATAAGGAGCTTGAAGAAGAGTTTGCCAAATATTCAGAGGCAAAATATTCTGTTGCAATGAACTCGGGTACAGATGCGTTGCACTTAGCATTGCGCGCAATGGATATCGGTGCGGGTGATGAAGTTATTACTGTTGCGTTTACATTTGTTGCGACAACCGAAGCGATAGGCATCGTCGGTGCAACTCCTGTTTTTGTTGATATTGATAAAAATACTTTTAATATGGATGCTGAAGCAATTGAAAGCAAAATAACACCAAAAACAAAAGCAATCATGCCGGTGCATTTATACGGACAGCCTTGTGACATGGATGTTATAATGGATGTCGCAAAACGTTATAATTTATATGTAATTGAAGACTGCTGTCAGGCTGTTGGTGCGACTTATAAAGACCAAAAAGTCGGCTCATTCGGCGATGTTGGATGTTTCAGCTTCTTCCCTACCAAAAATTTAGGCGCCATGGGCGATGGTGGAATTGCGACGACTAACAGTTCATACCTAAAAGATAGAATGGTTGCTTTGCGCAATCATGGTGGCGCTGTCAGATATTATCACGATGAAATTGGCGTTAACAGTAGATTAGATGAGATTCAAGCTGCGATTTTGCTTGTTAAAATGAAACACATTGATTCCTGGAACAAAAAGCGCCGTGAAAACGCATATAGATACAATGAATTATTTAAAACTTGTCCTGAGATTCTGACACCAACGGAGATTGATGATACGTATTGTGTTTATCATCAATATACAATTAAAATTCCTAACAGAGATGAAGTACATAAAATGCTGCAGGAAAAGGGTATTGGTGCTATGATTTACTACCCTGTGCCGTTGCATTTACAGAAAGTTCATTCACACTTAAATCTGAAAGAAGGTATGCTGCCGAACACTGAGGACAACACGAAGCTTGTTATGTCGCTTCCGATGTTCCCAGAGCTAACCGAGCAGGAACAAAAGACAGTCGTTGATACAGTAATCGAATGTCTTAACGCGACCAAAACTTTGTGTTAATGAACACTTTTTTAATCAAAACTATAACACTCGCCCAAGCACAGGCGGGTGTTTTTTTAATGCTTTTTTCTGTGTACACGACATTTTTTTGTCTGAATGTTTGGTGGGTTCGTGAACCGCACCCTACTTTGTCGTTTGAACATTAAATTTGATGAACGGCAAAAATAAACTAAAATTGTAAACATATATATGCATCATGGTGAGTTCAATCCTCAAAATTGGTTTGTCAATTTAGTGCACTCTTCTTTGAGCTGAAGCGCTAAAATATGTATTTCTCCTACCTTTTCATAATCCTGATTATATTTGCAGTAGTCACAAATAACCGAGATGATATCATAAATATTATAAGCCCGATGCTCTATTTCTGCCATTTTTTCGGTTGAAGGTTCAAGCATAACTACCTTTTTGATGCAATGTACTTACTTAAATTATAACTCACGTAAGTATCACCTGTCAAGTTATAAATATTATACTTGTGTTGCAACATAAGTAATAACTGAGGTAATAATGATACGTAAAAAATTCACGACAATTGGTAATAGTTGGGGAGTTGTAATACCAAAAGCATTAATAGACGCAATGGGTATTAACCCGGCTGTAGACGAAATAGGCATAACAATTGATAATAATATAATAAAAATTGAGAAATGCGATAAAAAAGACTAATTTACTTTTTCGCTGTTTTACTTGCATATGGGTTGAATGAAGTTGTTCAACCCATCCTACGGGGCTTGAATATTAAATTCGACGAACGGCAAAAAATATAAGTATAAGTTAGAATGCTCTACTTATATTAACCGCCAAATATTCGCGTCATCCCGTGCTCGACACGGGATCTATCCAGTTAAGAACTACAGTGCCCGGCTGGAAAAATCCCGGATATTTTTCTGTGAAAAATTCCGGGATGACAAAAGCCTGTATAATGTGCGATTAGTGTCACTGCACCGATACACTATCCGATATTTTCTATTTGTTTTTTGTCGCCTTCAATACCGTCTTTGAGCATTTTCTTAACAACGTCGCCTTGTGCGTCAAGCATTTTGCAAACAGTTTCTATATTCTTAACTTTGTTAGAGAGAATGGTATCGGCATTACTTTGTATTGCGCCTGTGACGTTTTGGTACGCTGCTAAAGCTGCGCTGCTAGTACCTTGCATTAAGTTGCCCATAACCGCGGCAGGTAAGCCAAATGAACTCAAATAAGGCGCAGCTGCGGTCATAATGCCGCCCCAACCTGAAATTACGCCGGCTGTCGGGAGCACC
The DNA here is from genome assembly GCA_031551265.1 of Candidatus Gastranaerophilaceae bacterium. Classification (GTDB taxonomy): domain Bacteria; phylum Cyanobacteriota; class Vampirovibrionia; order Gastranaerophilales; family Gastranaerophilaceae; genus JAVBNU01. The sequence continues at coordinate 7,467 of JAVBNU010000071.1, forward strand.
CAGTTGCTATTAGCGACGCCGAAACCGCTTGTCGTGCCTAAGCCGTATGCTGCGGCATTCAAGCCAGCCATGCCGGCTAAATCGCCGGCTGAGGATAAATCAGCCGCAAAACCTGTAATATCTTCCGAGCCGTAGCCCGTAAGTGGAGCTGCAAAGCCGCTAAAATTACCGATGTTGCCGATGCCGAATGCAGAGGTTCCACCGTCAACCATTGAGGTACCACCACTAACTGGTGACCAGTAGGAAGTTCCGGGGATACTCATTGAAGTACTGCCGCCAAGAGCTGTCATAAACGAGCTGGGTGAAATCAATCTGGCCATTTGCCATAAGAAATTACCGGCCATGCCAAAGCCTGAGCCGCTTGATGTTGAGCCGCTTACGGTCAAATCTCTTAATCTGTCGTAAGTTTCAAAAAGCTGTGCTTTCGCGTCACTGTTAGATTTCGAGTATTTGTTCATAATTACGAGATAATGGTCGTTTTTGTAAGACATGATTTTATTCCTTTAAATTCATTAATACTTTTTTCTACGCGAATGTTTTGAATACGCGTTCTACGTTGTCTTCAATTACTTTTTTAACTGCTTCAAGCTCTTTGCTTAATGCTTCTTGCTCAGTGTCACATTGTTTCAATTGTAGTTCAAGACCTCTGTCTTGTTCTTGAATTTTTTTAGTACGTGCGTTGAGTTTTTCAAGTTCACTTTGATATACAGCGTCTTCGTACTTGTAATTAATCATTGCTTGATCATATGCGTCGTCATCGTCAACGCTGTTGTATGTCAGCGAGAACGTCGCTGCGTCATAACCATCCATTTTGCCGCTTACTTTTGTATATCTGCCTGTGCCTGCATCTTTACCCCATGAACAATCAGTCATTGCGATGTCTTTGGTTCTGGTTGTTGTAAGATCATAAAATTCTTGCGGTATAGAAGTACTATAGCTTGCGGCACCGTTGTTATCGGGAATAAAGCTAGACTGTATAAATCTTGTTACACCATTTTTTGTGTATGAATACAGCATATTATTCTTAGAAGTTGTATCTAGAGCATAGCCCGCTTCAACTGCTGCTTTGTATCCTGCTGCGTCATAAATGGCAAGTGCGTCTTCACCGGTTTTAGCCATATAGAAAGGCGCGCTGGCATCAAGTTTTACGCCATCATTGAGTATAGACTCGATTGTGGATGTTGAAACATCTGAGTTGTCACCGTTAAGTTTTTCCAGCTTATAGCCGTCCAAATACGGGTCATTGTTTTTGTATGTTATAGGTACATCCCTGCCGGCATTAACTTTTTGAGATGACATTGTCGTTTCTTCTACATATTGTCGGATAGTAGCTGTTTGAGAGCCAAGCCCACTTATGACTTCATATGTAGCCTCATCATCACCTTTAAATGTATAAGAGGTGTTGAAATAATCCGTTTTAGACGGAGGAACAGGAACTTTTAGCTGTAACATTTCATTATAAATATTGGCGCTTTGATTAGCTAGGGCAGTCCTTGCCTGGTTAATCTGTTGTCCGTTATATTCTACATTTGTTTTTCGTGCTGTCAAGCCCAAAAAACGAGCTTGCGACGCTGCCATTCCCATCTTACTGTATTCTCCATATACTTTTTTCTAACCTGTAATTATATAAACGGCCTTTTATGCAAAAAACTTTAATATTTTGTATAAAATTTGTATAATTTTCTTCACAAAACTTCACATTATTTTTATTATACACAATTAAAATCCTATATACAACTAACTTACGTATGAAGTTTAAGGATTTTTTATTAAAAGTCAAAATTTAAAAAAGAGTATATAATTATGAAATCTGCCAGATTAAATCATTTGCTTCTTCGGAGTCGGGAAAAATTTCCACTAGTTTGTTCAAGTAACTGAGCGCAGAATCGTTGTTGCCCATAGCTATTTCGCATTTTGCAAGACTCATGAGTATATTGGTATTCCCTTCGTTTTGGGCAAGCAATGTTTTGAAAATATCAAGCGCTTGCTGGTACTTACCCATTTCAAAGTGAATAAGTGCAAATAAATTTGTCATTTCAAAATTGTTATTAAACGTATCAAGGCTGTACAGCACCTGCTTAGCCGATTCATAATTTTTCTCAATATAATAAATTCTTGCCAAGTTAAAGACGACAAGAGGGTCATTGGGCACCATTTTATAAACTTTTTCAAGATAGCCTTTGGCCAGATCAACCCTGTTCATTTGAATGTAATTTAACCCGGCATAAAGCATAAAATTCAAATCATCAGGTATCATATTCAACGCTTTTATGTAGTATTCCTCAGCTTTAGCGTATTCGTGTATTTGGTAGAAAAATGTTGCAAATTCAAAAACGATATTAGGGTCATCAGGCGCCAAATCGTATGCAGCTTGAAATTCATCCTGAGCGTACTCAAAAAGATTTTGAGAAAGGTAAAGCACCCCTAAATCTTTGTGAGGGTTGGGATTTTCCGGGTCAAGCTGGATAACTTTTTTGAATATATTTATTGCGGTGTCCTCATCGCCTGTTTTGGCACAAATGATTGCGTAACTGTAATAAATTTGAGTCGAGACTTTGCCTCGTTTGATAACTTTAGCCAGCAGGTTCTTAACTTTATCAAACTGATTAGTCAAAAGATACAAGTCCGAAAGTTTTTCGACAACAGCAATATTCATCGGGTTGAGACGATAAATTTCAACAAGTATATGAATTGCTTTTTCGTATTCACCCACCTCAATGAAGGCAGCGGCAAGATTTTGCTGGTAACTAAGTCGGTCAGGGTGGACTGTCACAAGAGTTGTGTAAATATCAACAGCCTGCTGCCATTTTTCGGCGCGCAGCGCAGCCATACCTAAAATGGCTAAATTAGCAGTTGTGCTATCGTATTTGTAAGTTTTTTCAAAATACGAAAACGCCTCGTCATGTCTGCCTGTGATTTGATACAAGGAACCCATGTTATAGTTGGTGAGCGGGTTTTTAGTATCAAGTGCCAGAGCTTTCGTGTAGTATTGAGTTGCGTTCTCAATGTGACCTTTTGCCAGATATGCCGAACCTAAGTTATTGAGGATTTGAATATGCTTCGGGCATAGCTCTTCAGCTTTGTGGAGATTTTCAAGCACTCTGTCATAATCGCCGACATGCATAAAAATTGTCGACAGAATGTAATATATCTGATAGTCCTCACCCCCTGACAGCGAAGCGGCTTTGCTCGCGTGTGCCAGAGCTTTTTCTACGAGTGAATTTTTTATATAAATAACTGCAAGATTTTTGTATGCATCAGCATAATCTTCCCGCAGCGATGTTACTTTCAAATAGGCGTCTTCTGCTTCGGTGAGCATTTCCTTGCAATCATACATTGAAGCCAGATAAAACCAGCTTGTCGCGTCGTTAGGGTTAAGCTTTACAACTTTTTCAAGCGTCTCGATTGCCGCGTCGTAATCCTCAAGGTTCACGTAGCACAAGCCCAAAAGTCGAAAGACTTCGATATTCTCCGAATTTTCCTCTTTTAATTTCTCAAGTATATCAATTGCTTCGGCAAATTTCTTCTTTTCTACAAGAGTACTCACCTTAGCAAGCGTTTTGTCCATGTCGTTTTTGCTCATAAAAACAGTCTATAATAAATAAACAATCTTAGAAAGTCTTTTTAATACTTTATTCGTGATATATACCGCCGCCACATATAATTTCGATTATTTTTAGGATAAATTCTTTTGGCGCTTCCATTTGGCTTATATATATTTCTTTACTGCCCAAATGTCTGATTTTTATGATAGCTGACGCTGATTTATCAGCAGGAACGTATAAAGACGCAACTTCATTATCTAAAAGTGCCTGTATCTCGTTTTCAGTGTCACGTTTTACAATATCGTTATAACGTCCGTTTAACGCAATTATTCTGCCTGCAAAAACCGGTGAATTGCCTTCACGATAAAGTGCTTGCGGCTTATCATTCGCAATCGCTGTCAGGCTAATCGTATGCCACAAAATATTCATAACAAGCAGCGCTTTCGACTGTTCATACTCACAATAAATGCTTTGGCCCGAAATACCGCGAGCTGCAAATGATTGTTTCAAATACTCGACCGTCACCCCTGCATTTTCGATGATTCTTAAAAACACATCTTTTGTATTAACGGTAGATTGCTCGTACTCGAGATATTGTTTGTACATATGCGTCGACACGAGATTAATCCGCTCCTGTATAACGGATGCAATCCTTGTCGAGGCGTCTAGATTGTCGAAACTGCTCATTCTATCAGTCAATGTCGTTCTCACTAATTAATATATAGTTTACCAATTCTATTTTACTACATTCTGTCCGTTTTGTTCACTTTTATAAAATTATTTACAAGATTGTTTACAAAGTGTCTTTGAAGTGTGCTAACTTTGCCTTCGCCCCACCGCGGGAGAAGGCAGTTTTGCAATTTGAACAAGATTGCTTGTGAAAATTAGCAAAACGGATGAGGGGTACAGCCCTAAAATATATTTTATTTTTTACGTACCCCTCATTCAACCCTCTCCCGCAATGGAGAGAAGGCGTATTGAACTATTTATTTAATATTCGCAGCAAGATACTCTCAGTTATGCTAACATGCAGGAATGAAAGACATTATCGAAAAATTAGAACACAGTCAGGAGCTAATCGACTTAAGCAAAGACGAAATAATCAGAATTTTATCTGATGAGAGTTTTAATGACGTTTTATTCGAAGCTGCCGATAAAATACGCGCTAAATATGTCGGCGATGAAATACACCTGCGAGGCTTGATTGAAATGTCGAATATTTGCAAACAAAATTGCCAATATTGCGGCTTGCGCAAAGACAACACAACAATCGAACGCTACAGGCTTGAAATAGATAAAATCGTAGAACTCGCAGCAGAAGCCGTAAAACACGGGTATAAAACACTCGTACTGCAGTCAGGCGAGGATTCATTCTACAACATCGAAAAAATGAAAGAATTAATAAGCCGTCTTAAACAACTTGATGTAGCTTTGACGTTAAGCCTTGGCGAAAAAACACTTGAAGAGTATCAAGCTTACAAAGAAGCCGGCGCAGACAGATACCTCGTCAGAATTGAGACAACAGACAGAGAATTGTACAAAAAAATGCATCCTGATATGAATTTCGATAGCCGTTTGAAATGTCTTGATGATTTGAGAGAGCTGGGTTTTGAAGTCGGAACGGGCGGTCTTGTGGGCTTGCCTGAACAAACAGTTGAATCTTTGGCTGATGATATTTTGTTTTTCAAAAAAATAAATGCTGATATGGTTGGCATAGGCCCATTCATACCTAATCCGGACACGCCATTGAGTAACGCCGAAGGTGGCAGTTTGACACAATCGCTCAAAGTAATGGCGTTGACGCGCATTTTACTGCCTAACGCCAATATCCCTGCCACAACCGCAATGGAAGCACTTCATCCTCATGGCAGAATAATAGCGCTGCAAAGCGGTGCTAATGTAGTTATGCCCAATATCACGGACGAATGTTATCGCGAAAAATATTTATTGTACCCCGGCAAAGTTGCGCTAGGTCAGTCATTGACCGAAACACGCGCAGCAGTGGAAGCCAAAATTAAATCTATCGGACGCAACATTTCGACAGATTATGGATTCAGAAGAAAATAATTATTTATAAATTTTTCCACGGAGATAAATATGTTTCTTGTCTTTTGCATATAACCCGGGAGGATCAACACAATTGGTCATCCCACCACAATTTTCCATGAGAAATAACGAAGAAAGTTGCTTATACCACGGAATTACTTTTGCAGGATTTGTTACTATCTCAAAAGTCGCTATATCAGCGCCTTGCACAATATTATTTACAAAATATATCTTATCTTTATCTTTTGCATAAAATTCACTGTCAGGGCCAACCATATCAAAAGTAGCACTATCAGCATTATTTATAATTTGTCCTTTACAATAGACGTGATTCTTGTCTTTTGCATACCATATATATCTCACTGTACCAGAAGTTTTTGGATATAGTATGCTGAAAGAAGGTGCATCAGCACCTTGTAGTACTTGACCACGTAAAAAAACATGATTTTTATCTTTAGCATAATCTGATGAAAGTATTTCAAAAGTAGCTGCGTCAGCAGCCTCTATAATTTTTTCGCCATCATAGACTTGTTTTTTATCTTTTGCACTTGCATGTACATGATATATATCAAAAAGCTTAAATGTTCCGGGATCTGCCCCGACAAGAGCTTTACCAAAGTAATAAACATTTGATTTATCTTTTGTATAAGTAATAATGCCTTCCTTATCAACTACTTCAAAAGTATTTGGGTCAGCACCTTGTATTATTTTGCCATTGTAGAATACATTTTTTTTATCTTTAATATAGTCTCTGTCTCCGGCTATTATCTTCAACGTATCCTTGTCAGCGCCCTCTATAAGCTTGTTCTCGTGATATACACCTGCCTTTCCTCCATAATAACTATGATTTTTATCTTTAGCTTCGTGGCCTGAAGTCACTATAAAAGTGCTTGGATCTGCACCTTGTATCACTTTACCATCGCAAAAAACATGATTTTTATCTTTTGTATATCCGTTATTTAATACTTCAAAGGTATTTGGATCTGCACCTTGTACCACCTTGTTATCATAAAAAACATGATTTTTATCTTTGGTGTAGCCACTACCAATTATCTTAAATGTGTCCTTGTCCGCTTCTTCTATAATTTGGTTTTGGTAGCATACACCTGCAATAGCTTTTCCGGCCGCATAATAGTTATTCTTGTCTTTTGCACAAACCTCACGGTTGGCTTCAACTTCAAAAGTGCCTAAGTCTGCATTTTTGATAATTTGCCCCCCATGATAAACATAATTTTTATCCTTTGCATAAACACGATTTATAACAGCAAATGATTGTGTGTCAGCATCTTCTACAGGTAGAGAATAATAATAGACATTATTACCTTTGATATTGTATCCCTTTTGTTTGACATTAATTTGGGAATTATTTTTTGAACTTAGAAATATTGCTGTAACAGCAATCACAACTAAAATACCAAATAATAATTTACGTTTCATGCAACCTCACTATAATCTATTTATTAATATAACATTTTTTTCAATTAATTAGAAACGTTCTAGCGAATATTTACTTAATCGCTTTGCCACGGTAATATACATAATTTTTGTCTTTTGCATAGTCGTCGGATTTCTCAAAAAGCTGAAAAGTCTCCGCGTCTGCGCCCATAATCGGCTCACCTAAAAAATAGGCTCCTGCTTTGTCTTTAGCGTACCCTTTTCTGCTTATTATCTCAAAGCTGGCAGGATCAGCGCCTTTGATAGCTTTGTTTTTATAGTAAACATGCTGGCTGTCTTTTGTATAGGTATCGTCGATAACTTCAAAAGTAGTTAAATCCGCGCCGATTATGATGTTTCCGTTATGGTAAACTGCCTCAATCGGGCTGCCGTTACTGTAAACGTGGTTTTTATCTTTTGCATACAGCTGATTTATCGATTCAAATGTCTCTACATCAACATCTTT
>JAVBNU010000088.1:0-11451 GCA_031551265.1 Candidatus Gastranaerophilaceae bacterium
TTGCATACCCATACTATGTGATATTTTAAGCAATATGTACTATGTGCGCTTTTTATTACTTCCATGCTTTATATTATACCGCCGTCGGGCTCATTCATCCACGGCTAAAGCCGTGGTGTTCTGTCTTCGACCGCATAAAAACAAAAGAGATTAGAAACGCAACCCCTAATCTCTTTTTTAAGTATCCTAATCAATCTGCAATACGTGTGTTGCGACATTATTTTCAAATGCCCGATCGTGCTCGACAAACAGCAGCGTCGCGTTTGAATTCAGGAGCAAATTTTCAATCTGCATTCTTGAAAAAACATCAATGTAGTTTAAAGGCTCGTCCCATATATAAATATGCGCACTTTCACAAAGACTGGCAGCTAATAAAACTTTCTTTTTTTGTCCTGCACTGTAGTCTTTCATATCATTGTCGAATTGTTCGCGCTTAAAATTCAGCTTACGCAGTATCGTTTTGAGCATAGTTTCATCAATATTTTTAGTTAAGGCGTATTCTCTCAAATTGCCGCTAAGGTGCGTCGTATCTTGAGGGATATATGATATTTTCAGATTTCCGGCTCTGTAAATATTTCCTGTGAAGTTGATGTCGTTACCGCAAATCAGTTTCAATATACTTGTTTTGCCGCAACCGTTTTTACCTTTAAGTGCAACCCGTTGTCCTTGTTGTATGCTGAGTTTCACATTTTCACAGGCACATTTATTATCATACAAAACCGCTATGTCCTCAAGTGTTACAAGTATTTCAGAGTGGTGTTCAAGCGGTTTAATTTTTAAATCTTCAATTTCTTCAATATTTTGCAAAAGTTCTGATTTTTCGCTAACCAACTCATTTTTGCGATGTTCAACATTCTTTGTTTTTTTCATCATTTTTGCGGCCTTGTGCCCTATGAACCCTCTATCTACGGGCCCATTCCCGTATTTACTGTTTTCTGTTTTATCTGCCCACGCTGCAGCTTGCTGTGCAGATTTATTCAAACGTTTTACCTCTTTTTTCAATTTCTCGTTTTGCCCGAGTTCATACTCATCTTGAAGCTGCTTGTTGTAAAACCACGAAGAAAAATTACCTTTTTGAACTTCGATATTTGACCTGTTAATTGAGAGAATATGGTCAACGCACTCGTCCAAAAACGTTCTGTCATGAGACACCAAAATATAGCCTTTTTTCGTTTTCAAATATTTCGCCACAAGTATTCTGCCCTCAGCGTCAAGATGATTTGTAGGCTCGTCAATCAGCAAGAATTTGTCGTCGTCATGAAAAAGGGCTGCCAAAAGCACTTTTATCTGCTCACCGTTCGAAAGGGTATTAAAAGGTCTGTACAAAATTTCGTCCGACAACCCGAGCAGCGATAATTCCCGCTCAATTTGCCAGAACTGAGCATCACGACATAGTGTTTCAATAATATCCGCAGTGTTCTGTGTTTTGTCAGCTACACTCTGAGGAAAATACTTAAAATCACGCTGGCCGATTATTTTGCCCTCAAATTCATAATTCCCTAGAAAAAGATTTAAAAGCGTTGTTTTGCCTTGACCATTTCGTCCTGTCAGACCAAGTTTCCAGCCGGTATTTATTTGCAGAGAAACATTCTCGAAGATTTTTTCACTGTTTCCAAAGTATGAAAAAGTTAAATTAGATATGCTTATAGTTGACATGGTAGTTCTCCTGTTAATTTATGCAAAACAAGGCTTACAGCCCAAAGCATATCAAAAAATTAAAACACTTGGTTTGATATGCTTAAATTAACAAGAAATATACAATGGCGTAGCTCCTTTTTTCTTTAGTATATCAAATTCTATAGAGAACTTCAACTTTGGTTTTACTCGATTATTTCTTCTTTTATTTCAAAAATATTCAGCACATCACAGTCAGGACAAGAAAAAAGCATTCTGCCGTCTGATTTTTTGCAAGGCGGGGTACCGCCGTGTTTGAGAATATCTACATAAGGAAATGCGACATATACTACGCGTGGGCATATTTGTGCTTTATCTGCATCATAGTCAAAAGTATCGCCAATTTTGTGTGGTTTTGCACACCCTTTACAGCCTTTTCTGTCGACTACCGTTAACGTAATTTTCTTTGTCATACTGCCTCCTTCGCTAGAACTCTTTGTATTCAATTTTTTCGGCCTTAAAAAACTCTTTCGTAAAATAAACAGCTTTATCGGCATCAAAACTTTTACATGTATAAATAATCATTGATAAAAATCTTGAATTAGACCACACATATAACGAAATACCTGAGTCAATCAACGGTATAAACGCGTCGTAGCCTTGATTTTCTTCTTTGCCTTCGCCACCGGGCGAAAAGATTATAGGCTCACCATAAACTTTCAACGCCATGTGGCCTGTAAATGCCTGAAAAAAGTTTTTTATTACATTCTTATCAACTTCAATATCATAAAATCCTTCAATTAGAAGTCGTTGTCTTGTGATATCGGGAGCTAAATTTTTCATAATTTTATTTTTTCTCCTTCTCTTTAACGACCTGCTTTTGCAAACAGGCTTCTTTAGTTTTCTTGTTTCTTTTTGGCGCAGTCAAATCATAGCTCAAGTCAACCAATGACCACACCATCTCATTTTCGACCGTTCCATCTAATAAAACTGAGATCCAGTGCTCTTTGTTCATATGGTAGCCCGGTAAAATTCCGGGCAAGCCGCGAAAAGTATAGGACAGAACAGGGTCACATTTCAAATCAACGACCTCGCAATCGCCTTCGCCTGAAAGACCTAATTTTTCTCTGCTTACTTGAATAGTTGCAGCAAACCATTTTCTATTACCTTGATGACGAAAAATAGCGGTATCTTTGAATTTCGCAAACGGGTACTCAGGAGCAGTATCAAACTTCTCTTTTATATACGCAAATAACTCACTTTTTGTCGTCATAACTCAACTTTCTTTTTTGAACATAGATTTTTCTACAGCTTCCCTCTAGAATGTAGGTTGGGGTTTCACCCCAACAATATTTCTCGGTGCGTGAAACGCACTCACGGCTCCGCCCTGACTATAATAGTATCATAAAATCATTTATGCTATTATAATTTTATGGATAATTTGAAACGCTGTGCGTGGGTTCCTGAGAGCAACCCTGAATATCAAAAATATCACGATGATGAGTGGGGTGTGCCGGTTTATGATGACAGACTTTTTTTCGAAATGCTTATTTTAGAAGGCGCGCAGGCCGGTTTGAGTTGGGAAACTGTACTTAAAAAAAGAGGCGGCTACAAAAAAGCGTTCCATAATTTTGATGTGCAAAAGTGCGCAAAGCTGAGTGATTCGGAACTCGAAAAACTAATGCAAAACCCCGAAATCATTCGGAATAGGCTAAAAATATTTTCCGTGCGAAAAAACGCTATAGCTTTCATAAATATCCAAAAAGAATTTGGCAGTTTTTCAAATTACATATGGAAATTTGTAGATAACAAGCCAATTGTCAACAATCTCAAATCTACATCAGAAATCCCGGCTAAAACAGAAATTAGCGACAAAATTTCTAAAGACCTGAAAAAACGCGGTATGTCTTTTGTCGGCTCGACAATTATGTACGCATTTATGCAAGCCACCGGCCTCGTCAATGACCACATTACAGATTGTTTTAGGTTTAGTCGTTAGACATCTTTATGTAGTTTTGCGCCTCTGACTCCTTGTGTCCAGCCCAATATATCTTCATACAAGCCGTTAACTGCTCCTCTTGATATGCGTTCATAGTTCACTGCAATATGTGATTCAGGGCATGCACGCATAACAGCTACTTCTTTCTCAAGACTTTTAAGTTCTGATTGTTTTTCACTTAGCGCTGTTTCATAACTATCTACTGCTTGCCTTGCCATTATTTTAATTTCTTTTGCAGTCTTTAGTTGTTGTATCTCTTTATGAAAGCGCGCGTGCCTCTCTTTAGCTTCAACTATTTGAGCACTTCTCATCTTTATACAATGATGTTTAGCTACCATTTCTACAAAACTATTTTTATCGCCCAACTCTTTTTCCAAAATTTTGGCATCAACTCTCATTTGCTCAATTTGTTTAGGTGTTGGCTTGTATTCATAGCCTTTGAACGCAACATTGTTTATACTTGAAATTCTCATACTCTATTCCTTTTTCACTCTTTACATGTGCATTAAAACTCGTGAAAAATTTTCGTTGCCAGTAAATAATCCGTTAGGTAATAATTCTTTACACGAATTATTTAATTTAATTCAACATCATTTTGAATAATAGTGATATTGAGATAAGTTGTAATTTTCAAACATGCGCAAAAACGTCATCCCGGAAGCCTTGACACTTGTGTCCCGTTAAAATTTCGGATTCGATAACCCAACTTGATGTCATACCGGAACATAAGGTGTTGGATAATAAGACTGTCGAGTATATCCGGTATCTTTCCCTCTATCTGATGCGCATTCCAATAATGATTTCATTTGTTAATTGGTAAGATGCCGGATATCTACGTTTTTATTGACTTACGACAATTTGCGTTCCGGCATGACAGCACGAAAAATGAGTGCATAAGTTTAACGATGAATTAATTGTCTCAACAAATTATGTTTGGGGCAAAGATATTTCTTTGTTGGGTCTTGCATTTTTATTCATTTTTTTAACGGGATAGATCCCGTGTCGAGCACGGGATGACCGTAAGAATTGAGTTAGGGCTACTTAACTTATTTCGTTGAAATCATTTCTTCGGGTTTGTGCTGTGCAATATCTTTTTTCAGTTCGTCCTGAAATTCTTTTCTGTACAAAAAGCCTAGATGCGAACCGTTGTTGAGAAACACAATTTTATTATTTGAATATTCTTTCAATTTTTTCAACTGTTGCTGGCTAACCAGATAATCGTCAACCGTATGGTAGATTTTATAATTGTCATTATTCTGCAAATATCCTGCAATAGAGTGCAAGCTCGTGTCAAAATCCATTTCTTCATACGAATTGTACTTTTCTTTAACAATATATTTTTCTGCATAATCGCGATAGTTCATGTTGTTAATTTCTTCGTATATATTTGCTTTTTTGGATTTAGAGGTCTCCTCAATTGTAAAAATTAAATCCGATAATTTTTGGTGCAGCATAAACCCTGTTATCAGCTTAGCTTCCTCTTCGGAGAACGCATATGCATTTATTTTTTCGTCAGGCGTACCTTTTGATTGAGAAATTTGGATAATTTTTGCAGCGGTGACAGCCACGCGATGTTTCAAATTAGCAGGATTTTTGTGCCACTCTTCATTATTTTTATCAATTTGCCTTAAGGCATAAAGCAGCTCTATTGGCGGGTTTATCGATATAAATTTTATAATATTCATTGTATTATTTTGGGCTTCTTTATCGGCGAGAAATAATGTAGCCATCGCACCGAAAGATGTACCGACAACTACTTTTTCGCTGAATTTGCAATCATATTTATCTTGCAGCGATGTAAGTATTTTAGATGTTACTATTTTCAAATAATCCATATCTTGCGATGGCAAACCCGGCTTGTAGCCTGCAGGCATGCTTTTCACGAATTCCCAGTGAAAATGACTGCCCTGCATGACAACGGAATAGCCTTCGTCGTAGAATATTTTTGCTAAAACAACCGAGTGGTGCGTTGTTATTCCCTCACCAATTGAAGGGAAGAGTATGGCAACAGGTGCGTCTTTGTCTTTTTGCATTATGTAGCGGTATTTGTAATTATCTCTGCTTGGGTCAACATTCACCGAGGATGTTTTGATTCTTTTTGCAAAAGATCTGTTCCAAACAGACAGCTCTGACCACATTGAATCATTGATGTCGGGCACCTCAAATAATGCTGTCCTCAAAGAATCAGTGACAGGCCCCTGGGGCTTGTAGTCTTGCAGCATAATGTCGGCAATTAAATTAGGGTTAACATTACCATCTGTAGCTATTATGTCCTCTGCGGCTTTGGTTCCCGACAAGCTATCGTTTATAGCAATTTTATCAGAGGTCGCATTGCTGCCGGTTTTGGCAGGAATACCGCCGACTACGCCTGTTTTGGTCGCAAGTGTATTTTTATGTTCGGCGCTTGATTTGTTCTCGGCTAAAGGTGCTGCTGCGCCTGTCGTAACAGCTACTTTATCTACAACCTCAGAACTATGTTCCGATGCTGCCTGAGGCGGCTCGCCTCTCATCGCTCTTTCTTTTTCTAAAAACGTAATAAACTCAGCATTTACATCACGTTTAACCATTTCATCATAAATTTGTACTTCAGTATCAAGAACTTCTTTCCTGTCCAGATTAGAGTTCCTGATGTAGCTTTCGATACCGTAGAGTTTTTTGGCAATATCATAAGGGTCAGCATAAGTTGATTCTATCATCTTCACGATAGGCTGCATGTAGGAGGTTTTATTGACCAAAAGCCCTGCTTTAACCGCAATAGTGACAGGACTCGCAAAATATAAAGTCGGTTCAAGAGGCCATTCAAGCAGCTTTCCGAACATACCTCTTGGTGTGGTTGAAGATATGCCGGGCATAACCAAGTAAGGCCCTTGTTTGACCTTACATTTAGCGAGCGCCTGATCCATGCTCTCCTGTGCAGGCTCGATTTTTAGAAGTGACTTTGCAGGATCATAAAGCCCGCCAAGTCCGATTGTCGAGTTTGTCAAAAACCTTATTGTCTCGCTTTTGGTAGCCTTAAAGTCTCTCTGAATCAGTGAACTAACCAGACGTTTGGGATACTCAATATTATTATAGGCGCTTTGTATCCTATCCATGCCGTATTTAGGCATAATCGAAGCCCAAACAATATGTACAGGGCGCAACACCCACTTATTTAACTTTGAGTTGAACACAAAAATCTTTCTGTTGAAATTCTCGTATTTGTCCTCTCCCAAATATTCGTGGGCATAATCCGGGTGTTTCAGATTTGGTTTGGCTAATTCATCTGCAAAAGATAAGCTACCAAGACTTGAACTTAAATATACTAAAACGGCAAAAAGCGTAAAAATTCTTCTTTTAATAAACATTTTGTTCCTATCCTAAACTCTAAAACCTCAAATTTTGGTATAAGTTTTACAAGTCTATTTATTTCCCTCTAACTCCAATCGAGCGTTCTCAATTGTTTTTCCATTTTATTCGTATGCAGGAATAAATTGCACTACACGATAGGCTATCATCAAGAGCAAATAAACTCAGGGTAAAAAATGATAAATCGTGAGCTCTAACTAGAAGTGCAACACTTTACGTCATGCCACGACATTGAACATAGGGAGACTCTTGATACGAACGTAAGTGGAATATCATAACATGATACTCCGCCTATTCTCGATATAAGCATAATTCAATGTCTCATGTCGCGGAGTGACGGCTACTTTGATGTTGCACTTTAGATTAGAGATCGCGATTTGAGAAATTGAGAAATTGTTAAGAAATATTAAAACAAATTTTTACACCGTAAACCCAGTGATAACTAGGAATTCACAAAATAAATAAATAAATAAATAAGGTAGCAAATTTTTGAATGTCTCGACTTTAAGCTATTGTACACAAATTAGCGAAAGGAAGTTAAACTATGAACCCAGTCTCATTTAAATCCGCAATTATTAAAATTGCGCCTGAACAACATCACGCAGAAGAACACAGAACAGGTGAATGTGGAGGAATGGCTCTTGAAACTTTGTATGTTTCTTCGGATCAAATTGCTCAATGCTATAAAGGTTCGGGCCACAATGGTATAGTTCTTTCAAATGGTGAAAATATTCCATTCAGAGCGCCTATAAAGGATTTACCTGAATTTGTAGCTAAAGCTCAAGCAGCAAAAAACGGTACAATTATGGATTTACCGGCGTAAGTTTAAAACAAACATACAAAAAATCAGACGAGCTTTTGCCTCGCCTGATTTTTTTGCTGTGTAAATGTCATTTTGATATTGTTTGCAGTGCGTTTCTACCTTCGTCGACACTACGCCTCGAATAATTTTGAAAAAAGAATTAAAGCATATTGTCACCCCTGCAGGTTTTAGCGTATAGGGTTAGCTAAAATCGGCTCTGTGCGGGGTCTTTTCAACGTTAAGTAACACTTAAGATGGATACATTTGTTCATCGGTAAGATGCCGCACAGCCACGTAAACTTTGCCTCCCAAATTAGAGCTGCGGCATGACAAAAAGCTGGATTATTGAATCCGAAATTATTCGGGGCATAGTGCGCAGTGGGGCGAGGGGTAATTTATATTTTTTGCGGTGATGGCTTTTTTGTTATAAAATAGGGACATGGAAAGAATCATTAAAGTACTGATAGTACAGAACAATGCCATTTTACGCGACAGAGCAGCGAATTACGAAAAAGTAATACAGATGCTTAAGCCATACGCAGATAAAGAGTATGACCTGATTGTGTTGCCTGAGGTTTGGGCTGTTGGCTGGCTATGCCCGACATTCCCCGAAATGGCTGAGAATTTTGAAAACAACGAAACCCTGTGTTTTTTGAGCAACATGGCAAGACTCCATAATGCTAATGTTGTTGGTGGCAGCTACATCAAAAAAACAGCCGATGGAAAGCTTTACAACTGCTGTCCTGTATTCAACAGAGAGGGCAATTTAATCACGCAATATGACAAAATGCATCTGTTTGCAAATTATTCGAACGATGAGGACAAATATATTACAAGAGGCGCAAAACCCGTAATCGCGCACACCGATATCGGCAAGTTAGGGCTGACAATCTGCTATGACATACGTTTCCCTGAATTATTCCGTGCATATACTTTTGCGGGTGCAGACATTTTAATTAATGTTGCGGCCTGGCCAAAAACGCGCCCTCACCACTGGATTAACCTACAAAAAGCCCGCGCGATTGAAAACCAGTCGTTCGTCATCGCTGTGTCTCAGGCAGGATTGATTGAAAATGACGTTTACAATTTTGGACATTCTATGGTTATATCTCCTTTTGGTGATATAATTGCAGAATTAGGTGAGGAAGAAGGAATTTTGACAGCTGAGATTAATCTCGCCGAAATGAGTGAATTAAGAAAAACTGTTCCGACTTTGAAAGACCGAAGAATTGATGATTATAAAATATTGGAGGCACAATGAAAAGAGTAATTAAATTATTTACAACGTTTATTTTGACGGCTTACGTTTTATCAGGTGTTTGCGCATTTGCTAACGTAGACAGCGTTATAGCCAAGAGCGACTTAAATAAAAATTCCATAATCGCAGTATCAGTGCGTGATGCTAAAAGCGGTAAAGTTGTATACGAAAAAAATGAGTCAAAATTGCTCAATCCGGCCTCGACATTGAAAGTTTTCACAACAAAAGCGGCCTTAAACTCGCTGGGTTATGATTACAAGTTC
Source organism: Candidatus Gastranaerophilaceae bacterium (assembly GCA_031551265.1). GTDB lineage: Bacteria > Cyanobacteriota > Vampirovibrionia > Gastranaerophilales > Gastranaerophilaceae > JAVBNU01. The sequence goes on from JAVBNU010000088.1 coordinate 9,282, forward strand.
GCAACAGCAGTATACCGCGATTCGAAAAAGAATTTATACATCAAATTAAGCGCCAATCCTATGTTTACAACAGAACAACTAAAAACATTGATGAGAGATGCAGTTGCAAAGATTGATTTTGAAAGCCGCGTTAACACAGTATACATTGACGATACCGTGGTAGACCCTTACACATGGGGTATCGGCTGGATGTGGGATGATGGCGTTAACAGCTATATGCCAAAGTTCGGCGCGTATAATCTTGATGACAATATGCTGAAAATAGCCATCACACCAACTACAATTAACAGCTCTGCCTCAGTTGATATCAATAATGACGATACTGTGAGTCTTGTAAATTTAGTAAAAACCTCAACTACAACAAAAATTATACCAATACGACAAAACAACATTTTATACTTGAACGGCTCGGTAGCTACCGCGCAAAATCTAAATGTGCCTGTTGAGAATATTCAAGCATATTTTGTTAAACAACTTCGTTCAGCCTTGAGAAGCGCCGGCATAGAGAGTACTCACGGCATAAGCTTTGCAAAAGTACCTGAAGATGCAGTAGCTTTAAGCTCCAGCTCCCAAGACCTCGCACCAATTTTGGTTGGCATATTGAGCAAAAGCAACAATATGTATGCAGAATCAGTTTTCAAAGTAGCAGGCGGCCATGAGAGAGAGACAACCGGCACAATTGCGAATGCGGTTTCCATGTTCGATAATTATTATGACGAACTCGGCGTCAAAACTGATGAAATTTCAATAGTTGACGGTAGCGGCACTTCCAGAAACGATCTTGTCACTGTGGATTGGATGACAAATGCGCTGGTCAAATTTGTTTCACAAGAAGATTTTGAGACTTACAAAAGTTTCCTTGCAAAGCCGGATGAGTACACGCTAACCGGTAGATTGACCTCACTTGGCGGCAGCTTATGGGCAAAAACAGGCACTTTAGCGAATATAAGCAGCATAACAGGTTACGTAAAAACAAAAAAAGGTCGTGATCTGGCTTTTGCGATTAACGTACAAAACTACAAGTGTGCTGACAAAGTAGCAAAAGAACTCGAGGACGAGATTATTCACGATATTTACAACAATTATTAAATTCGTGCTAAAAATGTAATAAAAGGGCAGCCGGTATAGCTGCTTTTTTGTTGTGTCTTTGTTCGATATACAATGTCGGTGCACTGGTGTGATGTGTACCCTACTTTTTTATTGGGATAGAATAACAAGTGTGTATAAACGGGGGCTCATAGTTATGAGATACCACTTACGTTCGTATCAAAAATGCCCCGAGGTTTAATGTCGTGGCATGACGCAAAGTGTTGCACTTCTGATTAGAACTTACGACGCAATTAAATGCTAAGTTTTGTTAAGCAATTAAAAAAATCTGTAAACATCCTGAATTTGGACATTTTCAGTAGAAGTATTAATATGCAAAAAATATTTTACGCAATTTTTCATGAGAAAAATTTTTATATTAAGTAACGAGGGAGATAAGTTTTTAATTTTTAATTAAGGATGTATTTCTGAGGAAGTAAAAAGACTGTCGACGCTTGAATCGGCAGGAAGTTTTCACGTACAAAAAAGTTAGTTAGTAAATAAAAGAAGGAGAAATTAAAATGGGATTTCCAGTAGCACAATCAGTTCTATTAACTGCGCAAAAGCATGAATTCGACAATCGCACAGCAGGACACAATGAAGAGAAGAAACAGCATAACTTGATGCGATCACCAATTGAACGTGATAAAGCAGGCAATATTGATCAAGCAAAAGCTTATGAAAGAGAAAATCAGCTTAGAGAATCAAAGGACAAAATGGACGTTATTTATACCACTAAACAACTCCAAAATACCGCCAAAATACCGGAAAAAATGCAACAGCTTATAAACGAGGGTACAAGACAATCTGCACCAACATTTGATAGAGGGGCTTAAGACAAATCTTATATATCCAAAAGAGTGAGCACATTTGCTCACTCTTTTGTTTTTAAAATGTAAAGAAGTATAAAGTTGAATTTTTTTGCCCTGTTTTCAAAGTTGTGTCTGAGTTTTAGTGTAATTTTAGATTTTTAGTGCAGGCAATTTTTAGCACTAAAAATACTTTATTTTAACTAAGGGTAAATATTGAGATTATAGAGAGAAAAATTTAAGAGGGGTAATTATATGGCAAATAATTTTGCAGT
>JAVBNU010000026.1:0-73471 GCA_031551265.1 Candidatus Gastranaerophilaceae bacterium
TGCATACCCATACTATGTGATATTTTAAGCAATATGTACTATGTGCGCTTTTTATTACTTCCATGCTTTATATTATACCGCCGTCGGGCTCATTCATCCACGGCTAAAGCCGTGGTGTTCTGTCTTCGACCGCATAAAAAAGGCGGGTTTTCCCGCCTTACCAATATTTGTTATTTTTCTAGTTTTTCTCTTTAATGAAGTTTGTCGCAATTGCTGCACAAACTAACATTACAGCGCCAACATAGAACGCGTATTCCCAGTGGAAGTTTTCATAACCCATAGCTGTTTGGAACACACATTTGCTGATAAACCAAGCCAATAATGTACAAACAAGTACTTGTGGTCCTGCGATAAAGATATTGAAAATACCCATAACAGATCCTTCCGTACCTTTTTTAATATATGTTGATAACATTGCAAACGGCAGTGCAAGAATACTTGCCCAACCGATACCGGCAAGCGCCATACATGCTAAAACTGCTTTTGTATTTGGCAAGAATGCCATTCCCAAATATGCAATTGCCATACTCACAAGCGCGATGATGTGGGGTTTTTTGTTACCAAATTTTGTTGATAACACACCAATTGGTATTGAAACGATAAAGCATATTAAGTTAAACACAGCAAAACAAATCGACGCAAAGTTAGTCGCTAACAATGTTTGGCTGGTAAATGATGCTTTAACAGATTCGCTAACCTTTGTTAAATCAGGTACACCATAAATTGTGTGAATTGAGTACTGTGTAAAGAATATAAACATACACATAACACCAATCCAAGTAAAGAATTGAACGCCGCAAATTTTACCGATTTCGGGTGACATTTGGAAAAACTCTACCATTCTTTGCATAAACGATGGTTGTTTTTCTTTTACAACTTCTTTTTTATCGGCTGTCTCTGCGCCTTTAGAGCTTCTTTCTTTAATTGTTAAACAAGTCCAAAGCATACCAAGTGAAAACGCCAAAGCACCCATTACAAACTGAGATTCAATACTCATCTGGTAGTTAAACACTGCTCTCAAAAATGGTGCTGTACCGGCTGCAATAACCGAGCCTAAGCCAATTGCAAAGCTAAAAAATGAATTGGCTATACCGTGCTGCTCTGGAGGCACAATATCCGGTACAAGCGCACGATAAGGACCTTGTGCAACGTTAACACAAGCATCAATAACCCAAATTAAAATCGCTGCAACAAAAAGAGCGGCTAATGTTGGCATTGAAATATTTAAAACACCGGCTATAACATTTGTTATACCCTTAGCATGCGGCAATCCCCACAAAGCAACACTCGCAAGAAGTGCACCTATCAATAAATAAGGTCTTCTTCTACCAAATCTTGTATGAGTATTGTCACTCATAATGCCCACAATCGGTTGAACAACCATCCCCGTAAACGGTCCTGCAAGCCATATCAAGCCGAATAAAAACGGTGATGCACCCAAAGACTCTGTTACCGGGCCTGATAAAATAATTCTCATTTGCCAGGCGAATTGTAGACCAAAAAAGCCTAGACAAAAATTTAAAAATTGATGTGTTTTAAACTTTTGCAAAATTGGTTCTGCTGAAGCTGTTTCCTTTTCTTTCTGTGCTGTTGCCATTTTACCTCCTTGTCCTTTCTGTAACTTTTTTATACTCTATTAAATTTATCTTCTGTTATTATATAAGCGCCATTTTCCTCAACAGGCAAGGTTGTTATGTAAGAGCGAACATTTAAGCCGGACCATATATCTGACACTGTTTGTTTCATTTTATCTAGTTTATCATCTTTTGCAATAACCATTATAGCAGGACCCGCACCACTAAGCACACATCCCAAAATATTTTCTTCGTATTTCAACGCATCCATAATTTCGGCAAAACCGGGAACAAATTTTTGCCTGTATGGCTGGTGTAACTTATCTTGTAAAGCCATTTTCATTAATTCGGCATCCTGTGTATGAACAGCCTGAATAAACATCGCAACGCGTCTCAGGTTAAACTCAACGTCTTTTAATGGTATCTCTGTAGGAATAACGGAACGTGAAATATCGGTAGATAATTCATAATCCGGTATACAAAGAGTCAGTGTCCATTCCTCCGGCCATTGAAGTTTTCTGTAAATTATACTGTCATCAGCCTCTTGTGAAACAAGTACAAGCCCACCAAGAATCGCTGGTGCAATATTATCAGGATGTCCCTCTATTTCTGTTGCAATAGACAACAAAGCCGCCTCATCTGCCGGTGACCCCAAAAGTTCATTTGCTGCAATCAAACTGCCAACAATAACAGATGCTGAACTTCCTAAGCCTCTTGCTATTGGGATATCTGCTTGAATAGTGATTTTCAATTCGCTGGGCGTCTGACCTATTGAATTATACAACATTTCAATAGCTTTATACGCAATATTGTTATTATCTGTCGGTATTGAACGTGTTTCAATATCGTCTGTCTCTGAAAAAACATTAATTTCAATGCCTGAGTTCGGTATAACCGTTTCTTCTATTGTTATCGTGTTATAGATTGGCAGAGCCATTCCCAAACAATCAAAACCAGGACCTATATTTGCCGTTGTTGCCGGTACTTTTACACAAATTTTCATTTTTATTGACCTACTTAATCTGTATTGGCATTATAAGACAAATATAATTTTCATCGCTATCCGGTTTGAAAAGTGACGCCGAAAGACTTCCATTCAAACCAATTTTTATTTTAGCGCTGTCCATAACTTTCAAACAGTCTATGATATAACGATAATTGAACGCAATCGACATTTCTTCATCATCATATTCAACATCCAAAACATCTTCTGACATACCGGCTGACGGCGTATCTGCCGTTAAATAGAGTTTGTTTGCCGCCATTTTCATCTTAACTATATTCATTTTTTCGCTAACCATAATAGCAACTCGCTCCAGAGAATTAATTATTTCTTCTCTGTCAACTGTCAGCTGTTTGCTGCATGTTTTTGGGATAAGTTGTTTGTATGGAGGGTATTGACCTTCAAGAAGTCTTGAAAACAAGTAAACATCGCCTATTTTAAAAATAATTTGTGCTTTATCTAAATAAATGGCTATACTTTCGCCACCAACCATTGAATAGATTCTTTGAACTTCCTGCAATGTTTTAGCCGGGATAACAACAGATGTTTCTCCATCAATTTTGCTTTTTACCGGTTCAATACATTGGGCCAGTCTGTTGCCGTCTGTTGCTGCCATTTCAAGCTCTTTATCAGAAATAGCGCAATAAACACCGCTTATAATATTTTTTGTTTCGAAATTAGCAGCTGCGAAAGATGTTTTCTTAATCGATTGCACAAATGGTTTCGCGTCAATTTGAATTTCACTGTAGCTGGCAAAATCCTCTTTTTCTGTTGATTTAGCAGGAAACTCATCGGCTGAAATTCCGAAAACATCAAACATCGCATTACCACAAGTTATTTTAACCATTTGATTCTCAGGGTTCAAATTAAACTCAACCGGTTTATCAGGAATTTTAGAAGCGATTTCTACAAGAGTTCTCGCAGGGAGTGTTATTTTACCGGCTTCTTTGACCTGCGCAACTCCGAATGATACAATTGTTATGTCTAAATCTGTTGCTGTGAATTTTATTTTATTATTTTCTGCTTCAATCAAAATATTTGACAAAACCGGCTGAATAGCCTTGCCTACCGTAGCTTTTTCTACAAGTCTCAAACTATTTAAAAAATCATCTTTTTCTATAAGAAAATTCATTGCTTAATTGCCTCTCTATTCTTTATTATATATATATAATAATATATAAAAATAATAATAGTAATAAAGCAAGAAAAATCTGTACAAAACTCAACAAAAGTTTATGGTTATTTGATTTGGTCTGTTCAAAAGTTGTCTAAAACGTGTAGAGAATTTGTTCAAAAAATGTTTATAAAAATTAATTTTGAACTTTTAGCCACAAAATTAAAACTTTTCTACAAGTTTTGAACACGTTTTCTACATTTTCGGAAAATCGTCTTTTTATAAATAGAGCATGGAAGCATGCTCTATAGTTGATTATTAACTAATTCAATTATTAATTATTGTCAAGGTGTTTTTTTCGAGCATCATCCAAATGTTCAAAACCCAAAATATAGTGATAAAGTGATTGGACTAAATTCCTTCCGGTTTCGCCTTTGCCTATTAAGCAATAATCGCCCCTTACATTTTTTCCGAGGAAAATCTCAGCCTGAATAACTTTATCCTCGTGACAAATAGCCGGATTTTCAATCCTTTCTTTTATCCAGCTAAAAAGACACTGCAAAGTCGGCTTCTTATCTTCTGTTTTTATATATTCTGAAAAATACTGTAAAATCATACTTTTATTTTAGCTTAAAATATTTGAGACAACAAAATATAATTTGTCATTGCAAGAAGCCGCTTGCGGCGACGCGGCAATCCAGAGATTAGTGTGAGTCTTACGCGTCAAAATCCTGTCATTCGCAACATATTTGTTGGGAAATTTGCAAGGACGTTTGTTTGCGGAATCTACAATCTGGGAGCATAAGACACGCTCCACTTTTTGTCACCGAATTACTTAACCTATACAAGTATGACGTGAAAATTTGTGTATTGTTTTTATTCTACAAATTAAGGCATATCATTTCGAGAAAGACTGACCATTAGATTAATCTTTTTTAACCCTAAGGTCGATATATTTTGTTTGAAAACTAACTAAGATTAAATTACAGAGAGATGAACAACAGAGAAGGATTTATCGTGCCTATCATATACAATAACGGGGATTGTAATATCGAGCGGTTTTTGCATCGGATTGATAACAAAAAAAGCAAAGCCGATAAGCTGTACATTCGCGGTAAAGCACAATTTATACAAAAAATGTTTCATGAAGCAGTAAAATCCTACCTTGCAGCTATTATGCTTGAGCGAAATAATATTCCTGTATACATTGATTTAGCCTTGGCATACCGCGAATTGGAAGATTTTGATAAAGCCATTGATATTCTTGAACGTGCAAAATTAATCGATGAATTCAATCCTAAAATTTATTTTGAATTAGGTATTTCGTACAGTTGTATGGATATTCAGTCTTTGGCAATTGAAAATCTCCAAAAATCTCTTGAACTCGACAAAAGCGACCCTTCAGCCCAATTACAGCTTGCAATAGCTCACGAATTGGCAGAAGAATACGAAATGGCGCTTTTAATTTATGATGTGATTATTCAAAAAGAGCCTTCTTTTATACCAAGCTACCAGCACAAAGCCGCGCTATTGATTGATTTAGGTGAATATCAAGACGCTGCTGCTACCTTCAAAAATATTGTCAAAATCAACCCAGATTATTATAAAGCTTATTTAGGCATAGCAATTTGTTTCGACAATTTACGTATGTACAACGATGCCATTCGTTATTATCGCAAATTCATCGAGAAAAAACCCAACTCAAAAACCGCGCCGGATGTACAATCAAGAATACAAAAAATCAAAAAATTACCTAAAAATAATTTGACCCCGCAATTAACTTTGTGCTAGTTTAGTTTCATTAGCGAAAACAGAGAATTTTTTATGACAGAAAAACTCGACATCATAACTATCGGTGAAAGCTTAGTAGAATTATCCTCGGATAAAAGTCTTTTGCATGCTGAACAGTTAGATAAATTCTACGGAGGCGACACTCTTTGTACTGCAATCGCTGCATCAAAACTAGGCGCGCAAGTCGGATATATTTGCCGCGTCGGAAATGATAGTTTTAGAGAATATTTAATGGATAGCTGGCAACATGCCGGCCTTGATATATCTCAAGTAAAACTTATTGAAGGCACTAACGGACTTTACGTCATAGCACGCTCTGAAGAAGACGGCACAAGAGAATTTGCATACTACCGCAAAAAAACAGCCGGATGCAGTCTCAACAGAGATGATATTTCAGAAGAATACCTAAAACAAGGCAAAATTTTTTATACAACAGGCATAGTACAAGGTCTTTCACTCTGCGCAAAAGACGCCGTTAAAAAAGCTTATATGCTCTCTAAACAAAACGGACTTATTACAGCATACAGACCAAACTATGTACCAAAATTACATACTATTGAAGATGCTAAAGAAAATTTTTACGATATTGCTGAATATTTAGATATTTTATTTTTAAGTATAAAACATGATGCCAGAAAAATATTTGAAATGGAGTCTATGGACACTTTAATTAAGTATTTTTGGGATTTAGGAATATCAACAGTCATTGCAAAAGTTGCAGACGATAACGGCTACTACACCGGCTATAACGGCGATGTTCAGTTTACTAAATTTTTTACAGATAAGATTGTAGACACAACATGTTCAGGTGATGCATTCAGTGGCGCATATTTACATGGTATTAATACAGGTCTGAGCCCGATGGAAGCCACAAAACTGGCATCAATAGTGGAAGGTTTGCAATCACAAAAAATAGGCGCAATTAAGTCTTTACCTTCGAAATCAGAAGTATATTCAATCTATAAAGGTTGTCATGAGTAAGAAAGTCGTTATTTCCGGCTATTACGGGTTTGATAATTTCGGTGATGAGGCGATATTACACGTTCTTTTAGAAAATTTGAAAAAAGAAAAACACGATATAACCGTATTATCAAAAAATCCCGAAAAAACTGCCGAGAAATACAACATTAAAGCAAAACAAACATTTTCGCTGTGGCAAGTTTTTGCATCTGTTTTTAAAAGTGATGTCTTGATTAGCGGTGGCGGCAGCCTTCTACAGGATGTGACAAGTACAAAAAGCTTGATTTACTACCTTTTTGTAATTAAATTAGCACAATTTTTCAGAAAAAAAGTCATTATATTCGCACAAGGCATCGGGCCCGTTAACAATAAATTTTTGCAGTGGCAGACAAAAAGAACCCTGAAAAAATGTAGCTACATTACCGTTAGAGACGATAAAAGCCTATTTTTATTGCGTGGGTGGGGATTAAAGCCTGTTTTGGTCAACGATCCTGTTTGGGCGATTACAATGCCCCAAAATTTACCCGAAAACAAAATCGGCATGCAATTACGCGACTGGAAAACCCTATCAGATGACTTTTTAAAAGAATTGGCAAAACAAATCAACATTAATTACTCAGGCAAAGAGATTTGTTTATTTTCATTTCAAAATGATACCGATGTTCCTGTTTGTGAAAAATTTAAGGCAATTCTGCTTGAAATGAATCCGTTAATGAAAATTTCAATAATTGAAAACCATTCGCTAAGCGAAATATTAAACGAAATATCAAAACTTGAAGCACTTATTGCAATGCGCTTTCACGCTGTTCTGCCGGGAATCAAAGCCGGAATTAGAACTTTGGCAATCAGCTATGATATTAAAGTCCGGAATTTGGCTGCAGAAGCTGACATTCCATGTGTGATTTTGAACGAAAATGACAAAATTAAATATTTTATGGAACAACTAAAAACTACAATACCAAGAAAACTGGACAAAGATTTTGATTTTACTGAGATAAATAAGGTAATTGAAGATTAATTTGGACAAGCAGGAACTTATTTTATAACTATTTTACAAAAGTCATTTTACTATCACGTCATGCCGTGCTTGACACGGCATCTATCCAGTAAACAACGATACCGCCTATCCTGAAAGATACCGGATATTTTGCTGTGCAAAATTCCGGTATGACAGAAATTTAATGTTATTACACAAAAATTGTTTTAACTAATTTCACTCAAACTTTTACATAATCTTAATTTGTAATTTGAGAAATAGTATAATAAAATGTACTCATAAATTACAAATAAACACGAGGTCTTATGTGCGGAATAGTAGGATATACAGGAAAAAACAATATAGTTGAAATTTTGTTATCTGGATTGAGCAAATTAGAATACAGAGGCTACGACTCAGCAGGTGTTGCAGTAAACACCGAAAGAGGAATGAAAGTCTATAAAGCGCCCGGGAAATTGCAAAATTTAAAAGATATTTTAAAAAAAGAAACAATTTCAGACGCCACGGCCGGAATAGGACACATTCGCTGGGCAACTCACGGTATACCTAATGAAATCAACGCACACCCGCATACTTGTACCTGCGGCGGGCTTGTTTTAGTTCACAATGGCATTATTGAGAATTTTAAGGAATTAAAAGAATATTTAACCTCAAAAGGATGTTCTTTCAAATCACAAACCGACACAGAAACGATTGCTCATTTGATTGCGCTTGAATATGAAAAATATAAATCGCTACCAACAGCTGTTACAGCTGCTTTGAGACAACTTCAAGGCGCTTATGCTCTTTGTATTATGCACAAAGATGAACCTGATTTAATTGTTGCAGCACGTAAAAACGCTCCTTTATTAATCGGTTTGGGCAGAAATGAAAATTTCATCGCCAGTGACGCTACAGCAATTCTTGAATATACAAAAGAAGCTATTTATCTGAATGATGGTGAAGTTGCAATTGTAACATCTTCAAATATTCTGGTTACTGATTTGAATAACCAGCCGATTGTAAAAAAAGTTGAGCTTTTGCCCTGGGAGCCTACAGCTTTGAGCAAAATGGGCTATAAACATTTCATGTTGAAAGAAATAAACGAACAGCCTGATGTTATTAGAAATGTTCTTTTTGATAAATTTAAAAATATCGAGTCACCAATTGAATTGAATGAAGTTACTTTGAATAAAGAAACTTTGAAAAATTTGAAACGTATTGAAATCATCGCTTGCGGTACGTCATTACACGCTGCTATGGTTGGAAAACATATTATAGAAGACTTTACAGGTATTCCTGTTGATGTTGACGCATCAAGTGAATATATTTATCGCAAAACTGTTACCGGCAAAAACGATTTGGTAATAGGTGTTTCACAGTCAGGTGAAACAGCTGATACCATCACTGCGATTAAACAAGCCAAAGAAAAAGGCGCACATATTTTAATTATGACTAACCGCCCTGACTCTAATATGGCAAGAATGTCAGATAGCTTAATCCCTATTAATGCGGGGATAGAGGTTAGTGTTGCAGCAACAAAATCTTATATAGCTCAGCTGATTTCCTTTTATTTGCTCGCAATTTATCTTGCTGAGGTGAAAGGTTCTCTTAGCGCAGAATATTTAACAAAATTAAAACAAGAAATTGTACAATTACCTCCAAAAATTGAACAGATTTTACTAAAAGAAAACCAGAAAAGCATCATTGATTGTGCGAAAACTTTTGCGAATATGAAAAATTTCATATACATTGCAAGAGGCATCAACTACGCAACTGCCCTCGAGGGTGCACTCAAACTAAAAGAAATCAGCTATATCAACGCAACAGGATATTGTGCCGGTGAGTTGAAACACGGCCCGATTGCGATGCTGGATGAACAAATGCCTGTTTTGGCAATTTTAATGCCGGGTGTTGTGTACGAAAAAATTCTATCTAACGCACAAGAAGCAAAAGCACGTAACGCAAGGCTAATCGCTGTTACGTCCTCTGATGATAAAGAGTTGGATGAGCTATTTGAGTTTGTACTTAAAGTTCAAGAAGTACCTGAAATACTTTCGCCAATTATAACAGCAGTTGTATTGCAGCTCATCGCATATTATATTGCAGAATTTTTAGGTAAAGATGTTGACCAGCCGCGTAATCTTGCTAAATCTGTTACGGTTGAATAATTTAAAGATGAGCAAAATTATTAACAAAAAAATCGAAATCGAAAAAATTTCAGATTTATCAAATGATTATATTGAAAAAAAATTTCAAGAAATGAGTCTTGACGTTGTACGCTGGGCAATCGTCAAAGCAGAAAACAATCTGTTAACAATAAGTGCTTCTGTCATTGAAAAATAATTAAATTTTTTATTTTCCAATAATACAAAGCCTGCATGTCATACCGCAGCGCTAAGCGCAGAATGCATATTAAAGCGTTTATGTGCGGTATCTTTTCAAATAACAAAAGAAGCCTAATTTTAACTGAGGAAAGCAAAATGCTATGCTGGAAAGACCCCGCACACAAACGCTTAGTATAACAATTTTACAATTAAACGCTGCGGGGTGACCCGTAAATTGATCCGTTATTGATTCAATAAATGTAGAAAAATAAACAAAAAAAATGCCGTCGCCGGCATGAAAGTTTGTTATGGAGAAGGAGTAGAGGAGAAAAGTTTGAGAATTGATTACATGATATATATTCCACGTTTGATATATATTTAATATCTTTTGTATATCATTTTTTACAATTCTTTACACTCTTCGTGATATACGGTTAAGATTTGTTACAAATAGTCCTCCCGCATGACAACTATTTTTGTTTACGGTATTTGTAGAGGTATAGATAAGAGTCCATCGCTTTTATGTATCCAAGTGTGTTAAATAGTTAAAGACAGGAAGAAGTATCGTATGAAAATCGCTAGCATACAGCTATCCAATGGTATTACCATTGCAGGAAATAAAAACTCATTTCAAGTAGAAAAAAACCAAACACAATCAAACCCACAGCAAGTTAGCTTGAACAACATGCCTTCAAACGCGTATTTGGTGAACTTTAAAAGTGCGCCTGTTGCGCATATTAAATTTCCTATGGTATCAACAAGCACCACTCCCCCAGGCTCATCTGTTATAAAGTATGACGCGGATAACGAGTTGTTCATAGAAAACATTTTAGACCTCACAAAAGGAGATGTTACTGCCAAATCAAAAAAAGATTTTGAAGCAGAGTTAGAACAACTCAAAAAAATGCCTTCAAGCCCATATAACGATAAGCTTATAAAAGAATGTGAAAAAGAGCAGAAGCAGATTGAAAAAATTAACAGTCATGGCTTGCATCTCAGTGTTTGGGAAAAAGCTGAAAAAATGGTATATCATGCCAAAGACAACAAAGACCACACGATATTTTATTTAAAAGTAGATAAAGAGCTTGAGAAATCGAAATTGCCAACATTTAAGTACTCCCAAGGTGAATTCAAACCGCAAGTTACAGTAATGGACAAATCTTTGAACGGCTCAAAAGTAAAGATGATTGCGGGAAGCTACATGAAATCAGAAGACGGCTGGTCGTTGACAATGCCTGGCGATTTGAAAATTCCAGAACTCAAAAAACCGTTGTTTATAGGTGTCAGAGATGGCGAAACCGTCGTTTACTCTGAACATAATAGTGTCAAAAACAGCAGGCCAATTGCTTTTAAACAAGCGCAACCAAACAATCAAAGCATGGTTGCGGTATCAACTCTGAATCTTGAAAACAGAACCGAAAATGCTGTACAAATTTACATGAATGCCGGTTTAGATAAACTAGCAAAACAAACAAAAGAAGGAGAGTATATCCAAGAAGTATTGGATAATAATCCCACATTTTTTATGCCGGCAGGTGGTTTTGGTAAAAGATTCCGAGGCTATACTGAGGGTGGAGAAACTAAACCTTCTGCGCCTTTACCTACAGACCCAAATCACAGAATGTTAGGTACAACTCTTGATATTGCAGCCTCAGCAGGACTTTTACACAATTACGACCAAGTTTTATACTTGAGCCAAAACAAAAGTTTAAAAAGGCTCGATAATGCGCATCAGGTTCTCGAGGTTCCAAAACATGACAGCGATGGTGGCGCCATGGTAGAAGCCCTAAAAAAAGGAGGTGTTGCTGTTGACAAAGATATGGTTATTTTAAATGCTGATATTTTCACAAATGCAGATGTCTCAAAAGTATACCACGCCCTTAAAAGCTTACCCGATGCTGCGTTTGTGATTCCATATTATGTAGTTGATGCTGAACGCGCAAAATCATTCGGATTAATCGGTACTAAAAAACCGGGTAGTCCTGAAATTGATACTTTCGTTGAAAAACCAAAATATACTAAAATCGAACAAATCCCTAATGAATTAAGAAGATATCTGGAGGGTGATCGTGATTATGCTCCGGAATCAGAAGAACATCAAGAATTTTTGTTAAATCGCAAGGATGACGTGAAAGATTTGGTAAACTTCAAGCTATCAGAAAAAGCTCGAGACAATGAATCAACCGACGACTTTATGGCTAACCCGGGGATATATGCATTCAGCAAAGAAGCTGTTGAGGTACTGAAAAACTGGAAAGATGAAAACGCCGCAACAGTGGATGAAACTTGGGCTCCCGGTAAACCATCTACCGGGCTTGGTAAAGTTATAGTGCCATATCTTTTAGAACAATGCCGAAAAGGAAAATTAATAAGTAAAGAAACAGGTAAACCAATGAAAGCCTACACAATACAGCTTCAAAGACTTGGTGGAAACCAACCTGCTTTTTGGGACGATATCGGTTCAGCTGACGCTTTTTTGAATGTTGTTCGTGAGGTTGCATACCAAACTGAAACCAATGAAAAGAATCCGGCTAAAAGCAGATTCTATGGCCTCCCACAATACATGCTAAAAGATTTCGCTGAATTAGCTGATTACGAGACCGGTGTAGTAAATATGTCACAAGATGCCCAAATTAATTTTGTGAATTTTAAACAAAAAAATAAAATCACCGCAGTCGAAGGCAACGTCTTAGTAACAGATGAAAACATTGCTCACTCAAAAGCTTAATTAAACTAATTATTTAATACAAAATTGACCTGATATGACACCAAATATTGGGTCAATTTTTTTGTGGAATTTAAACCCATGCGACTCAAACATTTTTATTAATTCTACGGGCGCTGAGAAGTCTTTTTTGGACTGTAAAAAACTATTATAGGGTATGGCTGAGCCGGGAGGAATTTTCGCCAGCAATCGCACTATGGCGTCAAATGTTTTATCAGCAAAATTATTGCTTTTGCCAAAATCAAGATGTGCAAAGGTACCATCCTTTTTGAGCACACGGTATATTTCGGATAAAGCCCTATCCTTATCGGGAATATTACGCAGGCCAAAACTTATTGTACAAAGGTCAAAACTTTCATCTTCAAACGGCAAATTTGTACAATCGGCATTTATAAACACAGCATCAGACACTTTTTGTTTGGCAATATCCAACATCGGCTCCGAAATATCAATACCCATAACTTTTGCTGTCGGGCTTTTTTCTTTTAGCATTCTCGCAATATCACCCGAGCCGGAACATAGATCTAAAATTCTTGCATCATCAGGTATTGATAATTGCTGCACAAATAAATATTTTACCAATTTATGCATACCCAAAGAAATGATATTATTGAAAACATCATATCTATGTGCAAATTTTTCGAACATTATTTGGTTAGATTCAGACATTTGATTATTTTAATTATTAACTAAATCTTTTAGGGATTCTTTGTTAACGCCTCTAATAATATTTTCCAGAATCTCTGCACTGTCATAAACCAGTCCAGAACAATGTTCTTTGCGCTCAGGTGAGCCAAAATCATGTTTTGCAGTCAGCACACGACAACAGGCCGAGCCTCTTTTATTTTTAAATTGTTTTAAAAATTCTTTAGCCAGAGCTTTTGCTTCATCAGGTGATTGTTCAATATTCGTTCTGCCTTTTATAGCGCCAATCACTATTTCACAAGCTGCAACAGCACCACACAAACAACCTGACGACATACCCCCCGAAAAGGCTGTTGCTACCGGCAAAATATGTTCTGAAATAAGTTCTTCATCAATCGCTGCTTTCAAAATTGCTTCCGAGCAAGAATAGCCTTCTTTAAAATATTGTACTGCTTTTTCCTTCATCATTAAAATCCTTTTTATGGTTTTATTCTGTCCATTAGGCGCGGGAATGGAATAGTTTCACGTACATGATGTAAGCCGCAAATCCAAGCGACTGTGCGTTCAATACCCAATCCAAATCCTGCGTGCTCAACGCTTCCGTATTTTCTCAAGTCTAAATACCAATCAAAAACATCTTCACTCAAGCCGTGTTCAGCTATTTTAGCTTTAAGCAACGCAATGTCATCTTCTCTTTGACCGCCGCCGATAATTTCGCCAAAACCTTCCGGCGCAATTACATCAACACAAAGCGCGAGTTTATCATTTTCAGGGTCTTGTTTCATATAGAACGCTTTTATCGACATTGGATAACGATGTATCATTACCGGCTTGTCAAATTCTTCTGAAATCAACGTTTCCTCGTCACCACCAAAGTCTTCACCCCAAGGTGTTTCGTTGCCTTTTTTATGTAAAATTTCAATTGCCTCAGAATAAGTAATTCTTGGGAACGGTCTTTTTATATTTTCAAGTTTAGCAATATCGCGTTCTAAAACTTCTAAATCAGCTCTGTTGTGTTCCAAAACTTGTTGTACAATGTATTCGATAAACTCTTCTGCCAAATCCATGTCGTCTTGAATATTAAAAAACGCAACTTCCGGCTCAACCATCCAAAACTCTGTTAAATGGCGTCTTGTTTTTGATTTTTCCGCCCTAAAAGTCGGGCCAAAGCAATAAGCTTTACCCACAGCCATTGCTGCAGCTTCCATATATAGCTGCCCGCTTTGGGTCAGATATGCTTTTGTATCAAAATAATCTGTTTCAAAAAGGTTTGTTGTACCCTCGCAAGCGTTTGGTGTAAAAATCGGAGCATCAACTAATGTAAAGCCTTTATTATCAAAGAAATCTCTGACAGACTTAATAATTCTGTGTCTAACTTTTAAAATTGCATTTTGTTTTGGCGCGCGTAACCACAAATGACGGTTTTCCATCAAAAAATGTACGCCGTGCTCTTTTGGAGTAATCGGATAATCTACCGACTCCGAGATAATTTTGACATCTTTTACATCAATCTCATATCCGATTTTTGAGCGGTCATGTTTTTTTACTGTGCCCACAACTTCAATTGAGGATTCCTGAGTAATTCTATCAGCCAATTCAAAAGCTTCATCCGAAACATTGCCTTTAAAGACAACTGCCTGAATTTCACCGGTACCGTCGCGCAGCTGCAAAAAGTGCAGTGTGCCACTTGAACGTTTGTTGAACATCCAAGCCTGCAATGTGATTTCCTGATTTTCGCATTTGGCAATTTCGTTGATAAAAATTTTTCTCATCTTAAACCCTCTTTTGGTCTTTCAATAAGATTTTATCATGGTAAAAGCTGATTTTAAAATAATTCTTTTTGTTTTAAATAATTTTTCTTAAAACTTCTATGAAATTCTCTGAAATTATTTTAACCCCCAGCAAAACGCTCCCTTTCCTCTATGCATATTACTGTAATAATTTTTTGAAAAGGAATTAAAGCATACTGTCACCCCTGTGACAAATGCCATATGTCTATATTGCACTTTTAATTAGAATTCGCGTATGACTGATATGTTACAAAATGTAAAAAAATTCTGTAAAGCTGCAATTTGAGGCTCAAAAAATACTTTATATATGTACGGAGTATTATGGCTTTTCGTAGAGAAAAAGCTCACTAGCGAACTATTAAGAGAAGATAACAAAAGAGGTATTTACACGATGGTTTATCCTGTTGCAGGAAACAATGGATATACTAGACCTGCCGAGGACGATGAAGAAATAAGACGCAGGCAGCAGCAACAAGCTGCGCGTGCTGCACGTGCTTCGGAGCCTTTTGAAAAAAAAGAGGACACGCCAAAGGTTGATGACTTCAAACGTGCTGAGGAAACTTCTGCTACTCAAAACCCGATTACGCAACCATACACCCAAAATAATAAAGAATCAGGCATTGCCGGTCCCGACCATAAAGAAAAAATTAAAGAAGAAAATAAAGACATACAGGCGAGAATTGACGACAATAAAAAAATTGATATGGGGTCAAGCGTTGCTAATCTTGGAGAAAAAGGCGAACAAAACGAAGAGGAAAATAAACAGGATGAAAACGCTGACAAATCAAAACTGGAAATGAAATTTGGCACAGCCAGCCACAATTCTGAACGTGACAATCTTGAAGAAGTTGAGTTGTCGCGTAATAACATTTTTGAAAATACAAAAATAGCAAACGCAGATGAGATTAATGAAAAATTTAGCGAATACGAAAATACGAATCACGAAAATAACCCGAATATTTTTGAAGAGGTGCCTAACAACAACCAAGAGATGGGTGTTGACAATTTAAACTTAGATGAAAATAACCAACTGTCCAATAATTTGCAAGAAAAAGGCTTGCTAGACAGTAATATTAATGTAGACCAGTTACAAGAAAACGGACTGCAAGAAAAAGGCCTGGAAAACAATAACCTCCAAGAAGAAGGTACAAATCGAAACTACAATTACACAATAAATAATAACTACGAGTCGAACTATAATCAGGAATTAAAGGAAACTGTCAACAATTTTTCCAATTCAGATAAAGAGCTGTTCGAAAGTCTTGGCTATAATCCTGTAAATGATACTTTTAATACAGATTTTAGCACTTTATCTAAAAGTGAGCTTCGCAGACTTGGTGATATTGCCCAATCGCTGCCTACCGATAATAATTTACGTAAAGCCTTGAATTCAGAAGTCTCAAAAGCTTTTACAGCGCAGGCTGAAAAAGAAAAAAGAAGTTCCGGCACAAAAAAACCATCAAATAATCTTTCCAATAACGCTTCTACAAATAAAGCTGCAAAAGAAGACAGAACAGCCAAAAAAGAAGAAGTACCGACGCAGATTAAATCAGCTTTAAAAAGCAGCAGCGAATTTACGAGTGGAGAAATTGCCACTATCAGCCAACTCTCGTATAATTCTAATTCCGAAACATTTGACAAGAATTTACCGCTCAACCGTGATAGTTTGAGTAATCTGCGCAGCATAAAAGACAAGCTGGATAGGGATAAAACTCCAAGAAAAGTGCTTGACCGCATCGATGATGAGATTGCACGTGTTGAGCACAATAAAACGCCTGAAGAATGGCAAAAATTAAAAGAAAAACACAAAAATATTCAGAATGTGAGCCAAATGCTAGCAGCAGAACAAATGTCTAAAATGGACGCAAACACGAAGGAGGAATACGAGAAAAAAGGCCTGTCAAAAAATCTCGTGGATTCATTAAAAGATAAATTATCGGATGGTGAAATTGACGCTCTCAAAAATTTAGGCTATAGACCTGAAACTGAAAACTTTGCAAAAGAATTAAAAATGAAAGATGTAAAAGCTGCACAGAGTATTCTTGATAACAAAAAATTTCAAACAAATTCCAAAACAGCACGTGCATTGCAGCAGGCCATTGAAAATGCTCAGGCTAAAGCAGTTGAAAACACTCAAAATAACCAAAATATTTTTGTTGTCGACTCAAGATTGAAGTTTTTATTCAATAATTTGAGATAATAACAATTGTCTGGCTGCTGCTTCATGAATAAAGCCAAGACCACGTTGCGGAACGGCGACTTAAACCTTAATTAACTCGCGCAGGCTATTAAGCAACCCTGCGCTGCCTTTGCGGTATTTATCAATACTGTCGTATTTTAACTCAGGGTTTTTGATATAGTAATTAAGCGCTCTTAAATATGCTCTTGCGGTATCAAGTGATGTGAAGCAAGGCGTACAATACATTTCAGAAATTGTGCGAAGTAAAAATCCTCTGTTTTCTGAACCCACACGTGCTGCATTCGCATCCGTTGAAGGCGTGTTTATGATAAAACTTAAATCTCTGCTTTTCATATTGCGCTGAATTCGCTCTAAGTCAAAATATTCAATTTCTTTTGAAACAATTCCGTTTTCTTCCAAGAAATTGTGCGTACCCGTTGTAGCAACTATTCTATACCCAAGCTCATTAATAGTTTTCGCAATATCTAAACACAACGGCTTATGGTGATTTGTCAGAGAAAGCAAGACATCCTTGCCTTTGCGGTCGTTAATGTTCACAGGGAACTTATATCCGGCCGCCATAAATCCTTTTATAAGCGCTTTCTCAAAAACATTATCTACACCCAAAACCTCGCCCGTTGATTTCATTTCAGGCGCAAGCGCAGGGTCAATTCTATTAAGCTTTTGGAACGAGAACACCGGCACTTTCACGCATATCAAAGAACGTGTAGGTGCCAAATCAGGCTTGTAGCCTTGTTCTTTAATGCTCTGACCTAAAATCACATTAATCGCAATTTTAGTCATCGGAATGCCCGTAACTTTACTCATAATCGGCACTGTACGTGACGCACGAGGATTAACCTCAATAACGTATGCAATATCATCTTTCAGGACAAACTGAATGTTCATCAAGCCTTTGATTTGCAACTTACGTGCAATTTTTTGTGTATATTCAATTAATTTTGCGCTGATATGTTTCGGCACAGTTTGCGGTGGATAAATTGCCATACTGTCACCTGAGTGAACACCGGCTTTTTCAATATGCTCTGTGATGCCGGGTATCAGGACATTTTCTCCGTCAGATATTGCATCAAGCTCAACCTCATCACCTGCAACATACTGGTCAATTAAGACAGGATGTTCATCAGAAAATTTCAACGCTTCTTTGAAGTATGTCAAAAGCTCTTCCTGATTGTACACAACCTGCATGCCGCGCCCACCGATTACATAGGAGGGACGGACTAATAACGGATAACCGAGTTCTTCGGAAACGCCTATTGCTTCTTTGACAGAGCGCACTGCATAGCCTTTTGGCTGCGGAATTTCCAGCTCTTGTAATAATTTTTCAAATAATTTTCTGTCCTCAGCCATATTAATCGACTCAAGCGAAGTTCCTAAAATTTTCACTTTTCGCTGTTGGAGTTTTGGCGCAAGGTTAATTGCAGTCTGGCCTCCAAATTGAACCATTACTCCCGCAGGTTTTTCAGCCCTGACAATGTTCATTATGTTTTCGATATTCATCGGCTCGAAGAAAAGCTTATCAGCAACGTCAAAATCTGTACTTAACGTCTCGGGATTAGAGTTTACAATCAAAGACTCATAACCTTTTTCACGTACAGCCCAGGCTGCATGCACAGAACAATAATCAAATTCAATACCCTGACCTATACGAATAGGACCTGAACCCAAAATCAAAATACTATCTTTGTCTTTATTTACAATATTTTCATTTTCTTCATTAAACGTTGAATAGAAATAAGGCGTTTGTGCCTCAAACTCAGCCGCACAAGTATCAACCATTTTAAACGCTGCCGAAATGTTGTTCACAACACGGAAAGTCTCAATTTCCTCATGCGACTTTTTCATTAAATCAGCAATCTCGCTGTCTAAAAATCCTTTTTCTTTGGCTTCCATATACATTTCTTTTGTTAATTTACCGGCTGCCAATCTCTTTCTAAAATCGACAAGATTCCTGATTTTATTGATAAACCAAGGGTCAATCTTAGTAATTTTGTTTAATTCCGTAACTGAAAAACCACGATTTAGCGCTTCTGCAACACGGAAAATTCTTCTGTCATCCTGAATTGAAAGCTGTGTTCTCAAAACTGAATCAGGCAATTCAACATATTTTTGCCAGATTAAATCAGTATTTTTATCCTCAATTGAAGTAACAGCTTTTTTAAATGAACTCTCAAAAGTTCTGCCGATTGCCATAACTTCGCCTGTGGCTTTCATTTTCGTACCTAAAAGTCTGTCACCTTTGGCGAATTTGTCAAACGGCCATTTAGGAATTTTTGTAACCACATAATCAATAGTTGGCTCAAACGCAGCGACTGTCTTTTTAGTGATTGAGTTTACAATCTCTTCCAAACGATAGCCAACCGCGATTTTAGTCGTAACTTTTGCAATCGGATAACCCGTCGCCTTAGAAGCCAGCGCAGATGAGCGGCTTACGCGGGGGTTAACCTCAATAACATAATACTGATTGCTGTGCGTATCCAGCGCATATTGGACATTACAGCCGCCAGCTATTTTCAATGCACGAATGATTTTCAACGCTGACGTTCTCAACATTTGATACTCTTTATTTGTCAGTGTTTGAGAAGGCGCAACAACAAAACTGTCACCTGTATGAATACCAATCGGGTCAATATTTTCCATATTACAAATAACGATACATGTGTCGTTAGCATCACGCATAACTTCATATTCGATTTCTTTATAGCCCGCAATACTTTTCTCAACCAAAACCTGTGTTATAGGTGACTGCTCCAAGCCGGAATGTACAATTTCTTCATATTCTTTTCTGTTTTTGGCAATACCACCGCCAGCGCCACCCAGTGTAAACGCAGGACGAATGATAATAGGATAGCCCACTTTTTCAGCAAAAATTAAAGCATCATCTAAGCTTGATGCAATCATACTATCAGGTATCGGCTCACCGATTTCGTTCATCAAATTTTTGAATAATTCTCTGTCTTCAGCGAGATTAATCGAATTAATATCAGTTCCCAGCAGTCTGACATTATATTTTTTCAAAACACCTGCTTTATCAAGCTCACACGCCATATTCAAACCAGTCTGGCCGCCTAAAGATGCTATCAAGCCATCCGGTCTCTCTTTATTAATAATATATGTCAGAGCCTCGACGGTTATCGGTTGAATGTAAACTTTGTCAGCAATATCCTCATCAGTCATAATTGTTGCGGGATTAGAATTGACCAGAACAACCTGTATCCCTTCCTCTTTCAACGCGCGGCATGCCTGCACGCCCGCATAATCAAATTCCGCTGCTTGTCCTATTACTATCGGTCCTGAACCTATTACCAGTACCTTTTTTATACTCTTGTCTCTGCTCATGTATTAATTCCTTATTGTTTCATTCGGTGCGTGGGACGCACCCTACTTTTTTTATTTTGTTGGGATGGAAACCCCCAACTTACTTTTTTATGCTCCCTCTCCCCGTTGCGACTCTGCCGAGTAAAACGATTGAGTATCGTTTTAGGAGAGGTGGGCTGGGGTGAGGGGTACGTTTACCTTCTCCTGTGTTTTTGTTGGGGTGAAACCCCAACCTACTGCTTTATTTTTCTTTTGTGGGGTGGGCTCGCCAGCCCACCATTATTAATTCGTTGCGGTGCGTGAGACGCACCCTACAGTTTTACATGCCAATTCTTCCATGAAGAAGCTCGGATTTAGTTATGAATATATCGTCGTCATCATCCACAGGTACATACCCGTCATCTAGGCTTAACGTGTCACTTTCAAGCAGATTGTATCTTCTTTCTAATTCTTCAAGCTTTTTATTTGTTAACTGTTGACCTTCAAACATTGCTGTTTCTGACGCCCCAGGCTGTTTTCCGATTTCCTTGTTATTGCCAAAACTAGCATTTACTCTGTGATTCATAACTGGATTAATTCTCATTTTTCTGTGTCCTTCCTTAGACTTTTAGTGTACTCTTCGCAGCACTTGGAACTTTTCTGAAAGTTTCAATCTTTGAAATCCAGTATTCAAAAAGTGAACCGGCATCAGACGGCCCGGGAGCCACTTCAGGGTGGAATTGTACCGCAAAAATTCTCAATTTTTCTGCATCAAATCCTTCCAGCGTTCCATCGTTTAAGTTTTGATATGTTGCTCTGCTATGCTCTGTCAATGATTGTGCATCAACTGCATAACCGTGATTTTGTGATGTTAGCATGACTTTTTTGTTTTGGATATTGACAACAGGGTGATTGCCACCACGATGTCCGTATTTTAATTTATAAGTTTTAGCGCCTAACGCTAACGCTAAAAGCTGATACCCTAAACAAATACCAAACATTGGTATGCTGCCGATTAGTTCCTTGATAACTTTGATTTGGCTTACACAATCAGCCGGATCTCCGGGGCCGTTTGATAAGAACAATGCATCAAATTTACCTTTTAAAATAGTATCTGCAGTTACATCTGCAGGGAAAACTGTTATTTCACAATCAAATTTTTGCAAATTATTTAAAATTCCGGCTTTCATACCGTAGTCAATAATTGCAATTTTAGTAGGATTTATCACACTTTTATCACAGTAGAATGTTTCTGCTTTTTTACGAGTAGTCATTAAAATCAAGTCTTTGCTGACTTTATAACGGCTTAGTTCATCAATCAGCCTTTCAGAAACGTTTTCTGTTGTAATTACACAGTTCATCGTACCGTTTTCTCTCAAAATTCTTGTTAAAGCTCTTGTGTCGATACCTGAAATTCCTACTATACCGTGTTGTTTTAAATAATCTTTTAATGTTTGTGAAGCTAAATAATGTGAATCATTTTCGCAATAGCTTTTTACAATCAAGCCTCTGGCATAAACATTTCCACTCTCAAAATCGTGTGGATTAATGCCTGTGTTACCGATTTCCGGATAAGTCATTACAATTACTTGTGATGCATATGACGGATCCGTCAAAATTTCCTGATAGCCAACCATTGAGGTGTTGAAGACCAATTCGCCGAACATTGTGCTTTCTGCACCTATTGAATTCCCTTCAAAGACCATTCCGTTATCGAGAACTAATCTGGCTTTTTTCACGTTACACCTCCTCAATTTTTAAAGGCTCGGTCTTCGCCTTAAAATTGTAGTCGCCTACAGAGCCAAGCTCACAAGACTCACTTTGTTCGTCTGTTCGTTTTGTCATTATTTACCTTCTTTCGTAATTATAGTTTCAATTTCATCATAAATTTTTTGCATAGCAGCAACTCTGTCAGACGCATTCGTAACAGCACGACCAATTACCAAGTAATCTGCGCCTTCTTCAATCGCTTTTGTTGGTGTTGCTAAACGCTTTTGGTCATCTTTAGATGACCATTCAGGTCTGATACCCGGGCAAAGTACTTTAAACTCTTTACCGCAAAGTTCTTTGATTTTTCGTGCTTCCCAGACGCTTGCGACTACGCCTGTAGCGCCACCGCGCTTAGCAAGCTGCGCAAGCGTCAATGCATAATCACTCGCATTTTTATCAATCTGTAAATCGTTATTTAAAGTTTCATTACTGATACTTGTCAAAATTGTAACCGCAAGGATAGTCGGCTCTTTCATGCCTAATTCTTTTGCTGTTGCTTTTGCTGCGTCTGTAGACTGCTTAATCATTTCATAGCCGCCTAATGCGTGAATATTATAGAATGTAGCGCCGCTTCTGATTATGTTTTCCGACGCTTTCGCTACTGTATTCGGAATATCCATTAATTTAACATCAAAGAAATATTCCGCTTTTTGCTCATTCATAAATTTAATGATTTCAGCGCCACAGCCTGTATAAAGCTGTAAGCCGACTTTGAATACTCCTACATAGTCTTTCAATTCAACTATCAGTTGTTCCGCTTCTTCAACGTTATCAACATCAAGCGCTAAGACTATTTTCTCTTTTATATTTTGATTTATTTTTTCTATAGTTTGCATTTCTTACCTTTTCTATCGTCATCCTGAACTTGTTTCAGGATCTGTCTGTTTTGGAGTTACACCGATTACTTTACTTTCTGGTTTCGGTGAGCTGGCGAGTCCACCCTACAGTTTTGTTTCTGCCCCTCTCCCCGGCGCGGGAGAGGGGTTGGGGTGAGGGGTACATTTCCTTCTCCTACGTTTTGCTGGGGTAGAAACCCCAACCTACTATTTTTATCTGGTGCGTGAGACGCACCCTACATTTCTTACACCGTCACCGACGTTTCATTTTTGGTTATTTTGCCGTTGATTATTGTATATTCAACTTTTCCTAGTAAACTTTTTCCTTCAAAAGGCGATATTTTGCATTTTGTTTTGAACTCAGAAGCTTTGACTTCCCATTTCCTACTTGGATTAAAAACACATAAATTCGAAATATTGCCTTTTTTTATCGAACCTTGATTATTTAATTTCAAAATTTTAGCCGGATTGCTTGATAATAAAGAGATTGCGGTGCTTAACGTAATGTAACCTTTGTTTACAAGATTAGTTATTGTGAGCCCCAAAGCTGTTTCAAATCCGACGATTCCCATTGGCGATTGTTGGATTGGCGAAGTTTTCTCTTTAATTGTATGCGGTGCATGGTCTGTAGCAATTACGTCAATTGTACCGTCAAAAATACCCTCAACTATTGCCTGCACATCTTCACGGCTGCGCAGCGGCGGGTTCATTTTGAAACGCGCGTCACAGTCAACTATATCTTCGTCACACAGACTGAAATAATGCGGCGCTGTTTCGCATGTCACTTTCAAACCTTCTTTTTTCGCTTGTCTTATCAATTCTACTGAGCGTTTTGTCGAAATATGCGCAAAATGCACTTTTACATCCTTAACCGAACGCACAACTTCCAGTTCACGAGTAACCGCAAGACTTTCTGCCAAATTAGGAATACCCTGCAAGCCCAATTTAGTTGATGTGAATCCTTCGTTTATAACACCGCCTTCGGCAAGCGAGCTATCCTCAGAGTGCAAAATAATCAACGCATCAATTGATGCAGCATATTCAAACGCCATTTTGAGAAGCTTCATATGTTCAACAGGGCGACCATCATCCGAAAATGCAATTGCGCCATTGTGTTTCAACTCTTCAAAATTGGTAAGCATTTGCCCTTCCATGCCTTGTGTCATTGCACAAACTTGATGATAGCCTATTCCAGAAACTTCTTTTGCTTGCGCTTTAACGTACTTAAGCACCATAAGATTATCAACAACCGGTTTTGTGTTTGCCATAGGACATACAGCCGTGTAGCCTCCTGCAATTGCAGATGTTATACCAGTTTCAATAGTTTCTTTTGACTCAAAACCCGGCTCACGCAAATGACAATGCATTTCTACAAATCCCGGGGCAACAACTAAACCACTGACATCAAGAATTTCCTCACCTTTTTGCGGTGCAATTGTCGAGGCAATTTCAGTAATTACGCCATCTTCAATTCTAATGTCTTTCTTTTCGTTAATGCTATCCGTAGGACTTATTACTATTCCGTTTTTTAGGAGCATAGAGCCTCCTTGTTGCTTAATAACATATACAAAACCGCCATTCTAATATAAATGCCGTTTTTGACTTGTTCTAAAATTGTTTCGCCATATTCACCATTAACCAGCTCATCTGTCATTTCAACACCACAATTCACCGGCCCCGGGTGCATCACGATTACATCTTTTTTACAATATTTTTTGACCTTATCGGAAGAAAGTCTGTATGCATTGATATATTCACTTATCGGCGGGTATAGATTTGTGTCGTGACGCTCAGCTTGAACTCTCAAGCACATAACAATATCAGCATCTTTAATCGCAGGGATTAGATCCTGATGATAAGTAATTTGATATTTTTCAACATCAACTGGTTTGAAATACGATGGTGCACAGACATGAACATCAGCGCCAAATTTTGTGAGCAGCTCTATATTTGAGCGTGCAACTCTGCTGTGTGAAATATCGCCGATTATCGTAATTTTCTTATCTTTAACAGTTTTGTGATGTTTTAACATTGTATAAAAATCAAGCAACGCTTGTGTCGGATGAGCGTGATTACCATCACCGGCGTTCAAAAACGCTATGGGATAATCAATTTGCGTTATCATATTATCCAAAATACCTGATAAATTGTGTCTCAAAACAACCGCATCAACGCCAAGACAATATAAGTTATCTATTGTCGCTTTCAGACTTTCACCTTTTGTAAGAGAGGACGTAGCTGTATCAAAACGCAATATCTGCATTTCAAGTTTTTTTGCTGCCATTTCAAAACTCAATTTGGTGCGTGTTGAGTTTTCAGCAAAAATTAACGCTACGGTCTTTTCCTTCATTGAAGGCTTAAACTGCCCTTTTTCTATCAAGTTCGCTAAATCAATAATATTCATAATAAAATTGTCATCCAGTCGTTCAATGTCGACTAAGTGACTATTAAATTCTGTTTTATTCAACGATTTAAGCACCTACTTTTACCTCTTTTTCGCGGCTTCCCGGTTTCACGAGCGGTATGCCTTTTGCGCATAACGGACAATTGTCAGGTTCGTACACAACCGGTGTAACCTGTAGTAACGATTTTATATTATAAGATGTTTTGCCTGCCGTGCGGTCAACCAAACAGCCAACTGCAACAACCTCCGGTTCAAATTCTTTAATAGCTTCTTCTGTTTCTTTGATTGTACGTGCTGTTGTAATCACATCTTCAATGATGACAACACGTTCACCTTTTGACAGCGTATAGCCGCGTCTAAGTTCCATTACGCCGTCTTTGCGTTCGACGAATAAATTACGCTTTCCGGCTTGTTTAGCAACTTCGTAGCCGATTATAACCGCACCCACAGCAGGAGCGATAATTGTATCAAACTCTAAGTCTTTTAACGCGTATGCAATCATTCTGCCTAGCTCTTCAGTGATTTTCGGATATTGATATAATTTCGCACACTGAAAATAAATATCTGAATGTAAACCTGATGTCAGGCAAAAATGTCCGTGCAAAACGCCCTCAGCTTGTTCTAATAATTTTAATGTATCACTGTTCATTGTTCTTCCTTTTTTTAATTGTACTCCCTCTCCCCTTTGCGGGAGAGGGTTGGGGTGAGGGGTACGTTCCTACCCGTTCCTCAACATTTCTTTTAGCTCTTGTATTGATTGAACGCCATTTTCAGCCATAAATTCTTTTAATTCACCCACCAAATTACCGCTAATATCGGGGTGTGTGAAATTAGCTGTTCCGATTTGCACTGCATCAGCACCTACAGCAAGAAACTCAAACACGTCGCTCAAACTGTAAATACCACCCATACCGACAATTGGTATTTCTAAAACATTTGCCAGTCTGGAAACAACACCAAGCGCAATCGGCTTAACCGCACGGCCAGAAAGCCCGCCTTGGATTTGCTGGGTTTTGATGAATTGTTTTTTATTTTTGTCAAAATAAAGTTTTAAGCCCAAAGCCTTGACTGTATTGATTGCAGAAACACAATCAGCACCGGCATTTTGTGCAGCAAGTGCAATTTTTTCAACCGATGTTACATTAGGCGTGAGTTTAATCATTAAACAACCTTTGTAGACATTGCGAACATTGGTAACCAACTCACCAAGTGTTTTTTCATCAGTGCCAAACTCTAAACAGCCTTGTTTTACATTCGGACAAGATATGTTTAACTCAATTGCTTTGATATTGTTATTCTGACAAATTTCGGAAACTTGTATATATTCTTCCATACTCGCACCGGCGACATTCATAATGAAATCAATATTTTTAGCTTTCAAAATCGGTAACTTATTTTCAATAAACGCATCAATACCAACATTTTCAAGACCAATTGAATTTATCATACCAGCTTCGACTTCAAATATTCTCTGCCAGGTGTTTCCCGGGCGCGGCGCTAAAGTTATAGCTTTTGTGACTACTGCGCCAAGTTCTGCAGGATTCATATAATCTTCAAATTCGTCGCAATAGCCAAATGTTCCTGATGCTGTCAAAATAGGATTTTTCAGGGCTAATCCGTTTAAATTTACACTCATATCAACTGCGCTAGAGATTATTGCCATACAACCTCCTCGCCTTTGAATACAGGGCCGTCTTTGCATATAGTAGCATTTTTAATGTTGCCATTAACGTCTTTAACCTTTATTACACAACCACGGCAAACACCGATTGAACAAGCCATAATTTTTTCCATTGCAAGC
Source organism: Candidatus Gastranaerophilaceae bacterium (assembly GCA_031551265.1). GTDB lineage: Bacteria > Cyanobacteriota > Vampirovibrionia > Gastranaerophilales > Gastranaerophilaceae > JAVBNU01. The sequence goes on from JAVBNU010000026.1 coordinate 27,214, forward strand.
TCGGTTTCAATTGCGTATTTCATGCCGGTTTGCGCAATACCTTTCAAAACTATTTCAGGGCCACAAGAATATATTTTTTGTGGTTTGTATTCTTCAATAATTTGGTCTAAGTGATCGAGGATGGTGCCTTTTTTGCCGACAGAACCATCATTTGTAACTAAAACATCACAATCAATATTTGTCGGAATATCAGCCTTGGATGTAAATGCGCCGACACACAGAGCGTCAGGCATATATTTTGATAAATAAAAAATTGGTGCAAACCCCACGCCTGCACCTATTAATAAAGCTTTTTTATTCTCGATTTTAAAATAGTTGCCCAAAGGTCCGATAAAATCGATATTGTCACCAACTCTCAATGATGAAATGTATTTTGTGCCTTCGCCTTTGAGTTTGAAGAAAACACTGACCTCTTTTGTTTCAGGGTTGAAATCTGCTACACTAAACGGTCTGCGCATTGTCAGGTTGTTACATAAAATTGAAATAAATTGTCCTGGCTTGATTTCCTCAATTGAAGGGGCGCTAAAAGAAATTAAAAATAAATCTTTTGCTACAGACTCGGATTTTAGAACCGTTCCTATATGCGTTTTTTTATTTTTAGTAATTTGTTCTTTCAACATTTCATTCCTCAAAAAAAAAGAAAAAGTTTTACCGCTTTTTCTTTTTTATATTTTTAATTTTTTAATATTTGTTATTTTCATCTTCTAGCCCTTATCTTAATGTTATTTAAGCATCTACATATTCTAAATTCAACCCAAATGACCACAATGTTTACAAAAGTCAAAGTTTGGTTGTCCGGGTCCAAATATTGCTGTCATCACGCACTTGATGCGCGATCTATCCAATGTGGAATTCCTACTATGGCAAGATCCCTGATAGCACTTGAGTCTAACGTTCACAGAGCTCACTAAGGCTCAAGGCTTCCGGGATGACGTTTTTATGTGTTTGTGAATATTTCTATCTCAGGAAATAATATGCAATAAACAAGTCATTGCAACTAAAAAAGCCGGCTTTTACACCGACTTTTTCGTGGATTATTACTTTTAGTTATTGTGATTATTAATTGTTGAATAATCCGCCTATCATAGAGAAAATATTTTTTTTAGGTTTATTTGCATTTGCAGCTTTGTATGCATCTATTTGTGTTTTTAGAGCATCTCTTAAAGGGCTGTCAATCGGTAATCTTGCGCATTCAACTCGTGCGTCTATTAAATCGTTGGTGCCGGTTATAGGCTTACAAGTTCCTTTATTAGCGTCAAATCCCCAGCGCTCAGCAGCTTTGTCAGCTGTTTTTGCGTCAGATTTTGGAGCATCTTTCTTTTCTGCTTCGGTCTTAGGGTTAGCTTTTCCCTCGGTTTCTTTTTTGAGTGTTTCTAATGACTTGTCTCCTTTTTTGGCGGCTTCGTATTCGGCGTCCCCTTGTTTGATCTTGTCGATGCTTGGTTTTGCCTTATCAATTGCTGCGTTTGTTATGCCTTTGCTGCTTTTTTCGTATTCTTCAATTTGTTTTTTGAGTTCAGCTCTTTGAGGTTCGGTAAGGTTTTTACCTTCTAATTTTGTTTTAGCAGTTGCCAAGTCTGTAGAAGATTTAATAGGATTATTTGTAGTTGCTTGAGTATTCGAATTAGGCTGAGCTTCGTGTGGTTGTTTACCCTCTGTTTTGTTAGCTACATCGGCACCACCGTTTGCAGTAGTTGTTCCGTCTGCATTGGTTTTCTTAGGTTCGGTTTCTTTAGGTGCGTCTGTGTTTACTCCGTTCATTTTTAAGAAGGCTTCTCTCATGGCGATTTCTTTGTCGTCTTTACCTTTTTCCAGTTTTGTCCAAGTCATGTCTTTGCCTGCATTTTTGCCGTCTTTATAGAAATCCTCGTATTCTTTTTGAGTTGGTTGACGATATAAATCGTTACCGACTTTTGCGAAGTTACCTAATTCTTTGTTCATTGCCTTAACTTGGTCAGGATCTTTTGTTAAATCAGTTTTAAGACTGTCTAATTTTTTTACAGCGGCTTGTCTAATATCCATGTCTTTGCCATTTTCATCTTTCATGGTGGTGCCATCTGAATTTTTTGCCAGTTCATTTATTCTCTCGTAGCGATTGGAGTGTGCTATTTTGCTGCCATCGTTCAATGTTAAATCGGTGTCTTTGCTTTTATCGGCATCAGTATCTTTACCATCAACGTCACACATTATAGTTTGGTTGCCCTGTTTGCCGCTGATTTCAACGTTGTTGCCGACTGTTCTGCGATTTTCGGTACCTTCAGGTACAAAAGTACCTCTGTTGGGCTCTTGTTTCAAGCCCTTTCTTTGCTCCGGAGTGAGTTGTTCGGAACGTACCGGCTGCTGTGTTTGATTTGTAGCTGTTGTTTGCGCAGGTTGTGTAGTGCCGTTTGGTGCCGGTGTAGCTTGTTGCTGTTGTTGTGTCTGTGTTTGGTTTGACGCAGAATTTATAGCCACTTTTGTATCGGGGGCTTGCTGACCACCACTTTGTGCGCCGTTGCCATTTTTCTCTTCATTTTTAGCAGGTTCAGGTGCTTTTACACCATTAGGTCCTGCTGCCTGTTCGTCTGTACCTGCGGGTGCTGTTGTGCCAAAAGGATTTGTAGTTGTGTTTTCTGTCCTTGCAGATTGTTGGTTAGCAGACGCATTAGCTGCTACTCCTTGATTAGTTTCAGGTGTTGGTGGCGTAGTTTTTTCTAACCCTGTACCTAAATTAGCGGGTGCTGGTGCAGGTGTTAAGCCGATGCTTGTATCTTTTTTTTCAGGTGTTGATGTACCTTTACTTTTGTCCTCTTGTTTGATCGGATCAGGTCTCTTAATTGCTGTTGAGCCGTTTGAAACTGGTGGTGCTGACATAATACTTTCTCCTTTATACTTCTCTTATAATTAAATTCCTTCTCTCTGCATGCGAAAACGCATATATTACTCCCGTATATAAATAAAGTTATTTTTATAAAAAAAAATTGCCCTGTGAAAAACAGTTTGTTTTCCAACATGGGCATGTATTTCAGATACTATCTGAAATTTCAAAAATTAAATTTATCGTTACAATTCTTCACGAAAGCACGAATTTGTAATAAATCTTAATAAAAGGATTGAAAATTATCCCTACAGTAGAGATATAAGTATTTTGTCATTGCGAAGCCGTGGTAATCCGATACCCCTCACCTGAATTTCTAACACTCACAAGTTCGTGAAGAAATTCTTCCTCTCCCGCATTGGGGAGAGGAAGTAAAGATTTATTTTGTGATTAACTCCATACCTTCGATTATTGCTTTTAGTTTGTCCAGCGAGTGTTTGTCGCCCAGTGCTTTTATGGCGAGTTCAACAAACTTCATTTGTTGTGGTTTATCCGAAACCTCTTTTAGTAGTTCCAAAATTTTGTTCAAACCTTCCATGTCTGTGTAGCCGGAGTTGTTTTTGATGTGTTTGAAAGTTCCGTCAGGGAAATATATTGTGATTTTGTATATTTCCGCGTTTTCCGAATACTCTACAGTGATTGGTTTTTTGCTCTTTTTCGCGATGCTTAGCATTTCTAGGTCAGAGCTTGTGGCTTCGATTTTTTTGTTGTCATATTTTTGAATTTTTCTTTGTTTCTCTTCTTTATCCAGCAATTCAAGTTTTATAAGGTTGCCAAATTTTACGGCTCTATAGGTTGTGTTGTCCGTGCCGGTCATTGCTAATTCTTCTGTTTCTAATTGAAAATCAAACATTTGTTTGATGGGTACATTCAGGCAGTGGCATATTTTTTCTAACGTATCTGCGGAGGGAAAGTTTTTGCCGCATTCAATTCTTGTTAATTGTCTTTGATTAATGTCAATCATTTCCCCGAGTTGTTCTTGTGTAATCCCTTTTGCCTTCCGAATAAATTTCATATTCTTACCAAACATTTGTTTTAGTGTTGTCATTGAGTTCACCTTATTCCTTACCTTATTAAGTTGTGTAATTATATTATTACTTCTTTTGTACCTAATATTGAAGGCTTTTTGCTGGCAAAAGAATTGAGAAAAAGACATGATATGTGATTTAATTTTTTAAAAACAATATAATGAGTCATAAAATGTAATTTATCAATTAATGATGGCAAAAAAATATAATAAATAAACTCAACATGTGATTAGGCTTATGGTGTAATTTTAGTAAATATTATAAGATAATTCTTTAAATGATAGCAAGTTTGTGTTAAGTTGAAAAAAAAGGATAACAAAAGGTTTTTATGAGCAGTAATTATAATGATTTAGCCACAGTTTATGACGCGAAAGAAACAGAAGCGCGGATATATGATTTTTGGGAAAGTAATCAGTTTTTTAAGGCTGATGAAAAATCGTCAAAAAAACCTTTTAGTATTGTAATTCCGCCACCGAATGTAACAGGTGTTTTACACATGGGGCATGCTCTGGATGGTACGCTGCAAGATATTTTGACACGTTATCACAGAATGTCGGGCTACGAAGCTCTTTGGCTGCCGGGTTGTGACCATGCAGGTATTGCCACTCAAAATGTGGTAGAGAAAAAGTTACGTGAAGAAAGTAAAAACCGCTTTGATTTAGGGCGTGAAAAATTTCTGGATTTGACATGGAAATGGGCAAATGAGCATAAATCTGCTATTTTAGGGCAATTTAAGCGTTTAGGCGCATCATTTGACCTAACACGAGAAAGATTCACACTTGATGAAGGCTGTTCTGATGCGGTTAAAGAAGTTTTCATTAAACTTTATGAAAAAGGTTTGATTTATAAAGGAACATATATTGTAAACTGGTGTCCACGCTGTCAGAGCGCGATTTCGGACATTGAAACAGAGTACGAAACCGAAAACGGTAAACTTTGGGAACTATGTTACCACATAAAAGATGGTCCCGGTGCGATTGTTATTGCTACAACCCGCCCTGAGACGATGTTTGGTGATGTTGCAGTTGCCGTGCATCCTGATGATTATAAATATAAAGAATTAATAGGTAAAACTATCTGCATGCCGCTGACAAGCCGTGAAATCCCTATTATAGCTGACGAATTTGTGGATAGAAAATTCGGAACAGGCGCGGTTAAAATTACGCCGGCACATGACCCTAATGATTTTGAGGTCGGTAAACGTCATAACCTAAAACCAATTTGGGTTATTGATGAAGAAGGTAAGATGAAGGCATGCAAAGAAGTCCCGCCTGAATTGCATGGATTAACCCGTGAAGAGGCACGTGAAAAAACGCTTGAAATGCTTAAACTCCAAGAGTCTTTCGGGCGCGTCAAAGACCACGAGCATAATGTCGGTAAGTGTCAACGTTGTGATACAACGATTGAGCCGTTGCTTTCCGAGCAGTGGTTTGTGAAAATGGAGCCGCTTTCTAAGGCTGCGATTGATTCTATCGAGAAAAAAGAAATCCAATTTATTCCTGAGCGTTGGACAAAGAATTATTTGAATTGGATGACAAATATTCGTGATTGGTGTATTTCTCGTCAATTATGGTGGGGTCATCAAATTCCGGCTTATTATCATAACGAAACAGGCGAAATGGTTGTTGCTAAAGAGAATCCGGATCCTAAAAATTATACACAGGACAATGATGTTTTAGATACATGGTTTTCGTCAGGCTTGTGGCCGTTTTCGACTATGGGATGGCCGAATCTTGAGAGTGAAGATTTCAAGAAATTTTACCCTACAACGGTTTTGGTTACCGGGTTTGATATAATTTTCTTTTGGGTAGCCAGAATGATTACAATGGGATACGAATTCACAGATAAAGCACCATTTTCGACGGTATTTATCCATGGTTTGATACGTGATGAGTTCGGGCAAAAAATGTCGAAATCAAAGGGCAACACAATTGACCCTGTTGAAATAATTGATAAATACGGTAGTGACGCGCTAAGATTTACGTTGACATCACTTTGTACGTTTGGTGGTCAGGATATTAAGGTTAGTGATGAGCGTTTTGAGTATGGTAGAAACTTTGCCAATAAAATCTGGAATGCTTCAAGATTTGTACTGATGAACCTTGAAGATGTTGATGATAAACCGATTGATTTTGATGAATTGACGCTGGCTGACAAATGGATTTTGAGCAAACTTAATGCGACTGCTGCAGAAATTAATAAGCAGGTACAAACATACCATATTGGTGAGTATGCACAGATGGTGTATGACTTTTTCTGGAACTCATATTGTGACTGGTATGTTGAGTTGGCTAAAATTCAGCTGCAAAACCCTGATTTGGCACTGAATACGCAGCGTGTTCTATTATACGTTCTTGACCAATCGTTGCGATTGTTGCATCCGATTATGCCGCATATTAGTGAGAGCATTTGGCAATTGCTGCCTAACGGGCAGGAGCTTCAAGGCTTAATTAGAGCTGATTTTCCTCAATTTGATGAAAAATTGGCATTTGCAAAAGAAGCATCTAATATGGAATACGCTTTTGAGGTTATTAAATCTCTCAGAAATATTCGTCAAAGCTTTAACATTCCGTTATCAATGGCTATGAACATTAAAGTTGTTGCTGATAATGCCGAAAAACCAATTTACACAGCGATAGAAGCGTTTGTAAAAAGACTGGCGAAAGTCGGCGAAATTGAGTTTGTTACTGATGATAAAAGTCTCATGAAGCAGTCAGCGTCGGCTGTTGTTGGTAATTCAAAAATTATTGTTAATTTGGCAGGATTGATTGATTTGAATGAAGAAATCGGACGCCAAAATAAAAAGCTGGAAAAATTATTAAACGAGTTGAACGTGCTTCAAGCAAAATTAAATAACAAAAAATTTGTTGATAATGCACCTGCAGAGCTTGTACAGCAGACAAAAGACAGAATTGAAGAACTCAACGCTCAAAAAGCAATACTGGATGAACTTTTACTTTCATTGAAAGGATAGTTGAAGGATAATAATTTGCGATATATTTCAATAGTTGTGCTGGTTTTAATGTGTTGTTCGTTTATCTTTTTTGCGAAATACAAAACGGAAGATAAGCTTTATAAAATTGTGCAAATCCAGTCAGCGAGCGAGTATTATGTTGATTTTAATAATGATGGTGTTGCTGATGAAGATGAGTTGGTTGTGTTGTCATCTTTGCAGGCTTTTCAGCCGATTTTGACGGATAAAAAAAGTTTTATATATCGCAAAAATATTACGAATGCTGAAAATATAAAGAATTACTTTTTGGCAGAACAATATTTGAGTGAAAATTTGCTTGGTAAAGATGTTCGGGTAGAAGTTCTTTCGAAAACAGAGCCTAAAATTGTGCGGATATATTTGAATAATGAAGATGTTGCAAAAATTCTGTTGGGTAAAGGTTTTGCAGTTGTGAAAAATTATTCCTTCGATTTTTACAGGTATTTCGGGCATGAAAATATTTATCAAATCAAGAAGAATGCGGCTGATGCCAAAGATTTGAAGATTTATATTTTGAACAATAAAAATAACAAGTACCATGAATTAGACTGCAAGTATGGCTTGATGACGCATGATTATAAAATAGTCAAAGAATCGGAATTGCCGAAAAGTGCGTCAAAGTGTGAGTTTTGTTTTCATATTGAGCATAAAGAGCTTGAGTGGAAAGACAGGAACGACGACCCGCCTTTGAAATTGGGTAATATGGAAATCTATATGCTTGATTTCACCCGTCACCCGCGCCCGAATGAGGGGTGCAAAAATTATACATGCTCTGCATTGAAGCGGCTGATTAAAAATTCTGCTGAATCCATTGATATTGCGATGTATTCAATACATAATCAGGCGATTTTGGATGAGCTAATAGCAGCGCAAAAACGGGGTGTAAAAATCCGGATTGTCACAGAAGGCGATAATTACAGGGATTACAAAGAGGACATGGAGCTTTTGCATGAATATTTTAGTGACATTAAAAACGATAATGCGACAAAAGGCCATGGAGCGCGTGCTTTGATGCACCACAAATTTATTATTTTTGATGATAAATATTTTTTTATCGGTTCGACCAATCTTACACGCAGTGACTTATCGGGTTTTAATTCAAATATTGCGCTGATTATTAATTCGCCTGAAATGGTGCAGATATACAAGGAAGAGTTTGAGCAAATGTTTTCAAAGGATTTGTTTCATAAGAAAAAAACCAAAATTGATAACAAAGAAAATATCAAAATAAATGCTGATATGACGGCTAGTATTTATTTTTCGCCGGTGGAGGCTGTGATTACAAATCAAATTATTCCGCTTGTAAACAATGCCAAGAAATATGTTTATATTCCGATTTTTGTGTTTACACATAAAGAAATGGCGCAAATATTAATTAACGCTAAGAAACGAGGCGTTGACGTGCGTGTGATTATGGACGCTACCGGCGCCTGGAACAGAGGTTCTGTACATAAAACTATGCGAGAGGCAGGAGTGCCTGTAAAAGTCGAAAATTTAGCCGGCAAAATGCATATGAAGTCGATTATTATTGATGATGAGATAACGGTTATCGGTTCAATGAATTATACTGCAAGTGGTGAAAATTTCAATGATGAAAATATTCTTGTTATTAAAAATGCCGCTTTAGCTAAGTATTATAAAGCGTATTTCTTGTTTTTATGGAGTTTTATCCCTGATAAATGGCTGATTAAAACACCTCATGCCGAGTCCTGGGAGTCTGTCGGCTCATGCACTGATGGTGTGGATAATGATTTTGACGGTAAAATTGATGCTGCAGATGAGGGCTGTAAGCCGATTAAGAGCAAACGCCAGTAAAGGTAGTAAAAAAATTTTTTCAGATTTGCCGGTGGTCTCTGTTATAATATAGGAATAATAAAAGGAGTTTAGTTATGAGTAAAAAAGTTTTGGTAATATCGTCAAGTCCGAGAAAAGGCGGTAACTCAGATACATTGTGTGACGAATTTGCGAGAGGTGCAGCTGAGGCTGGGCATCAAGTTGAAAAAATATTTTTAAAAGATAAAAAAATTAACTACTGCACAGGCTGTGGATTTTGTATGACAAACGACCACAATGGTTGTTCACAAAAAGACGACATGACCGAAGTATTGGAAAAAATTATTGCAGCCGACACTCTTGTTTTGGCGTCTCCCGCGTATTTTTATACGATGTGTGCTCAATTGAAAACGATGATTGACAGATGTTGTGCGAAGTATACAAAAATCACCAATAAAGAACTGTACTTTATCGCAACGGCCGGTGATGATGCTAAGCCGGCTGTAGATAGAATTTTTGAAGAATTTAGAGGGTATTTATATTGTCTTGAAGACTCTGTCGAAAAAGGCGCAATTCGTGCAGTCGGTGTTATGCATAAAGACGACGTGAAGAAAACAGGCTTTATGGCAGAAGCTTACGAAATGGGTAAGAGCGTATAAATCGATTGAAAAATGTATTTCAATGTGTTACAATGTAATACAATGTAACACAAAATAAAAAGGTGGTTTATTATGGCTTCTGAACAGTTTTCAATGCGTCTCTCAAAAGATACTAAAGACAAGCTTGAAGAACTTGCTAAAGCAACGGGACGCTCAAAGGCTTATCTGGCAAATCAAGCTTTGGACAAATATTTAGACTATGAAACCTGGTATGTCCAAGCTGTGCAAGAAGGTATTCGGGAAGTCGAAAATGGTGATGTTATATCACTCGAAGAGGTAAAGCTCGAATTAGGGTTGGGGTAAATGGAAATTATATTTACTAAGGGTGCACTCAATAATTTAAAAGAAATTCAAACGTATATATATAAATACAATCGGAGTGCTGCAAAAAAAGTCCACGCGCATATTATTGAGAAAATTGAAACCATGCTCTCCCAAAACCCGGCTATTGGCAGATTAGGGCAAAATTTAAGGACAAGAGAGCTTATAATCACAAAATACCCTTATGTTGTGCCATATCAAATGAGAGATGGCGTGATTTATATTTTGAGGGTTCTGCACACCTCAAGAAAATGGGAATCATAAATGTAGTTTGTAAACATAATGTAAAATAATATTTCTTATATAGCAACAAAAAAATTTCACGTGTTTTATATAGATAAAATGTGTGTACTAAATTTAAAAGGCGTTACATGAAGGTCGTTTCGTTAAACAAAAGTTGTTTGCAAAGAGCTGAATTGAAACGAGATTGCTCGAAAAATGATTCAAGTAATTTGGCATCTGACAAAGAATGTTCTTTGTCAAATATTCCCTACTATCCTTGTATATCGTTTGGGGCGACTCCGACTGAGGAAAAAATTCAGGCTTATATGGAGCGTCTCCAAAACATAAACCCTAAAACCTGGGTGCCTGATGAAGATCCAGCTAACCCAAGAGCTAAAAAATGTATAAATAATCCTATCGCAGAAAAAGGCTTGGCGTTTTTGGATTCGTTAAATAATTATGAAAAAAGAATTTTTGTGGACAAGTATAAGGAAATGACAGGTTTTCCTGATTTAGATATGGTAAACAGAAATATAAGAAATGAAGTTGCAGATAAAATTTTTGGATTAGCAAAATTACATGATTTTAAACCTCTTTATGCGGGCTTTGTTTTGAGTTGTTCGGGCGGCATAAAAAAAGCGTTGCCGGGCTCGGATTTAGATGGCCTATCGTTTCTTATTGATACAAAAAAACCCTTATATGCGGGGTATTATCGATATTTGTTTGGTGAATCAGTCAATCAGCTGATTTTAGAAACCGGGGCTAATCATTATCCCGAAGTGATTTCGCTGCAAGAACTTGCTCATTTTATAGGTGAGGCAGAAAAAAGCTTTCAAAAAGAAAAGTTTTCAGAGGCTGAGTTAAAAAGATTTCAAGACAATATTGAGCATTTAGAGAATGATAATGTTATAGGAGCGGAGTTTAACAGGAGAATTGCCCAAAATATAAATAATGAAAATCACAGTGATGACCCTAAGCAATATAAATATGATTTTCTTGCGGTGTGCCAATTAATTGAAAACTACCGCCAAAATGGGTATAACACGATTTATGATAATATGGATGACAAAACAAAAAAGCTCATTGAAAAGTCCTGTCTTTATAAATATAGCAATATCACTCAACAAGCTCTCGTTTCGAAACGCAAAAAAGACAAAATAAAATTTAGGGAAGAGTTTCTAAAAGATTTCAATGATTTTTCTGTTCAACGCCAGTTTGAAATAATAAAAGCGATGATTCATAGGTCATACAGCATAACTTCGCCTGACGAAGATGAAACCTTAAAAAAACTTTTTGCTAATTCAGGCAACATGGCGACATCTTTGGATAGTCTTGAGTTGATGTACAAAATATTAACCGAAGGGGAATAATTTGTGTTTCTTGATTAAGGCTGTAAAACTTTGCTGGAGCGATGACCTGATAAATACAGTTTCACCAAATTCGTTTCTTGTGGCGCCTGTGGTACCGGCATAGGCTCGTTATTTTTTTGTCTTTTTGCAACATCTTGCGCAACGTCATTTCTAATCATTTTGTTGCAAAGATATGGAACCACGAATGCCAAACATGCAGCAACAGCGGCTAAATTACCCCAGTAGACGGCTGTTGCGTATTTCAATGTTCGCGCAGCGTTTTTATCGGTTTTTGCAAGCTCACTCAACTGCTCTATAGGCTTAGTTTCAGGGAAAATCCTTCTGAATAATCCCGGCTTTTCTTTTTTAACAGTTATATCTGTCTTGAATATTTTGTCGCATAATCCTGCTAATGCTCCACCGACAACTATATCTCCGCCCATAAAAGCCGGGGTGGACATACCGAGTCTTATGCCCCAATCTTTGCGTTCAGCTTCTGTTCTTGAAGAAATTTGAAAACCTCCTATTTGTACTAATAGCCCTATAAACATGGCTAACCGAGACATATAAATACCTTTTCTATAATCAAATTTTGAAGCACTTTTTTTAATGAAATCGTTGAATTTGCCGGCACTTTGCGATGACAACCCTATCTTCAATGCCAATGGGAATGCAAAAGAAATCGCGGTAGCCCCAGCTAAAAATGCCAGTATGCGCTTTTTCTTTGTCTGCTCATAATAGTCAGCTCTATCAGCGATTATTGAACTGTCTGCCATTTCCAATTCTGCGCTGAAACCTGTTTTACCACTTCTTTTCTTTGTTAGGTAATTATTCATAAATCCTAACCCACCAATGGTCGCACCTGTTATAAACAAATCTGAACATAAAACACCGAGTTTCGCGTTCATAAGCTTGTTGCGCAAAGCTTCATAATTATTATTGGAATTTTTTAATAATTCTTGGACATCAAGCGTATTATTATCTTTCTTTCCGATAATTTTATTGAGAAAACTTTCGAACGGGCTGGTAGAGGCTTTTTTTGCTAATTCTGCAATTCCTTCTTCTGTTTTTAGAGATGATACCAGATGGGCATATGATAATTGCACTGCTTTGTGATTATTTGCCAATAGACTTTTTGTCAAACCCGTCATCCTCATTGCGATTCTGTTGGAAATAGGCACAGTTATCAACGGAGCAAGGAAAGCAAAGAAACAAAATGCACCTATGCTATTTAGTTTTTCTTTCTTTTCTTCACTGTTGTTGGTCTGCAAAAGCCATGGGAAAACCCCGCCCGCCTCCAAAATAGCACGATTGGCGAGCATATTCTTTTCTATTTCTCCACTTATGCGGTAAAAACTACCAAAATGAGGACTGTTTTTATTCTGTACTTGCATACTTACATAAAACTCCAAAATAAAAAAAGTTACAAAAAACTGCGCTAGCATATTAATTTTGTAACAAAAAGTAATATTTAATGGATTATAAGACCTGCCTGACAAGCTTAACTTTGTGTAAAGTTGATTTAAATGGTATAATAGAGTTCACTTAAAAAAGCAATGTTAAAATATTGAGGAACAAAAATAGAAGTGTTCAAAATTTTTATTGAGAGTTTTCTAGGGAAAATGCCTCAATGGTATAAGATAACAATACTGATTTTTTTGATAATTAATCCGATTGTGTTCTTTTGTATCAGCCCGTTTTTGGCGGGGTGGATGCTGTTGCTGGAATTTATTTTCACTTTGTCGATGGCTTTAAAATGTTACCCTGTGCCTTCGGGCGGTCTTTTGGCGCTAGAGGCAGTGATAATAGGTCTTACGACGCCTGACGGGGTTTATAAGGAGGTGTCGGCTAATTTGCCGATAATATTGCTGTTGATATTTATGGTTGCCGGGATATATTATCTTAAAGATATTGTTTTTTTCGTTTTTACCAAACTTTTTGTGGCTATTAGAAATAAACAGGTTTTATCAATCACGTTTTGTCTGATATGCGCGTTATTGTCGGCGTTTCTTGATGCTTTGGCGCTTATGGCTGTTGTCATTGCGGTGTGCTTTAATTTCTACGCGATGTACCACAGAGTTGCCGGCGAGCTTATTGAGTCCGAAGATTCGCACTCTGAAATGCAGGAATTCAAAGGGTTTTTGCGTAATTTGATTATGCATGGCGCTGTAGGTACTATTTTAGGAGGCACGATGACTATTGTTGGCGAACCTCAGAATTTGATGATTGCGACAAAATTGGGCTGGTCTTTTGGAGAATTTTTCCGTAATTGTTCGATTATATCAGTGCCGGCTGCTATTTCGGGATTTATTTTGTGTCCGATTTTAGAAACGGCTAAATTTGGTGGCTTTGGCTATCAGCTGCCGCAGAGGGCTTATGAGGTTATTGCGCAGGATTCCGAAGCAAAATTCACAAAAATAAGCCAACAATCTCTATTTACCTATATTTTGCAAGGGCTGGTTGCTATTTTGCTTTTCATCGCGATTGCTTTTCATATGGCGGAAGTCGGACTTATTGGTATTGCTCTGATTATAGTTATGTCTGCATTCAAGGGTTTGACGAAAGAACACGATTTTGCAGAGGCTTTTAATAACGCGATGCCCTTTGTGTTATTAATTGTGGTCTTTTTCGCTGTGCTTGCTGTGGTGCATGATCAAAATCTTGTCTCGCCTCTTGTCAATTGGGCACTGCATTTTAGCGGAAAAATTCAATTACTTGCGCTGTATCTTGTTAACGGCGTGTTATCGTTAGTTAGTGATAATGTTTTTATTGCTTCTATTTTCATTAACGAGATAGAAAAAGCGTATAATCAGGGCTTATTTTCACAAGAATGGTACGACAAGCTGGCTATTATTGTTAACATGGGAACGAATATCCCAGCAATGGCTACTCCAAACGGGCATGCCGCACTTTTGTTTTTACTAACATCATCAATCGCGCCATTGATAAATTTGTCGTACTGGCAAATGGTAAAACTCGCACTGCCGTACACTGTTGTTTTGACGATAACAGGAGCAATCGCAATATGTTTGTTTATGTAATAAGACACGTAAAGGATTGATATGGAAAATTCTTGCTATAAATCTAAATTATTGGCCGTCGCAGTAAACAGCGACAAAGGGAATTATGTGCTTGATATTATGAAAAAAGCAGGCATATCAGGCTGTACAAAAGTTTTTGGGAAAGTTTGTGATGAAATGAGTGAGACTAACGTCTCTTGTGTTCAACAAAATATTTTGTTAAGTATAACCAACTCTGACCCAAACCCGATCATTGATGCGATAGCCAAAGCTGCGTTGGCAGATTGTAGCCTTAAAATTACTATAATGTTATTTGGCTCATTTAACTTTGATTTAAACGCAGATAGCTGCCCTGACGACACCTTAAAAAGGAGTACTCAAATGAAATCGAAAATGAATTTAATTGTGACGATTGTCAACAGAAGCCATACAACTGAACTTATGACGGCTGCGCGTGAAGCCGGCGCCAGAGGTGGCACAATTATTAACGCAAGAGGTACGGGCACCGAGGAAGATGCAAACTTTTTTGGAATTAGTCTGGCTCCCGAAAAAGAAATGCTGCTGATTCTCTCGAAAGCCGAAGATACTCAACAAATTGTTGACGCTATAAAAAATCAACCAATATTCAATGAACGCGGCGCCGGAATTGTCTTTACGCTAAACGCAGAACAGGCGTTTTTCTTTAATGAATAAAAATATCGGAACGACAGGATTTGAAACTCATTCCGTGAATTACTAAAAACAAAAAAACCAGTAAAATCAAGGGTTTGGAGAAATTACATTTTCTCTGAATTGAATGTTTTACCCTTGAATTTTATGTTTTCAAGTACATATGAAGTACACAAAAACCTACCCTATTTCATGCGGGTTTCCATAATTATACCATATAAACTACCTACAGTCATCATTTAATCGCTTAACGAGCCTCCTACACGCGCTGTAAATATGATTATAAGTTGGTTTAGATGCACTTCACTTTTTAGCCTATATATTTTTTACTTTTTCGCCTATTTCTATTCGACATTCCGCGGGGAGTATACTTCACAAATTGCGGGTATGTCATTCGGCATTTCGCGAGGGTAATGCTTTACAAATCGCGGACATTCTACTTTACAAATCGCGGGATTTACGATATGATAATCTTATGAAAAAGCGATGGCAGGAAAAAGGAATATACAGGGCTTTACAGATAACACGTGTTGTCATGCTCTCTGGTGCGCGGCAATGCGGTAAAACAACACTTGCGAAGCACATTGTATCAAAGGATTATAAGTACGTAACGCTAGATGACCCATATATTATGGAAGCCGCCAAATTTGACCCTTCAAACTTTGTTAAGCACGACAAGAAAACCATGATAATTGACGAGATACAGCACGTTCCAGAACTAATACTAGGTATAAAAATAGCTGTAGATAACGACAACCGCAAAGGACAATATTTAATTACAGGGTCGGCTAATATTTACAATTTACCCACTGTTAAAGAATCTTTGGCTGGGAGAATAAGTCGAGTACGTCTAAGACCCTTCGCATATGGGGAAATTGTGGGCAATCCACCCATGCTATTACAACGTCTGAAAGATAAGGATTTTATCAGTAATAAAAATTATGATAAAAAAAGTATTATGGAAATTGCTATGAGGGGTGGGTTTCCTGAACCGCTGACTTTGGGCTCGTCTAAAATTAAAGATTGGTATAAAGGTTATATTGAAACCCTTGTAATGAAAGACCTTAGCGATATTACAAACATTAAAAGACAGGATAAACTTCAAAAATTGGTCGAAATCACAGCGGCATTTTCGTCTAAATTTATGGATAAATCTCATGTGGCTTCAAGTTTAGGAATTTCGCGCTCAACACTGGACAGTTATTTAAACTGGCTTGAAAATATCTACCTGACAGATAGGCTACAACCATGGTACAAGACAGATTACGAACGTGTAAGCAAGCAAAGCAAGCTGTTTATAAACGACACAGGACTAATGAGCACCATACTAAACTGGAAATTATCTGACCTTGAGTATGATGTAGACAAGCAAGGTAAGCTAATGGAGACATTTGTGTATAATCAAATTATTGCACAGATTGATTTACAGCCATATGATGTATCGTTGTATCACTACAGGGATAGGGAGAAAAGAGAAATTGATTTTATAATAGAAACACCCGATGAGATTATAGGCATTGAGGTTAAAGCGGGTAAAGCGTTTGACAAAGGTTTCTTCAAGCACCTAAAATGGTTTAAAGCCAACTTGGCGAAGGGTAAGAAATTTTCGGGTATCATACTTTACACAGGGGAACATGCGATGTCTTTAAGTGATGATATGCACCTTGTACCGATTAACAACTTGTGGGAGTAGCTTTTACGTCATACTTCATGGTTTGTATTTTTGATAAGTATAAACTATGAACTTAAAATAACACGACAATTTTTATTCTCTTATTTCAGTTTCGACTGTAAAACTGAAATAACTATTTTTTGTCATCATCCCCAAAGAGTCCGCTAAAAATTCCTTCAAATATTTTTTGAAGGATGTCCAGTCCTATCCATATCAATGCTACCACTGCTAGGAACGAAAATAGAAGATGAGCGCCACCGTATAGTTTGATTTCGCCAAACACTAAGGTCAGGGCTATGAAAATCAGGAACCATACGAAACTCATAGGCGTGCCTCCTCTGCTTTGATAATTCTGCTAATCAATTTCGACCGCCTGCTCGATTATGTTCTTTATGGCTGTGATGCTCTGCTCAAGGCTCTCAACAAGCGCAAACATTGACTTAAATTCCCTATTCATTGAATATGGAACTTCTGAAAGCCCCCACAGTATATCGTTCAGGGCAAAGACCAAGCCTTGTGCGTTAGATACTCGCTCTAATAAAGCGATTGTGTTGTTAGGTGTTTCTTCCATGCTATATTCCTTTTTTAAATGTAACTTTTATCATTATACATCATTATTGATAGAGTACAACATTCATGATAGATAGATTTACATTTCTTAAAAAATCTATCAACTATGTTGTACTAAATTTGCCAGTCGTGTATAGTGATAATATGACCAAGCACAAGCCAAAAGAATTGAATACCTTTGAAAAGAAGCTAAAAGACGACCTCGAAGAACGGTTTAAAGCGAAAGAGGTTAGCTTTTCAGTGTTTATTAATGAGTTAAGAGAGGATATGCCCACTGGCACAGAGAAGCCGAAGTTTGACGATTATAAAAATAAATATAAAGCGGAGCGTTTGAAACTCCTACGTGCCTCATTCTCATACGACGAAGTACGGAAAATGCTTGATATAATTGGATATAGGATAGTCTTTACAGTCGCCGAGAAGACCATAACCCCCGCCAAAACCGTTTTAAAGGATATGAAAGTAAGATATACCGATGTCATGGCGGTTTGTGAGTTGCTAGGGATAGAGATTGACTGGGTTGAAAAATAACCCACACCGCAGAGCCTTGTAAGCGCCCGATAAGACGCATTTCAGGGCTATTATATAATGTTTGGTTGACGTTATAAATGCCCTTTGGCTACGCTGAAAGCCATTTAGTGACACGCTTCTAGTCACTTTCTCATGCGTGCCGATATATTTAATATTCCCTTAAATGACCTCATAGATGGGGTTAAAGGCGCTTTCCCTGTGCGTCTATATCTTAAAAGTGGTGTTTTTTTCATTTTTCGCATGGCTCGACCGCCGTAAACAAAAAAGACATGCATACATTCTAAGTTAGGACAGTAAAAAAGGAGTTCTAATTTATGAAAAATAGAGTTGTCACTGTGCGGGTTGATGACAAGTTGGCGGATTTGTTAGATGAATTGCGTGACGAACATCATATAAACATCAGTGATTTGGTTCGCCATATTTTGATGGATGCGCTTTTTGGCAGAGAGGGAAATAATAGATGAATTCTGTTCCCTTAAATACAGTTGGTGTTACTAAACATATATACCTACGCAGTATTGATATGACTAAACTAGATATTTGTGTAGGCGTAAGATACTTACTAGAGTACGTGAATAAGGTTTGTGATTCTGTTTGCATCACTGATAAAAAGAAGTATGTTAATAGGTTGTATGACCTCATCAACCTTATGGATAAGGATATTTTTAAGTATAGTGATTTTCTAAGTGAGGTTGATTTTTTAAAGAATAATGGCTTGACTTTGTATTCCTACTTGCCAAGTATAGAGCACTACATAGAGGATATAAGGACAGGTAATTTGTTTGAATCTCTTTCTATAAAGCCTTGTAGAGTTTATGGTCATAAGAAAAAGAGGTCAATCATTGATGATGAAAGTGACCTCAAACTGAATAATATTTATTTTTACTTTAATAATATATATGAAAAAATATCACCAGTTCATGCGATTAAGATTACTAAGATTATCCTATTTTTAATGATGTGTCATATATTTAAGGATATTTCTTTATCTCATAATGTAAGATATTCATTTTTCGATTTAATTAAACCTATAGTGACTGGCTGTATTATTAATACGGACTTTGCCCTAAAAGGCAGGGTTTACAGTGATTATATGTTAGGGATGTTACAGTTGACACCCAATCACGTAGATAATAAGTTGACGATAAGAAAAAATACTAATCATCCATGTATTGAATTTCACTACAACAATGACGAAGCTGATTTTTTGTTTCCAAGTTATGATGACATGCCTGTGAAAGATGTGAAAATGACCAATTATTTAAGGTATCTCAACGATAGGGATAACCAAAAGTCCATACCCATAACTAATTCCAGTTCATATATTACGTTAAGAGTTTATGGGGAATCCGATACCATGAAGGTGCATCTGACACTTAAGGGTATAAATATATTAAGAGAATTGCCCGAGTGTTTTACTATATTTGATATTCCCTATTCTCTCGAAGACGAAAATAATATTATACAGATGACTTATTATATGTTCATCCTGATGTTGGAGCATACAGCGCAGCTTAGGTGGAATGAGTTTACTTATGATGTGGATGAGTTTGAAAGCCTTGCTACATATGATGAGATTGCTCTTATTAGACACCTTCAAAAGAAATACAATATAGACAGAGGCTTGTGTAGCCGTGTTATTAAGGCTATTGAACTGGCTAACCTCGCAGAAAGTGCTGTTGATGCCTACATTCGTAAGCGCTACAACTCCTGTAGCGATTCACACCAAATCCAAGACCTTAAAATGATGATTCAGGATGTGAAAGACTTTCAGGCATCTAATCCGCCTATTAACCCTGTACAGGAGTTATACAAACGATTGGATAGTTCAAGGTAAGGAAATGTTTTGTGAGGTAAAGGTTGACAAATTACGCTTTTGCATAAATCGAATAAAATTACATGAACTGTTCCCATTGTTCGATATTTCGTGTATAGAGCGGAATTTAGAGCACTACTATGGGAAGATAGCGGGCAGAAAGTTCACAAAATCTGGGAATCTGATTATCGACATTACCCCCACAAGGCAGTTGAGAGAAGGGAAATACGTCAAGAACAACCTACAAATGCCCTCTGAACGAGTATTTAACCAAGGTTTAAGCGGTATTATCCCTGATGTAGCGGTTCAAGGGATTGTGAGCATAACGAAATTACACTTAACGATTGATTTACGCTTGAGTGTACCAACCTGTGCCTGCATAGAAATGCTATCCTGTCTTAAGTATAGGCGGCTGATAGCCCTTCAACTTTCTTCTAGTAAGCATAATGCCTCACTCTGCTTGACTCATTCCAAACACGATATTAGGGAAAGAGACTCCACAGGAGCGCTAGTGTTCAAGTTCTACGCCAAAGAGCAGGAATACAAGGATAAACACAACTGCGATACCCTTGTGAATCTTAATGAACGCCTATCAGCACAGACAGCTAAGACTTTAGGAGCCTCCTATGACCGTATTAATAATACATTCGACATTGAAGGTCAAAATCTCCTACGCGTAGAAATACAATTAGAAGACGCCAGCCAACTAAAAAAAGTTAATAAATTTCTGACCGACAATGATGGACGATTATTACTAAGCACCTTGACTGATAAAGCCAGTAACAACGTTCTTTACAGTAAGTTAGATGAGATTTTTAAGTGGTATTTAAAGGAATATGTATTTTACCGCAAGCCTGTTGCTGCAAACGAAAAATATACTGATGATGAGTTAGTCGCTGAACTACTGGAAAAGAGCGGTAGGCTTGACGTTTACAACGCTAGATTTAAAGATTTGGGAGAAGTTAAGAAATTTAAGAAATTGAGCAGTAAAATCGCTAACGTAGCCCCCACAAACCCCTTGTATAGCGAGTTATACCATTTATTATTTGATGAGCCTAACCCCAATATCAGCACAAAAAATGAGCACGCCCAAAAGGACACTACCTCAACCGCTTTGATGGTGGTGTTTAGCGGAATTCACTCCATAGGGAAGGTGTATAGGGCATCCATGAGAAATGTCGACGCTCGTGTGAGCGCCCTAAAGCGGTACACCCTCCCCATTGGCTACCCTGTGCCCTATTCTGTGCCGTATTGGGATGATAGTTGATATTTATCCTTATAAATAATTATTTAGGGAGACTTTCAAGAAATTTGTTCAGTTCAGGTATTCCAAAACGTATAAGCATGTCTTTAATTTCAGCTGTTTTTGTAGGGTCATAATGAACACCTAATGATTTCTTGGAACGTTCCGAACCAAGTTCAAAGCTTGTTATATAATTAAATATACTAAAATCTATGTATGATTTTACTTGATTTAGTACATCATATGGAACACCGTACATTAAAAGAGCAGAATCCAAGGACTTTATTTTATCTGTGTTTTTTTTATCATTCAAGGTCTTAACGGCAAGTAATTCCAAGAACGCATCCGAGGACAAGCCTAAAGCCTTCGCAAGAGAGACTAATGTATATATATTGGGCATTTTATTATTATAATTTTCTAATGCTGATATAGCCCCTGTGCTAACACCTGATTCCTTTGATAGCTTGTCGGTTGACCAACCTAACTCATCGCGCTTCATTTTTATGGTGCCGCCAATGCCCTTGATTATACATTTAAGCTCTGTTTCTAGTAGTTCCTGCTGTGTTTTATCCATTTTAAGCCCTCCATGCCTTTTATTATACCACAAGCTTCATTGAAAATTACATATTCGTTAAAAAGTTGAAGATTCAACTTATATTCATTATAAAATACGTATTCTTTAAAAGGTTGACTAAATTTAATTCATATGTTATAGTGAATATATAATTTAAAGAGAATAAAAAGGAGATAAATTATGACCCCAAACTTAGGATTAATTACATTAAAACAAGCAAGTGACTTGTTTCCAGACAAACCTTGTGAAGCGACAATCAGAACATGGAAGCGCAGGGAAGACCTACCACCATTTATTTTTAAGAAAATAGGCGGTACGGTGTACGTCATCTTAAATAAACTGGTTGAATGGATTGAAAACCCAACACAGGACGCAGCATGAGCCAACGGACGTATAAAGATAATATTTGTGAGGAAAACGGTAAATTCTTTGGGAAAGTAACTGTCAAAGGCAGACAAAGACAGTTCTTGTGCCATGGTGCTAGGACTAAAGATGATGCGCGAGCTATTGTGGACGCTGAAAAATATTTACTTCGTCAGCAGATAGCGAAGCTAGTTCCTGAAAGTGAAAAGCCCTTGACGTTTTCCTTTATGATAAATAATTATTTAGAATACGTTAAAAAAAATAAGTCCTGTGATGCTAATGATAAAAACTATTGTAAGAAACTCTCGAAGTTCTTTGAGGGTAAGCTAGTTAAAGATTTAAAACGGAAAGATATTGAGAATTTTAGAGAATCACTCCGTAATGGTAAACGAAAAAATGCTACTATAAACCGCCATATGGAAGCATTGAGAAAAGCGTTTAATCTCTTAATTGAGGAGGATTTAATCCAATATAATCCATGTAAAGGCTTAAGACCGCTAGTTGAGAATAACCGCAGAAATGATTATCTTGTTGAAGATAGCGAGGACGATTTTTTAAACGCTCTACCTTATCCACAGCGAGATATAGTGGAGTTCGCCATTTTAACGGGGCTAAGACAGGGTAACGTGTTCAACTTGAATAAGTCACAGGTGAGCCTTCAACGTATGCAGATAGAGATACAAAAGGCTGACAACAAAGGACGTAAAGAAATACGCATACCATTAATGGGTCGTCTTAAAGAAATTGTCCTTAAATACTATGATGAATCGGAGCATTTTCTATTTGTAAACCCTTTGACTGGCTACCCATACACAGATATTAGAAAAACTTTTAATAAGGCTAAGGAAGCTGTAGGGTTGCCTGACTTGGTGTTTCACGATTTAAGACGCACCACTGGCACGAAATTATTGAAGAAGGGAACAAATTTAAGGGTTATCCGTGACGTCCTCTCGCACAGCAGTGTAACGACTACGGAGAGATATTTGTGTGTCGATGATGAGGATATTTATAATGCTTATGCGTTGTTAAGTTCATAGAATAAAGATTTAATTCAAAACAAAGTCCAGTACATATGCAGTACACGACAAAAAATTACCACCTCTGAAACCCAGTGGTGGTAATTTTTTACAGAATCGGAACGACAGGATTTGAACCTGCGACCCCTACCACCCCAACGTGAAACGCTGTCATGTCAACGGTTTTCAGATTTCACCACAACTTGTCAGAATTATTCATATGCATGGTTCTTTGATATTTTGATTGTCGCAGCGCTTTTCACAATTTATCACGCTTTATCAGAATTTTTGCAACAAAAATGCAACAAGCGCGAGATTGGTGTCAAAGGAGGAAGATTTAATATTAATGCAAAACTCCACATGAACAGGGGCGGGGAGGGGATTTTTTCCTAAATAGCCCTCGCTCTACCGGAGTCATAAAAAAATTCTGCTATTTTTGGATTTAAAAACGCTTCTTGTAAGGCTTAGTAGATTCTTTAAATAAAGAGAGTATTATGTAAATTTTATTAACAAATATATAATAATAAATAAAACCACTTGACAAATATGGGATATTTTTGTAAAATACTTCATGTAACTACATATTAACAAATGGGAGAAATCCGTTGAAAGAATTTAATTTAGATTTTGGGCAAAACTTCATTAGTGCTATAGCAAACAGTATATCGGAAGCTGTAAGTTATGATATAAAACAAAGCAAGCAATTATTGAATACCCATACAACTAATAGTACACCAAATTTAATTTGGGACTTGATTAATACAAATATTAAAAATAAATTAGGAAAAGAAAATGTGGAGATTATTACACAAAAAATTGGCTTATGGGAATTTTTAATTGTGTACGACAAATCTTCAAATAATGTTTTAACAATAATGAGAGATGCTCGTTTGAAATTGCTTGTTCGGGGCCAAAATAAATACAAAAAGCATTATGCAGCTATTTTAGCATATAGATTCAACAAAGGATTGCAACCTAAAGCAAGACAGCGTACCCTATTTGTTGTAAGTAGCAACGAAACTGAAGATAATAAATATAAAGAAATGATGTCCAATGAATTATGCAGCAAATTTGAGTCGTTAGGTGACAACAGTAGATATGCAATAATAAGTTTTTCTGCGTCAAATTACCAATTAAATTCATTGGCTGTAAGTCTTTTCACTCCAAAATTTGAACCGGTACATAAAGAATCTTTAGATAATTATATAAAGCCAAGTTATGATTCAATTCCTGATACTCTAGAATTGAAAACGACACCTGATATTGAAATTAAGTTGACGCAAGAGGCACTTAAGAAAAAAGACGAAAGCAACAAAGAAGAAATGCCGCTACTTAAAGAAGATGAATCTTCCGATAAAAATAATCAATCCGCTGGAGAATAAATATAAATATGAGTAAAAATAGATTTAACGGTGAAAGGCTAAAGCAAGCTAGGATATACCGTGGACTGTCGATAAATGACTTGGCTGAAATTCTTGATGTTTCAAAACAAGCTATTTCTCAGTACGAAAAGAGTGAAATTTCGCCAGAATTTAATAAATTATCATTAATTGTCAATAATTTAAACTTCCCCCCTGAATACTTTTTTCAATGCGATTCGTTTGATGTGGAAACGACAACAACTTATTTTAGAGCATTAATTTCCACAAACAAGATTAATCGTTTACAGCAAATTACCAAATTGAAACATCTTGCTATCATTCATGAAGTTTTAACCAAATACATTGAGTATCCTCTTTTTGATATCTCGCATAAAATAAATATTGATAATAAATCAATAGAAGATTTTACTAGTGATTTAAGAGAACAGTGGGGATTGGGAATAGACCCTATTGATGACATGGCATACTTGTTGGAAAAAAATGGAATCATTGTTACATCATACACAACTGAAACAAATAACATTGATGCTTATAGTCAAAAGATAACTATAAATGGAAAAGACCGGTTTATTGTTGTCTTATCAAATGACAAATTATCTGCAACAAGGACGCAGTTTGATGCAGCCCATGAATTAGGACACATTTTTTTGCATAACTGGGGCATTGACCTTGAAGAGTTGTCTAAAGAAGAATTTAAAGAAATAGAAAATCAGGCTAATGAATTTGCTGCTTCTTTTTTATTGCCGAAAGAAAGTTTTATTCGAGACGTAAGCCTATATCCTAAAGACTTAAATTATTACATAGAACTAAAGCGCAAATGGAAAGTATCTATAAGTGCTATGATTATTAGAGCTCATAGATTGGATGTGCTTTCTTTTAATCAATATCAGTATTTGATGCGTCAAATGGCCTTTAAAGGGTGGCGCAACAAGGAACCACTTGATGGAGTTATTATGAAACCTCAACCTACTCTTTTAAGTAAATCTATTGATATGCTTTTAGCCAATAATATTTTTACAGTAAAAAGTTTCTTAGATGAATTAGCCCAAAATACCTTGCCATTGAAACCAGAAGATGTTGAATTATTATTAAACTTGAAAAAAGGTACATTAAAAATAGAGCCCATATCCAAAGAAACAAACATCTTGAAGCTGAAAAATGAACCTACATAATTACAATAATTTTCCAAATTTACAGGGACATTTACAAGGACATTATTTTATAAACCTATCATTAATTTTATACTTACGACCACGTTTAGATGTATTGGCCGGGATTAAAAAGTTTTCTTTTGTCCATTTTGCAGCAAGCTCGCGAGCGGTGCGTTGGTTGCAGCCAAAGAATGCAGCTATGTCGTTTGTGGTTACAATTTCTTGTTGTTTGAATAATATCAAGGCTTGCCGTTGTTTTGGGTCAAGGGTTTTTAGGATTGGTGAAATATCTTCTGTTTTCTGTAATGCGGCATGTTTTTGAACATTCTCAAATGCTGCCGCCATGCCAGCAATGAAATATTCAACCCATTTTGTGATGTCTGCTTCTGCTCGGCCCATGTAGTAATTATGTGAATTACCAACACTTATGGCAGCGTAGTAGCTGTGTAAATCTTTTGCATAATACTCTTCAAGTGAATAAATACCTTTAAGGTCATAGCCCCCTTTATACAAGACAAGAGTGGTTAAGAGCCTTGCAGTCCTGCCGTTACCATCATAGTATGGGTGGATTGTAGCAAATTGATAATGTGCAATGGCGGCTCTGATAGGGGCGGGAATTTCATTTGCAGTTTGATTCAGCCAACTTATGAAACTCCTCATTAAATCCTGGACGTCTTTTGCCTCAGGCGGCATATAAACAATCCCACCGGAAGCACTATCACGAATGACATTTTGCCCTTCTCTGTATGGTGTAGGTTTTACCTTTGGACTTCCACCGGCTTCAACAAGAGCATGAATTGTTTGCACTTGTTTTTCAGTTATTAAAGACTGCAATAATGCCTGTTGTTCCATATATTCAATGGCTTTATAGTAGCCTAAAACTTCTTTCTCATCTCTCACGCGCTGCGGAATCTTGGCATGGTGCTGGATTACTTCAATGACTTCCTCTTGAGATAATCTGTTGCCCTCAATCTGTGTCGAATAGTGAACGCTTGTGAGTCTTGCGCTCTCACGCAGGGACGCCATAACAGCAGGAGTAATTGGCAAATCTTTAATATTTTCCTTGATTCGCTCAATCTTCAATAGATTGCTGGCAATTGTATTTGTGATTGTGTAATTTGGCTTAAATTCCGTCATTAACTTCCACCTTTGCGTCATTAATTAGTCATTAACATGTTATTATTATGTCATTAATTTGTCATTAAGTAAACCCTTTGCAAATATTTGCGTAGTGTTTCTTAGCATGGCGTCCCGTTTTTAGTGGTTTCCCGGTATGATTCAATAAACAGCTAGATACGAACGTATAAACGCAAGGGAGCAATATTTTATGTGCGATAAAAAACTTATAGAACAGCTTGAAAACAAGATATCTGTAGCGAAATTGTTATTATTCGACGCGCAGGCGTTGGTTAGATTTGGGGCACTAGCAAGTGATTCATGCATTGAAGATATTGAGTTACAGCTTAACAAAGGCCATGACGACTACTACATACTTTTAAAAGCAATTAATAAAAAAGTGGCAAAGGCAATAAAAATTTTTGATAAAATTGATTCTTAAAATTGTTCAAATAATTCATTAGGTTTAATGTGCAGTGCTCTTGCAATTTTGAATACATTTTCAACAGTTGTGTTGCGCTCACCACGCTCAACCATACCAACAAAATTGGGTGACATATCAAGAATTTCAGCCAGTTCAAGCTGGGTCAAGCTACGCTCAATTCTCAATGCTTTCAATCTTTTCCCGAATTTTTGCAAATCTTTTTTACTCATATCTACATTTTCGTGGTAATATTGAAATACATAAACAAACCGACCGTGCGTTTTAATTCATAAGCCCTTATTATTATCAATTTTTTTGAATAAAACTGCATGTGTTAGAAGGAGATTAATATGTTCAAACAATTATTTTCTTGTATAGTTGGTGGAATAAGTACGATGGCAAACAAAAAAGGAACTTTTATTAATTATGCCAAACAATTCCTAAAAAATGCGCCAAAGACTTATGCAAAACTGGAACCATACTTACCGCAACTCGTTGACAAATTATTTGAGTATTCCAATAGTAAAGGATATAAATTAGATGATGAAGTTGGCCTAATGGAAGGTGCTTTATATATGTTTGTCAAACGTATAGCAGAAGATGAAATAAATAATTTACCTGTCTATGCTTCAACGTCTATTACTGAAGGCTTCATAGTATACAGAAGCCTTTTAGATGAATACCCTATTGAGTAATAAATTTAAAAGGAAACTATTATGAAAAAATTTATTCTAATACTTTTATTGATGTTATCTGCGCCTATTATGACGGTACATGCTGAAGAAAAAGCCGGTACAGTACATGTGATTGAAGAAGCATTAGAAATTAATCCTAATATAGAAATGCTTGTAGACCATAGTTTTCAAGGCGGTGTGAAAGTTAAAAGTATCAAGATTAAACAAGTAGAAATCATGCGTGATACAACGGTTGTGGTACATGGTGACATAACAGAAGGTGAGCCTAAAGGCATTGGTATAATAATTGAAATAACTGATATGAAAGGAAATACGTCTGAATTGTTTGGCTACCAACCCTTGCAAATGGGAGATTATACATTTCGTATCAAAGACCCGAGGGCGCAGTAAACTCCCATAAACAGCTAGTTATACCTATATAAACCTAAGCTAAACATAATAATAACAAGCCTTAACAAGTCTCTTAAACTCAAATAGCCCTTCAATAATACCACACACTAAATCGGCGCCCTTGTATTTTTGTTAATATTAATACCACTTAAGCAAAGATAGGATTTATTTCAATAGTTATACTATAAAATTATTTCACTTGAATTGATAGGAACATGCAGGCAGAAAAATACGAAAGGTTATAAATTATGAATAAGAATAAAAACTCTACCGAAGGTGTATTTTGGGAAATTGTATTTGCTACCACTGTCATTGTCATCGGAGCTTGTTTGGTGATTTATTATTTGGGCTACATACATGGCAAGAATAAATTCTTTAATTCAAGATATGAAGATGGATTCTATAATTGTGATAAACTGTGGAAAGACCAAATAAAGAAAAAAGAAGAAGAGCAAAAGAAACAAATAACTAAAGACACTAAATTAATCTTGTATTATACAAGCAAAAGTTTTCCTGAAGTCAACACTACTAAATATACACTATATAATGATAATCTAAAACTGTCTGCTTCATACAATGTTAATGAAGGAAATGGTAAAAGTGATTATTCAAATAATATTTATTACAATGAAAATGATTTAATACTCAATATGCTAAAGAATGATATAGCAAAACAATTAACAGAAAAGTTTGTTATTGAAAGAGTTAATGAGTAATTACAAAATTACAAAAATTACGTTAATTTTTTAAGTTTAAAAAATTCGTTTTTATTATTTTTTTATTTTAATTTTTAAAAGTTTTGTGTAATTTTCGTAATTTTGTAATTTTTATTCGTTTTTAAATTTAATATGGTATAATTGGCTTGGAAGGTAGTTTTAATGAAAAAATTTAAGTTATTGCCAATAGATATAGGTTTTGATGATAGTTGTGTAACTCTGCCATACAGACAAGAAGCACAAGAGCTTTTCTTGTTGCTTGATAAGTATGGCAAAGATTTTAAAGATATTGATAATGAAGAAATCAACGAACCTAATAATAATTTGATTAATAATTTGGTTAACTCCCTTGATAGCCTGAATGAACTTGAATTCATTATTGCCTTAAAAAAAGTACAAAAATTAAATAAATTTTATCCCATAACAATTAGCTTTAATAGAGATTTAGGAAAGCATTACAAGAATTTTGCCAAAGTAACCGCAGCCCTCAAAAGTTCTTCCTCCTTTGCGGATATAGTAAAAATGCTTGAAAGTAATTTTGATGATACGACAGATGAATTCATATCGTACATCAATGGTTTTAATTATTTATTGAGCCTCTTTAAGTATGATACTAAAGAATTTCGGGAGTATTTAAAGCATTACAGGCGAAGTAAGTATATTTTGAACTACAGCAGCACTTTTGACTATTTAAACTGGCATCTTGAACAAGATTTATTTGGTGAATTAAGAGATATTGGAAAGGCTAAAAGAGCTGTTAATGTTGAAATATTTAACTTTATGACTGCTAAAAAAATTGGCACCATACAAATAATAATCAATTTACAAACTGCAAAAAATGAATACACAGAGGATACCTACCAGATTGGTTTTAAGTCTGCAAACATTGAATATAGATACATTAAAGCCGAATGGATAGAAAAATATGGCAAAGCATTAGTTGATGATTTTACTGAAAAATCTAAGACATATGCTAAAAAAGAATTAAGCCGTAATGTTACTGAAATATTGGAAGCACGATTGAGTACATTTGAGGATTTGATTCAGTTTCAGAAAGATTTGATTGCGTTACATAATGATTGTTATAAAAAAGAAATTTATAAAAACAAGTGCCAACACAAGATAAATAGCCATTCAAAACCTTGTGGCAAAGAATTTTTAACCTATGATAAACGTACCCCCTTCTGTTGTGAGTGTGTAGAAAAATCGAATTTAAATGCCCAAAGAACAAGAATGCACAGAGAGCGAAAAGCAAGAAAATAAGGCTCTTTGTAGTTTTTGCTTTCCTATTATTAAGTTTTGTTAAGCGATATCGAAAAACTTTTTTTATATCGCTATTTTGTTTCGTTTTTTATTTTTGTAATTTTTGTATATTTTTTAACTCTTAAATTTTTAATTTAAAAAATATATTTAATTACATATGGCTTCATATGTGACCAAAACCCTTGTTATAATTGGTTTTTAAAAATTGCGATGAGTGGCTAGATGCGTTAAAGTAAGAATGTAAGCGCTTACAAGTTTACTACTTTAAAACCGAAAGGAGGCCAATCATGGCAAAAAAATCAAAACTACAATTAAGTGAAGAACTTGTAATCGAAAAATTTGGACAACCAAAGGAAATCAAAAATGGCGAATGGATTTATCCATGTCCTTGTTGTTTAGATGAAGGCGGTGACAGTGACCACGACCATCTAAAAATCAACATTGCAAAAGGTTTTATAACCTGTTTTGCCAATCCGGAACATTCAAAAGAACTGGTAAAACAATACTTTGAAAACTTTGAGTCAGAGCCCAAAGTTTCTACTGGTGACCTTGAGGTAAGTCATGAAAAAGTACACTTAATGCACAATGAACTAAAAAACAACAAAGACGCTATGGAGCTTTTGTATTCAAAAGGTTACAATGAACAGACAATAAATAAAATGCAAATCGGACTTTATTGTGGCGATTGGTTTGTTTTACCTATGATAACACTTGATAATCAACTTGTTGGTTATGAGTTCAGACATAGTAATAATTTCAAATTTTCCCATAAATCCAAAGGCTATGCTGATGATGAGCGGAAAACTTTGTGCCTGATTAATGATTCTGGCAAACAAGAAAATCTACTTGTCATGGCAGGATTCAAAGACGGACATGTTATGTGGCGTTATCTTCAAGAATCAGGCAATCTTTTAGACTACACAGTTGTAACAGCTAGTAATGGCGAGGCAAATACATTAAGAGCTCTAAACGCAAACTCTGGTTTTGTTAAGAAATTCAAAAAAATAATTATTTGTTTGGACAAAGATAAAACAGGTAAAGCCAGTACAAGGAAGATTGCTCTTGAGTTAGGTCTGCCTGTGCATGAATTAAAGCTACCATTTCTTAAAAACGAGGAAGATAAAAAATTCAAAGATTTTACGGATTGGTATAATCTTGCAAAAGAAATCGATTATAACGCTTCTATTTTGCCTGAAAAAGTAAAGCTTATACCTGAAAGTCGTATCAATAAATGTATTAGTAATGAAGATACTCTAAATAAAGCTAAACTTGTTGATATATCTAAATTATCAGGAGTTCAGGCGGGTATTTACCCAACAAAATACGGTTATTATGAGGTCTATTACAAAGGACAAGACAATGAAAAAGCTTACTTAATAAGAAAAACTAATTTTACTTTTCACATCACACGAGAAGTAATCAGTAATAATAATAAATTTGATTTTGAAAAAGCACACAAGCTTGAACTTCACACTAGTATCAACGGAATAAAGACAAAATCTGTCATATTTTCACCTGATGATTTAACAAAACCAGAAAAAATATCTGAAATTCTCAAAACAAACGGTATCCATTTTTCTTGTTTAAGTGCAAACGAACTCAAAAGCGTTTTAGAAACTGAATACCGAGATTGCAACCGCATTTTGCATATATTTGAAAACCCGGGTACTGCAAAAGTAGGTGACAACGAATATTGGCTATATAAAAATGCTTGTGTTATTACTACCACTGGTGAAATTGTCTTAGCACAAAAAGATTCTTTGATGAGGCAAGGTGTAATCAAATTAGACAATGATTGCGAAATGGCGCTTGAACCGACAAAAGGAATGCATGCACCGGTATTGCCTGATGAAATTAAACTTGAATCTATGCTCAAAAAGTATAAATATCTCGAAGAAACTGCAAATTTATACAAAAGTATGCATGAAAAGTCGCCTGATTCGATTAATATTCTTACATCAGCTTTAATACGAAATACTTTAGAGTCATATAATGGAAGCATTGAACCATTTATGTTGCTTGGCAATATAATTATGTCTCCTGCCATAGACACTGTTTATGAAGAAATTACAGGCTACCCTGTCAGCTATGCTTATGGTGAAGCACGTAGCGGTAAAAGTAATATTTTAACACTCGGTGCAAAAATCTATGGATACAAGAGCAACTATCTAAGTGGTGGCAATGATACCAGTAACAATTTAATGCATAATATGGAATATTATAGCAAAACACCCATATTATTCTCCGAAATAGAAGCTAATATAAGAAAGCGTTTTTCTGAAAATGTTAAGGCTTTATATGACCGCATACCTAGAAAACTGATGAAAGCATACGGCGAAAATCAGAATATCAAAGCTATCAATGGGACTATTCACTTCGCTACAAATGATATGATTCCTAAAAATGAACAAACAATGTCCCGTTTGATTTTTACCGAATTTAAACAAAATAATTTTGACTATACAAAAGCAATACCTTTCAACAGTGTACGAGATGATTTAATAGGTTTAATTTTGCCGCAAATGTTGCCCTTTCTTAATCATAAAAAATATATTGAGACTTTATTACGCAAAAACATTCTTGAAATCAAATTGCTTAAAGCAGAAAGTAAGTTGCAAATTGATGATAGAAGTGCTAACAACATTGCAGTTGCAAAAACAGGAATTGATTTATTATTCATAGTTGCAGGGATAGATTTGACAAATGCAAACAATGAAATAAAGCAAATGTTGGCAAATTATAAAGCTTATCTTGCTCAATATGCAGGTTTGGTTGAAACAAAAGACCATTTCGTCACATTCATGGAAATTCTTACAGAATTATTCAAGCAAGACAGACCTGCATCAGGGAAAGATTATAAACTTTATAATGGAGGATTGGCAATTTATCTTAAACCAATAATGCCGGCATTCCGTGAAATCTTAAAGCGAACCAGTGAACCCAACACATATATCCCTACAGAAACAGAAATCAAACATGCTGCAGAAAAACACGGATGTGAAACCAATTATAATGTTGATTTCTCAGGAAAAACCAGACGGGCATTAGTTATTCCTAAAGATGTTGAGGGTGTGGATTACATAATATCCATAATAGGAACCACACCTGAAGAACAACAAAAATGTGCTGGCAAAGTGATATAGGGGGTAATTATGGATAACTTATTAAATATCCCTGAAACAGCTAGATGTCTTCGTGTTTCGCTAAGCACCCTTTATAGATGGGTGCACCAAAAGAAGATACAGCATGTCAAAATCGGCTCCAGAGTCTTATTTTCAGAAAAACATCTCCTAGAGTTTCTTGATAGAAACACAATCATACCAAAAGGGGCAGGTCAATATTAAAACCCGGCACTACAAGAGCACCGTAGCATAATTGGCACGGTGCTCCGGCGCCCCTCTTAACCCCAAAGACAAGTTAGCAAAAGTTAGCATACAGGCTCGCGAATAGGCAGCAACACGTTAAAATCAATATAGAAAGGCATAATACAAGTGGCAAAAGTATTCAAACGCAAATGGAAAAATAGAAAAGGTGAAGGCTCGACCTGGGCTTTCACTTATTCTGATACTTTTGGCAAACGCAAGATTGAAAGCGGCTTTGATACTAAAGCAGAAGCCGAAACAGAGCTTTCTAAGCGCCTTCAAGAAGTTGACAACGGAATGTATCAAGAGGTTAACAAGTCTCTCACCTTCGCTCAACTCGCTGAAAAGTTTATGAATCACTATGCTAAGCTACATCTTGAACAATCAACTTATGACACACATGAAACCAATTTGCGGGTGCATTTAATGCCTATATTTGGCAAAATGAAGATTTTAGATATCACAACGAGTACAATTAATGAGTTTATCGTATTGAAAAAAGATTGTACAAATCTCTCAAACGCAACCATAAATAAGATTGTAGCACTTTTAAAAAATATTTTCTCAAATGCTTATCAAGATGGTATAATCAATCGCAACCCTTCTTTAAGAGTCAAAAAGCTCAAAGAAGCAAAGCCTGAACAGTTATTTTTGACAAAGAAAGAAGTTGATGCGGTGCTTGAAGCTGCAAAGCAACATTATCCTGATTTCTTCCCCCTTTTGTTCTGTGCGGTATCAACAGGCGCCAGGCAAGGCGAGTTATTTGCACTCACATGGGACAAAATTAATTTTGTTGAGGACTATATTAAAATTGACCGCAGTGTATATAAAGAAAAGTTCAAAGCACCCAAAACGCTATCATCTATTAGAAAAATATACATTAGTGATGAATTGATTAAAATTTTGAAGTCATGGCGTCTGCGCTGCCCTCACAGCGAACTTAACCTTGTGTTCCCCAATAAGGTCGGTGGGTTTATGGACGGACATAATATGAGGAACCGTGAATTTAGTGCTGTTTTAAGGCGTGCAGGAGTGACACGGGTGCGATTTCATGACCTTAGACATACATTTGCAAGTCTGTTAATTACAAACGGTGCTAACATTAAATATGTTCAAAATCAACTAGGCCACGCCACAACTGATATGACATTAAATACATACTCGCACTTGATGCCTGAATCTATTGATGAAGGTGTGCAAATTATGAATGGTATTTTTAGTTCGAAAGATAATGATGTCAGGAAGTTTGGGACGTAGAGAATTAATATTATTAAAATAATTGGTTTTGCATTAATAATTTTGTTTTTTACTTATGTTAAAATAAGGTTAAATGGAATTAGGAAATCATTATATGGAAAAATTTTTACCTTATGTAACTGCAATCATAGCCATTCTAGGTTTTGTATTTTCTGTTTGGAAATATATTGATTTGAAGAACAGGGAAGAAAAACGTTTAAACTATGAAAACTATAGTAAAATCATTCAAAATTTAAAAGGTGAACTAAACCATAATACTGAAATGGTCTTTTTAGAAGGTTCATTTTATGTGGCAAATGTATATAAATTATTGGAATTTCCTGAATATAAATATATTTCGATTCCATTGTTAAATTTAAAGAAAGAAACTCTTAGTGTAGAAAATGAAAAACAATTAAAACACATAGAAATGGCTATCGACGACGTTCTTAAAAAGTTAACTCTTTTGAAAAAATAAAATCATTTTGCAACAATTTTGCAACAAAATCGCTTTTTTGGCAAATTTTAGGCTGAAATGCAAAGAGTTGCAAAATGCTTAAAGCTATGTCTTGCAACTCTTTTAACAATTTCGGAACGACAGGATTTGAACCTGCGACCCCTACCACCCCAAGGTAGTACGCTACCAAGCTGCGCCACGTCCCGATATTTTCATTATGCTATTTAATTTTCAATTTTCGTTTTTTCGGGACTGCCGCAGCTATCCCCTCCATTTCGCATCTGACATTAAGTCAGCTGCTCACGGAGTCCTTGCCACGTCCCGATATTTTTATGAAGTTTTCAAATTCCGTTGGGGTGGAAACCCCAACCTACATTTTGGTAACTGTATTCCCAACGTTATTCCATGCTAGCTGAAATTTGAACTTTTTTCAAGTTGTTATTTATATTTGTGTTATTATTGGTGCGATAGGATATAGAGAGGTAAATTATGAAAAAGATTATTTATTTGTTGTTGGCATTTGTTGTCGCAACATGTACGGTGTTTGCTGCTGAAACAAAAATCAACCCTGACAACATTAAAACAATGGATCAGTACACAAATTATGTTGAGCAAGTGTTTTTTGATAAAACTCCAACAGCGTTTTCTTATGTAAAAAGACAAATTATTTACAAAGTAGAGATTGATCCGGCTGGTAAAATCAGTAATTACGAAGTTCTACAATCTTCAGGCTCAAAAAAATATGATGACAAAGTGCAAGATGCTGTGAATTCTGTGCTGCTTCCGGCATTCCCTAAGAAATCAAATGTGAAAAAACTAACTTTTACATATGATGTTGAAAAAAGAACGAACGTACAAGTTCCGGTTAATGTAGTATTACCAAAAATTAAAATTTAACAGCATTTTTCGGTGCGTAAGACGCACCCTACAATTTAAAGACTCCCGAGATTTTCCTTGGGAGTTTTTAGTTAATTAATTATTTTTTCCTGAAAATTACTTCATAACCTAAAATTTCGGCAACTTCTATCAATTCTTTTGAATATAGCTTATCTTCATTTAATTTTCTTGTGAAATTAGCTATTTTATCGTTACGCCCGTATGCTTCATTAATGTTTCTTTTTACTGCAGAAATAGTCGTACCATTATATGTAATTAATGATTTTAAAGTCTTTGCCATATTGTTTGAGTGTATGATTACTTCTTTTTCCATACTATTATTTTACAATTTATTTACTAAAAGTTGATTTTTTATCTTATTATAATATAATTATATTGTAATAAGATAAAATAATTACATAATATAAAGGGATTAACATGAAATACAATAAAAAAACAAAGCAGTTAGCTGAGCATGTGTGTCTTGTGTCAGAAAAACTGATTGTGCTTAATAAGTTTGCTTATGAATGTGATAAAAGAGCAGATGCGATGACTCTGATTAGTATTTCCTTGGGTTATTTGAGCAGACTTAAGAAAAAGATGGTAAAAATTTATGATATTTAAACATTTTTACTCAAATCGCTGCGCCTTTTTGACTGACCATTTTATTTAATGCTTGTTTTGCGCCTTCGTATTCTTTAGCGAGTTTAATCACAAAATCACTGGCTTCGAGGTCGCGCGCAATTGCTTCTTTGAGTTCATAGACTTCTGATGTTGTCATAACACTTACGTTATCGTTATTCATGAATTTGTACATTTGTTTAAATTTTTCTTGAGTTTTTGTATCATAGCCGGGCAGCTCGATTCTAAACGCGTACCACATGTGAAATTGATGCAGCATTTTATAAGTGTCGGGTTTTTTGTCGCAGATGACGAACATTTCGGAGGTTTTGAATGATATTGATAGTTTTTTATTTGCGATAATGTTGACAATAAAGTTTAGGTACAGGGCTTTGAGACCGCATAGAGGTGTGATAAATCCTTCTTCTTCACCAATGGTTTTTAAAATTGCATCTGCTCCTGCGAATCTATAGACAGGGGTTCCTTCTTCTTGTACGAATCCCAGCAAAATTTCGGGGTCATTTTGGGCCGTTTTGACGATTTTTGTGATATCGGCTTCCATGCGTTTCTTTTTTTGTTCGGATTTTGAGTTTAGGTTCAGGCTTGCGCCTTCTTGCAGCACGACTTTATTAGTGCCGTTGGAGTAGGATGTGTTGGCTTTTTGGTAGGCTTGTAGCTGCTCCAAGCGCTTTTGCTGTCGTTTTTTCTGTAATTCAGCGATAAACTCGTAAAAAATATCTTTAAATCCTTGCATAAAATTCCCTTTGATAAAAGTGTAACTTCCTATATATTTAATAAAAACAATTCAGAGGAAAAAATTGCGCAAGGTAATATTAAAATCCTGCCTCATAATAACTACCTGTATATACAAACCCTGGTAAAAAGCCTTGCATATCTACTTGTGGTAAAGGTGGCTTTTCTTCTTTTGGTGGTAGTGAGTCTGACAAAAATCTTATTGTTGTGGGGTACACAGCGCCGCTTTTGGCTTGCATGCCTTTAATTATTATCTCATCATCAGGATTGGCGCATACTGCATTTAAGGTTTTCCAGTATTTATTTTTTTCGTGATTCATGGCGCGTCTAAAATCTTGAGGTAATTTAATTTCTCTATCATTAAACTGTCTATTAATTTCGGAAAAACCTTTGCTCGCGTTATTTACTTTTTCAGCGTCTTTGCCGGTTAAAATGTACACATCACCGGTTTGGCTGTTAGCGACTTTAGCAACAGCTCTGTCGCCGTATTCATGGAACAAATGTGCCGGCTTCTCTTTATGGCTTGCAGGTAGATATTCCTTATCTTTTAGTGAAAATTGTTTTAGTAATTCATTATTCTTATCTATAATAGCGTGTCTTTCTTTGATATGGTCACGCCCAAGGCTTTTAAGCCGTCTGTCTTTTCTACGTATAGCGTCAATTAAATTTTGGGCTGCAGAAGTTACTTCTTTAAAGTCAGACCAGCAGCCGTTTTCGATTTCCACATCTTTGACCAAATACACGGCTTTAAAGCTGACAGCGTTGTTTTGCTGTCTTTTATAGTTATTATTACACGTATAGGGCGCAATCGGACGAATCATTGTTACACACTCCAAACTTTCTAATATTATAAGAACCTTGAATGAAAATTTGTGCTTTTTTTGTACGAAGTTTTACAAAACTTAAAGGACTATTCAGTTTTGGGCTGGAAAGTTTGAGCAGCTCGGGTTATAATTTTATCGTAAGGATGTAGAGTGACATGTTGCCAGAAAAACTAGAAAACACTGTAGAGACGAAGCCTAAAAAGACTTTCAAAAATATTTTAAAATATTTTTTAGTTAGTGCTGTGTCTATGCCTGTAATATTTTTTGTGATTGTGACAATCGGGTCAAATATGCTGTATTTTCCGAAATTTGACATACATCCTACAACGATGCCCCATAAGGACGTGTATTTTAAAACCGGCGATAACAATATTTTGAACGCGTGGTATGTTAAGGCCAAAAAAGGTAAGCCAACGGTGGTTTTTAGCCATGGTAACGGTGATAATATCACCGAATTTTTCCCGATGCTGAAAGCTGCGACTGACTTGGGCTATGGTGTTTTTATTTATGATTACCGCGGATATGGCAAAAGTGAGGGGATTCCTCATGAGGATGGGTTATACGAAGATTTGGAAAGTGCAATTAAGTATTTAAATAATCAACATCATATAAAAAACAAAGACATAATTTTGTGGGGCTTGTCCATGGGCGGGGGGGTTACTGCTGAGATTGCGTCAAAAGACAGCTTCAGGGGTGTTATTTTGCAGAGTACTTTTTCTAATATCAGGGATATGGTTGTTTATAGCTTAAATACTGTTTTTCTGAGAAATGAAACCAATAATTTTATAAAAAATGTGATTACAAAATTTGTCTATGCAGTGCCGATTATACAAGAATACGATACTAAAACTAAAATAAAAAAGATTAATGTGCCGCTTTTGATTTTGCATTCAAAGCAAGATACAAAAATACCGTATGAGCAGGCAAAGGAAAATTATGCTAATAATGTCAATGCCAAGCTATACATATCTGAGCATGGCGGGCATGATGAGTATGGCTGGAGTGACTTGAAAGTAAGACAATTCTTGAAAGGCTTGATGTAGCTACTGCATACCTTTTAGTCTGCTTTCAGGGTCAATGATGCTTGTTATACGTAATCCGAAGTTGTCTTCAATAACCACAACCTCTCCGTTTGCGATATGTTTGCCGTTTGCGAACAGTGAAACAGGTTCACCTGCAATTTTATCCAGTTCGATGATTGAGCCGCGGGTTAGTTCTAAAATCTTTTTAATCGGTAGTTCGCAGCGACCTAATTCGACGGTTAATTCCAGTTTAATATCGAGAAGCATTTCAAGGTTTTTGTTTTCTTCACCATAAACTTTTTGGTCGTTTTCAAATGACATAAATTCAACAGGTTGAACTGTGACGGTGCCGCTGCCTGCAGTCATGTCAATTGTTGCCTCTGCTTCAGTTTCTCCAAAAGACTCGAAAGATAGATTTTCAGGAGTGTATGATGACAAGTCAGGCTCGATTGTTTTTGCAGGTTCCGGCGCTGCAGCTTTAGCGGGCTCAGCCTTTTTTGTTTCAACAGCCTCGGGTTCCGGTTCTGCTTTTGTTTCTGATTTAGCCGATTTTTTGGGTTTTTCATCATTATCATTGAAGCCGGAAATTTTATTTTCCAAAATCGATTCTAATTCATCCTTGTCATTTTCATTTGCCATTGAAAATCCTCTCTAATCATAATTCTTCAGAATATTGTAAGTTTCGTCGTATATATCTGTTATTTTAACACATATTTTATTTTTAATTTTACCGGGTCGTGCGAAGAATTTCTTTTTCTCGTTTATCATAACGATTACGTCGTCTTCAATTTTTTCATCGAGTTTGATGACGTCACCTGTTTTGAGCGAGAGAAAATCTTCCGCCGTAATCTCGCAACCACCGAATAAAACGTCTATTACTGCAGTTGTTGTGTTGAGTTTGTTAATCATTTTTTTCTGCTCATCGGTATTAGCGATAATCCCTTGAGCCTGATAAATATGCTGTGTGGTGAGCTGTGTCAAAATGTTTTCCAGGAACGGGTATGTGAAACAGAAACTCATCAAGCCGAAGTATCTTCCGGCGATTTGGATTTCAAACGTAATCAGTGCAACGATTTCACCGGGTGAAGCGATTTGAATCATGTTATAGTCTTTATCAAGGCCGATGATGTTGCCGCTGACGGGGATAACGTGTGCCCAGGCGTGTTCTAGTGTTTTGATTGTGCGCTCAATCAATTTTTTAGCAAGAGATTCTTCGATGTCTGTTAATTCGCGTGTTGAATTCTCACAAATCCCTACACCGCCTAACATACGGTCAACAATAGCAGATAAAACTTCAAAACCGATACCGATTAAAACCTGACCGGGCAGCGGGCTAAGCTCGAAAATCCCAATTGTAACGGGTGTTGGCATTGAACGTACAAATTCGTCATAAGTCAGCTGGTCAACTGATACAACGTCTATCTCAATAGGCATACGTAAATATGCCGATAAATTGAGTGAAAGCTGCCGCGAAAACTCACGGTGAATATCCTGCAAGCCTCTTAGGTGATCTTTTGAGAATTTGTCGGGACGTCTGAAGTTGTAGAGTTTAAACCCTCTTTTATATTCATCATTAGCGTCTTCAAAATAACTTTGGCTTTCCGATTCAAAGTCAAATCCTGCGTTTTCGTTATTCATTTTTGCGTCGTATGCACACATTATGTTGTTGTTTTCCTTATTGCATAATAAACTGGCCGAAACTTACTCTTAGAACTTCACGTTCACCGCCGAAAATGGCGTTTATTTGTTCGGTTATTTGTTCTTTTGCAAGCTCTTTACCCGTGGCTGTTGCCAGCTCATCAGATGTTTTGCTTGATAATACTGTGATAATTACGTCCCTGATGGCAGGTCTGTATTGTGCCATCATTTGTTCAAATTGCTCTTTAGGGTCAACAGCCGGGGCTCCGCCGCCATGACCGTGTCCGCCGCCGCCTTTGGCTTCAACGACCTGATTCATAGGATCAGTCTCGATTGTTGTTACTTCAATTGCAAC
Organism: Candidatus Gastranaerophilaceae bacterium; assembly: GCA_031551265.1. Lineage (GTDB taxonomy): Bacteria > Cyanobacteriota > Vampirovibrionia > Gastranaerophilales > Gastranaerophilaceae > JAVBNU01. Next base: position 68,170 of record JAVBNU010000026.1, read on the forward strand.
AGCTGTTTTCAGGTATGCTTTAGTTGACGAGTCGGCCAAATTCATTGTAAATTCGCCCAAATCAAGTACAACGCCTTTGGTTGGCACGTCGGCTGTATCTTCTTCAACCGGCTCTTCATTTTTAGCCAGCATAGCTTTTTGAGTTTTGCTTATGTCGCTCATCATGATGTAATTTACGCCCAAAAAGATTGAGCATATTAGCGTTGTTGTTATGACATTCACCAACAACCCGCCGCCTTTAGCTGGTACTTTATTTTCTTCATTTTTCATTTTTATATCTTTTTGTGCGTCCGGTTTTGACATATTCTTCTCCATTCGTTAATTATTTTTGCAAATTTAGTATCACTATGTCCACACGTCTGTTTTGTTCGCGTCCTTTAGCTGTTTGGTTGGATTCAAGCGGGGTAAACTCCCCGTATCCAAGGGCTGAAAATCTCCCCGGATTTATTCCATACTTTTCAACTAAATATTTAATCATATTTGTGGCACGTATTGTTGATAATTCCCAATTTGATTCATATTTACTCGTTTTAATTGGTATAGAGTCAGTGTGGCCTTCTATTACTATTTTATTATCTATTTTCACCAGATACTCTGCTACTTTGTCCAAAGCATTTTGGGCATCTACTTTTATTATAGCAGAACCTTCGTTAAAGAGAGTATTATTATTTATACGGATAGTTACACCACGCTCTGAGCTTATAAATTGCGCTTGGTTCAAGACCTTTTCCTTTTCGGCAATTTTGTTAAGTTCGTTAATAATCTTTTGATTTTCTCTTTCTTGAGCAGCGCCTGTGTCTTGAAATTTTTGTTCTATTTGGGTTTTTATTTCTTTGATGTGCGTGGATTCCATGTTCGATATGGCGTAAAGCACCATGAACAAAGCCAAAAGCATAGTCACAAAATCCGCATAGGATATAACCCAGCGGTTTATGTAGTCTTTTGAATTTGTATAGTAGTCTTGTCTCATACGCGAACCCCGCTACCCGGTCTCTTGAATGAATACTCCCTGTTGTGAAATTTCAGATATGCAAGAATTTTTTCTTCAATTACCGCAGGATGTTCCATCATATGAATTGATAAAATTCCCTGCAATATGACTTCTTTTAACATTATTTTCTCTCTTAGAATTAATTTCAAATGTCCCGCAATCGGCAAGAAAATGATATTAGCAATCCCGACCCCATAAAGTGTTGCTACAAAAGCGATTGCAATGCCTGCGCCCAGTTTTGTCGTATCGGTTAAATTTTGCATAACGTGAATCAGCCCTAAAACAGCGCCCACGATACCAAAAGTTGGAGCATAACCGCCTAAAGCTTCGAATACTCTGGAGTTTATAAGCTCCTGTTCTTCTTCATAAGCAATTTCAGCACTTAAAATTTCGTGCAGCAGTTGAGGGTTGTTAATGTCAATCAACAGACTAATTCCGCGTTTGAGAAAACCGTCACTTATGTTGTCTGTACATTCTCTTAATTCAAAAAGCCCGTGTCTGCGCGCGATATGAGCCAGTTGTAGGATTTCGTCGATAACTTTATACGTGTAGTTAGTGTCAGGTTTAAAAAATATTGCAAGAGAGGATTTTAAAGCGCCAATGACAGTTTTTGCGGGAAAATTCAAGAAGGCAGCGCAAAAGGTGCCGCCAAACACAATCAAAAGTGGTATTGGCTGAAATAACATACCAATCGGACTTTTCTCGATGATTTGTATGCCGAAAAGTATCACTAATGCTACAACTATTGCCATTATTGAACAAATATTCAATTGAAAAAAACCTCTTGCTATTCCCCTACAAAGATTTTCCTACATTTTGACTAATACCATATCCACTATTTATAGGATTTTTAATGAAGTTTGTGAGGTTTTTGGATTAAAAAACTCTACGTTCTTCGAGTATTAAGTATTCACGTTACCCCGCAGAGCTAAGCTATGAATATTTTTTGAAACGTACTCTGTGCGGGGTCTTTCCTACTCGGAGTTTCACTTATTTCAATAAAAAGACTTCGTTTGCAGTTCGGATAGATACCGCACACAAATGCTTGTTTTAAAATGCTATATTTGGCGCTGCGGTATGACGCGAGATATTTTATATGCTCTTTATCGTTATTTTTTCCCGTTCAAGCAAATTCCCGTTACAGTACTTTTGCCATATCATCTAACAAGCCATTAAGAGCACTCTTTATCATATGAATGATAAAATTTTTTCCTACAAAAGGCACGTTATAGGCTTCCAGCCATTTGTATGGTATTTCTCTTGAACAAGCAGCATCACTCGCATTCGTGCCTTTGCTGCTAATAGCTATTTTGTCGTAAGAGACTTTAACAATTGTGTTATTCCCTTTAGGCATTGTATCTTTGGCCATCAAATATGCACAATTGCCATATTTTCTGTTTCTTGGGTTTAGCAATGACGACCATGTATATAAAATCTTGGTTTTTTTGAAACTTACATTATCAGCTGAGTTAATTTTCATATTTCTTTTCTTTCCTTAAAAAACTAATTTATTTGTGCCAATTTCTCGAGTTTGAGCTTTTGGTCGTAATTTATCAAAAGTTCAAGTAAATCGTCTAAATCGCCGTCAATAGCCGTCCAAACATTTAGGTTTTGTCCGATACGGTGGTCTGTTAAACGCCCCTGGGGGAAATTATATGTTCTGATACGCTCCGAGCGATCGCCTGTACCGACTTGTGAGCGGCGTAAATCCGTCACTTCTTGCATTTGTTTTTGCACTTCCATATCATAAAGTCTTGTTTTGATAATTTGCAACGCGCGTTCTTTGTTTTGCAGTTGCGAACGTTCTTCCGTACAAAAAACCATTAAGCCGGACGGCTTGTGCACAACACGCACAGCTGTTTCAACTTTATTAACATTTTGACCACCCGCACCGCCTGAGCGTGCAGTGGAAATTTCTAAATCTTCAGGCCTTAGCTCTACCTGTACATCATCAATCTCCGGCATAACTGCAACCGTGGCTGTAGAGGTATGTACGCGCCCTTGAGACTCTGTAGCAGGAACACGTTGAACTCTGTGTACACCGGATTCGTATTTTAATCGACTATAAACAGCATCGCCTTTTACAGAAATGATAACCTCGGATACACCACCTGCTTCACATTCTGTTCTGCTCAAAACCTGTGTTTGCCAGCCTTGTTTGTCGGCAAATTTAAGGTACATTCTCATCAAGTCACCGGCGAAAATATTCGCCTCATCGCCACCAGCCGAGCCTCTAATCTCAAGCATAATATCTCTATCATCCATAGGGTCACGCGGTAGCAAAAGAACTTTCATACGCTCATTGAGTGTTTCTATTTTGGCTTCATTTTCTGCCATTTCAGCTTTTAAGAATTCTTTCATCTCTTCGTCAGATTCGGCTTTAATAAGCTCTTGAGCGTCAGTAACAGCCTGAGAGGCTTCTTTCCACTGATTATATGTGTCGACTGTTTCTTCCATAGCTTTGCGCTGTTTGGAGAGGTCGCGAAATTTGTTGTAATCTTGTATAACGGCAGGGTCAGAGAGAATTTCTCCTAATTCCATATATTTTTCTTCTATTTGCAGTATTTTATCTAGCATGTCTTTCATAGTAGACTTTCCTTTGTTCGCTTGCGTCCGCAGCATTTGTCTTCATCGCAGTAACCTAAGCGTTCGCATTTAGGCACTAAATAATCTTTAAGCCACGGCTCTTCTTTAATTAATTCATCACACATTTTTTTAACCAGTATACGAATTTCATCCTGCGCACGTGTGCAGAGTCTGATGTTTGCTATATGAATAAGCTCCCTCAGGTTCAAACTCGCCACCATTGATGATGCAGCTGCATTAGGCAATACAAATCTTGCATCTTCGGCAGGAATACCATTTTCCGTAAGTTCGCAGTAAAATTCCGATACTGTGTTCATAAATTTGTTATATTTTTCGAATAATTCATCATTTTTCTCAATTGTACGAGGTGTAAGATAGTCGAATTGTCCTTTTTCTTTCACATAGCGTTGTGACTTTTGTGAAAAAGACATATGACGATGGCGCACAAGCTGGTGAGTGCATGCGCGGGAGACATTGCTGATTGCAAAACTAACCTGAATGTGCTCAATCGTACTGTAGTGACCCGACCCGACAACTTTTGATATAAGTTTCAGCATCTTTTCTTCATCATCAGTGCTGTTATAAATATTAATCGGATAATCAGCGCTATAACAAGTACGACAAGCTGTGTAGATTGTCTTTAGCATATTTTCAGGTTTTGAAATTAAATTAACTACAGGTGAATTATTTTGCATACTCTTACTCCCTTATTTTGTCGTCATGCTGAACTTGTTTGCGGCGCCAACCCGGTTGCAGCATCTGTTCGTATTGGAACTATGGTAATTAGCGCCTTTTCGGTTATTTTATTATTGGTGGGCTTGTTTTGGTGCGTGAGACGCACCCTACAATTTCTGGTATAAAGCCAAAAAGTTGACCTTAAAGCCAACTTCAGTTTTTAAAAAAGAGGCTGTATGTAACAACCTCTTTTTTGCAAAGCTATTTTTTGTTTTGTTCGTAGCGTTTTTTGAATCTTTCAACACGTCCTTCAGTATCGATGATTTTTTGGTTGCCTGTGTAGAATGGGTGGCAGTTGCTGCAAATTTCAACAGTTATATCATCGCTTACGGAGCCCGTTTCGATTTCGTTTCCGCATACGCATTTGATTTTCAGTTTTTTATAATCCGGATGAATTTCTCGTTTCATTGTCTTTTTCCTTTAATTGTGGGGTTTACTCATGTAATAGTATTATATTTAATCAAAATTTTATATCAAGTTTTTTACTTGATTTTGCTTAATTTTGCTTAATTTATATTAAATCGTGTTCTTGATATATTAAATATGAAAGTATTTTCAAGAGGTAAAAATGAAGCTTTTTGTGCAAAAACTTTACACTGCTGTTGTATTTAAGCTATTGAGAAGGAAATTTTTTCGAAGATACTACAGGAAAAAATTAGCCAAACAAAAGCTCGAAATTAATAAAATGCAGTATGATTTAATATTGCCACTCGGCAGATCTTGTCATACGTCAATGCATTTGAGAGCTTTGGGTCTGCAAAATCGGAGCTATCCTCTTGATTGGCTTATTACTACCGGCAATCATCTTGATATGCTTGAGACAAAGGTTAATTATTATATAAACGGCTTTGAAAACTTTTTAAACCTTGAGGATTTGGAGGTTAGGTTTGAAGATGCAGAACATATAGTTGTTATAAATAAATTGAGTTGCTTACAATTTGGGCATGATTTCCATGGTGGTAAGACCGTAGAAGAGAGTTTTCCTGAAAT
>JAVBNU010000082.1:0-44551 GCA_031551265.1 Candidatus Gastranaerophilaceae bacterium
CGACTTGTATATCTAAACCTCGCTTTTGCTTTAATGTTGTTGGGCATAACCTGTGTTATTGTCCTCTGTCCGATGCAGGAGAAGGCTTCGAACCCCCAACAAGTTTCAAAAAATTTAACCTTTGCGTTTCTCGAATTTCAAATCATAACCAAGAATATCGCCAATTAAAACAGCTTCTTCATAGCGTAGAGTTTTACGATACAATTTTGAAGAAAGATTATCTTGAGTATATTTTTTATTCAGTTTTTTGCCAAGCTCAGCTGCAACCTCAGTCAACGTCCAGTTTTCTTGAGCTACTATCGCTTTGATGTCTTCTCTTACGCCCATTAATTTTCCCTCATTGACTATATATTGACATATATGATGAAAAAGTTTAATATATGACTATATAGTCACCGTCACGGTATATTCACCATCCGATAAGTTACAAATTTAACAAATAAGGACCACAATGGAAAAAACAGAAAAACTAAAAGAATTGTACAGGAGTATTTTGGGCGATACTGAAAAAATAATTTATCTAACGCGAAATATTGTTAATAACGCCGAAACTGTTGAGGAATCAGCCCTCTTAGCTGATACCGCATGTGATTATGCGGAAAAAATAAACAGAAAAAATAAATATATGGGAAAATTATTAGATTTTTGAACTTTACAAGCCAACGTGTTTTTAATACTATGATAATTATCAAGGGATAACCCTACAACCATAAACGGAGTGCCTGAGCAGAGCAAACACGAAGGTCGTGAGTCAAAAAGGCTTAAGTAGCGTTTTTGACGACAATAAGACAAAAAGACCACCGCTCGGTACGAATCCAAAAGACAATTAAATACAATGCACACCTAAGGAGGAGTGCCTGAGCGGTTGATAGGAGCGGTCTTGAAAACCGTCGTACGTGACGAGCGTACCGTGGGTTCGAATCCCACCTCCTCCTAATTTAAAACCCTTAAGACATAACGTTTTGAGGGTTTTTTAAAACTCATTTTTGGCACTTAGGGGACTATTGGGGGACTGCTCGGCGAAAACCCTTGATTTACAAGGCAAAAATTTTTGCTGCAAAAATTTCAGAAATATGTTTGATAGTGTTACCACTGGGCGGAATTTTGAAGTTTTGAAAGATGAACAATTTTGTTCAAGTCAATTTTTTGTATCATTTATTATCATATTCAAAACCAAAATTTTGCAATATTAATATGTAAATGGAATTTCACAAAAAAGGAATACATCTAATGAACAGAAAAATAACAAAAGCAGCTAAGCTCTTAAATAAAATGAAACTTTCAAACATGCAACCGATAGAAATAGAAATCGACAATGCAATGGAATGCGAAGAAGAGTTGTTGAATATTATCGAAGTACCCACAAACGCTACAGCTATAATTATTGGATATCTATAGGTAGACACACTCAATATTATTCAAGCCTGTCTGCAACTTCGGCTAAAACAAATAGTTTCTTGTCGTTGTTTTTGAACTTAGATATTTTCTTGATTAGGTCATCATACACTATGGTATCTGTTTTCTCGTTGTCAAAGACAAACAACTCATACGGTTTGATTTCCAGAATATCCATAACTTTTTCAAGATTGGGAAAAGACATGAAAGATTTTCCGGTTTCAACGGCACTCAAAGAACTTATTGCAATGCCAATCTTTTCGGCAAATTTTTCTTGACTGTATCCTTTGGCTTTTCTCATTTTTTGTATGCGATTGCCGAGTTGCTTTTTAATATCTGTTGTCATAATTCCTCACTTTTATTCAATAATATGAAATTTTGTATTGACAAATAAGAGTGTATGACAAGATATTATATTGAATTTTAGCGTTTAACCTGTTATTATATTTCTAGTTGAACCTATCAAAAAGACATTTATACAGTTTGTACATTATTTGAGCATGGTTTTTCAAAACACGTAATTATAAAAATAAAAATGGAAGGAAAGATTATGAAAAAGAAATTATTACTTTTACTGATTGCAGGCTTTATATGTTGCAATGCAAGAATAACTTGGGCTGATGAAAACACAGCCAGTAAATTGCCCACGACTGTCGACATCACACAAACATTCTCAAAAGCTTTGGCTAAAGAATCACCAGTAGAAACTGTTTCATCTATATATTACTTGAAAGATAATGCGGCTATTGTAATTATTTGCACCAGCGACAATGGCACCCCTATATGCGGCATTGTTAAGGCTCCAAATCAGGAAATATTGAATGACGCTGTAAGAAAAATCCATGTTGGAAACAAAATGCTTGCAAGGAATTTGAAAGCCTCGAAAGACCGCTCACAGGAAGAAAGAAACAAATTGATACTTAATCTTGTAGGTGGAGGAAAATTATGAAAAAGATTTTAACAACATTAGGTTTGATTGTTTTAGCCCAATCGTGTTTTGCCGATGCGTACCAAGCTGACAAATATTTTTCGGTAGGTTCTACCTGTTATGTGAAAATGTGCAACTCGTCCGGTTGCCATAACAAAGAGTTGTCTTGTCGTTCAGAAGCATATCAACAAGGACTCTTGGGACAAGCTATTTCAGATGCGCTTTTGGGAATGATAACTCCTCGTCAGGGTTATATATTATATTGCAATGCTAATAAAATTCCCGTCCAGCTTACACAGGCAGAGCAACAATGGCTGGCAAAATGCCCTAACGACCTCAAGAGTGCAGCAAAGATGCCTACTGATAAAGGATGGCAGGCACAAGGTGGAGACCCTCTTGTAAAAGCATATTTTGAGGGTACTGAAAAAGCCTATAATGATATTTTATATAGTAATGAAGTAGGCAGGGGTCATTCAAGTAAAACTCAAGATGCTGGTAATTCTGTGACATCAGTTTCGCAACAAGGTATCTCTTCATCAAGACCGAAAGCACAACAACCAAAAGAAACTGTCGGCAATACTCATAAAGATTATGAAAAACCTACCATGTATGGCGTAGATGGTAAAGCTATGACTTATACTAAAAAAGTCTATGATGAGAGTATAGAAAAAGGTTGGGATGTTATTTGGGTTACCCTTGTAGTGGGCGATGACAATCAAGCTTATTTAAAATCAATAACAGGTACAAAAGAAATAGCAATTTCTATACTTCCGATTACTGAAGAAATTTTTAGCTATATATCAACCAATGGATATTACCCCGATATTTTAAGTGTAAGAGGGCAAGCTATTCTATATATGGGCGACCCTAAAACTGGAAAAGATGTTCAATGTTTGCAAACAAAGAATAAGACTGCAAATAATGTACTTTTTGATATAGCAGGGGAAATGTTCAAACAGTTATACAAAGACAAAGTTCTCAAAGGAAAAGGCTCAAATTGTATAATAGTAATATCTGTATTAGATATCAAGAACGATAAGTAAACTCCATCACTGGGCAAATTTTGAACGTTTTGCACGATGTTTCTTCAAATTTGCCCGAGTCGCCAAGAGTGGGTGCAGGGGCTACGGAAAAAAATTTGGGAATGATGTCGGCATCCTCGATCCCAAAAACTTTACTTCTTGGCGCAGGTGGCACGAGATTTTGAATATTTTTTGTGTGCCTAGAAAAAGAATGTCACTGCGAACAAATATTCAAAACACTCTATTCAAAAGACCGTCTAATGCACTAAAATTCTCCTCTTACTACCGTTGTTATTCGCTTTCCAGGCAGACTACAGCTTGCACCTTTATTTTTTGGTGTTTTGGCGATAACAATTTTTCCTTCGCTTATATATATACCAACTTTAGCCGGAGAGCTCCTAACATCAGCTAATTCACCCATATCCAATTCTAACAAGAGGCTAGAAAATTCCTTTTCATTTTCTTTGCTTAATGACAATATATTTCCATACTTGAAGTCCGAATTAATCTTGCCGCCCGAATCTGCGTACTCTATCAATTTTATCAAATTGAAGAGCATTATTGCTACTTGTTTCTCTGCATTGCTTTTAAACCTATAGTCGACTCTGTCATCGAATACATACTTCCTTTCGTGTTTCTTACATTCTTTGCATTTATATCGTGGAATATCCTCAGCCACAAATCCATGTTTCACAGTTTCAAGTGAACCACATCTCGGACATTTTTTCCTCATTTTTACCTCTTTTATTTGATAATAGCAAATTCATTAAAATTTGTACACCTTTTTTATAAAAAAGGTGTATTTAGCACAGTTTTTTTGAAAAATCTAAAAATTTCACAACACGCTCAACTGCCCCATAGGGTGCGTTGCGATGCTGTCTTTTTTGTTGTTTTTGAAACGAGCGCAGTACATAGATGTAAATGCAATAAGAAAGGCAACATTATGAGAAATCAAACAAAAAACTCTCATGACTCCGAGAGCCTAAACAAGGAGTTACAAATGCAACCGCACGGTATACCAACCATGCTCACCGTCAATCAGACTGCAGAAGCCTTAAATTTGGCGAGACACTTTATTCGGCAGTTAGTATTACAAGACAAAATTAAGCACGTCAGAGCGGGCAAAAAAATTTTGATTAATTTTCAAGGAGTAGTTGAATATCTCAACACTGGCGGAAAGGTAGGTCAGCATGAATAACAAGATGAATGCTCTGCCGTCCATGCCAGTCATTTTCCTGAAAATTCTACTACTTTTTGCAGAGAGGCACGATAAAGCAAGTGTAGCTATGATTCTAAATATGATAATCGTCAAAATTGCTTTTGCACTCACAACAATACGTATTCAATACAAAGAAGTTGGAAAGTTAGGCTTTCCTAATTGGTATTCTTTGATTTTCGCAGTATCAGGATGCGAGAAAGACAGAATTTGTGATGAATTAGATGAGCTGATTTTCAAAAATTTCTACACATGGCTTGACGGTAAGGCGAACGATTATTACGATGTGCAAGTAGAGGAGATTAAAAGACTTGCCGCAACTAAATTTCAAGGCGATAAATATGAGGCAAAACGTCAATCATACATAAATGATGAAATCGCAAAAATAAGACCATTAGTGCCTGAAGTCTACAATGGTACACCCGAAGGAATTTTTGAAGAAGCAAAAGTGCGTTACAAAGCTAATTTTGGGGCAATTTTTATCAAAATGACAGAGTTTTCAAAATATTTTTTGAACTTAAGGTCTGAAGATAAACTGTTTTTCTCATTTTTACTCATTGCCTATGGTGCAAAATTTCCGTCAAAGTGTACTAAAGGCGACAAACGCGAGAAAGACATTGTCAGAGTGCCGCTAAATTGCATGCTAATGTGCGACCCTAGTCTTTTTGAACCCCAAAAAGCCAGGCAAGAGCTTCTTCTTGAACTGCATACAGGGTTTGCAAGGCGTGCGATGTGTTCTTTTGTGCCGGAGGTTAAATTTAATATAGATAATGACATCCAAGGCACTCTTGCCAAGGAAGTCAAATTTTTCGAAGAAGCCGAAAAAATAAACGAAGAATTTATTAAAATCTTTATGCGAATAGAAGCTAACGCCATCTATGACCTGTTGAATGAGGCTCTTATGAGACTTCGAGAATACAGGAACGAGTTAAGTGAGCTTGCAAATAACACTAATAATACACTTTTGAAAAAAGAGATTAAGGACCGTGAATTAAAAGCTTTAAAACTAGCCACAATATTTGCGCCGCTGAACCATCAGGATAAAGTTATCAATCTTGAAGATATGAAGCAAGCTATTTCCGTGGTTGAGTTTTTGAGCACCGATTTCAAAGCATTCTTAAATTACAAGCCTAAATACAGCGACAAATACGACTGTGCTTTTGAATTTTTCCTTGAACATCTAGACACAGGTTTTACTAAAACACAGCTTATCCAAGAGCATTTCAGAGAGTTTGGAGTGTCAAGAGATAAATTCAAAGACGAGTTTGACGAATACATAGCTATAGTGAGCAATATAGCTTACTCTAAAGGCTATTTACTTCACGAAAGACCAATCAATAGGAATTCGGGTAAGGAATTTCTATTGCAAAAATTGAATGAAATCACGGAAACGAACACCGAAATCATTGACCTGGACAAATTGGTAAATATACCTGCTAATCCCGCTAACCTTGTCAATGCTAACTCTGACAATGACTTCAAGACTGACGACGCTCGCTAACGCAGAGCGTCTTGTAACTACTAGGTTTAACGGCATTAGCAGCATTAACGAAAGGAAATTTGAAAAATGATAGAATTAACACCTGAACAACTGATAGCTCATCTTGGGCAACCTGAAAGGAAAAGTGGCGCAGAGCTTGAATGGCAATGCCCCTTGTGCCAAGACACAGGCAGAGATAACCTGAAATTCAATGTGAACAAAGGTTTCCTACAGTGCTTTGCAAACAAGGAGCACACCAAAATGATTTTGAGCAATATGTCTAAAAACAATAGGCAATCATACCAAAACTACAGTAAGCTCACAAAGCCTGCTGTGGAAACTCAAAGCAAGTTTGAACATATCTTTTCAGAAGAAAAACAAGAAGAATTTTTATTGTATATGCTCAAATGTAATAATGAGCTTTTGGCACATAGAAAATCTCTCGACTTTTTGTTTAAAAAACGTGGTATTACAAAGGAAACAGCCGAAGCTACAGGTCTCGGAATTGATATTGCAAAAAGACGTTGGGTAATCCCGACTTTTGAATATTGTACAGGAGTCAACGGCAAGATTTTGAGTTTTGAATACAGACCGAGTGATTTAAGCAAGAAGGGCTTGTATCGAGAGAAGAACACACCTACTGGACTTGCAATGATAAACTGCTATACATCCCAAACGGATGTTTTAGCTATTGTCGAGGGCTACTTTGACGGCTACGCCTTACTTCAATATTTGAAAGAAAAAGAACAAAGTGCTTACTACCACATTGTTACACCTCCAAGCGGCATCAGTTCATTGTTCAAATATATGCCGCAGATTGACTTTAATAAATATAGCAGGTACTGGCTTTATATTGACAACGACGATGTTTCAAACGCACATGCAGAGAAGATTTTGGGGAAATACCCGATGTTTGAGCGTGTCGTAATGACTTGTGGTTGTAAGGATTTCAACGAACACTACTTAAAATGTATAAAAAAACTTAAATGATGTCCCGTAAGGAAAGCGTACAGTTAATACGCTTTCTTTGCACAAGCAGGTGATAATTAAAAGAAAGGTAACTACAATGGCATTTTACGAACAACGGTCAAAAAATACATATAAACTAATTGTTTGTACCGGCTACAATACCACTGGGAAAAAATTACGTAAAACAAAGACCATTAAGGTGAACGAAGGGTTGACCTCAAAGCAGCTCGAAAAAGAGCTGAACACTCAATGTGTGCTGTTTGAGGAAGAAGTCCTGAACGGTACTTATTTGGACGGTGCGAAAGTAACATTTGCCGACTTCACAAAACAATGGCTCAAGGACTATGCCGAAATCAATCTTGCGCCTACTACGTTGCTGTCGTACAAAATGATACTCAAGAGAATTTTGCCTGCCATTGGACACATAAAGTTAGGCAAGCTACAGCCTCACCACTTGGTACAGTTTTACAATAATCTCAATGGGGATAATGTATGGCTGGATAGTCGTTACACTCCAACAGAGCGTTTGAAAAAATATCTTGAACCTCTTACTGTTTCTCAAATAATAGAAACCACAGGCATATCATCTAAAACATGTCAGCGACTCAAGGCTGGGAAAAGCACAAATTACCGCACCACTCAAAAACTCTGTAATGCGTACAAATTAAACGCAGACAGAATGTTTATTTGCACGAGTAACAAAAAGTTGTCAGACAAAACCGTTCGCAATCATCACATTTTAATATGCTCGATTCTTTCAACCGCCGTGAAATGGAATATTATAGAGCGTAATCCTGCCACCCGTGTTGACACCAAGAAGCCTAAAAAAACCAAAGCTAAGTATTATGATGATAAGCAGGTCGCCACTATGCTAAATGCACTCAAGGATGAACCTTTGATGTACGTTGCAATGGTTTATCTTACGGTGGACATAGGGTTACGAAGAGGCGAGGTTACAGGGTTAGAGTGGGATGATATTAACTTTGACACTTGTGAAATAAATATCGACAAGCAACGTCATTATATTGTGGGTCTTGGCACAATTAATAGTACACCCAAAACAGAAGCGGGTGAAAGGGTTGTAACAGCCTCAAAAACTGCAATATCTATCCTGAAAGAGTACAAGAGGCAGCAAAGTGAAGATAGGTTGAAGCTCGGTACAGCGTGGAAAAATGAGCCTCACGTATTTTTGCACGAGGATGGAAGTTCAATAAGTCCACAACGTCCCTATAAGTGGTTTGTAGATTTCTTAAAGCGTCACAACTTGCCAAAGATAACATTTCACCAGTTACGTCACACTAATGCCAGTCTTATGATTTCAGCAGGTACAGACCCTGTGACCCTAAGCGGCAGGCTTGGACACTCTGACAAAACTGTAACCCTGAATACATATTCTCACATCATAAGAAGCAAAGAGGCACAAGTGGCGAATAAGATGGATGAATTTTATTCCAATGTCACGACATACAGCATAGCAAGGACTTAGAAGATGAAAAACAATAACACAACAAATGAAAGTGCAACAGCAGGTCAAAAACTCAAAAACGCACTTTCAAAGGTTGGTGGGACGGAGAAATTTAACTATTGCGAGCCATACAGCTACTTTAACTATACCGATGGAGTCAAAGATTTCTTAAACAAAGCGGATGCCTATTGGTTTTTGAGTATCTTAGCAAATGAATTCTATTACAAATTAGGTGATGAATTTTACATTATTGAACTAAAAGTCAATGAAGATGGCAGCACAGAAATAACAGCCAAACACAACACCGACAGCAAGTCACCACTCACCTGCAAAATTTCATACACTGACACACCTTATCAAGAAGAGCCTTATAAGTTCTACCTCCTACACCATAAATCGGTAAATCTGGCAATTCTGCTACTATCGAGCGAGTATTGATAATAAATAATACCAACAAAAAAGCTCCGTACGTTATGTAGAGCTTTTGTTAATTCTATAATTAATTTCCTTTTGGCATAGTATATCTGCCCTGGTCTATTAATTTACCCTTCTCTTTAATGCGTTGTTTAGTGGTCATGCCTTCCATTCTTTTAATATCTTCAGGGAAGAATTGCACCTTGTCCAACCAAACTATTCCTTTGGCATCATCCGGATTTGCAAAATTCGGTATATATTTATCACCTTCTGCGCCAGTTGCACTTGATTTTGCTCGTGCTACTTTAGGTGTCACCGCTTTCTGCACTTTTTTACCAGCATTCATAGCAGCCTTCACCTTTCCTGAAAACGATATGCTTCCTGAGATGGCTTTTACATCCATATCAAAATCCTGTTCAGTTAATCACTACGTAAAAAATTTAACTATTTTTTATCCCATTTTATAGGGTAATCATTTTTTGATAATAGCTTTTTCATATATGCAATAGCTTGTTTATCTGTCATAGCTTCCATTTTCTTAACTTCTTCGGGAGGGAAAATTGTTTCTCCCCAAGTTACTCCTTTGGCATCATCCGGATTTGCAAAATTTGGTACATATCTATCACCTTCTGCGCTAGTTGCACTTGATTTTGCCCGTGCTACCCTAGGTGTCACCGCTTTCTGCACTTTTTTACCAGCGTTCATAGCAGCCCTCACCTTTCCTGAAAATGATATGCTTCCTGAGATAGCTTCTAACATATCTAAACCCTTCTTCTTGTTCACTAATGATAACTCTCTTTAGCTACCTTGTCAATTGGTTTGGCAGTAATCTAGCATGAAGTATCCACGTTTTGGTTTCTTTATCAAATTTTACATTTATGATACGCAGGGATGAATTTCTTTGAATCAAAACTTCACCTTGCTTCGATTTATACATGACATTTTCAGGTTCAATGTATGCACCTCTTGTTTCTACAGGAGCTATTATCTTCCAATGAACAGCACTATTCCCAGCTTTTCTACCAGCTATTTTGTGGGATATATTATGCGCCCAATGCTGTGCTAAGTCATCATCAAATGTTGCTGATAAAAATCGTTCCTGAATGAATGATTTACCCATTAACTCATATCTAATAAATTTCAATATTTCAGCTTCTGACGCATTACGCTTAATCAATTTGTCCATTTCATCACCTGCAGGTTTGCCATAACTTGTTTGGCGTGAATTTAAAGCACCTCTGCACCCATCGCCCCGAAAAATTATTGTACCTTTTCGTGTTGCAGAACTGTTCAAAAACTCTGTCAGAACATCTATTCTTCTTTCCGCTCTAGGTATCATTTTTTTACCTGTCAAATAAGGATTAATGTATTTTGAACGTGCTTTGTATACTACCAATGCCTCAATAGCTTCCGGTGATTTTTCACGACAAACGCTCCTAACAACTAAATCGCACCTGTTTGCACTCAAAGTGAGAACATCGTTCATTGCATCCGTTGTTCGCAAAACCTTAGCAAAAACAGCTAATTTCTGCATGTTTGGCACCCCATCAGCGGTGGTTGATTGCCACATACGAATGTACTTACCATTTTGCATATTCATCAACTTAGCCATATTTTTATAATCAACCTTACCAAGCATCCAATCATCAATCCAATCTAACTTCCGTAGACTTGGATATTGCCGCTTAATCTTTTCGATTATATCAATTATAGGATGCGCTATTCGGTCATTTTCAAAATGTTTTTTTACCTGTCCAACTGTGACCGTTTTGGGCAAGCGTGCGCAAAACGAAACAACGTCGGCAGATTTGTTTGAGCGTACAAAGCTGTCCGCTACGCCGACATTGCGCCATTGCCCTACTTTTGTTCTAAAGTCCGGCGCTGCGTAATTTCTTGTTGTTAGCGAGATTGCTTGTACCAATGAGCTTCTTCCTTTGTTTCCCTACTGTTAGTTGAAACTCTCTACAAAATATCTCGTTATTAGATATATGCCACATTTTTAAGATTTGTAATCATTTTTAGAGAATTATTGAATAATTTGTTACAAATGTTATATTTGGGTGCTGATACAGAGTGTAAAAGTGGTATAAATGATGAATAAGACGAATGAGTTTAATTTTGCATTCAAATTGTGTGTCAAATATTAATTTTTCGTTAATTTTTTCAAATTTTTGGTAAAACTGGAATATAATAGAGTAAAGCCCCTTGGCGAGGAATAAGAATGAATTTTCAAGATTTCGCGAGAAAGACAGATGTATGTTGTAAAAAAGAAGTTGACAGAGTTAAGCTTGTTGTTTTCTTTTTAGAAATGTCTAATGGAAATAAAGAATTTGACTTAAATGAAGTCCTTGAAAAACTTGAAGAAATAGGAGTTGGAGTAACTAACTCTTCACGTTTAAAACAGAACTTAACAAAATGTAGGGACTTCAAGAAAAATAACAAAACTGGTAATTGGGTATTAAATCCTAATGTTATAAACTCTATGAAGCAAGAATATAAAGCAAAATTGGAGGACAAAAACAGTATTGAGTCTAACAGCGAATTACTAGAAGAAATAAAATTTTCAGGCAAGCGAGGATTTTTAGATAAGTTGATATCCCAAGCAAATAATTGCTATAAAAATTACTGCTACGATGCTTGTGCAGTTATGCTACGAAGGATATTCGAAATAACACTTATTTTAGCCTACCGACATAATAATATCGAAGATGAAATTAAAGATAAAAATGGTCATACACTTATGTTGTCGGAAATAGTAACAAATGCTGTTATGAATAAGACTCTAAAATTATCAACGAGAAATCTTGCTAAAGAATATAATATTATCAGAGACATAGGCAATTATGCCGCACATAAGATTGAGTACAATACATCTCCCAAAGATATTGACGATATAAAAAATGTTTTTAGGGTGCGATTAGAGGAATTGTACTATAAAGCAGGTTTATTAAAATAAAAGGAGATTAGGATGACAGATACTGTTACAAAGCTAAAATTAAAATATGGTGAAATTGAACTCGAGATTGAAGGAGATTCTGAAACAGTTGCGAGAGAAAGGTCAGAGTTTCAAAAAACATTAGTTTCGGCAATAGAAGTATTATCAAGAAAAATGGTTTTTCAACAATCAATACCCCAAAATATAGGAATTATTGAACAAAAGATACCAGAACAGCAACCACAACTAATTTCTTGTGATAATAAGCTCGAGTTTAAAAAATATTCTCGTTTTAATCAACTTGTAAAAGAAAAAAAGTTTGATACTGATGTTGATAGAGTATTAGGAGCTGCTTATTTTTTGTCAATTAGTATGGACCAGCAAGAATTTACAAAAAATGATATACTTGAACAATTTAAAAATGCAAAATTAAAAACACCATCCAACACAGCTACGTGTTTAGCAAATAATGTAGAAAAGGATTTTATTCAACCTGTAGGAACTGGGGAAAAAAATATGCAAATATATTCTATCTTAGATGAAGGAATCGAATACTGCGAAACATACGAACCAAAAGAAGAAACAACAAAAGCTAAAAAAACAAATAAAACTTCTAAACCTAAGTCCACAAAAGATTATCCAAGTTTAGACATTACAGTAGATGAACTTCATCTTGAAAAATATTGCAATCTCTCTAAATTATCAAGTTATATTGAACAAATCTGGGTTCTTATGTTTATATATTACTCAGAAAAAGGTCAAAAAACGTTTACACGAGATGAAGTTACTCAAATGCTAAGAAAACGTTTTGGTATAAATCCAACAGACAGACAAATCAAGCGTTTCTTTGAAAAGGCAGGTACTAATTTGCATAAAGAAGGCTCAAGGAAAGATATGACATATACATTGATGCAGGGAGGCATTGACGAGGCTCAAAGAATAATTGCTGAAAATACTAATACTAAGTAAATGATTGGGGGACTATTAGGGGACTGACGATACGAGTAGTCCCCCGAAATTACAAAAAGTTACGAGAAGGCGAAGAGGCGAAAACCAAACAATACTAAAGGTTTCGACAAAATACTAAAAGTTACAAAAGCCATAAAAGTAAATTCGAATCCCACCTCCTCCTAATTTAAAACCCTTAAAACATAACGTTTCGAGGGTTTTTTAAAACTCATTTTCAGCACCTAGGGACTATTAGGCCGTAGGTTGGGGTTTCACCCCAACAAATAAATTTAAGAAAGATAGCCAAATGTCAGACAATTTAGAATTTTTACAAAAAAAATTCATCGAAGCATATAATCCCGAAACTTTCAGAGAGCAAGGTCACAAGATGATAGACCTGCTCGCGGAACACTTGAAAAATGTTGAAAATACGAGTATTAATGAGATTTTTTCAAATAAGACGCCTGATGAGATTAAAAAAGCCTGCCAAAACAATTTTGAAGGCAAGTTCAATGGCTCTTTTATAAACATAGAAAAAGAATTAATGGGTGAAATAACATCTTTGCACAGCCCGCATTTTTTGGGTCATCAGGTCTCAAGCCCGCTTCCTTTATCGGTTTTATCCGATATGCTGATGTCGATGACTAATAACTCAAGCTGTGTATTTGAGATGGGACGCAGTGCGGCAGGTAGCGAAAAAGCAGTTGTTGAGTGGATGTGCAAAAAAATAGGCTACGACGAAAATTCCGATGGGGTTTTGACCTCGGGAGGTTCGCTTGGCAACTTAACAGCGTTACTCGCAGCAAGACAGGCGAAAATGGGCTATGACATTTGGAACGAAGGCATCGCCTGTAATAAACCTACTATTTTAGTTTCATCACAAGCACATTACAGTGTAAAACGCGCAGCTGCAATTATGGGCCTGGGCAGTAACGGTGCGATAGCAATTGAAAGTAACTCCGATTGCAGTATGAATATTGAAAACCTCAAATCTGCATACGAAAAATCGAAAAAGGAAGGCAGACAAGTCTTTGCAGTAGTTGCAAATGCTTGCTCAACCTCAACAGGTACGTATGATGATTTAGAATGTATCGCAAAATTCTGCAATGAAAACGATTTATGGTTACACGTTGACGGCGCTCATGGCGCTTCGGCTTTGTTGAGTAACAAACATAAAAATTTATTAAAAGGTATCGAAAAAGCCGACTCGGTCATTTGGGACGCGCACAAAATGATGATGCTCCCTGCTCTTGTTACAGGTGTTTTGTTCAAAGACGAGTCGTCCTCACGCCATACTTTTTCCCAAAAAGCTTCTTATCTGCTCGACAGCATTGACGGGGAAAACTGGTACGATTACGGCTACAGAACAATGGAATGTACAAAACCCGCCATGAGCTTTAAGGTTTATTCTGCGCTAAAATACTACGGTGAGCAGTTTTTCGGCGACTATATTGATTACGTTTATGGCTTAACAAAAGAATTCGCTAATTTCTTAAAATCTACAGATGATTTCGAAATTGCAGTAGAGCCGCAGTCGAACATTATTTGTTTCAGATACGTCTCAAAGGCTGATACTGACTTAAACCAATTACAATTAAAAATCAGAGAAAAATTGCTGGTTCAACAAAAATTCTACATTGTCAAAACCAATGTCAGCGACAAAACATATTTGAGATGCACTATCATAAATCCACTCACTAACATGCAACATTTAAAACAATTAATGGAAGAAATTCGCAAAATTGCACGGGTTGTTTAATTTAATTTCGAAAATTATTAAGACTTCTTCACATTGAAATAAAATTCAAGCAATTATAAAGTTCCAGATGTTTTGTATGGTGTAAGTGTGTTATGTAATTAAAAAAGGTAGAAAAAATGGCATTCAATTCGATGGCTATACCGCCTGTAAAATTTTATCAACCAACAATTCCGCAAACTTCCCAACCGGCTGAAAAGCTTGAACCGGCTAACATATCGGCTGCAGAGGACTCTACACCTGAGCATGAGATGCCGAAAGAAACGAATAATGATACAAACAGAAAAGCTATAGCAATAGGCGCATTAGCAGCGCTAGGGGCGGCAGGAATCACTTTTGTCGCAATGCGGCACTTAAATAGCAATACTCTGTCAAAAATTCGGCGAGAATGCACTGATGCAATATACCAAGCAGAGCGACAAGCTGCCGAAAGATACAAAGCGCTTAACAAACAAGCTTCTGACATGATAGCAGAAAGTCGCAAAAGAGCAAATGAAGCCGAAAGTTTACAGC
This sequence comes from Candidatus Gastranaerophilaceae bacterium, assembly GCA_031551265.1. Lineage (GTDB taxonomy): Bacteria > Cyanobacteriota > Vampirovibrionia > Gastranaerophilales > Gastranaerophilaceae > JAVBNU01. The sequence goes on from JAVBNU010000082.1 coordinate 15,042, forward strand.
GTTCAGCCGAAGAAAAAATCCAAACAGGAATTAGCGAAGTTGTTGATGTTGTACGTACGAATGCACAAAAAGAGCTGGAAAGAATTAATGCTGTGCTTAATCGTGAAGTCGGATCAGTAGACGAGACCTTGCTTAATACAATGCGCAGACAAATTCGAGAATATCAGCTTGACTATAACCCTGAGGTACCACCCCTCAAAGATGTTTCAACACCTTATGTGTCACCATATACAAAACATGTAGAGTACAAAGGCTCAGCACAGGCCAGTATTCGTTTAGGAGGACAGAATACTACTATCCCTGAATTCAGCCTATCACGAGGCTGTGATTTCACCATTCCGCGCACAGGGACAGTAAGACCTTCTTCAAGCCAACGTGTTGATTTTACACCGATTCACGAATTTCCAACAACCATTTCTTTACAAGGTGACATCGGCTGGAGTAACGATAAAATAGCCCGTGATTTGCTGCAAAATTTCTATGATGGACATGGCCAGACATTAGACGGTGTTAGGTTTGTCGTAACACCACAATCAGGCGGCAAATGCAGAATAAGAATAGAAGGTGAAGGAGTATATTCACAAGACAAAGCTATTTTATTATATGAAACAGTAAAAGCTGAGGATATGGACGCAGCCGGTAATTACGGCGAGGGGCTTAAAATGGCTGTTTTAAAACTATTAAGAGACAAAGGCGCCTCCGAAATAAAAATGGGCTCAGATAATTGGCGAGTTACTTGGGATAGCAGTCAAAGCAAAATTGGAGCCTCAAAAGTGTTACGATATTCTCTAGAAAAGACCGAACAACCGCTCAAGGGTAATTATCTTGAATTTGAAACAAATGATGAAAAATTAGTACAATCCATGCGAAATGCAATAGGACATTTTTATCACTCAGGCAACACCGATTTCCGCGGGGTCAATTTTGAGAATTCTTTGTTTGGCATAAAGAAATTATCCCCGAATGAAGCAGGCAGCACATATATCGCAGGTCAAAAATTTGAATACCAAAATCTTGATCGATGGGACGGCTTGAATGGATTTACAATCTTTTTTAAAAAGAAAACACCTAAAACCGTTTTTGACTGCTCAAGAGATCGTATTCCTATTCAAAATAAAGGTTTGGAAAATATAGCAAAATATTTTTCGGGAGGTGAAGTAGATACAATTGCCGGCAAAGAAATAATTCAAACTACCCCCGAGGAAACTATACGTGCACTGGAAGCGCTTGAGTCTCTTTGGACAAACCGTGAAAAAGAAAATGCTTCTTGTGCTGTTATCGAAGGTTTAATTGCAGGTGCACGAGAGCAAAATGTCCGAGTGAAATTCCCAGACAACTATCTGGCAGAATGCTACGGTGTGTCTGACGCGATAATAGATGATTTGGTGAGTCAAGGATACAAGATATGTCATCAGGAATTCCGAAATATAGGCATGCCCACAATTAAAGAACATGTATCAAGAACGCGAAATCATACTCCTATTGCAATGACAGGTACTGAACAGCAAAAAATCGGAATAATCAGAGCTGCTTTGCAAAAATTATCACAATACTTAGAAAAAGAGTTCACATTATCAGAACTGAGTCCAAAAATCTATTTGTTTGATAAAAACGCAGCCAGTGAAGCCAAAGAAACGGGTAATACTTTGGCTGAGGCCATTATATCCGACAGGAAAAGCCAGGGTTTTTGGATTGATAAAACTCACCTGGGCACAGCCGGTTTTGATGAAGCAATGGCAACAACTCTGCACGAACTCACCCACAAGGCCGGAGGTGACGAAAGTCAACAATTCTCATATAAATTAACCGATGTGCTCCAACGTGTAGTAGAGGCCACAAGTGATGAAAAAAACAGACTATTTATAATCGAATGGCAAAATCTCAAAAAACTATGGGGTGAACTGATATCAGGTTAATATCGGAGATAGTCCAAAAATTCGAACACTATCCTAAATAGCTGTTTTTTGTAATTAATTGCTAGCAAAAAAAATTTTGTTTGGACTTTAAATAAGTATCATGGAAATAACAATTTCGAAAAATGTATCGTCTGCCAATATTCCAAAGTTAAGTGAATATAGATTTTTTGGCATGAATTTTTCGCCCAAAATGCCGGCTTTGCCAAACGATACTATTTCATTTGGCATGGCCATGACTCATCGCAGTAATAATGATGCAGAAAAAATCGCAGAAACTGACCTTGCCAAAACAGCGTACGGAAAGGCAAGCCCTGACGATGTACCTGAGTTAAAAAAAGCCTTTGAAAAACTTAACTCCCGAGAAAAAGTAATTATACTTTTGCATTATGGTCTTATTGATAATGATTACAAAAAAAACAAGGAGATAGGGGAGCTGTACGGTATTGAGCAGTCAAACATCAGTACGAGCAAGACCTCAGCTTTGAGTAAAATACCAAAAAAAATAATCACAAAATTAGAAAGCTATCTCCAATCAATAACGGTTACCGAAGGCCATAAAGCTCCTGAAGAATTAAAATATCTACTGAAATTCAAAAAAACTGTCTTTGAAGAAAATTATGGCGCAGAAAAACTGGAACAGTTCAAAAGCATGATAGAACCTCTTGATGAGCGCCAAAAAGTAATACTCACACTTCGCTACGGCATTCAGGATAATAAACACATACCTGACAGTGAAATTGCGAAACAGCTGGATATGACAACAAGCAACGTATTAATCATAAGAAGAAAGGCTCGAGAGAAAATTAAAGATAAAAAAATGCTGGCTGAAATGGAAAAACGAACACAACGTATACAAGCGCAGGCAGCGCATGATGCTCCTAAAAACCTGAAATATCTTTTGAAATTTAAAAACACAACTTATGAACAAAAATACGGTGAAAAAGAGCTGGAAAGGCTAAAAAAAGCCCTTGAGCCTCTTGATGAGCGCGCAAAAACCATAATCATCTTATATTATGGCATCCAGGATGGTAAACCTGGGCTTAGTAAAGATATAGGGCGATTTTATGGCTTTGTGGCTGCTCAAGAATCAGCAAATCTAGCAAGAATTGTAGCTGAACGCAAAATTAAAGATAAAGAACTAATTAAAAACCTTGAAATATATTCTCAAGAATTAATGCTGCCAAAAGAGTTGTTATATTTGTTGAAATCCGAAAAAACTGCCTATGAAGCCCGATATGGCGAAAAAGAATTAGAAAGGCTGAAAAAAGCGACTAAAGATTTAACGCCTAAAGAAAAACTGGTTTTTAGTTTATATTACGGTATTCAGGATGGAAAACCACTGCAACAAGATGCTATAGGTGAAAAGTTTGGAGTTAGTAATAGTGCAATCAGCCCGATAAAAATAGCACTTATGGGCAAAATTCATGATGAAAAGTTCTTAAGCAAACTTAGTGAGTTTTCAAATATTAAAAATATCCAAACGGGTGTCCCTGAGCAGTATAAACATCTATTGAAATTTGAAAACATGCATTTCGAAAAAAAATACGGCCAAGAGGAATTAGAAAAACTCAAAAAAGCCTTCAAGCCTCTTGACGACCGTCAAAAAGTAATATTAATACTTTACTACGGCATCCAAGATGACGAAAAAATGGACAGCAAAGAAATAGGAAAAATTTTCAAACTGGCCGCGCAGGGCGTAAATGACACAAGAAAACTCGCTTTGGATAAAATCAAAGACGAAGACATTTTGAGCAAACTTACTCCGACTATACCGTTTGGAGAATTGTTAAAGCTTAAAAATACGGCTTTTGAGACACAATATGGGAAAGACGCTCTTGATGAAGTAAAAAAAGAATTCAAAAATCTTGATGAGCGCGCCCGGGTTATTATTATTCTAACCTATGGATTACAAGACAAGCAGCCTTTAAACAATCGGGAACTCGGTGAAAAATTGGATATGACTGAAACAGGCACAGAAGCTGCAAAACAAGTTGCTCTTGGAAAAATTAAAAATAAAGGATTATTAGAAAAATTCGAAGAGTTTGCTCAAAAATCTGAAATCCCCGAAGAATTCATGCCTTTCTTAAAACTTGAGAACACTAATTTTGAAAAAAAGTACGGGAAAGAGGCTGCAGAAGATTTAAAAAAAGCTGCAAAAACGCTCACCGATAGAGAAAAAGCAATAATTATATTCTACTATGGCGTTCATGATGGCATATACCGCACAATTGAAGATACGCAAAAAGCTCTCAATCTTTCAAAATTTGTGATAGATCGCGACAAAGCAGATGCCATGAAAAAAATGAACAACGAGACATTACTAAAACAACTAAGAAGGTACCGAACGGAGTTGTATGTTAGTCGTGATTATTACATGGAGCTGCCGGAGAATTTAAAATATTTACTCAAGCTTGAAAATACAGCGTTTGAAGAAAAATACGGCGGAAAAGCACTTGGAGATTTCAAAAAAATGATTGAACCCTTGAGTGACGCCGCAAAAATTATTTTTATTCTGTTCTATGGTGTTCAAGACCGTAAGCCGCTGGATAATGAAGAAATAGGAAAATTATTCGACAAACCGCACTTTTGGGCGAGTGTGATAAGAAGAAATGCCATAAGCAGAATGCCTGAGGAATATAATGAGCTTGTAATGCCAAACCTACGCGAGCTCAAGCGCAAATTCGCCATTAGAGACCTGGGAGCTATTAAAAGACCGAGAGTCGCTGGAGAAAAAAACATTCCTGAATTTTCCGCCCATAGTATAGAAATGCCAAAGGAATTAGAATATCTGCTAAAGCTTGAAAATACTAATTATGAAAAAAGATATGGCGGAAAAGCCCTAGAAGATTTCAAGACAGCGATAGCACCCCTTACAGATTGTCAAAAAGCTATGGTTATACTTGCTTGCGGCATTCAGAATGGCGAATTTCCTACTATAAAAGACTTACGAAAATCCTTCCTGCTTTCAAAAGTCAGGGTACGTTTGGTTAAAAAACTGGCTATGCAGCAAATTCAAGATGAAGAAATACTTGCACAACTGGAAAAATATAGAACTGATGAGTGCATGGCAAAACATTTCGACTTGAAAGTTCCCGAGAATTTAAAGTATTTGCTGGAGTTGAAAAATACTAATTATGAAAAAAGGTATGGCGAAAAAGCCCTAGAAGATTTCAAAACAGCAATGGCAACTTTCACAGATTGTCAAAAAGTTATGGTTATACTTTTTAATGGTATTCAGAGCGGCTCCTATTCTTCATTAAACGATTTGCAAGAAATATTCTGTCTTTCAGGAACTGCTGTGCAAATAATTAAAGCACATGCTATGAAACAAATTGAAGATGAAACCCTTTTGACACAGCTAAAAAAATATAAGATGGAACTATTTGTGGCAAAAGATTATTCTGTAGAAGTACCTGAAAATCTAAAACATTTGCTTAAACTTGAAAAGACAGCCTTTGAGGAGGAGCACGGCAAAGAAACCTTAGAGAAGTTCAAAGAAATGATTGAGCCTCTGAGCGACACTGCAAAAATTAATTTTATTTTATTTTATGGTATTCAGGATAATAAACCCCTAACTGTTGAAGAAATAGGCAAGTTTTATAATCAGCCGGATTTTTGGTCAAATAGTATGCGCGCTAGAATTATAAAAAAATTACCTGACAAATATCTTGAGCTTATAACATCAACACTGGAAAAGCATAGAGTCAAATCCGTTATGCAAAATCTTGACCCTGATATAGAAATGCCGAAAGAATTAGAGTATCTGCTTGAACTTGAAAACACCGAGTACGAAAAGAAATATGGTAAAGAAGCTTTAGAAAATTTGAAAAACGCAATGGAATTTATTCCTGATTCGCGAAAAGCTCTAATTATACTTGCATACGGCATACAGGATGGCTCATGCTACACGATTGAAGAGCTGCAAGAAGCATTTAACCTCCCGGAACACACTGTAAAAGTAATGAGAAAACTGTCTGTAAGACACATTAAAGATGAAAAAGTTTGGGCACAACTAAAAGAATATAGAATAGGGCTTCTCAAAGCACAGTATCATAATTTGGAAGTGCCGGAAAACTTAAAACACCTGCTCAAACTTGAAAAAACATCCTTTGAGCGGGCATATGGAAAACTAAACCTCGAAAATTTCAAAAAAATGATTGACCCTCTAAGTGATACAGTAAAAGTTATGTTTATTCTTTTTTACGGTATTCAGAATGGCAAACCTACGTCTGATGAAGAAATAGGAAAGCTATATAATAAACCAATACGATGGTCAAAACAGCTGAGATCCGGGATTATAGGGCGATTAGCTGACGAACACCGTGAGAATATAATACCTGTTTTGAGGCAGTATCGAAGAAGAATATTAATAACCGAGATACTACAATACAGCAACTGCGCTTTTGAGCAAAAATACGGAAAAGATGAAGTAGAAAAACTCAAAAAGGAAATATCACACCTCACAATACGGGAAAAATGTGTAATCAACCTAAGCTATGGTGTCAAAGACGGCAATGTCAGAACTATAGCTGAAATAAGTGAAGTACTAGGTTTAGCAATAAGTACTATAGTTGTGATTAAAAGATCAGCCATGGATAAATTGAAAGATAACCCTATAATCTATAAGCTGGAAGAGTTTCTAGATTCTATTAAATACAACCCGCCTGAAAAAGTTAATGAGTTGATGGAAGAACACCATGATATAGCTTTACAAATGGGCGAACAGCTTGCACATAAATACGGCTTTTATGGTGATTCTGCCCAAATCGCACTTGATGCCTTGGAAGATGCTGCAAAAATGTTCAAAAGTGGAAATTTTAAAGGATATTTGTATTCATATATTAATGGTTACTTTTTAAACCATCTAAAATCATCAAATAAGCAACAGTCTTTAGATTTTGTAATGTCTGATGATAGTGGCACCCTTTTGGATATAACTCCCTCGCATAAAACAGAAACCCCTCAGGAAATTATCCAAAAAAATGCCGAAATCCAAGAATTATATGATTCACTCAGCGCATTACCCGATAAAATACGTCAGATAATAGAACTGAAGTTCGGACTCACAGGAGAAGCTCAAGAAATAACTGAAATCGCGAAAATACTCAAACTAAGCGAAGAAAAGGTAACCGCACTCTATCAGGAAGGCCTTGAACTATTAAGAAACATAAAACAATAATCTCAAAACACATAACTTAGCATTTTGCTCCAATATATTGACAATTTGTTAGGCTCGACTTACAATTCAAATATGAGAACATTACTCGAGATATCAATAGGCGAAATAGCAAAAATAATAGCTTTTGACAAAAGCGTATCAAAGGCAAATTTCATGCGCTTTGCACTTTATGAAGGACAAACTGTTCAATGTATAGCAAAACCAGGCCCTATCGTTATTAAAGAGAATCATCAAGTTGTTGCTATTGGCAATAATTACTCAAAAAACATTTATATCTCAGATAATATCTAGACTTTTTCCCAATGGAGCAAGAATGGGCTGTAGTGACTGTAGCGGCTGTAAATGCGCAAAAGAAAAACCGACAACAAAGATTTCCGACAAAAAAATAATTTTAGCCGGTAACCCCAATGTCGGCAAATCCGTTATTTTTGGCGCATTAACAGGAATCTATGCCGAAGTGAGCAACTACCCCGGCACAACCGTTGATGTCGCAAGAGCCTTTACAAAGCATGGCGAAATCATTGACACCCCTGGCACATACAGCTTGGGTACTTTTTCCGAAGACGAAAAAGCCGCCGTGGATATCATTAAAGATGCCGATCTGATACTCAATATTGTGAGCGCCATGAGCTTAGAGCGTGACTTGATACTTACGTTACAGCTTATAGATGCGCAGCTGCCGATGGTTTTGATTGTAAATCAGCTGGATGACGCGCAAAAAAATGGGGTTAATATTAATTTCAGAAAACTTGAAACAGAACTTGGAATTACTGTCATTCCGGCCGTTGCAACAAAAGGCGTCGGTTTAGATGAAATAAAAGAATGTCTCACAACACAGGATTTTAAAGTTTCAAAAAAAATAACCCCAACTGTTGCCGAAATATTTAAAGAAAACGAAACTACAGGAAAAGACTGCATAAAACAGCTACTTCAGATTGAATGCGGCACCGGCGAGGCCTCAAGTGAATGCGAAAAAATACAGTCTGAGAGAATTGAGTTAATAAACAAAATTATTCAAAAAGTCATCCGCGACAAACCCGCCCAAAAATCTTTTTCCGAATATTTCGAAATCGCACTATTTCACCCGATATTCGGCACAATAATCGCGTTAATCATTCTATTCTTGCTATTTGAAATTATAGGCGTTCTTGTATCAGGACAAATCGTAGATTTTGTATACGGCAACCTAGAAAACCATTTTTGTCCGATGTTAAGAGAGATTGTCTCAACATATATCCCCAACAAGCTAATCGCGGAAATTTTAGCAGGAGAATTCGGAATTTTCACAATGGCATTTAGCATAATCGTAGGTGTTCTCTTGCCTTTGATTACGGCCTTTTATTTATTTATGGCTTTTTTGGAAGACTCAGGCTACTTGCCGCGTTTGGCAGTTTTCTGTGACAGCGCGTTATCAAAAATAGGCTTGAATGGAAGAGCAATAATACCTCTAATCCTCGGTTTTGGCTGCACAACCATGGCAGTAATCACGCTGAGAATTCTGCCAACTAACAAAGAGCGTATGATTGCAAGCGCGCTTTTGGCTATAAGCGTTCCCTGCGCGGCGCAACAAGGCATAATTATCGCACTTGTCGCAGCAATGGGCAGCCTGAAAATCTGGGCTATATATCTTTTCACATTGTTTGTTGTGATGGCTTTAATCGGCACAGTTTTAAATAAACTTTCAAAAGAACAAACCAGCGACTTACTTCTAAGCCTGCCTGCGTTGAGGTTTCCCCAGCCAAAAAATATTCTCAAAAAGACATTTTCACGAATTGTTTCCTTCTTAAAAGAAGCCTCTATCTTTTTTGCAGCCAGTTCGCTAATTATATCAATGTGCAACTACTTTGGAATTTTAGCCAAAATTGAAAAAGCGCTCAGGCCAATCGTGGTTAATTTGCTACACTTGCCCGAAAGTTTCTCCGATGTATTCGTAATGGGCTTAATTCGACGAGATATGGCAGCAGTCGGACTTTTTTCAATGGCAGAAATGAAAAATAGTCTGAGCGAAACCCAGTTGCTTGTCGCAGCAGTTGTTATCACATTATTCGTTCCCTGTATCGCTATGGTTGTTATGATGTTCAAAGAGCGTGGCTGGAGAGAGGGAACCATCCTTTGGCTGAGCGCCTTCGCCATATCTATCGGCACAGGAGCAATCCTGGCACGGATTTTACCGTTTATTTTATAGACTGCTTAAAATCTCATCCAACATATAAAACGAGCCGGTTATTACAACGAGCGAATCGTCTTTAGGGTTATGCAGTAATTTTTTTATTCCCTGCAATGATATTTCTTGTGCCGTTGTAATAATCTTCAGCAATTCCTTTGACTCGACAGCATTTTTGAAGTTGAATTTATAGAAATTAACCTCATCATCTTTTTTAAACAAAATATCCATAATTTGCTTATAATCTTTTGTGCCAAGTGTGCCATAAATCCAAATTCGTTTTTTGTTAGGGAAATAATAGTCTAAACTTTCACGCAAAACCTTTGCTGCATCAGGATTATGCGCAGCATCAAGAATTAAATTTTTATCCTTCAAATACTCGAATCTCGCAGGCCAACGAACTGTCTTTAAAGCTTGTGCCAAATTTTCATCGGCAATTTTGTAGTCTAATTGACGCAAATATTCAACAACTTCAAACACAAGTGCTAAATTATCTTTTTGATACAACCCGAGGAGGTTAAACTCATATTTTTTATTGTTTATAATTGCATAGTTAATATCATTTTCGAATTTTAGCGCGACATTTAGCTTGGGCGACAAAAGCTCTGCGTTTTTAGACTTTGCAAAGTCTTTTATAACAGTCAAACCTTTATTTTCAGGTGACACAACAACAGGACAATTTTCTTTTATGATTGAAGCCTTTTCAAACGTGATTTTTTCGATTGTATCCCCAAGCCTGTCGGTATGGTCGAGTGAAATTGATGTGATAACTGAGCAAAGATTTTTTTTAATAATATTAGTAGAGTCCAATCTACCGCCCAGACCAGTTTCCAGCACAACTATATCAACATTATTATCAGCAAAATACTTAAACGCACAAATCGTCAAAATCTCAAACTCAGTCAGCGCAATATTATGTTTCTCGGCTAGATTGCACAAATAAATAATATTTTCGGCAAAATCATCTCGTGAAATATCAGTATCATTGATTTTTATGCGCTCCGTGTAATTCAAAATATGCGGACTTGTGAAAAGTCCTGTTTTATAACCCGAAACAGTTAAAATCCTAGACAACATTGCACAAACAGAGCCTTTTCCGTTCGTGCCTGCAACGTGAATTATTTTCAGCTTGTCCTGTGGATTGTCAAGCAGCGCAAGCATTTCTGCAGTCCTATCCAATCCTAATTTGATATGAAATTTTGTCTGGGAAGTCAAAATATTTATGGCTTCGGTGTAGTTGTCCATTTTCATTTTGTTATTTTAGTCAGTAAATTAATTATATCACTTGTTGCGTTTGGTTTTGCACAGTTTTTTGACGCACGCCCCATGGATTTGAGCAATTCCGGAATATTCAACAGATTCTCAATCGTGCTCATCAAATTGTCTTTGAGTTGGTCATTTTCTTCAAGGCAAACAGCTGCATTACGATTTTGCAGCGACATTGCATTTTTAAGTTGATGATTAGCAGCAGCATAAGGGAATGGCACCAAAATCGCCGGCAACCCGCACATATTTATCTCCGACAAACTCAGAGAACCCGCACGGGAAATTACTAAATCAGCGGCTTTCATAGGAATTGCCGCATCGGAAAAATACGGCTCGACAATAATATTCGGGTTTTCAACATATTCAGGATAAATCTGCCTAAGCGTTTCAACAACATCATCGTAATTTTTTTCGCCGGTTTGATGAATAATCTGCATGCCAAACCTCTGTGTGAGTGGTTTATATAGCTCAATAACCGCTTCGTTAACAGCCTTAGCGCCTTGCGAGCCACCCATAACAAGCAGCGTAAATTTATCCTCTAACCCCAAAACATTGAGAGCGCGCACTCGCGAAACTGTGGAAAATGAATCCCTAATGGGGTTTCCAAAGACATGGATATTTTGATTATTCAAACTTTTTTTGGCTTCCTCAAAAGCAATTGATACACACTGAGCATATGGTGCAATTTTGCGTGACACAATCCCCGGCACTGCATCGCTATCATGAATCATAAACGGAGTTCGTGTTATAACGCTTGCAATTAACAATGGTGCTGAAACATAGCCACCTGTGCCAAAAACAGCATCCGGTCTGTGCATAAGAATATAAAAAATAGCCTGTAAAACTGCAAAACTAAGTTGCACAATCCAACCAACAAACCCAAGGTTAATTTTTCGAGGCATCGAACTGACATAAACCGACAAAAAATCGAAATTATTCGACTTTGCAATCTTACGCTCAGGCTTGAAAGGATTGCCGACATAAAAAATTTTTCTGGTGTCAGACCTTGCTTTCAGGGCATTAGCCACCGCCATCGCAGGATAGATATGCCCGCCCGTACCGCCGCCTGTAATAAAATAGGTTTTTTTAATATTGTGAACTAATTCTTCTTCCGTCATAAGATTTTATTTTTTTAATCCTTTTTCGTGAAATATTTAAAAGTATCCCAACCATACACAATGATACCACTATTGATGTTCCGCCGTAACTGATAAACGGCATCGGAACACCTGTCGCAGGCACCATTGCGCTTGAAACAGCCATATTAATAAACGCTTGTATACCAATCGACAAGGTTATGCCTACTGCCAATAATTTGCCGAACATTGTCCCGCAGCGTGATGAAATTATCAACCCACGATGAATAAACGCAGCAAAAATGCATATTAGGAAAACGCACCCCACAAAGCCCATTTCTTCAGCAATAACTGCAAATATAAAGTCTGTATGACCTTCAGGCAGCCATGCGAGTTTTTGCTTTGAATTACCGTATCCTTCACCCCAGAAACCGCCTCCGGCAAAAGCTATCAATGATTGGATGATATTGTATCCGGCGCCAAAAGCATCAATTTCAGGATTCAACCAAATTTTTAAACGTGTCATCTGGTAGCCTTTAAGCATTTTGCTGAGACCATAAACAGCCGGAACCCCCATTACTGTAAGAAACCAGAGTGAGCCGCCCGCCGAGAAAAATATAACTGCTGAAATAATCATCAACAACAATACCATACTAAGGTTCGGCTGCATAAAGACAAGTACTGCTATAATTCCGACAGGAATATAGTATTTTATGAATTTTTCCATTACGAAAAATTTTGCATCCCTGCAAAAAGCATTCGACAACAGCAATATAACGGCAATTTTAGCAAGCTCGGACGGCTGAAACTGTATCGGGCCGAGCATCATCCAGCGTTTCGCCCCATTTGCCATTATCCCTAACGGCGTGAATTTCACAAGCAATAGTGAAACAATAACCGCAATCGCCAGATGCAAAGCATATCGGGACAATTTTTTATAATCAAAACTCATGAAAAATCTTAAGCCAAAAAAGCCAACAACAATCGCCATCAACTGCTTTATCGCAAACCCCGCAGGATTTTCTCCGGCCGCGATGCATTTCGGCGCACCCGCACTGAATATCGCCATAACCCCTATAACAACCAGAAATATCACTATTACAAACAGCGTCTTATCAGGTGGCGCAATTATAATCTGGCTTTGTTCCTGCGTGTTATGCAATCTGCTATATCTTTGACGTGACATACCGTTTAAACGCCTCTCCTCTTTCTTCGTAGTTGTTGAACATATCAAAACTTGCACATGCCGGCGAGAATAAAATTATTCGATTACCCAGTTCTATCGCCTTATCAACTGCTTCTTCCAAACTTGAAGCATTAAGAATATTTGTATAACCTATATTACGCAAATTCTGCTCAAAACGCTCCGCTGCTTCGCCAATCAGAACAACATTACTGACTTTTTGATTAATTAAGCTGCAAAATTCGCCTAAATCAGTGTTCTTATCACGACCACCAGCAATCAATGTAATAGGCATATTCGGAAAAGAATTTATCGCAACAATAGACGACTCAGGATTTGTAGCCTTTGAATCATTGTAAAATTCTAATTCTCCGAGTTTTTCGACAAATTCGCATCTGTGCTCAATCGGCTTGAAGCTTCTAATCGCTTCTTTTATCTGCTCATTTTCCAAGCCTAAAATCTTGGCAACAATAACTGCACACATTACATTTTGGTAATTGTGCTCACCGACAAGTTTTATTTCTTGTAATTCAATTATTTTTTCAGCGTCTTTTTTGCCTTTAAAATATATTGCACTGTCTGCAATGTAGCTACAGTTTTTGTCCAGTTCTTTGCCAAAAAAGAACACTTCTTCATCAGTAAAATTTTCTGCAAGTTTTGCGACACTTTCATCAAGCGCATTCAAAACCGCAAATGCAGGCTTTTTATGTGCAGCAAAAAGTTTTGCTTTCGCGTTGTAATAATTTTCCAAGCTGCCGTGCCAGCTCACATGGTCCGGAGTAAAATTCAAATAACACGCTATTTGTGGGCGGAACGTAGGGCTAAAATCAGCCTGATACGAACTAACTTCACAAACCAAAAAATCTAACTTTTTACCACCGATTAAAGACGTTGGCGGCACGCCTATATTCCCGCAAAACGGAGCGCTCTCAGGATATTCACTCTCTAAAATATGTGATATCAAAGCTGTTGTTGTTGTTTTCCCGTTCGTACCCGTAATTGCCACAAAGGGTGTTGTTGTCTCCAAATAAGCAAGCTCAATCTCGCTAATAACCTGAATATTTTTGTCTTGCAATCGTGCAAATATCTCGGCAGAAGGTGGAATACCGGGACTGGTTACGGCTAAATAAGCATCTTCAAGAAATTCGTCTGAATGCCCGCCACTCTCAATTTTTATACCCTCTTTTTGGAGTTCATCGGCAAGCGCTTTTTGGTTTTCATCAAGTTCGCTGTATTCCGAAAGCCAAACATCAGCGCCAACGCCACTCAAATACTTCGCCGCCGACACACCGCTTTTCGATAATCCCAATATTAAAACTTTTTTATCAAACCACTTACGTTTCATAATTCCCCAATTTTTCTAATGAAGCACGACGTACAATCTCACAGCAATCGCACACATTATAAAAGTAATCATCGAAAAGACCGTCACAATTCTTACTTCGCTCCAGCCCATAAGTTCAAAATGATGATGAATCGGACTCATTTTGAAAATCCTTTTGCCTGTCAGCTTGAAACTCGCAACCTGCAGCATTACCGACAGGGTCTCAATCATAAAGATAATACCAATCAGTAAAAGCCACATTTCAAACCGCCCCATGACAGCAATTGTGCCAAGCATACCACCTAAAGCAAGCGAGCCCGTATCGCCCATAAAGACTTTCGCAGGGTGTTTGTTAAAATACAAAAAGCCAAGACACGCGCCTGCAATTGATGCCGAAAAAATCGCCAAATCAAATTCGCCCGTGAATACACATATTGCGGCACAAGCAATAAACGCGAAAAAGCAGTTAGAGCCGGCAAGACCGTCTAAACCATCTGTCAAATTGACAGCGTTAGAACACCCTACAATCAAAAATACCGCGAACAACGGATATAAGTACCCTAAACTGATTTCTCTGCCAAAAACATCCACACTCACTGTATTATGTAACATCATATACAGCGTTGGCAATAGCGCAATACCTATTTGCAGCGCTAATTTTGCTCTTGGTGTGATGCCTTTATTTTTCTTGTTCGTAATTTTTTGTAAGTCATCGCGAAACCCGGCAAACGTGAAAAATATTAGTGTGATGATTGCTATAAAAGCTCTATCTGTCGCGGTTTGATCCATAAAAAGAGTAATGACAGCCGCCAAAATCGCAGCCCCGACCAAAAATACCCCACCTGTCGTTGGTGTACCCTCTTTTGCCTTATGGTTTTCAGGCGCGTCCTCCAAAATATATTGTTTGTACAATCTTTTCTTCAAAAAATCGATGTAACCAACGCCGAATAACAACGCAAGTACAAAAGCTATAAGTAGTGACACGATTGTTAGAGTCATTGTTTTTTCATTTCCTCAATTATTTTCTCAAATTTTAGTGAACGTGACGCTTTTAAAAGAATTGTTGTATTTTTTGGCAAATTATTCTTTATATACTCTGCTGCTGTTACTGTATCACCAAAACACACCGATTGCCAGTTGGTATTTTCGGCAATAATTTTCGCCAAACTGCCAACAGTAATAAGCAACTCAGGCTTATACTGATTTAAAAATTGCCCTATTTCTTGATGGTATTTTTTCTCATTTTCGCCAAGTTCATTCATATTGCCCAAAACAACGGCAAGAGGGGGTTTATACAGGCTCAAAAAAGCCTTCAACGCAGCCTTGACTGAGTCAGGATTAGCGTTGTAGCTGTCATTAATGATCTTAAAGCCGTTGCAATCCTCGAGTTGCCATCTATTTTCAATCGGTTTGTATTCTAAAAGTCCTGCCGCAATTTTTTCGGGTGGGATGCCCAATTTTTTTGCCGCCTCAATCACAAAAACCGAATTTAAAATATTATATTCGCCTTCTATATTGAGTTTGTAAGAATAATCCTTATAAACAAACCTGCTGTTCTCCTGCGTCATTTTAGTAATGACTAACTGATATGAATCAATCAGTTTTTGCAAATCAACATATATTGTCGCATCCTTATGACAAGAGTGTTTACGCGCTAAATCACTATCCGCACAAATCAACAACCCGTCTTTTTTTAAGTACTTTGTGATTTCACATTTCGCCTTAGCAATATTCTCTACAGTGCCCAAACGCCCTAAATGCGCGGTACCAATGTTGGTAATAACAGCAATGTCGGGCTCGGCATACTTTGCCAGCAATTCAATCTCGCCAAGACCGCGCATTCCCATTTCAACAATGAGAACCTCCGTATCCTCAGGCATCGAAAGCAAAGTTTGCGCAAGTCCGATTTCGTTATTGTGGTTGAGCAGCGATTTATGAGTTCTAAACGCCTTTGAGCAAACCTGAGCCATCATTTCTTTTGTCGTTGTCTTGCCTGAACTGCCCGTTACAGCAATAGTTTTGGGATTAATTTTGCGTTTATAATATTGCGCGAGTTTCAAATACGCCTCGAGCGTGTTCGGCACGTAAAGAATCAGATCAGCCTCTTCAATTTCAATATGTTTATTAGATGTGAAATACCCTATAACGCCGCTTGCAAGAGCTTGAGGTATGAAATCATGCCCGTTAAAGCTCTCGCCTATCAACGGCAAATAAAAGTCATTCGGAGACATTTTTCGCGTGTCGGTTGATATTGAAAATTTTTCAACGGCAAAACCCCGTGATTGCCTTAATATCACCGCATTAGTTACTTTTATTAATTCCTCTGTCGTAAATTTCATTGTTTCACTCGAATTATTTATATAAGTTAATTGTAGCTTATAATTCAAGAAAGAAATAGTTTTTTAAATTTTGTAATAATTAAAATATTTAATATAAAAGAAATAAAGCATACAGTCACCCCGCAGCGACTAAAATTGAATAATAACATTAAAACTTCTCTGTGCGGGGTCTTTCAAATGTATAGTGCGGCATTGGTAAGATACCGCACACAAACCGCTTCGATACATATGCCACGATTAGCTCTGCGGTATGACATCAAGTTTAAAATGCACTTCAGAGCTCAATTTTTATACATTAAAAATTATTATAATTGTGCGGTTTTGTTTTATAAAGTATAATTT
This sequence comes from Candidatus Gastranaerophilaceae bacterium, assembly GCA_031551265.1. GTDB lineage: Bacteria > Cyanobacteriota > Vampirovibrionia > Gastranaerophilales > Gastranaerophilaceae > JAVBNU01. The sequence continues at coordinate 31,831 of JAVBNU010000082.1, forward strand.
CATTATGAGAAAACTGGTTATATATGTATTCATATTTTTTAGTATGCTGCTGGCACATGCCGGCGCAACGCCTTACTATACCTATGACGTAAAATATCCCGGGATAGGCGTTATTGAGTTTGATAACGATGTAACAATTTATGAAAAACCTAACGTAAATTCAGAAGTCCTCATGACACTGGAAGTTGCCCCTAAAACAGGCAACATGTTGATGATGAACGAGCGAACTTCTGCGTATTATTTTTTAGCACAAAATCCTGAGAAAAAACTCGCCTACCTCGTGGCGCTTGATGAACAAGACGACGGCTGGATACAAGTTTGCTACTCTCAACAAGATAACCTCACAGGCTGGGTCAAATCATCTCTTGATAAAGTTCAACCTTGGCGGGAATTTTTCACTGTATGGGGCAAAAAAAACGGTCTGTATATTTTCAAAGATGTTCCCACCGAAGCCAAAAAACTCTACGCTAAACCTTTTGATGACAAGGACGATGCAAGGGTAGTCGAAGGCTTCAAAAATGCTTACAAAATAAATTTGGTATACATTAAAGGCAACTGGATGCTCGTTAGAGTGCTTGATGTCGGCAACGCCGAGCGCATCGGATATATTCGCTGGAGAGACACTGACGGCAAGCTTTTTATGTTCCCTTTAATGAAATAAACTTTATATAACAAATCATTAAAATTCTTTTTCAAACCACTAGTAAAATCTCAAAACATGGTTTATAATAAGAGTGGTTTGAAGGTGTTTTATATGCGTGTAAATGATATTAAGAGCGCAAGCTTTGGTAGTGCTTGTGCACCAGTTTTACAAAGAGAAAATGTAAGCGTTTCTCCACATAATTCATGGTCTCCAAGCTTTAAATTAACAGGTTACGACGCCATGAGTATTCGCTCGCCCGAGTTGACCTCTTATCAGCGCGAATTCATCAGTTTTCCCGACAAAGTAATTAACTGGTGCAATAAAAACGGTAGAACGCCAAAAGGCATTTATTTAATTTGTATGCCTGACACATACTACGACCGCAAAAACGACAAGTATATTGACGTTTACAAAGTTGTAAACCAATATGAAAAAAACTTTTTCAAACAAAATCCTCATCAATATCCGCCAGATTCGTATGCCACAACAATTTTGCCTGAAGGCTACGAAATGAAGCGTATTTGCGGCATTGTATCAGTTGTGAGTCCGGAAGAAGAAGATTTAATAAGACAAAAAAACACAAGCACAGTACTTACAAAAACAGCTATCGCAACTGTCTTTACAGGTGTTGTAGGATTTGTAGGTTACAAACTCTATCAATACGCAAAAAACATTAAATAGGCTATTATCCAAGACGTGATATTGACAAGTGGGCATATATTAATTACCATTAATAAAGTAACGGCGACATGGCCAAGTGGTAAGGCAGAAGCCTGCAAAGCTTTTATCCCCCAGTTCGAATCTGGGTGTCGCCTTTTATTTTTCTCTAAAAGGAGTGCGTATGAAATTTTTACACGTTATGTTCAGAACAGTTGATGCTGATAAAGCTTTGAAATTCTACGGCGAATTGTTTGATATGAATTTAGTGCGCACAATGAGATTAGAAGACAGCGAACTGTATTTTTTGGCAGATGAAGACGGCCAAACTCAAATTGAATTAACCTACAATTTCGATACTCCGACAGAAGGCTACAAACACGGCAATGCATTCGGACATTTGGCGTTTGAAGTAGACAGCATAAGCGAATTTTCGGATAAAATGAAAAACCTCGGCTACGGGGAAATTACTGAGACATATGACATGCCGGCATATGATATAAAAATTGCGTTTATTCAGGATCCTGACAGTACTACAATTGAACTCATCGAGCCGGTTTATCATTTAGCATAATCTTAAATGGCTCTTTGAAACAAACTCAACGCGCGGCCTTCTGCCGTCCCGCAACATTATACTTTGCAACTTGTTAAACACGTTAATATGCGGGATCCCATAGCTATGAGACCCCGTTTATACACGTTTAGTAACATCTATTCAGTGACTCAAGTCTGGGGCAGCAATCGTTTTTATTGACAAACAGCTCAGCATAATCCTGTAACGTTTTGTTAATTTAAGACTTTTTAGTAGCAAATACAAAAATTCACGGACATTGTATTGGTAGTTACTAAATTTTAGGATTACCATATGCAATTAAATGTCTCCCCTCTCAAAATTGATTATAACAACAAATCATATGAGCTAAAGGCCAAAAGTGTCGATATGCACACTCTGGCTTATGATACAGTGAGCTTTAAAGCTAAACAGCCGCTTGCAGACAACCCATACAAGCCCGCAACCGATTTTTATGGGCGCTCGGTAAATAGGTTGTATAAATTGGCAGGCATAGACTCTGTTGCGTTTTTGAGTGAGCCATACGACTGCAAAGAATCGATGAAAAAAATTAAAGCTCTAAAAGGCTCTCCCGTCGAAAAGGCTGACGGTATAAAATCAATTTTCTTAGAGGAAATGGGTTTCAATCCTAAGTCAGTTCCACTTGAAGTGAAAAAATTTGAAGACAGCAGAAATTATTATGACCTGTGTTTTGATTTGCCATCAGGCAGGGTAATAATAAATGAAAACTCACTCCCAACGCTAGGTAAAAACCCACAATTAATGGCACCTCTAATCAGACATGAATTAGACCATTTTGAAAAGTTGGCACAATTATGCAAAAGTATTGGCATCGATGAATTTGAAGCATTAATCACAGATTATATAACAAAAGCAAAAACTGATATGATTGGCGAACCTTTAAAATTCAATCGGGAGTTTTGGGAAAAAACATCAAAAGATGCCGATATAACAAACTTTGACCCGAAAAAATATATTAAAGGTGTAAAAATGTACGGGAATTCTGCTGATATCTCAGAAATACCTCCATATCATAACTATATGATTCTATCTATGTACAAAAAAAACCCTATGGAAGTAGATGCATACGGTGTTCAATACTCTGTAGAACGCGACACTCAGGGCGTCTCAATAACAACAGATTATATTCCTAAATACTTTGATGAAATAGACAAAAAACTGGACGCGTTGGTAGAAAAAAACCCCGAATTAGAAGGTGATAAAGGGATTCTATTCGGATTTTATTACAACACAGCCCTAATAACTTCCGGCAAAAAAACCGCAAAATTATTCACAAAAATTACCAACACTCCAACACCCAAAGCAAAAGATGTTCAAAACTTTCAAAAAAGAGTAACCAAAAAATTGCAATTGATAAACAGCAACGAAAACACGCTAAAAAAAGGTATCGTTGAAAGAAATGTGCTGAAAGAAATGTCTGATTTAGTACATGAAAATCCAACAAAAAATGAAATTTTTGGAATGTATAACAATGTATACGCTGATTTTACAGCATCAATGAAGATAGCAGCAGATGAACAACTGCCCGAGTTAAAAAAGAATTTAATAAGAACCTGTGATAGTTTTGTCAAATTCATCGAAAAAAATCCAAGGTCTGAAGAACCGGCCAATGCTGTACTAATTTTAAGAACGAAAATCCATTGCTACGCTGATATTTCCGTAAATAATACAGATGAAGAAATTCTCGCTCAAATAAGACCCGAGGATTTAGAAAAATTCTTATCTCAGGAATATCTAGTCAAACATTGCGAAGAAAGCGGGGAAGACCCTAGGCAAATAGTTTGTGCCTTTTTAAAAACGAATCCTATCGCACGGGAAACACAGGCCGCCGGCTAAAAAAACCACCCTTTTTTTGTTTTTGGCTTTGGTGTATTTTGCACAGCTTGTGATTTAATTTGCGCTTGGTATTTTGCGGGGATATCAGACCACTCACTTTCTATAGCTTGCTGCAATTCTCCATATGCTTCTCCATTCGTGGATTCATAGGCAGTTTTTAAAATTTTTATTGCTATAGGCACGGCACGCTCATCAGGCTCAGGATCTCTAAGCACATTTATACTTTGGTAACCAATATCAAATATCGTTCTGCGAGGGTGAATATTCTCAAATCCACGTGGCAAAAAGCGCCTCATAACCCACGCATATGAATTATCAGCATCGGTTTGGATTTCTTCCAGCGTCTGTTTATGCGCCACAATCAACACATCAACAAGCCGCTCATTGGTGACATCCTCAGGAAGCTTGTAATCTACATATTCTTTTATCAATTCAGGTCTATCCAATTTTTTTATATGCTTAGCTTTAATCGCCATTGCTACAGGAAAATCCTCGTTTTTAAATTTTTCGGAAGCCGCATTTTTCTCGTCATTACTCATTTTCGGATTGAGTTTGCCTTCCCATTCTCTAATAATATCTTTGCCAAGCAATTTTAAATACTCGTCCTCAAGCGCATGCCTGCCAATAGGTGTCGCTGTCGCCATAAAAGCGCGTTCTTTTTCTTTTTCACGCTGCTCCATGAGATTATTCAAAAGTTTCAATGTCATTGCTTGAGTCAGATTCACGCCTTTTAAGGCTTTGAGTTTTTCAAGCGCCAGTTCGACTTTTTCATACGCATCAAGAGTCTTGCTATAGTCTCTGTCGTCCAACATTGCCGAATTTATTTTTTCTTTTTGACCCGCAAAAAAATACCCCAAAATACGCTGCATTTGGTTATCTGCCAAATCAATTTTTACCGCACTTACAAATCTATCAGGATACAAAGGCGGCAATGCCTGAAAAGAAATGTTATTACTTCTCTGCTGCGGTAAATATGAGTTTATACTATAACTTACGGGTTTTATCATTTTTTCATACTTCTTGGCTGTTACTTATATTAAACCCCAACATAAAAAAATTTGCTATTCCGCTCAGGTTTTTGATATAAATAGAACAATAGGAGCGAAATATTCGAATGATTAAAAAATTTGTAAGAAACTTATTAATACCCAAAATATACAAATTCTACTTATCAACAAAACTCAATCCGAAAGAATTTAACATAAAAAAAGAAGACAAATGCCTTCTGCTCGCGCCCCATTCCGATGATGAAAGCATTGGCGCAGGCGGCTTGCTGGCTCTTTACGGCGAACAATTCAACGTCATCTGTCTCACAAACGGCTATCGCGGTGTAAAGGCTCTACCAAAAGAAGAAGCAATTGTGGTCAGAAAACAAGAACTCACAAATGCCATGGAACACGCAAATGTCAAGACTTTTGACACATTAAACATTGACGACAAAGAGTTGGTTTGTGACTATGAAACCTTTTCAGAAATAGATGTGGAAAACTATGACTACATTTTTATCCCCAACATAATTGACCAGCATGTTGACCACAAAGCAGTCTCCATAAACCTCGCAAGGCTCTTAAAAGAAAAGAAATACAAAAGCGACCTCAAAATAGTGTTTTATGAAGTCTGGGCTGCACTGCCACTGCCAAACGCCTACGTTGATATCTCGTCAGTCATAGATGTGAAAAGAAATTTAATCAACCAACACAAGTCACAAGTCGCTGCACTCGACTACGCAAAACGCATATCGGGCTTGAATTCGTATCGTGGCATGACAGCAGGTAACGCAGAATACGCAGAAGCTTTTTTAATGGTTGATGTGCCGACATTCTACAAAATCACCAAATCATGCGTTTAAGCTAAATATCGTAAATTTTTATCATTTTTTTCTGGAGTCTTTTTAAATACCCGAGTGAAACTGATAAAAGTACCATTGAGTCAGGGCGTTTGTCACATGCATGAGCGAATTTATTAAGTGTGATTAATTTTTCAGTAACATTACTGACATGCTCTGCGAGTTTTTTCATTTTTCTGCTATATTTCATCATTTTCCTCTAATATACTTGTGTTTTTCTGCCTCCGACTAGGGGAAATATTTGTAGGGTGCAGTCCATACATCTACTCTTTTGTCATTGCGAGAAGGTACAAAGTACCGACGAAGCAATCCAGTTCTATTTTTCTGGATTGCCACGCTCCCCCTGAATAAATTCAGGGTCGCTCGCAATGACATCTTATTCTTAAACTATTATACTAGTTGTTTTAACTAGTATAACCCATTGAGTTTACTGTGTCAATACCCTATTATAATAGTTATTATGAATAGTAAAAAAGGTGGATTAACCAAAAAATTTGGTTTAAAGGTAAAGATAGAGAGGACAAAAAGAAACCTCTCTCAAGAAAAACTCGCTCACTTAGCTAATTTGAATGTAAACTCCATCGGTGCAATTGAGCGAGGCGAAAGCTCTGCAACGATTGAAACTATCGCAGCAATCGCCGATGCCTTGGGTATGGAATTGACTGAATTAGTCGACATAAAAAAAGTTGAGCTTTGATAGTAGCTTCAAATGTAGAAATAAGTTATTGATTATTTTTTGTGCTGGTGGTTATATATGTTTGTCATCGCAAAAAGATTTTGATTATGAAGAAAATTCCGGAAAACATTAATAGCGCAATAAAAGCCATGGGGTTGGTTTTTGGAGATATAGGAACAAGCCCTATTTATACTTTGAGTGTAATTTTCCTTACAATGCAGGCAACAAAAGAAAATGTCATTAGCGTTCTATCGTTGATACTTTGGACGCTGATTCTAATTGTGTTCGTCCAATATGTTTTTTTTGCAATGAGCTTTAGCCATCGTGGTGAGGGCGGTGCAATAGTGTTGAATGAAGTACTAAAAAAACTCCTGAAATCATCGCGCGCAACGGTTTTCTTTTCATACCTTACATATATCGGCATCTCGCTTTTAATCGGCGACAGTATCATAACACCTGCAATAAGTATCCTCTCGGCAGTTGAGGGCTTGGAGTTCATTCCTCAGCTTGCTCACACACCACAGGCAATAATCGTCCTTATAACTGTCATAATAACTATTTTACTATTCTTGTTCCAGCGAAAAGGTGTAGAAAAAGTTACTCAGGTGTTCGGCCCGATAATGTTAATTTGGTTTCTGGCACTCGCGTTTTCAGGCGTTTTCTCACTATTTCATACCCCTGACGTGATTCAGGCGTTCAACCCTTTGTGCGCGTTAAAATTTTTGGCAACTAACTCTCTGGTTGGATTTTTCGTACTATCAGAGGTAATACTTTGTGTTACCGGCGCAGAAGCGCTTTACGCAGACATGGGCCACTTAGGGCGCAAACCAATCATCCACGCCTGGTATTTTGTATTTATTGCGCTTGTATGCAACTACCTCGGGCAAGGCGCCTTTTTAATCAATCATCCGAACGCCAAAGTTATAATCTTCGAAATGGTGTCCTCAGAGTCTCCAATATTGTACATTCCGTTTTTGTTCGTCAGCATTTTGGCAACAATTATCGCTTCACAGGCGATGATTAGCGGTTTGTTTTCAGTAATTTATCAAAGTATCAACGTGAAAATACTGCCGCTTCTGAAAATAAATTTTACCTCGCCTGACCTCAAATCCCAAATCTACATAGATTCAGTAAACTGGATGTTAATGGTCTGTGTCATTTTCACAATTCTGCTATTCAAAAAATCATCTGCTCTGGCCGGAGCATACGGCTTCGCGGTATCAGGCGCTATTTTAATCACAGGTTTGATGCTAAGTACAATTTTCCTGTTAAAACGCAAATTCTTCCATTTTATAGCAATGCTGGGGCTGTTGGTGTTTGATTTGAGCTTATTCCTTGCATGTTTCTCCAAGCTTGAACACGGTGCACTCTGGGCAGTGGCATTCGCAATTTTTCCTCTGGCAGTTATTATCCTTTATATCAACGGTTCCCGCGTACTTTACAAAAGAATGTACCCTATGATGTATGAGCATTTTCTTGAGAAATATCTGTTTTTAATTTCGAAAGTTAACAAAATCAGTGGCACAGCGCTGTTTTTCACAATGGGTGTCCACAAAATTCCACCATACATAGTCAACACAATGTTCGTAAACAATATCGTCTACACTGACAATGTTTTTGTATCAATAAACAAGACAAATGAGCCTCACGACGTAAGCTGGGAGATTGCTGAAATAGCAGAAGGTCTGCGGCACTTAAAAATCAATGCAGGATATATGGAAATTCTCAACTTGCAAAGTATTTTCAAAAAAGTAAGAATAAACGAGAAAGCAATTTTTTATGGAATTGAGGACATCGAAAGCCGCAACCCGCTGTGGATTTTGTTCGCTAAAATAAAAAAGCTTGCACCTTCATTCATGCAGTTCTACAAACTCCCTGCACACAAAGTCCATGGCGTGACAACTTTAGTTGAAATGAAATAAATTAATACTTTGAAAAAAATTTTTTTTTGGTAATATTAAATAACATGCCGAAGTGGCAAGGACTCCGTTGAGCCGATTGAAAAAAGAATTTATGAAAACTGAATAATATGCCGAAGTGGCGAAATTGGTAGACGCAGTGGACTCAAAATCCACCGTGGCTCACCCCACGTGCCGGTTCGAGTCCGGCCTTCGGCAAATTAAAAAACCTCCAGAATTGGAGGTTTTTTAATTTGTTTGTAAATAGCCGGTTCCGGCCTTTCCTTAGCCCTGTGCGAACGTAAGTGAGCATTAGGGATAATGACTTGGCGAGTCGTGAAATTTGCTTGCAAATTTCCGATGAGAGAAGCGGCAAATAAAAGACTCTCATTTTGTGAGTCTTTTTTTATTTCCTTTCGGACTCAAACCTCCGATTCTCCCCTCTCACAAAACGATACGTAATCGTTTTGCTTGGTACAGTGGCCTTTGGCATATAAAAGAGCCCTTTGCAGGGCTCTTTTTGTGTTCAACATATGTTATATTACTTATACTGGATTAGAAGAAGCGTTGGACACCGCCTTTAAAGTTGATACCCGAGCGGCCGCCGCTTTTAACTGTAGTTTCGAAGAAGCCTGCCCAATGCTCAGTTGCAAATTTCGATACACCGAAACCATATTCATAATATGGCTTGAAGCTCATAATAGGAAGCGCTTCTATGCTTGCTTGAGCGGCAGAATCACTTAATGGGAAGAAGTTAGCCTGCATAGTCAAGTATGGTTGTACTGAACCGAAGTTTTTAGCAATTTTCAAACCTGGTTGTAGTCTTAGGGAGTGGATTGAATCTTGTTTGATACGGACTTTATCGGTGTTTGTATGATCTTCAGCATTGAGGAAAGTATAAGAAGCCATAGCCGAAGGCTGAATTAGGATACCGCCTTTAACTCTGAATTCATGACCGATTTTTAGCGCAGCGCCTGCGTTAAAGCCAGGGTACTCATATTTTCTGCCGTTAGCCGTACTATCGTATAGAATACCGCCGGCGCTTGTGATTGCACTTACGTAGCTGTTACCGCGCAGCCAGTTGGCATAAGTACCACCAAAACCTTGGTTTTGGTCAATGCTTACACCGCTGAAGTGTTGGTGTGAACCGGCATAACCGGCATAAACACCTGAGTATAACATACCGCGTCCAAGTTTCATACCGGGTAAGTCTGCGCCTATTAACGCGCCGCCAACATTGTTGCCGATTTTAGGAGGAGCGCTGCTTTCTTTAACGCGAACATTTTCGAAGGTCGCGAACGGTCTAAACCACAAACCGCCTTTATATGCGTCTGTACCTACAATATCGCTTTGGTAGCCACGATATTGGTTTTTCTCGATGCGTTGATTGAATGCGACAGGAACCATGTTACCATTTTCGTCCTTAGTAGTTTTAGCCGCCAGCTCAGCCGACACATGGCCGCTGCTCGCTGTAATTTCACTGCGCAGTTCTTCGATATGAGAGAACAGGTTATCATTTACAGTGTCCAAATTAGCTACTGTGGTCATTGACGCTGCAGGGTAACGACGTAACGCAGGGTTCAAACCATTATATGCCGGTTTTGGCCTATCAGGATATAAAGGTGTAATCGGATTCACTGGATTGTCCGGGTCAGTAGGATCAACGGGGGCAATGCCTGCTTTTGTTAATCGTACCGTTGTGTTGCTTGGAGTTTCTGCGTCGTACATATAGACAGCACCAGCATATTGGGATTTAGTCAAGCCCAATGTATGAGCGAGGTTATCGCCTTCAATCACTATGAAATCATTAGTACCGTCTTTGTCACCTGTAATAAAGATTTCAGCATCGAAATTACCTGTAACATTGCCCGAGAAGGACATTTTGTCGTTTTTCATTGTGTTAAGGTTAATATCGAAACCGAGTTTACCGTTATCGCCGTGTAGGTTTGTACCACGTACGAAGTCTATAGCGTTGTTTCTCAAATCAAGCATCCCTAAGGAACTTACGTTGACATTTTGAGGCAGCACGTGGTTGTTTACATCAACTGGAGAAAGTGCGTAGGTTTTAACAGAGCCTTCCTGAATTTTTAAAGTACCTAAGAAGCCTGAGTTATCACCATTAATCACAGCTGCGCCTTTACCGATTTTCACTATTTCAGCTTGATTATCTGTACTTCTAAATGGGTCAAGTAACTGTATTTGAGCGTCTTGTTTAGCGTTCAACGTAACAATAGCATTACCGTCTAAATGCATAGAGTTAGCTACTGTTCCATTAGTGTCTTTATTGCCGCTGAATACAACCGGTTTAGTTTTATCATCAGCATTAATAGTTAATGCAACATCATTAGCTATAAATAATGCACCACCGCGGCCATCAGCTTTGTTGCCTGTGAAAGAAGTGTTAGTAAATTCAAAATCAGTATCAACATAAGCTGCACCACCGTCTATTCTGGCTTGGTTTGCAACGAATAAGTTGTTAGAACCTAATTCAGCGACTACTCCTTTTGCGAGGTATAGAGCACCGCCTGAACCACCGGCTATGTTTGAATTAAATTCGTTGTTATCGCCGATTTTGATTTTAGCAACGTCATTATCTTCTTCACCCAACAGGCCGAATGGTGATATTTCTACATCTGCGCCGATGCTGATAGCACCACCGTGAGAACCGGATGTGTTTGATTCGAATTTATTATTATTACCTATGATTAATGTTGTGTTTTGCTTTGCTGCAGAGATTGCACCACCTTTGTCGCCTATCGCCTCGTTGGATTTGAATGTATTGTTATTACCGAGGTTCAAAGTACTTTTGGCGTCTACGCGGATAGCACCACCATCAGCGGCAGCTTTGTTGCCTGAGAAAGTATTGTTACCTGTAGAGGTAAGTGTTGCACCGTTATCAAGGAATATACCGCCGCCGAAATCGCCTGTGGTAGTATTATTTTCGAATGCAGTGTTGTTAATCGTACCCACAGCACCGTTGATAAGTGTCATACCGCCGCCGCTTTCAGTACTAGTGTAGTCGTTAATTGCAATTCTGTTTAAGTTAACGTCTTTATCAGTTGTTGCAACTTTTATACCTTGATAAGGGCCTTTAGAAATTGTGTAGTTATTATTACCATTACTGATTATGTTTGCAGATTGGAGCATTTCAGGCATATTTTCTTCAAGAGCGAAGTCATTCATGATAATCATTGTGACGTCACCACCTGTAACACCGTCATTAATCCATGTAATTGCATTTTTCAAATCAGTTGAGTTGTATATTTTCAAGCTCTTAGTTGCTGTATCGCCCCAAACAGGTGTGCCAGGGTATGCGTCAGGCGTTTCACCTTCTCTGACGAGTCCAATGACCTGATTATTGTATACAAACGCATCATAGCGGTAGATTGCACCATCATACACAAGTTTTTTCAAGCCTAATGTATTCGTGAATGTACCTGTGCCATCTAACAGCTTGAAGTAGCCTGTGCCTGACATATCACCGATTAGTGCTAAATCAGCAAGGATTGAACCTGAAATACTGCCTGATAGGACAAGCTTGTCGTACTCGCCTGTATTCAGATTAATGTCAAATCCGATAACGCCGCCGTTACCAACAAGGTTTTTACCTGTGATAGTACCGATTTGACCATTTCTCATATCTAACATACCCATTGAGTTGAGAGTCAGGGTTTGAGGTAATGTTAAATTATTAGCATATGCTTTTACAGCACCGCCATCTATTATCATGTTTCCTAAGAAACCTGAATTATCGCCGTCCATAACGAGTGTGCCGGTACCTGTTTTCTTAATTTCAGCTGCCGCGCTGTCACTTGAAATTGCATCTAATAAGTGAATTTCTGTGTCAGCAGCAGTGTTTAATTCAGCTTTACCTGCACCTGCGATGTGAATAGCATTACTTGTTGTTTTGTTGGTATCTTTATTGTCGCTGAACACCACAGGGGTACCGATAATTGTTGATTTGACAGCAACTGAAGATGTGCCATCAATGTATATTGCGCCGCCTTTAGCATCAGTTTTATTGTTTGTAAAGTCAGTATCAGTGAATGTACCTGTTGTACCGTTAGTGAACGCAACAGCACCACCATTAAGATTGTTGTTGTAATCTTTTAAATTAACATTAACAAAAGCAAGGTTAACACCGTTGGTTGCTGCTTTGATACCTGAATGATTTCCGCCTGTGATTGTGTATTTGCCGCCTAAATTACCAACAATATTAGCAGATTTAGTAAACGCAGGCATACTTTCTTCAAGTGCGAAGTTATTCATTATTTTGATTGTTGGTGTACCTTCAGAAGTAGTGTTTGTAAGGTTAATTGCCGCTTTTAATTCAGTTGAATTATGTACTTCCCAAGGATTGCCGGTCGGAGGCAAACCATCATTGCCCCAATCAGCGCTGCCCGGGTAGTCTGTTGGTGTTTGGCCTTCACGGACAAGTCTGACAGTTTGGTTGTTGTATGCTATAGCATCGTATCTGTATACCGCACCATCATATTGGGTTTGAGTAAGAGCTAACGTATTAGTGAATGTGCCTGTGCCATCAAGGATTTTCAAGTAGCCTGTACCAAGCATA
>JAVBNU010000019.1:0-8096 GCA_031551265.1 Candidatus Gastranaerophilaceae bacterium
ATATTTACAAAAAAGATTTGAAAGGGCGTTATAAGCCTGAAAAACCAGCTTCAAAACAAATAATTCCTGAGCATTTCAAGCCATTGCTAAGTCTTGAAAATACTGTTTTTGAACAAAAACATAGCGCAGATGAATTTCAGAGGCTTGTTGACGGGTTTAGTATTTTGAAACCTAGAGAAAGGATATTTCTTAGTTTGTATTATGGCATCCATGATGGCAAATCGATGAGATATCAGGAAATAGCCGACATTTTCAGTATATCTTCAACAGGGGTACGAATAATATGTATTAAGGCTCTTGAGCGGGCTCAGGTTCAGGATAAAGAGTTTAAGAACATGCTTGAGGCGTATCTAAGCTTAATCAACGTGGAGAAAACAAGAGAACCTTCGGGACAAGTAATTCCTGAGCATTTCAAGCCATTACTAAGTCTTGAAAATACTGTTTTTGAACAAAAACATAGCGCAGATGAATTTCAGAGACTTGTTAACGGGTATAGTATTTTAGGGCCAAGAAGAAAGATATTGCTCAGTTTATATTATGGCATTCATGACGGTAAGCCGATGATATATCAGGAAGTAGCCGACATTTTTAAGGTGAGCAGACAAAGAGTACAGCAACTATGTGCTAAGGCTCTCAAACAGGTTCAAATCCAAGATAAAGACTTTGGAAATATGCTTGATGACTACCGAGATGAATTAAACGACTCTGCAAAAATAGCAATAGAAATTCCTAAAAATTTAGAATACTTGCTCAAGCTTGAAAATACCGCTTTTGAGGCTAATTGTGAAGAAGAAGTTTTTGAGTCATTTAAGTGTGATTTTGAGACTCTTTTAGATATTGAAAAAGTAATTCTTGGTCTTTATTATAGAATTCAGGACGGAAAATCTAAAGAAATAGATGAAATAGCTAAAGCAGTCGGTTGCAGCCATAGTACTCTAATCCAAATAAAGAATGAGGCATTATCTAAAATTCAGGAGGCGAAGGCTCTGACGGAGTTTTCTCGTTTGGCAAAATGGTCAGCAACGCGTGATTATAACCCTCCCGAGGTGAGGAATGAATTAATGGAAAAATATTATGCAGAAGCAATGAAAATTGGAGGACAGCTTGCATATAAATTCAATTTTCAGGGTAATTCTGATGATATAATAATGGATGGCCTCTATGGAGCCGCAAAAACCTATAAGCCTATCGAAGGTAAAAGATTTGAAGCGCTCTTATATCACCATATAAAAGGAGGATTTTTGCGCCATATCAATAATTCAGCAAAACAAGTGTCTCTGGATGAACAAATATCAGGTGAAGATGCAAAGAAAATGGATTTTATTGCTGATAAAAAATCATACACGCCTCAAAAAATTATCCAAACAACCGTAGAGACCGAAGAATTATACGAAGCGCTCAAGACCTTACCCGAAAACATCCGTCAGGTAATATCTTTGAACTTTGGACTTGAGGGTAAAACCGGTGATATTAAAGAAATTGCCGAAAAAATGAATATCTCAAGAACAGAGGCCGAGAATCTTTTACTGGAAGGTTTTTCGATGCTTAAAACTCTCATAAAATCGTCTTAAAATAATTATTTCACTCGTTTCTATAATTGTTTTTACCGATTATATTATTTCCTTGACTGTAGCCTATGTGTTTGGTATTTTATAGTAAAGAAAGCACTTAGTGAAGTGCAGAAATACAGTAATAATAGGTATTTGCCGCGTTAGCAAAGTGAGGCGTGAGCCGAGCGAAGTTAAGAAACAAGTAGAGCTTGCTCTACCAACGGCATAAGAAAAACTAAATAGACTTGCCGCGTTAGCTCAGTTGGTAGAGCAAGGGACTGAAAATCCCTGTGTCCTTGGTTCGATTCCGAGACGCGGCACCACTTTAAAAGACCCTCCTCGAGAGGGTTTTCTTGTGCCTATGTTTCGCTAATTTTTTACTCTTATTCTAAAAATGTTGCAGTTTTGTTGCAGTAGAAAATAAAAAGTGAGAAAAATCCCATTAAATTTCGACCATTAATCCGTAATTTTTTAAATCTCGATTATTTTCATTGTAATACCCAAATGGATGCGCTATCACCCTTGTGTCGTGTAAAGTAAAATTTACGTCATGGTGCACATGTCCATGGCACCATAGTTTTATGTTGTCATACTTTTTAATCAGCCATTCAAGGTCGCTCGCAAACGCTGCGCTTAATAAGTCATCCTTGTATTTTTCTTCAATGCACTTTTCGCTTGGCGCATGATGAGAAATTACAACAATCTTTTTATCTTGGAACTTTTGACAAGTTTCCTCGATGAATTCTAGGCTAGCTTTGTGAAATTCAACAGTATCATCCGGCGTTATGGTTTTCGCCACCCCATCTTTTAGAACCTTCACATAGCGAAAATCATTTAAAGAAATTTTCGCCAGGTGCTTACAGTGTTCCTCATCATTATATAAACTGAAATCTGTGTATAGAATACAGCCGATAAAAACAACATCATCAATGATTTTGTAGTTGTTTTCAAGAAAAACCACATCACCACTGGAAAACTTAGTTCTCAAATATTCTATCGATGATGTAAGAGAATCGTTCTCATCAAAAGATACTCGGTCATATCCTAGATGGTTGCCCTCAATGAATATACCTTGCTTGATGTTTTCCCTTACCCAATCCTCAGTTTTAAGCCTATTTCCTGAAATATCACCACAGCATACGACAAAGTCATTGCCAAAATCGAATTCATAGCCTTTATTTATGTCTGCATGTATGTCTGATATGATACGTAGTTTCATTTTTATGTGGCCTTCTAGCGTTTATCTTTAACCAGAAGAGGATTATTCAATCATTTATTCTTTTTCTCTATCAACAAACTCAACATCATAGCCAAGAATGTCGAGAATCTTTACTAATTCTATATGTGAAATGGTACCACTTCTTATTTTCTTGGCGATGTTAGCACTTGTTTTATCGTAACCATATTTTGCTTTCAAAAGTTCTGCCAATAGCACATAGGTTATACCTTTATGTAACAATAAACCTTTGATTTTTCTATTAAACTTTACCTTATCTTTGTCTATTTCAGTCATATTTTCCTCTTTTATAATTTTACTATAGGTATGGGTTATGGCTGTGGTTAAAGAAAAAAGAAAATTAATTTTTGTAAAATATATTACTAATGAGTATTGTGTAAAACTATTTAGTAATGTATTGTAAAAATAAGTTTTAATATTTATTAATAATATGAGGTGATTTATGAAAAATTACAAACACACAAAAGCAGAAATGCTATCCAATGCAGCTGTAGTCTACATCCATTGTCCGAAATGTCAACATGAGGAGCAAGAAATCAATAATTTTGATAAGATTGAGCAAATCCAAAGTAGAGGTATCAGCATCATTTGCGCTAGTTGTGGCACAAAGTATAATGTGAAAGGTTTTTATCGTTTGCCAGCAGGCAGAGAAGTAACTCATAAACTGAGTGCATTTGAGTTCAAAGAACTTATAAAAAACAAAACATTTGACCTTAGGCAATGTTGTAACCTTGACATCGATAACGCTTGCGGAATAGAGATGTTTCAAGATGGTATTTCGGCGACATTACAAGAAGTCAGTCTAACTTTCCAAGAAGCTCCTGCCTCATCAAAGTGGGAAGATTAGGGATATTAAAAAATGTAAAGTTTTCATACTACAGAATGCTTTTAAAGCAATTTTGCTTATTCACCTTGCTTAATAATTCTAAGTAAGGTGTGAAAAGTGAAAACATCTTTTAAAAATAGCTACAATAGCCTCAATTCAAATGCTGACTGGGGTCAGCGGTCTTGTGCTGCAAAAAGTGATATAAGTTTTAAAGGTATTGAAAGTGCTTTTGGTGGTGGCAAGAGGGTTGCTATTAATCATTTTGACGAGGTTGTGAAGTTTTTAAATAGTAAGTACGGTAAATTCGTAGCTAATCTCGAAAAAGATATACCTGCTGATGTTTTCAGTAAAGTTTTTGAAGGTAAGGCAATCCATGACGAGTCGATGGGGCAGAAGTTCGTAAATAGCTTCTTATATCCGTTCACTGGTATGTGGAAAGACTTATATGGTGGTGTAGTTGGTGGATTGTCTAAGAAATTTCCTACAAATACAACTTTGGAGCGTTGGAACAATGCAGAGTTTTTGCAGAAGCACCGTAATAATAAGATGTTACGTGACAATGTACAGTCTTTGAGAGGGGCATTAGAGGAAGTTAATAAAATTTATGATGAAATTATTTCTAAAAACGGTGGTGTGAGACCTGATGATTTTGAAGAGCAAATTATAAAACATACAGATGAACTTTTAAGAAACTATATGAGCAAGAAGACAGGGAATTATAGTACGCCAGTTGAACGATCATTAAATCGGCTTGTGACTGGCTTAGTACCTGCTTTTTTCCTTGCTATCGATGTGTACAACATGTCCTTGAAAAATGGTATGAGTGAGAAAGAAGCTAAAGTTAGTGCTAATCAACGTTTAACACAAGAGTTTATACGAGCTGGAAGCACAGCGTACACAACTTATGGCACGCTGAATACGTTTGACAGGCTCACAAATACGTTTCCACGCGTTGCGCCTGTAATTACTACTGGTACGGTTGCGTTTGTTGAAAGTGGTTCAAGGTTGGCTGTAGGAAAAAATTTAGTACCTGAAAAACTCCCACCGCAACCTAGAAGACTCAAAGATATAACATCTATAAGTCAATTCCTGCACCGAGAAAATAACGAACAATTATACTGGCTTGACTCACAAGAGCAACAAAATCAACGGAAGCACCTTTTAACGCTTAAAAATGCTATGATATTCATTGCAGCAAGCGTAATTGGTGGTTTTGCGTGTAGATATGGGCAAAAACAATTTTTAAAAACAGATTTTGGTAAGAATATTTTAAAACAACGTGACAATTGGACAGATAAATATTTCAGAGTACCACTACAAGTTACTGAAGACGATATGAATAAGTTTACACAAAAGATAAATAAAGCAGGTTTTAGTGACCTTGCTCAACGTTACGAAAATGCACTATATGAAAAACAAGAAGAAATACTTAAAGGTGGTGTATATAAATTCAACAAAATTGATAAGTTAGTTAAAATTCCGTTTACCAATATGGAAGTACCGTTAGTTGAGATAGCTAAAGTAGTTTTAGTACCATTCAGGTTGGTTAAAGACCTTGCATTGATACCGTATAAGTTGGTATCAAGTATTGTATTATCTGTTGCTCAGGTCAGTAAGACAAAAGTAGGGAATAGCATAGCAAAATTTATTGAAGACGGTAAAAAACCTTCTGATGAGTTGGCTATGCTTTCAACAGCGTACCAAAATTATCTACGAAAAGCTAAAAATCTGAATGACAAAGAATTTGACGCATATATGCAAAATACAGTAAGGTCAGCTTTCAATAAAAACTCTAACTCTGCTATCGACAACTCAAAAATTGGTAAAATGACGAAAAATATAGTTTCAATGGTAACACTGTATTTTGTTGTATTAGACGATTACATACTAACGTTGAAGCAAACTAAAAATCAAGAACAAGCCTCACAAAAAGGTCGTGAAAGATTCGTACAGAACATAATGAGAATGGCTGTTCAACTTAGTTTAATGGATTTATTTAACGATATATTTAGGCTTCAGTATAATAATTCTTTAGCCGGTGCTATGCACATAGCTTTTTGGAACACTATTGCAACCGACATCATAACTCGTAAACTTGTTGGTAAACCGATAACACCAATGTCAAAAGAAAAACAAGAACAACATGCGAAGAAAACTGAAAACGGTTTCGCTGCTAAGTACCATAGATTCATTAATAGGCTTGCAAATTAAGGTAATTTTTGCTTTAATATATAAACGGATTTATTGAGGAAATGGGACATGAAAGTATCGGAAATACAGGTAAAAACCTGCAAGTTTGTCAACTTCGGAACTATTAACGAGGCTGATACGAAACGTGCGATTCGTGAAGGTTTTAAAGAAAAAGAAGTTTTACAAGCCGAAAAACAGAATATGCCTCATTTTGACCTTTACTATGCTTCAAACGGTCACTTAAAATCTCGAAAAAATGCGTTAGAATTAACTAACAGAAGTGCTATAAGCAAATATAAAGCACTTCAAGAAAGCGGTTTTTTTAACGAAACAATAACACCTGATACTCTGAAAGATACTTTATTTTGGCTACAACGAATTGAAGACATTGAATCAGGCATAAAACCACCTGCAAAACCCAAAAAAGACGTAGATAACGATGAATACGACTCTTATACAAAGGGTGGTATTTTCAGCAGAAGCCAAGAACGTGAAGACGAACTTTACGACAGATGGCCACTTGGTGATTAATTAAAACGTGATATATAAAGTTTATGGATTTTTTCTAATCTTTTATGTATGATTGGGCTGTAAATAGCTGGTAGTGACGAAGGAAGAGTAAATGAAAAAGATTGTAGGAGTTATCCTTTTGGTTATTTTGTTTTTGCAACTACATTCTTTTGCTGAAGATTTTGTAATTTTAAATCTCAAGAATAATAAATACCACAAACCTGACTGTGAGTATGGTCAAAAGGCAGTAGAGTTTGAAAAACTAACACTTGATGAAGCTAAAACTAAATATGAAGCTGCAAATTGTTGTTTTAAGGCTAATACAGAGAATTTTGGTTACAGAAGTTCTTACGCTCATTCCGTTGAGATTGTATCGCCCGATTTTTCTAAAACTAAAAAGAATTTAACAACAGGGATAAAATTACTTTACAACAGCCCTATTGAATTTAATTACAAGCCTTCTGAAGTATCACGCACACCATCAGGCAAGGTTTTAATCGAGGAACTCAATAAATTAAAACGTGAAGATATTTACATCGCAACTTACGGTATAATGTATCAGCCTGAAATCATTGAGGCTTTTGTTAAAGCAGAAAAAAGAAGAAACAAAGTTTATGGCGTTGCAGACGTGGATATCAACAATCGTAGTTCAGGCAGAGACACCTTTTATGCTATGAAAACTTTCGGAAAGTGGAGAACAGATTACGAAGTTGATAAAGCAATCGCTGACCGTATCGCAAGTGATAGAGCAAAAGGTATAGAAACAGAAAAAGGCACATACAACGGTAATCTTATGCATAATAAGTTTGTAACCCTTGGCAAAACTAAAGTATGGACTGGCTCAACCAACTTAACTTCATCAGGTACAGGAGGTTTAAACAGTAACCTAAATGCTTTAATCACCTCTCCTGAAATAACTTACGCATATATAAAAGAGTCAAAACAAATGTTTTCAGGCAAATTTCACTATTTAAAAACGCCATATCATATGAAAAACATAAAATTAGACGATGGCTCGATAGTTTCAGTCTATTTTTGTCCTAACCCTGATGTGGTTGATGAAATCGTTTCAATGATTGACAGCTCTGAAAAATATGTCTATGTTGCAATGTTCTTTTTAACTCACGACAGAATTATCAATGCTTTGGTTGAAGCAAAAAAAAGAGGCGTTGATGTAAAAGTGATAACCTGTGCTTCGGCTTCACAAGAGACTTACAGTAAACACCACAAAATACGTGAAAAAAGTGTACCTGTGAAAGTCGAGAACTGGACAGGCAAACAACATATGAAAACGATTATTTCTGACGATAAACGGCTAACTGTAGGTTCAATGAACGCAACCACTACAGCAGAACTTAAAAACGATGAAAATATAGTCTTCATCACAAACCCTGCACACACAATCGAAGCACGGAAAATTTTTGAAGAACAGTGGCAAAATATTCCCGATAAATGGCTTACACAAACACCACGTGCAGAAGGTCCAGAGTCAGGAAATTCCTGTAATGACGGTATCGACAACGACCACAACGGGAAATACGACAGGCAAGACCCTAAATGCGCTGATTTTGATTATAGTAAAGTTCCAAATTAAAGGTGACATAAAAGGCAGGTATTTTCGTCACAATCCTCATCAAATATCTCGTCATCACCGTATATATTAACTAATTTTGTAGGATTTACTTTTTTAGTAGCTTTTTTATTCTGCAAATTTTCGTGATGTTGCTTTATTTTCAAAATACTTTCAGGCTGTATCAACTCACGTAGCAGCATATCCATGTTC
>JAVBNU010000021.1:0-38420 GCA_031551265.1 Candidatus Gastranaerophilaceae bacterium
AATGTTGAGAATGCAGGGTGGGCCACTGCCCACCACAAAGAATCCAGCAACGACCGTGATATTATCGTTAACGGCACCCCTGCAAAAGATGTCGCGCTTGAATTAGCAGAAAAATTCAACGCAAGCTATGTACCTTTAGATGAAGGAAATTGCATTTACCGCGTGGTTTTAGAGGATAAAGTAAACTACATAGATATAACTAGTCCGATTAATAATAATTTACAAGATGATATTTCAAGACGCGATTTCACCGTAAACGCGATTGTTTTTGATTTACAGAAAATGGAATTTATCGACTTATATAACGGCATCCACCATATAAAAGAGAAAAAAATAGTTGGTATTAGCGAGCAAAATTTTATTGACGACCCGCTGAGGCTATTGCGTGCATTTAGATTTCAAGCGTCACTGGGTTTTGAGTTAGATAAAGATTTAATTAATATAATTAAAAATCATGCCGATTTAATCACAAAACCTGCGCCTGAGCGCGTAAATCTCGAATTAACAAAGCTTTTTGGGGGCAAAAACGCGTCTTACGCTTTAAAATGCATGGACGAATGCGGCATGCTCACAAAAATTTTACCCTGTATGAATGCCGTGAAAACAATACCACCAAACCGCCACCATCACCTCAACTTGTTCGAACATAGTCTTGAGATTGTTCGACAAATTGAAATAATTTACGAAAATGCCTGTGATGAAATTAGAGAACACTTGAATGCACAAAGTTTCGGGGAACATAGCAGACTTTCAATGCTAAAACTTGCAGCATTTTTGCATGATATTGGCAAGCCTGACACCTGGACAATTGAAGAAGATACAGGCAAACATCGTTTTATTAATCATGACAACTTGGGCGCAGACATGGCCAAGCCTGTTTTGAAAACGCTGAAATACTCAAACAAACAAATTTCGTACGTGCAAAAGCTGATTAAATACCATATTTATCCTTCAGCGCTTGTTTCGGCGTCTGATTATTCGGAAAAAGCTATGATGCGATTTTTTCGTAAAATGGAAGATGAAGTAATCGACTCGATTATACTCTCGCAAGCCGATAGGCTCTCAGCGCGTGGCATTGACGTTACTGAGGAGATGGTTGAGCGGAATATAAACGCCCTGAACACACTTTTGTGTACATATCTTGAGATTAAAGACACGCTTGAACCGCTGCCAAAACTAATTGACGGCAACGAAATTATGGAACTTCTAAATCTCTCCCCATCACCACAGCTTGGTGAAATAATCGACGCAATCAAAGAAGAGCAAATTTCAGGCAACATTTGTACAAAAGAAGACGCCATAGAGTATATTTTAAATATGACTACTCATAACAAATAATAGCGCCTCCCCGGACATTAATCTTTTTGTGTACCATAAGGCGTTAATACACGGGGTCTCATGGTTATGAGATACCGCACACTAACGTTTGATTTAAAGGGCAACTTTTATCGTTGCGGTACGGCGCGACGAAATAGCAAATTTTTTTTTGTTTGGTTTTTATGTAATTAAGCAAAGTAAAAAAGGAATATAATATGCCTCAAATAAGAAACTTGTCATGCCGTGGTTTTACATATGCAGTGAATTGGTTTGCGTCAAAAGACCCCGGAGCGCAAATGGTAATACGCAGAAACGGTGGTCAATTCCCAATGATGCCATATGATTTTATAAAGTTAATGCATCAAAAATACGGAAGCCCGATGCTTTTTACGCCAACCGGCGAACTCACCGAGAGAGGACATTCTGTGATTAAAGTGGAACTCAAAAAGATGGGCTTACCTGAAAACGCCAGCCTAAAAGATGTTGTACTCAAATTTCAAGAAATGTTTTTAATGCGCAATTGAAT
Source organism: Candidatus Gastranaerophilaceae bacterium (assembly GCA_031551265.1). Taxonomy (GTDB): domain Bacteria; phylum Cyanobacteriota; class Vampirovibrionia; order Gastranaerophilales; family Gastranaerophilaceae; genus JAVBNU01. The sequence continues at coordinate 1,844 of JAVBNU010000021.1, forward strand.
TATTTTTGCCTTAATGTTGGTGGGCTGGTGAGCCCCCCCCTACTTTAACGTATAATGATTTACCGCAAACTACATCAAAATAGTTTCGTCTCGGTCAGGGCCAACACTCACGTGAGAAACAGGAATACCGATTAATTCTTCAATTCTTTTGATATAAATTTGTGCGTTATGAGGCAAGTCTTTGAACTCTCTAACAGCCGTTATATTACTGTGCCATCCGTCAAATGTCTCATAAACTGGCTCTAAGTGCTGATGCACATTAATATTGGTTGGGTAATATTCGTATATTTTACCATTGCGCTTGTCTTTGTAGGCTTTGCAAAGTTTGATTTGGTCGAATGTGTCGAACACATCAAGTTTAGTAATCGCCATAGATGTTAAGCCACTGACCTGCGCTGCATAGCGAGCAACAACAGCATCAAACCAGCCGCATCTGCGCGGACGACCTGTTGTTGTGCCAAATTCATTGCCAATAGTCTGAATACGTTTGCCTTCAATATCGTTTAACTCAGTAGGGAAGGGGCCTTCGCCTACACGTGTTACGTAAGCTTTTGAAATACCAATAACACTGTTTATGTGGTTCGCGCCAAAACCTGTTCCTGTCACAGCCCCGCCCGCTATCGGATTTGAGCTTGTGACAAACGGGTATGTACCCCAGTCGATATCTAACATTACACCTTGTGCGCCTTCAAATAAGATTTTTTTCTTACTTTTAGCTATTTTGGCATATTCTTCCTGCCAATCCTCAAAAATATAAGGTTTCATAATTTTTGCGGCTTCTTTGCAGTATTTCATTATCTCATCTTTTGAGTATGTTTTTGATTTATAAACTTCTTTCAAAATGGCGTTTTTAATCGGCAGTATCGCATCAATACGTTTTGACAAAAAATCTTCGTCATATAAATCCTGAACTTTTATGCCACAGCGTCCAACTTTATCTGCATAAGTCGGCCCAATACCTTTTTTAGTTGTACCGATTTTGATTTCAGAAGTGCTGCCACTCTCGCTGATTCCATCAATATCAATATGATAAGGCATGGTAACAGAAGCCAGAGGATGAATTCTCAAATTTTTCAGCGACACGCCTTCTTTTACAAGGTGATTAATCTCATCCAGAAGCGCCTCGGGATAAATTACGGTACCTGCTCCGATTATGCAAGTTTTGTTTTTGTATAAAATACCTGAGGGTATCAAGTGAAACTTATAAGTTTTGCCGTCAAAAACAACTGTATGACCGGCATTGCAGCCACCCTGCCATCTGACAATTACATCAGCATCTGCCGCAAGCATGTCTGTAATCTTTGCTTTGCCCTCGTCTCCCCATTGAGCCCCAACGATAACTGTATTTTTCACTTCAATAACCCCGTATTTTTACTCACCAAGGTATACTATAAATCAAACAATTCCCAAAAGCTAGCCTTTAAATATTAGGTTGATGAGTTATGAAACAATTCTATCGTCCTCGTCATTCCGCACTTGATGCGGGATCTGCCCAGCAAGGAGTATAATGCAAATATGGTAAGATCCCGGATATTTTGTATAACAAAATTCCGGGATGACATTTAAAGCTATAGGTTGGGGTTTCACTCCAACCTATAGCTTTAATTTTCCACGTCATGCTGAACTTATTAGATTAAGACTTTGCAATAATTAAAATAAGTGCTATTATAATGTATATAATTTATCATGAAGCTTTATACGACATATTGAAGATAGAGGAACAATGGAGATACATGCAGGACAGCATTGGATAGTACACTTTGGTGGCATGTCTGTACATATGGATACATTACTCGTTATGTGGATTGTAATGATAGCTTTAGTCGTATTTTCGTTCTTTGCGACACGCAATTTATCTATCATCCCCGGTAGACTGCAAGGTTTGCTTGAAAGCATTATGTCATTCTTCTGGGATATGACAGATACAATAGGAAAAGATGGCAGAAAACATACGCCGCTTTTGGCTTCGTTGTTTTTGTTCATTTTAACTGCAAACTTAGCAGGACAAATCCCCTGGAGACTTTATCATTTGCACTCAGGTGAGTTAGCGTCGCCTACGAACGATATTAACATGACTGCCGCAATGGCAATTATTGTTCTTATATACTATATAGGGGCAGGCGTAGTCAAAAAAGGGCCGAAGTATTTCTTGCATTACTTTTCGCCTATGCCGATAATGGCGCCGTTAAATATTATGGAAGATATTATTCGCCCATTTTCGCTCGCAGTCCGACTTTTTGCCAATATTTTAGCCGGCGAGATTCTCGTTATGGTTATGCTCGGTCTTGGTACTGTTGTTTTTGCAAAAATGAAGTTCTTAGGAATGTTTTTCCCGCTTCCGTTTATGTTCTTTGAAGTATTCGTAGCGGTTATACAAGCATTAGTATTCACATTGCTGTCATCAGCGTATTTATCACTGGCGACGGCAGATAATCACTAAAACTGTAGGGTGCGTCCCACGCACCGAAACAAAAAAACATTGACAATAAAATTAAAACACAGGAGAAGGGAATGTACCCCTCACCCCACCCTCTCCCGCACCGGGGAGAGGGAGTAGCAAATTGCAGGGTGCGTCCCATGCAGCGAAATCAAATGTAGGTTGGGGTTTCCACCCCAACAAAATAAAAAAATAAAAGACATTACATAAAAAAAGGAGAAAATTATGGATCCAATTAGTTCAAAAATGTTAGCGATGGGCTTAGCAATAGGCTTAGGTGTTGCAGGTCCCGGTATTGGCTTAGGTTTAGCAGTAAAAGCTATGATTGAAGCTACTGCAAGACAACCTGAAGCAGAAGGCAAAATGAGCAAATATTTCTGGGCAGGCGCCGGTCTTATCGAAGCTTGCGCGATTTATGCTTTGTTCGTTGCGTTATTAATAGCATTCGGTATCAATTAGGAGCGTTATGTTAGAGTTTGATGCTACAATTTTCATAGCTATGATTAGCTTCGCGATATTCATGATTTTAATGAATATTGTGTTGTACGAACCTATGCGAAAAATCGTTGAAAAACGCAAAAGTTTACTTGCACTCAACGATGATGAAATTGAATGCAACAAAAGCACAACTTCTTCTTTAATTGAAGAAAAAGATTGCAAACTCAACGACGCTCGTGTTGATATGCGAGGCATAATTTCAGACATCACAGACGAAGCCAAAAAGAAAAAAGCTGAAGTTATAAACAATGCCAATGCAAGTGCAGTACAACAACTCGATAATGCTAAAAAAGACCTTGATGACGAAGTTAAGGTTGTTAAAAGCGAACTCAAAGACGATGTTATCAACTTAGCACAAAGCATTTTAGGCAAAGTTACAGGACAAGAAATTGCAATTTCAGGTGTACCACCTGAAAAGCTGGACGAGGTGCTGAATAATGGGGTTTAATTTCGGTATTGAAAATATTATTCACGCTAACGCATTCAGCTTTGCAGCAATGGTCGGGATTTTTTACTTCCTTGGTAAAAAACTGAAACTTGGTGATGCAGTTGCAAGCATAAGCGTAAAAATTAAAGAAGCTGTTGATAATTCGGAAAAACGCAAGGCTGATTCTGCGACAGATTTGCGAAGCGCGCAGGTTGATATGGAAAAACTGCCGCAACAAATTGACGAATTATGTCAGGAGGCAAGAAATACAGCGGCCGGGCTTTCTGAAAAAATTAAAGAAGAAGCAGAAAATAAAACTAAAATAATCGAAGAAAATACTAAAAAGACAATTGATTATGAAATCAAAACCACAAAAGATATTCTTTCAAAAGATGTGTCGAAAGCTTCGCTAAAAATTGCTCAAGACAATATGCAGCAGGTTTTAGACAAAGATGAAGCAATGCACAAAAGAATCATTGAAGAATGTATTGACGCAATTTAGAACAGGGTAAAAATGACGACACAAATCGACAGTAAATTAATACCAATAGCAAAAAGATACACTAATGCTTTAGTGGAGCTGGCAAAGGCTGACAATTCAGTTGAAAAAACTTTTGATGAACTGAAATCTGTCATGAGTGTTATTATCGCGTCGCCTGATTTGAGCGAGTTTTTGAGCCATCCGGCAATACCCGTTACCGACAAAAAAGATGTCATTCAACAAATATTCAAAACAGAGCTTAGCGAAAAAGTCTACAATCTTTTATACCTTTTGATTGATAAAAATCGCTTTAATTTATTCCACGCAATTTTAGCAACTTACGAAAAAGCAATGGATGATTTAATAGGCGTTGCAAGAGTTTCTGTGACAACAGCCGTTGCAATGGATGACAACTTAAAACAAAAACTCAAAAAGAAACTTGAAGACAAGTTTAACAAAAAAGATATCATTATTGATTATGAAATCGATAAAAGTATAATCGCAGGTTTGGTAATAAAAATGGATGACAACGTAATCGATGCGAGTTTATTATCAAAATTTGAAAATATGAAAAAACAATTAGTATAGAGGATAAAAGTATGGCAACAATACGTCCGGATGAAATAACATCAGTTATAAAATCCAAAATCGAAAATTACAACGCACCAATTGAGACCGCAAACATAGGTACGGTAATCGAAATTGGTGACGGTATCGCCCGTATTTGGGGATTGCGCAATGTTATGTCAAACGAGCTTGTCGAATTTCAAGACGGCAAAGGCACGTTAGGCATGACGCTCAACCTTGAAGAAGATAACGTCGGGGTTGTAATGCTTGGTGAGTACAATCATATCAGAGAAGGTATGACGGTTAAAACGACCGGCAGAATCTCATCTGTACCGGTTGGTGATGGGCTGTTGGGCAGAATCGTAAGCCCGACAGGTCAAGCCATTGACGGTAAAGGCGATATCGTATCTGATAAAACACGCCCAATTGAGCGTGTTGCCCCCGGTATTGTTGCAAGAAAATCAGTACACGAGCCGATGCAAACAGGTTTAACGGCGATTGACGCTTTGACACCTATCGGTCGCGGGCAGCGTGAGTTGATTATCGGTGACAGACAAACCGGTAAAACAGCTATCGCGCTTGATACAATTATCAACCAAAAAGGTACAGGCGTAATTTGTATTTACGTCGCTATCGGTCAAAAAACTTCAACAGTTGCGCAAATTGCTAAAACTCTTGAAGAATACGGAGCAATGGATTACACGATTATCGTTTCGGCATCAGCAAGTGACTTGGCGCCGCTTCAATATATCGCACCATTCGCAGGTGCTGCGATGGGTGAAGAGTTCATGGAGCAAGGCAAAGCAGTTCTGATTATATATGACGATTTGACAAAACACGCTCAAGCATACCGCGCAATGAGCTTGTTGTTACGTCGTCCACCAGGGCGTGAAGCGTATCCGGGTGACGTATTCTACTTACACTCACGTTTATTAGAGCGTGCTTGTAAGCTTAACGACGAATTAGGCGGCGGCAGTATGACTGCGCTTCCAATTATCGAAACCCAAGCAGGTGACGTTTCTGCATACATTCCGACTAACGTAATCTCCATTACGGACGGTCAGATATTCTTAGAAACATCACTGTTCAACTCAGGTATCCGTCCTGCTATCAACGCCGGTATTTCGGTTTCAAGGGTTGGTGGTAACGCTCAAACAAAAGCTATTAAACAGGTTGCAGGTAAACTGAGACTTGACTTAGCGCAATTCAGAGAGCTAGAAGCATTTGCACAGTTCGCAAGTGATTTGGACAAAGCTACACGCGATCAGTTATTAAGAGGTCAAAAGCTTACAGAAGCACTTAAACAGCCTCAATACACACCACTTAGCGTAGCAAAACAAGTCACAATCCTATTTGCCGCTAACGAAGGCTATTTGGACACAGTTGACAACAAAGAAATCAACAAATTTAAAAAACAATGGTTTGATTACTTCACAACCAATATGACTGACTTAGAAGGACGTTTGAACGATGGTGCAGGTTTATCAGACGAAGATAGAGCTTCTCTGAAAGAACACTTGGATAAGTTCAAAGACAACTTCTTCGGGTAAATAATTGTAGGGCAAGCTATTGCCCACCAAAAAGAAAAACATTGACAACGAAATAAAATTGGATTGCCGCGCACCTTGCAGGTGCTCGCAATGACAAAAACACAAATTGTAGGGTGCGTCTCACGCACCAAACAATTTGACGATAACAGGAGATGGGAATGTACCCCTCACCCCAACCCTCTCCCGCACCGGGGAGAGGGAGCAAAAAACGTAGGGTGCGTCACACGCACCAAAGGAAAAAAATGGCTAACTTAAAAGATTTAAGAAATAGAATTTCAAGCATAAAAAACACGCAAAAAATAACGCGCGCGATGAAAATGGTTGCAGCCGCGAAAGTTAAGCGCAGTGAAAACGCGACCAAAGCGACGCGCCCGTTTACAAATGCTCTGAAAGATATGTTCAAAAAGTTGATTGCGGCGCATGCTGACTACGATACAACGCATATTAAATACGAGGACAATATCAACAACTATCAGGCGCTTTTGGAAGAACGTGAAGTGAAAACTGTCGGGATTCTGGTTCTAACGTCAAATAAAGGGCTTGCAGGTGCGTATAATGCTAACTTAGTGCGCTTAACACTGCAAAAAATACAAGAGTACAATGAAAAAGGTATTAAATGCAGAGTATTTGTTGTTGGTATGAAAGGCATTGCAGCTCTTAAACGCAAATCTGCCTCACTGGATTTTGAAATCGTTAAATCCTACACTAAATTCCCGCAAGAGGTTACTTTCTCAATGTCACAAGTCGTTGCCGAAGATTTGGCTGATGAATATGTAGAAAAAACTATTGATAAAGTTGAAATTGTGACAACAACTTTCCGTAATATGATGTCTTACTCGGTTGAGAGCTGGCAGCTTTTGCCGGTCGAGGTGCCCGAAATGGAAGAGCATGAGCATCATATTGATCCGTTGATGGAATTTGAGCCTGATGCTGACGCTGTTTTGCAGGAAATTATGCCGATGTATATTTCGAACTTGATTTATCAGGCGTTCTTAGAGGCTACAGCGAGCGAGCTTGCATCACGTATGATGGCAATGTCAGCCGCTACGAACAACGCAGAAGATATGATTACTCGACTGACGATTGACTATAATAAAGTACGTCAATTCGCGATTACTCAAGAGTTAATCGAAATCGTCAGCGGCGCTTCAGGCTTGAAAAAGTAATAAATATTTATACATCCCTAGTCAAAACGCTTATGTCGACATCCAGCGCTTTCGCAATGTCTAGAACTTTTAGTATTGTTGGATTTTGACGCGCAGTCTCAATGTAACTGATAGTCGTGCGTGATGTGTCTATCATCTCTGCAAGCTGTTCCTGGGAGATTTCTTTGCGTATTCGCTCAGCTTTGACATTCAGTCCAAGCGTCTTTAGTCTTTTGTTCCTCATATCTCTATTTTATTTTCTTGACAGAAGTTTTGCTATTAGATATAATAAGTATTACGTTAGATATATTTAATATTTGTTAAATAAACCTTCTAACAAGGCTATGCAAAAGTGATAAGAGTTAGCACCTGAGAATATTTCAGGTGCATTTTAATTTAGAAATGTAAAAAGGGTGCGCTCACCAGCGCACCAACATTATTTTCGTGCGTGGGACGCACCCTGCATTTCTTTCTCGTCACTCCACGACATCAGATGTTGAATTATACACTAAGCCGCAAATAAGTGGAGTATCGTGTTTGCGATATGCCGCTTGCATTCGTTTCAAAAACTACACAACGCTCAATGTCACGGCATGACAGGAGGGTGGGCTGCCCACTATCATGAATCATTGTGGTGCGTGAAACGCACCCTACAACGTCATTCCACAACATACTATAGTGGGGGTAGAGATTCCGAATAATCACGAATAATACTCGTTGCAATGTTTCTTGATTCGGAAGGACGTATGGATTTTAGTATAAGCTATACTCATCAATTTACACTACTTTTGAATAATCGCTGCCGCCAACGATGCGCAGGTGGCGTGTGTCACCTTCGCCGATGCTTTCGCTTTCAAGATTGTGCTGTTCAACCAGCTCGTGTTGAAGCTTTCTTATATGTTGGCTTTGCGGCGCTAGATCAACATCTGCTGCGCCTTCTTTGATTTTTTTAATAGCTTCTTTCACTTCATCGAGCGCTTTTTCGGTTTCATCACAGTATCCTTGGATTGTCTCATTCGCTTCATCTTCGAGTTTCAGCGCTTCTTTCATTACTTTTTGAATTTGCGCCATTGAATTTGAGCGAATAAAATGTACAGGTATGCGATAGTCGTTAGCTGTGCTCAGAATCTTGGAGCCGCCTTTGGCAAATGTTTTGTGGACGATTACGATGTCTGCATCCTCGACATTTTTTGTGATTTCACAATTCAAGTCAAGTCGTTCGATAATTTTGTCCACAATTGAGCGGCTGATTGCGTAAATGTATATTTTTTTGAAAGCTTTTACTTTGTTGACGTAGTCCTGGCGCGAGAATGAAAATTTCAGACACTCTGATGGTGTCGCGGCTTTATCGTCAAGCTTGTTAATTTTATCCATTAAATTGAGTGGCTTGTTCTCGTATGTTCCGTCAATTTTTCTGATTTCAGGACGTATTGGCCAGCCACGGAGAATATAATCTACAGCCTCAGCTGTATTTTTGTATACAGCTAAAGTGTTGCGGTCTATGATTTCGATAACCATATCGAAAGTTGGCTGTTTTTCACGCTCTAGGACAGTTTTTTGAGTAGCACGGCGTTTAGCCTCATCATCACCGAGCGTAACTGATGCTATACCACCGACCAAATCCGAAAGGACAGGGTTTTTGATTAAGTTCTCAAGTGAGTTACCGTGAGCTGTCGCAATAAGCATAACGCCGCGTTCAGCGATAGTTCTCGCTGCTTGTGCTTCGGCTTCAGTACCGATTTCGTCAACCACAATTACTTGTGGAGTATGGTTTTCAACCGCTTCAATCATAATATCTTTTTGGTATTCAGGCTGACGTACCTGCATTCTGCGCGCTTTGCCGATTGCCGGGTGTGGCGTGTCACCATCACCTGCAATTTCATTCGAGGTATCGACAATTACAAGTCGTTTATTCAAATCATTGGCAATAAGCCGCGAAATTTCTCTTAATTTTGTTGTTTTACCAACGCCGGGTCTGCCTAAAAACAGTATACTTTTGCCTTGAATAATAAAATCTTTAATACAATCTATCGTTCCTGTGATAACGCGTCCAATCCTGCAGGTGAGTCCGACGGTCTTACCCTGACGGTTTTTGATGGCACTAATTCTGTGCAAAGTGCCCGGAATACCCGAACGATTATCGTTTGTAAATTCCTGAATCCTGCTAGTTACACACTTGATGTCGTCTTCGACAATATAATCCTTACCAATATAATCTATAGCTCCGTCTGAGTATCGTATCTCTGCTGCCCGGCCCAAATCCAAGACTATTTCTATTGCGTCATTCAAACGTTCGTAGTTGAGATGTTTCTGTAGTTTCGGCGGTAAAATCTCAATTAACCTGTCCAGGTCACTGTGAAATTGTACTTTATCCATGTTATCCTTTCGATTTATGTATAAACTTTATATCTTATGGCATTGACCTCCGCGTTCATATTCTTTATCTATTTATATTATAACATTTATTATAAATTTATTCATGTTTATCCTACTAATGGTGTAGTAAAACTTTACATTACTTTATAAAAACAATTTTACCCGTAATCCACTGAGATAAATATTATTCGCTAGTCTAATTCATGAAGGCAATATATTTTTTGAGAACTTGGGAAAAAATATATATAAGTCATGTCACCCTGAAACATGTAGCACTTAGTCACAAGATAGCCGTTAATGTTCAGGGTCTGTCGGATAATTGTGCTCATTCATAGTTAATCTGACAGATGCTGAACACATTCGCTACAAGAATAATACAACATTTGGTGCTTCAGCATGACAAAGCATTTACTGTTACAGACCAACGAACAAGGAGCAAAGTAGGGTGGGCTCGCCAGCCCACCAGAAAAACATTCACTAAAAAGGAGAAAAACATGATAAAAATAAGCAATAAATGCGGTATGCTTCTGGCAGAGTCCCTCGGGTTAATAATTTTAGGGATACTTTGTTTAATCAATCCATTTGCCACAACGATGGCATTCCCGGTATTTTTAGCAGGGATTTTGGCTCTGGGCGGGCTTATACAATTGTTGCGCTCGTTTGCGCTGAGGCACAATAAAAAAGCGTTTTCAATTTCTATATTTTCATCATTATTAGCAATTTTGGTCGGGGTTTTATTATTTAAATATCAAACTGTAAGTATTTCAATGATTACTTGTTTAATGATTGCATACTTGTGTTTTGACGGCATTGCAAGAATGTTTTTCAGTTCTCATTTCCATCATACAATGTCGTGGCAGTTAGTTATGTTAAGCGGATTTTTCAGCCTTGCGCTTGGCCTGATTCTGATGATGTCATTGCCAACATCATCATTTTACACAATAGGTTTGCTACTTGGTGTCAGTATGATTGTGTTTGGCATCTCAATGTTTATCATGTCAATTGAAATGAAAGTTTGCAATTTTATCGAAATAGAAAATCCGCCCGAGAATTCTTGATAAAAATGTTTAATTTTTATTACTTGTTTGGTCTTTTTCGTGCCCCAAAATAATTTTGATGATAGAATATTAATAATCAGATGCAAAGGGAATAACTAAGCTTAATGAGTAAGAGAACGCTATCGGTATTGTTTTTTATATGTAGTATAGCCTTTGGGTTTATTTCTGCTGCGTTTGCGATTGAGAATGAGTACCAAAATAATCTTAATAATGTTGATGTCAAAAAAACAGGTGATAATAACCTAAATGTGACGATTTATACGGATACACCGTATAAAGAGCCGCTAAAAGTAATCCAAAAAAGCCCTAATCAATACGTTTTATTGCTGCCCGAAACGAGCACCTCTACATCGGCAGCTAATGTGGCCAAAAGCATAAAAAGTCAAGCCGGTGATGTTGTTCAAGATGTTGAACTGCAACATTATCCCTACCCTAATTCTAACGCGAATAACGGATATACAAAAGTAACGATAACTACCAATCAGCCCGTAGGCATTGCAGCGTGCGCTCAAACGCAAACCCAGGCGCCAAGTGTGCGTCCGACTATGAGACCGCCAGCAATTGAGCGTTACAACCCAAGTGCAACAGCCACGGAAACGCCAAAAACTGTTAAAAAAGCTGCAGCTGCTCCTGCTGCTACACTACCGAAGCAAGCTGTAAAACAAGAAGCTGCACCAAAAAAACGTTATGACAATAAATATACTCAAAAGCAGCCTGTGAAAAAAGCTGCTGTTGCACCTCAGCCGATTAAGCAACCTGAACCCGTAAAACAGGCAGTTCCGCCTAAACCTGAGGCGCCTGCTCCAACTGAAAATACAGCTGTAGCGCCCTCTAATGCTATTGAGGAAACAGCAAAAACCGGCACAAATTCAGGTGTTGCAGCAGAGCTGCAAGCTGAGACCCAAACACCACCACTGCCTACCATTGAATACGAAAAAGTTGTTGATAACAATATGAAAGGCAGCTGGAGAGAGCAGAACGAGAACGTTTTGCTGGTTGTACTTCTGGCTTTGCTGACCCCGATGGTTATAGTTATGTTGAGAATAAAAACTTCAACTAAAAAAGATAAAAATGTTATCTCAAGACCGCCTGTACCCCGTAAAATTCGTAAAAGAATTGCTAACCCATCTCCTAAACAGGCCGCAATGCTTAACATAATGGATAATTCAAACATCAGCTGGCAAGAGCGCTATACGATGATGAAAAAACATGAATTAGATGAGCTGGAGCAAAATTTAAAAAAAGAATTAACTGATGAAGATATCAGGATGATAAACCGCAGACACCAGCCAAAAAAAGACTTATATAGAGAGAATTATTCCAAATTCCGTGCACAGTCTAAAATGAAGCCAAATGCGCCTGAACGCCGCGTTGAACCGACAGCGCCCGTTGTGAGTGAAGAAGATATTTTGAATGATTTAATCCAAACCGATATGATGCAGGAACGCATAAACGCGCGTAGCAGCCACAATGCACAACAGGTATATTTTGATGAGGTTATGCAAGGCCGCGATGAATCATCTTACAGAGACGCGTTGAGAAAAGCAAATGAAAAATTACCGTTAGTTGAAATCCCTGAGTCTCAAATTAACCGCCTAACTGGTATACGTGGTAATATTTCGGAAGTGTTACCTATTGGCGATACGATATCGGTGCAAAAAGCAGTAGCCGTTAAGCAGACAACTGGAATAATTCAGCCTGTTGCCGCACCACAAGTTGAGATTTGTGCTCAACCAGCTTATGTCGAGGTTCAAGAGGTAAGCACCGAGCCTAGATTAATCAGCAAAGTTGAGATTGCTCCTGATAAAGGGTTTTATCTCACAAAATACGAAAATCAAGTCGCCTTAATAGGATATATTAGAAATAATGTATGTGTATTGAAAAAATTCGGGTATAGAGCAGTTAATTCACTGCAAGTGCGCCTGAATGAAAGAGGTATGGATAAGGATGTGTATATTGTCAAGGTTGACGGGTATAAAGCATTGGTCGATGTTAGCGAATACGAGATAAGTTTACAAATAGAGCTTTAAGAAAATGAAAAAAATAGCAGCAGTATTATTCCTGATTGTTATCTTAACTTCCGGTTGTAGGAAAAATGATACAAAAAATATCGTCAAATTTATGAGCTGGGGGTCGAAAGCTGAAGTTGCCATTATAGAACCGATACTGGCTGATTTTGAAAAACAAAATCCGGATGCTAAGGTTGAATTTATACATGTACCACAAAATTATTTTCAGAAATTACATTTAATGTACGCTTCAAAAACTGAGCCGGATGTTATATTTATTAATAACATTTATTTTCCTGTATACTGCAACGCTGGCAGACTTGAGAATTTATCGCCTTATTTTGAAACCGAAATTAAAAACAAAACATTCTTTAGAAACGCTACGCTTGCGTTTTCTGACAACGATAAACTGTACGCAATCCCTCGTGATATTTCTAATATGGTTATTTATTATAACAAGGATTTGTTCGAGAAATATCATGTTCAATATCCTGAGCGAGATTGGACGATGCAGAATATGCTTGAGACAGCCGGACAGCTGACGAAAGACGTTGATGGCGATGGGAAAACCGACATTTGGGGAATAAGCTACGACACCAAAATCGTGTATTGGCTGCCGTATTTATTAAGCAATGGTGGCGGGATATTAGGTGAGAATGGCGAAATTATTATCAATTCGCCAAATAGTATTGAGAGCTTGCAGTTTTATTCTGATTTAGCGAATAACTACCATGTTGCACCGACACAAATGGAATCATCTGCGCGCACTCAGGCGCAAATGTTTATAAACGGACAATTAGCTATGTACGTTGGCGGGCGCTGGAATGTACCGACATTCCGACGCGATGTAAAATTTGAATGGGATGTAATTAATTTTCCTCAAGGCTCCGAAGGATCTATAGTCTCTGCTGACGCGTCAGGCTGGGCGATTTCTAAAAGCTCAAAAAACAAAGAAAATGCCATCAAGTTAATAAAGTTTCTATCTTCAAAAGACTCTATTGCACGATTTACGCTGAGCGGCTTAATAGTCCCTGCTCGATTTGACGTTGCATATGGCAGGTTTTTTATTGATACAAATCAGTCGCCCGACCAAGCCAAAATATTCTTAGATATAATCGACGAATCAAAGCCCGTGTATTTCGGCAGTAACTATCGCGAAATTGAGGATATTTTGAATGTGGAGCTTGAAACGCTATTCCGTGGCGCCAATCCCGCAACCATCGTGATCAACGAGCCGTTGGTAGAAAAATTAAAAAAACTATCCGAAATATGATATAATTTACAAGGAATTAGATAGAGTTATAAGGAGGAAGATATGGCTGAAGAAACTAATTTACTGGCGTCAATACCAAGAAGCTCAACAGAACAGCTGCAAATCGCCATCAACGAATACAAAGGCAAAAAGTATTTGGATTTAAGAATTTTTTATACAACCGATGATGGCGCAAGCTGGAATCCAACGAAAAAAGGCGTGACTGTTTCACCCGATAATTTGGAGCTCTTGAAAGAAACTATTGACCAAGCAATCGCGGAATTATGCCCTGACGAAGGATAATGCTCGCAATGACAAGCTCGTAGGGTGCATCGGCTTGCAACGCAATGAGCATCGCGTCATGCCGAAGCGCTAAGTATAGTATTAATAAATTGCTCGTTAATGTTCGGCATCTGTCGGATTAACTAACCAAACAATCTCATCATCAAGTGTTTCAGGGTGACAACAATGAAATGTAGGGCATACCTGCCTACCAATAGCAAAAAATTATGACAAAAAACAACGCAAAAATTGAAAACAATGAGCAGGGCATATTGGCTAAATATGCCCAACTTATTGTTAATATCCCGAATCTTGGTGTGCGCACGTTTAGCTATGGCATACCTGATGAACTTCGCCCTATTATTGCAATCGGGCAGCCGGCTCTCGTGTCGTTCGGAAATCAAGGTGTTGTGAATGCCTTTATTGTTGGATTTTCTGATTATGTGCCTGAGGGAATAAAAGTTAAGCCTATTCTTGAAATCCTTGATGAAACACCGTTGTTTGATATTGATTATTTGAACTTTTTGCAATGGGCAGCCAATTATTACTATTGCCCGCTGCAAACCATGATTGAGACGGCTGTGCCGATGAAATTTATTAAGCAGTCTAAAAACATAGCGTCTCTTGTCGACTCCTGTACTATTTCGTTTGACGGTCTTTCGGCTGACGAGCGCAAAATTGCTGCAGCGCTTGAAAAAAACTCCATGTCGACAGCAACTCTGCAAAAAAAGACTAAGATAGTAACCTCGAAATTTTATACGGCCTTAAGAAAACTGCGAAAAGCCGGGATTGTAAAAGTTGAATCCGAATTACAGGAAAAGTCACAAAAAACACAGTTTACGAAATTCATTAAATTTAAAAAAAACTGCCCTGAAAACAAACGTTATCAATTGATATTGGAGGAGTTAAAAAATTCCTCTACCCCCTCAAAAGCTTTATCTTGCCCCCCTTGCGGGGAAAAGTGCCCGAAGGGCAAAAGGGGGGTATCTATTGAACTTGAAGAATATGGAAATGAAATTGACCTGATACTCTTCGAAAAACAAGCTAAAACAACTCGCAAAACACTCATGAAACTCGAAGAACTCGGCTGTGTTGAGATTTTTGAAAAAGAAGTATTCAGAAACCCGCTTGATATATATAATGTGCAGAACTTGGAAGAGTTCCCGAAACTCACGGATGACCAGCAAAAAGCATATAAATTTATAGAAAAAAAGTTGGATGAAAATTCAACTCTGCCGATTTTGATACACGGAGTTACTGCTTCAGGTAAAACGGAAGTGTATTTTAACGCAATAAAGCACACGCTTGAAAAAGGGCGAAATGTTTTGTTCTTAGCGCCTGAGATTGCGCTCGCATCTGAGTTAACAAAGCGCCTCGCAAAACGATTCGGCACTGAAAATGTTGCAATATGGCACAGCAGTATTTCTGACGGTGAGCGCTATGATATTTGGGAGCGTTTAAAACAGGATAAAGTAAAAGTCCTCGCCGGCGCGCGTTCGGCTGTTTTTGCCCCTTTGGCCAATATCGGCTTGATAATTATTGATGAAGAGCACGAAAATTCGTACAAACAAAACACTCCTGCACCACGCTATCACGCGAAAACCGTTGCAGAAAAACTGGCAGAAATTCACAAGGCTGTGCCCGTTTATGGCAGCGCAACACCTGATATTTCGAGTTATTACAGGGCGCTGAACACAGATAATCTTTTGAAAATGGATAAACGTTTTAACGATGTAAAACTCGCCAAAGTTGTGATGGTTGATATGCGTCAGGAGAAAATGAACGGCAACAATATGCTGTTTTCTCGCACGTTAGAGCGTGCAATCAATGAAAATTTGAAAGCCGACAAACAATCCATTATCCTGATAAATCGTCGAGGATTTGCGACGATTACTCAGTGTGAGGCTTGCGGGCAGGTTGTTGAGTGCAAAAAATGCGCAATCCCGATGATTTGGCACGCCTCAGAAGGCCTGCTCAAGTGTCATTATTGTGACTATACTTCTGCAATGCACGATAGATGCTCAGAGTGCGGCTCTACCGTTATTCAATCTTATGGAACGGGAATTGAGCGCGTCGAGGCGGCTGCAAGAAAGATTTTTAAGGATGCTAAAATCGCGAGAATGGATTCTGACGTGCTGTCGGGCAAGAATTCACATATTAATATTTTGGACGATTTTCGAAATGGTGAAATTGACATCCTAATCGGAACGCAGATGATTGCTAAAGGGCTTGATAACCCTAACGTTACGGTTGTTGGCGTGATTAATGCTGATTCGAGTTTTAATTTCCCTGATTTTCGCTCAAGCGAGCGTGGGTTCCAGCTTTTGACACAAGTTGCAGGTCGTGCAGGACGTGGCGATTTTGAAGGTAAGGTTTATTTCCAGACAAGCAACCCCGATTTTTATGTTCTTGATAATGCCAAAAATCAAGACTATTTAACTTTTTATAACACGGAGATTGAAGCGCGCGAATTTTTTGATTACCCTCCATATGCGCAGTTGATAACGCTTGTGCTATCCTCGCCCGAGGGCTGGCGTGCGAACACTTCAGCGCAGGCGATTGCTGATAAACTGCGTGATATTGTTGATGCAAAAAATCTTTCGGAATATATTATTGTACTTGGGCCTTCGGCTTGTATTTTGGAAAAAATCAGAAATGAATATCGTTTTCAGGTGCTTATAAAAAATAAATTACGCGAAAGAGGCCATAGCTTTTTAACCTCGTTTTTTAAACAGATAATTCTGCCCGAAGATATAAAATTTACTGTTGATGTCGACCCGTTGGATATTTTATGAATCGTGTGACTTACGGCGAGGTTTACTCAAAGTAGATTCGTACGATTTAAAAAGCTGTTGCAGTTCCTGAGCTATGAATTTTCGTTGATTTGAATCCAGTGATGCAAGTGACTTTACTGCAGCGCCGGAATGTTTCATACCACCTTCAGCGCCTTCTCTCAGGTTAAAATTATCAATAATTATATTTTTTCTGCCATCTGTAACAATGGTTTCAACGATTTCACGAATTTCGTCTTTAATTTCTTGTTCCTGAGGTTTTCCCTTTGCCTTTTTCAAAATCATCGGAATACTGTAGCATTGCTCAAGTAGATGCTGCATTTGTGTCGGTATTATCTGTCCTTTTGGTAATTCGCTGTGCAATTGCTCCAGTGGGATTCTAATTTTTTCTAAAGCACGCATTCTGAGATTATAGGCTTTTTCTTTTGAGAGATTGAGTTTTTTGCGTAACTCTATCGGCTTATAGTCCTGATTCTCAAATCCAAAAAGATGCAATATAAGTTCCTTTTCTTCCTCAACCTTGAGCTTTTTTTCAATGATATTTCTTAGTTCTTCAACAATTGTATTTTTCGATTTTTTCCCTGATTCTACAGGAGGCTGAATCACAGAGACCGTATCGATATTATCGTCTGTTGAGCAGTCTGCAATGGATTGTTGTGGCAGTGGTAGTTTTGAGTCAGCATATATTTTGTTGTGTATTTCAATTATCGGGGCAGAAAGGACGTCAACTGCCATTTTTTCGGTGCGGCGTATTTTTTCGGCGCCAATGCATAGTGACGCCTGTATTTCTTCATTTGTCAGTGGAGCGCCTGTCTTGTTCAGTGCCCAGCGCAGGTACATAATATCGCGCTCTTCTTTAGTAAAATTATATTCTTCCAAAAATCTTTCGATATTATGGAACATGTACTTGTAACGCATAGGTTCTTGAGTCATTTTTTCAAGTATTTGCTCTAGTGAAGATGTCTCAATGGTTTTAAAAACTTCGGGTTCGTAGGAGTTATACAGGCGCATTAGTTGTTTGGTCATACATTCGCGTGTTCGGGCATCCAGCGCCGACCATGCAACCAAACCTGCGGCTGTGTTTTGGGCAACAGATGTATCGCCTTTTAACGTATTATCTATGCCAAAGTGGTATAGCAAAGTACTTCTGTGCTCAGTGCTTATGTTGTTGGTGATGATTTTTCTCATGTGTTCTTTGATTTCGGCTTCTTGAGGCTTGCCTTCGACTCGTTTTAGCAAAGAATTTATGCTAAAACAGCTTTCCAGGAGTGTTGAAAACTCTTTAGGCAAGGAGTTTCGAGGTTGCAGTGAATCATATAGTTTTTTTATCGGCTCAGTCATTTTTTCAAGCGCGTGCTGTTTATCTCTGGTTAGCTTGCTTCTTGATAACTCGGATTCTTCATGGAGTTGCCTTAGAGATTGTGAGGTGGTTTTAAAGCCGCACAAATTCAGAATAATCTCCTTTTCACTGCCGACAAGCGTTGTCGTAATCACATCTTTGACTCTTTTTACAACCAAATCATCGGGCAATTCAGGTATATTTCCCTCAATAATCGCCTCTTCGCCTTGAGTGTGCGTAAGTCTCATCAGTCGGAGATTAAGATTCTGCTCAGCTTTTACTTCAATTTGTCTGATTCGCTCACGCGTGACCCCGTATATATCAGCTATTTCTTCAAGTGTATATTTACGATCCTCAAAACCGCGGCGTAGTCGATATATCATTCTGTGCGTGTCATGTTCTTGTGTTTTTGGATCCTGCTGATTGTGTAATTTTACCCCGCTGCGAATTGTGTCAACAATGTTGGATATTCTTTGATACATTTCTTTATTGAGAGCATGTTCTAAAACATTATCCTGAGTGACAGCATATGACACTGTGTCACCATCATCGTTTATAGGCATGTCTATTGATAACGTCTTGGGTGCATCTTGTTGGAACCTTTTTTTATGCAGTTTTATCAATTCTTCATAAATTATTTCGGCTGTATCACTAATGGGTAGTTCACCGTACTGTTTATCAAGTCTTTTTTTGACTGAATCTATAGCCGTGCTGTCGTAATTTCTCAAGCCGGCTTTGCAGTAATCTTCATAATATAAATAGGCTTCAATTTTTGATTTAGCCGGGGCTCTCAGCTTCGCATATTCATTATCATCTGGCATCCTGCCGTGTTCACGCTTAAATCGATTAAAGATTTTTTCACGCCTGAAACGCTCTTCTTGTCTTTGGGGAGGCTCATGTATGATTGAACTGTTTTTAGTAGCGCTCCCCATTCGTTGTTCTATCCATTTCATTCCGTATGTCGAAAACCTATTCCCGAGTGTTTCGTCAAAATCATTAATAGCTCTCATTAAGCCGCTATTGCCTTCTTGGAGTAATTCAGCTAATGACACTCCTCGTCCTAAATATTTTTTTGCAGCTTTCATAACTAATCGCTGGTTACAATCGGCAAATCGTTTTCTTGCTTCTTCTGCCTCTTCTTCGCTGCCATGTTTTATTATATATGCGAGAGCAACTTCATCTTCGCGGCTCAAAAGTTCGTGGCTGAACTGCCGATTTTCATGTGCATAAGGATTATACCCTCTATCGCTTTTTGAGTCCTCTGCGGAATCATTTTCGGTATAAGGCTCAGGATAAACATCTTCCTCTGAGCGCATTTGCCGGCACGAAATCACGCTGGCTTTAAAACTCCACGACTGTGCCTGAGTGAGTCCTCGCCAGTGTTGTGAGTTGTTTATCGGGCAAGTTGAGGTGTTTTCGGCATCTTTTGTTCCAGACGCAGAATTAACTTTCGGACAACTATAGAATGGGGTAATAGATTTTACTTTCATCGGGATTCAACTTATCTAATTACTATATTTAAACCCAAACATAAAAAAAATTGCTTTTTTTGTTCAAATTTTATAAGTTTTATAAACATAATTATATTTCAGCCGGAAAACAGGCGTTATAAATGTCTTTCATATGAGGTGCAAGTTTTTCTGTCGCTGACATATGTGTATAGACGACGTTTTTGCGAGATTTATGTATAATTTTGGGTATATCTTGCATCTTTAGAGGATTACAATCTAGTCCGTAGTGTAGTTTTATTACTTGCAGCTCATTGGGCGAAAGTATTTCTTCACTTTTTTTGAGGAGTTCTTTTTTTATCGCATCAGCCTGAGGTGTTTTGCCGGTCTCTTCCATGAATGTTCTTACAAAATAAATTTCGTCAAAAAGTCTTTCCAGAGGTCGAGGCAAAGGTGTTTCAGGTGGGATTGTGTTGTGGAACTTAATCAACGAATGGAAAATATTATGTAACGCTCTATCGTGACGACGCTCTACTTTACTTTTGGGCAATTCAAGCATTTTGGCTATTTCATACCTGTTATGAGGTTGTTCATCTTCTGTAAAACCGTATTGCAACCTAAGTATACTTAGCTCTTCTTTTGTCAGTTTCGAAAATACCTTACTTTTAAGCCCATCTTCTATCCACTTATATTCGTCAGGTATATTTGCCCAACTATATGCCGGTTTTTCAGGATGGAAAAAGTCCGAGGGCAGAGAAAAATACAGATTTTTCAACTGCTCTTTTATATCTTTACGCGCTTGAATATCTCGCAGGACTACAATGTGATACGGCATTTTTAATTTCTTTGCCAGAACTACCTGTTTTACGGGTTCGCCTTTAAAGCCGTATCGATACAAAAGAACATTTCTTTTTTCTTTGTCATTTGAGAATGTTTTTTCTATTATCTCTTTTATTTTTGCTCTAATTTCAGCAGCGAATGGAGTTTTGTCTGCCGTCTCAAGGAACTGTGGTAACTCATAATAACTTTCGAATAGTTTCAGTATATTGCTGGGTATCAAAATATTACCATCTACCGTTTTATGCAAATCTCTTAAGGGCTCGGCAATCCTTGCTAGTGCATCTTTGGCATTGATGCAAATTATCCATGATGAATAGTTTAATTCTTTTTTTACCTTTTCATAGGTATATACATTCTCTTCATTGTTTATGCCAAATCTGGCCTCAATAACATCTCGTTCTTTTTTACTCAGGGGGGCGAGTATTTTTTTAACCCAATTTGATATAATTTGAAGTTCTTCTTCTTTATGCGAGACAACCATTTCGGATGAACATTCAGGCAAAGGTAATTTTGCATCGGGATACAATTTATTATGCAAGTTGATTAGCGGGTACGCGAGTTTTTTCGATATAACAGCTTCGATTTCCCGTACAACTTCAGCACGCGTTCCTAATTTTTTCGCAATATCTTCTTGTTCATAAATTTTATTTTGAGGGTTAAAGCCATATCGGTATTTCAGAACTTCTTGCTCTTTTTCTGACAATTTTGTTTTTACAACATTATTCATTTCTCCAAACAAAGGCCTGAACAGCTCCGGCTCTTTGTACATTTTATTTAAAATTATTTCTACCGACGATAGAGATAGCGTTTTGAAAGAATCATCTTTTGTTTCAATATATAGTTTTTTCAAGTGCGGCAGCAGTTTTTTTCTCGCCTCTTGTTCCATTATCCCCGCTCGTTTTTTATGCGTGTCGAACTTTTTACCAACAGACTCCAACGAATCCCACCTGTCAGGATAAGTAAAATATACATAGGTAAGGACTTTTCTGTCATCGCCTGTGAGATTTTTATTAATAACATTAAGGATTTTCTTTTTTATTTCTTCTTCATCGGGCTTGCCTTTAATGCGTCTTAAAAGTGTCCTCAAGTCGTACATTTCTTCAAGTATATTTGTGAGTTGCGCCGGAATTTTTGCACTTGTGCCTAACTTCTCACAAAATACTTGTACCGGTTCCGTGAGTCTTTCAATAAGATCACGATGACGCCAACCGAGTGTATGTGAGGTGTTCCCTATTTTTTTAGCCAATTCTTGGAGGTCATATATTTTATCTTTGAATCCGTGCTTGTGTAACATAATTTCTCTGTCTCGTCCGACAAGATTATGTTCAATTAAGTTTGCCAGCAATACCAAAATCGCTTGCCGGGATAATGGAGGTCGTTCATTAAGAGCTGTTTTTAGTTCTTCTAAACTTGCGTCCTCATCTAGATTTAATAGTTCTTTAAAATCTCTTATTGCTTTTTTTTCCTGCGTTTGAACAGCCGCTTTTGTTATCCCGTATAAATTGGCGATTCTATCAAAAGTCCATGACTTCTCTTCCAATCCCATTCGCAACATTAGTATAACCCGGCGTCTTTCAGGCATCAGCCCGAGGAGATTGTATATTTTGTTCCGCTCTCCTGTATCGAATATTTTTTCACCAATATTTTCTTCAAAAAACGGAGTAACTACCTCATCTCCATCTTCATTAGTGCTATTCACGGAAACTACTTTAGCATGCTGACCGCGTTGGGGTGATTTATTTATTTTTAATAATTCTTGCTCTATAGTCTCTTCATTAGGCAATATACCATGTTTATTCAGATAGTCACTAATGATACTATTTACATGAGGAGTTTGTGTGGCTATATCTTTTGGTGTTCTGATAATATCATCTGCATAAAGTGCTCTGTATATAGACTCTCTTATCCATGGCACTGCATATGTAGAAAATCTTGTGCCTCTGTGAGATTCAAAACGTTCTATCGCTGTGTTAAGACCTATTTGCCCGTCTTGAAATTTGTCCAAAAAAGAATTCTTTGTATTCTTTATTTGTTTTGCATTACTTGCGACCAAGCCTAAATTATGTTTCATTAAAATTTGTTTTGCTTCGTCACTTTCTTTTGAGCTGCCACTATTAAAAATCTTAAACCACTTCAGCTCATCTTCCCTGCTCAAAGGTCGATGTTGTTTTATTATTGCAAGTATATCAGGTGGTAAATCCTCATTTTCGTAGAATGGCCTTCCTCTAAAACTCAACGACTGCTCTGATGTCAGCCCTTGCCATTGATTTTGAGGATTTGTGCAGGCCACACTTTTATCAAACTGTGATGCCTGATAGGTTTTAAAATAACTATTCAGAGCTGTGATAGACTTTATTTGCAACTCATTTTCCTGCTAACTATTCCCATATTTATTTTAAAACCAAACATAAAAAAATTTGCTAGTTAGCATTAAAGTCTTTTATACTTTCGCTTGAGTCGCAATATTGCGTAACCTGTTTGAATGCGTTTTTAATGGGACTTACCGTTGCATTGCCGCCGATACAGCCACCTTCACAAGACATGATTTCGATTAAATTCCCTTGCTCGCAATAGCCCTCTTTCGCGTATTTTTTCAATTCTTGAATAGATTTTTTGTGTAAACCATTAATTATAACAGGATAAATCTCGTCGGAATTACCATGCACAGACGCTTTTACTGCATTAATAACTCCGCTCGTTAGTGGAAAATTTCGTCCTTCTTTTGAGGCTTTATTTTTGAATTCTGTCGGTTTGCAGTTTTCAATATCAATATTCAACGCGGTAAACAGCGCGTTAACTTCCTGAAAGTTAAGTACAAAATCGACATCAGGATTTTGCATTCCCTCGCTTCGCTTGGCGACACAAGGACTCAAGAAAACTGTTATTGCATCGGGATTTTCTTTTTTCACCAATTCTGCCGTGTAGTACAGAGGCGTTTTTGTGTGCGAGACAAATGGCTTAATCTCGGGAATATGCTTTTCTACAAGTTCATTGTAACTTGCACAGCAGGATGTTGTCATGAACTCGGCTTCTGCGTCCAGACGCTCTTCAAAATCCTTAGCTTCGTTAATTGCTGTTATATCAGCGCCTTGAGCAACTTCATAAGCTTCCGAGAATCCGGCTTCTTTTAACGCTGTGTGCAGCTGCTGAGGTGTGGCAGAAAATTGTCCCATAAATGCAGGTGCCACCATTGCTATTACTTTTTTGCCGCCCTTCATTTTGCGTAAAATATCAATGATTTGGCTTTTTTCGTGTACAGCGCCAAAAGGGCAGATATTTACGCATTTGCCACAATAAATGCACTTATCAAAATCAATCTTTGCAAAGCCGCTTTCGTCCTTTGCAATAGCATCGACAGGACAGACATTTTCGCACGGGACAATTATTTTCGTAATCGCCTGAAACGGACATGCCGGCACGCAAACATTGCAGTTCTTGCATTTGTGCGGATCAATTACGGCTTTACCATTGTTAATTTCTATTGCGTCAAATTTACAGGTGTTCACGCAAGGTCTTGCCACACAATTTTGGCACAAGTCTGTTACGTATGTTCTGCTCGGCACACAGCCCTGACAAGCGGATTGCAGGACAGTTAAAGGCTCTGTGTCGGGTTTTTCACGCTGAATTGCTTGTTTTGCATAAGTTGATAACAATGTTCTTTCATCATCGCTTTCTATTGCTATACCAAGGCTTGCGAGTGTTCTTGATTTCAGCACAGCCCGCTCTTTATAGACACAGCAGCGAAGCGCTACTTCATACCCTTTCGGACGCATATCAAAAGGAATCATGCGAACATTTTCCTCAAAATTTTCCGTAAAAAATGCCCGAATTAATCTTACGAGGATTTCTTGTTTTAAATTTTCGGTTTCGGTGTAGATAGTGTTCATGCTTTCATTGTATAACAAAGTTGTGTCATCCTGAAGTATATCCACAATTGCATCGTTAAAATAATTAATAAAATTAGCTTAAACTCCCTCGCCCCGTTGCGGGAGAGGGCCGGGGTGAGGGGTGCGAAAAAGCAAAAGACTATACTGACACCTTTTAGCCTGCTATAGGCTGTACCCCTCATCCGTTTTGCTAATTTTCGCAAAAATTGCTCAAATTGCAAAACTGCCTTCTCCCGCAATGGGGCGAAGGCAGTTTTGTATTACTCTTTTTCTATTTCGCGAACATTTGTAATGCGTTAACAGACATTTCCCAAGGACTGCTGCCAGATTTAGCCACTTTAGCTTCACGTTTTGCTTTTTTGACTTTTAATTTTTCTTGTTCTTTTTTGAATTTAGCTATTTTTGAAGCTGTAGCTGTTCTTTTTTCAACGTAAGGTTTAATTAGTACAGCCGCTTGTTTATAAGACTCAGAGTTGTATCCTGATTTTGTGTAAGTAGAGTAGTTGTAATCTACGTAATCATAGATGTTATAAAGTCTTTTCTCGCCTGATGGGTGCGTTGATAGGATATCCATATAGTTACCGCAAATTTTATTAAGTACTGAAACCATTGCTAACGGGTTATAGCCTGCTTTAGCCAGTAAGTCAGCACCTGTTAAGTCAGCCTCATACTCGTCTGTACGGCTGAGTTTTGTACTTGTCAGTTGCTGAGCGCCACCAACAGCTGATGAAACCATAGCTTTGTCTGTTTGAATCAAGCTGCCCGCTGCCGAAAGTGCTGTGTTTACGACAGTTTGTTTAGCGCAGTGACCGTTAATGATGTGACCTAACTCGTGGGCGATAACGGCAGCTAACTCATTGTCGTCGCTAACATACTGCAAAAGTCCTTTGTACACGTATACTTCTTTGTTCAAGTTCGCATATGCGTTGATATCTTCTTCAGCAGATACCTTGAATGTGATTCCAGAAGGCAATTTGCTTGCTGTCATCAGTTTTGTACCGATTGTGTTTACTCTTTTCAAACTTGCATCTGCATCCCAATTAGTTGTTGAGACTGTTGCTGTTGTGTCTGCTGCAATGGTTTTATTAATGCCATAGCCTAAAAATCCAATCCCTGCAACTAAAAGCAGAATTGTAGATAATAATTTTTTCATACAGTTAAATCCTCTTATTCTGAATCCAATAACATGTTATCAGAAACCAATTAATAAGGAAAGCTCTGTATATTTAAGCCCTAAAGCTTTCGCTACACACGCATCCGTAAGGTCACCTTTGTAGGTTGTGATACTGTTTCGGAGCTCGGTTTTTGATTTAACTAAATTTGTAAAATTACCCGCATTTGCTATATCTAACACGTATGGGATAATTGCGTTGTTCATTGCAATAGTTGAGGTTCGGGCAACCATGCTGGGGATATTCACAACCGAATAGTGAATTACATTGTGTTTCATATAAATCGGGTTGGTGTAATCGGTAATTTTGTCCATGGTCTCGACAATGCTGCCCTGTTCAAGCCCGGTATCAATAATAACAGAGCCGTTTTTCATTTTTTTAATCATTTTTTCAGTAACTAATATTTCGGATTTTACGTTGCCTGAATTCATCGCGCATATCAGCAAATCCGCCTCTTCAACCGACTTAAAAATATTATGCTCATTTGCGTACAGCGTGTGCACTTTACCATTAAACAAGTTAGTCACTGTTTTCAGTTTATTCAAATCAGTATCCAGCATGCAAACAGACGCGCCCGCTCCACAAGCGACTTTCGCAGCGTTCACTCCTATTGTGCCCGCTCCGATTATACACACTCTAGCCGGATAAACCCCGACAATTCCACCCATCACGACACCGCGGCTTACACTTATTTCCGGCGTTGATTCTAAATATCTGGCGCCAATCTGCACAGAAACTTTACCAACGATTTCTTCAATCGGCTCAAGCAAAGGAAAAGTATCATTATCAGTTTTAAAAGATTCATAGGCAAGCGCTGTTATATTCTTGTGCAGCAATACATTTGCCAACTCTTTTTCGTGAGCCAAATATAAATGCGACATTAAAATTTGTTTAGGTTTTAACAGCTCGTATTCACCTGGCTGAGGTTCTTTTACCTTTACTATTAATTCTGTTTTTTGGTATATTTCTTCGGCAGAATTAACTATTTTAGCGCCTGCGTCAATGTACAATTGATTAGGGTACCCACAAATCAAGCCTGCATCAGATTCAACATAAACACTGTGTTCCACGTTAGTGAGTGCTTTTACTGAAGAGGGTGTTAAACCGACACAGTTTTCACCTTTTTTGACCTCTTTAGGAACGCCAATCTGCATATAGACTCCTTATTCCTGATAAATGTTGCCTTCAATTTCATCAATAATTAGCTTTATGGCTGCAACCGGGTCATCTGCAGAAATAACAGGACGACCTATGACCATAAAGTCAACGCCGGCTTTGATAGCGTCGGTTGGCGTTACAACGCGTACCTGATCATTGACAACCGACCAAGTCGGACGAATCGCAGGGCATAAGATTATAAAGTCATCGCCAAATTCCTGACGTATTTTTTTTGCTTCTGAGGCACTAGCCATTACACCATCAATGCCTGATTCTTTGGCTATTTGTGCCAAATAGCTGACATATTCATCGATGTTCATTTTTACATTTAATTCTTCTGTGAGTGTACGTTGTCCAAAGCTGGAAAGTAGTGTTACACCTAAAATCGTGGGGATTGGCATATCATTTCTGCGTGCGGTTTCTTTCACAAGCTTAACCGTGTTTGTTAGCATTTTTGAGCCGCCGCTAATATGAATATCAAAGAAATCAACTCCGTTTTTCAAAAGATTAACAGACGCTTTGGCGACTGTGTTAGGGATATCGTGGAATTTTCCGTCAAAAAACACTTCGCCACCATGCCTTTTAATGGCTTTAACCGCATCAAAGCCGCATGATGTATATAATTGCAGGCCAACTTTAAAAAAACCGACATAATCTTTTAGAAGTGTTACATATTTTTCCACTTCTTCAATTGTGTCGACATCTAAAGCTAAGATAAGTCTGTCTTTTGCGGTCTCGGGTTTTTTAATTACCATATAATTCTCTCTGGTTGGCACATATCACTGTTTACTTAGCATAGCACTTTTTTTAATGGTGGGCAACACACTTAATATTACAGCTTTACATATGTTATAATAGTAAAAATAGCAATTGTGATAATAAAAATATGCGGTAAGCACCTTTGTCACTGACAATCGGAGCCATGACATTTTAAATGACAGAGACTCTCGATAGGAGGTGATGCCTATGCTCAAAGAGTTATTAGCGATTTGGTTAATTCTGTTAGCCACAAACAATAATAACAAAGAGCTAGTGCTAATATTAGTAATAATACTGGCACTAACTCATATTTGATAACATACGGCAAGGGTTAAAATGTAAAACAGTTGACGCTGATTTACAGCTTACCGCATATTTTTATTATAACACTACTCTACAATTTTTCAACATTTCTGTCACGCCTGCGCTATGCGACAGTTTGCTTTTAACAACATTTGCTGCTTGTTGTGTAATTTTGTCATATTTTTCGGGATTATTCATATAGAACACTATTTTTTCTTGTAAATCCTCGAATTTTTCATAGTAAATATAATTATCACCGAATATTTCAATACCTTCGCTGCGATAATCGTTAATAATCAATTTTTCACACGCTATTGTCTGAATAGTTCTGTAATTCAGTGACGAAATTCCTTGTTGGTTAAAGTTTATGACGATTTTAGTTTTGTTGATAGCGTCTGCCATGTCTTTTTCGTTGTCAATAAATCCTTGATAGGCCTTTATCAATAACTCCTGTTCTAAAGGCTGTAATCTTGATATTGCATCGTCATAGTGTCGTTTTATTGTATACCAGGCGAACTTATATTGGGGTAATGCCTTCATCAACTTTACAAAAGACGTCAATCTATACTCAGTATCAAGACGCCCCGCAAACATAACGTCATATTCTGCGTTACAGTTGAGGTTTTTATAGATATTTGTATTTACAAAGTGTGGCAAATAAAAAAGATTAGCAATCTCGCCAACTTTTTGTTTCGTTAGCTCTTTATCCCAATAAAAAACAAAATTAGCAGGATTTTTCAGTTCGACATAATACTCTGCCCAATCAGCACCCGAGTGAGAATCCTCAATTACGTCAGAAAAATAATTTATCGTCTTTATTTTTAAATTATGCTTTTTCACAAACTTTATAGCCGAAAAATCGTAACTTAAAATATAGTCATAGTGCTGTGAGGTGTTCGTATCCTCGTTTTTTAATATATCAATAACCTCAACACAATGACCAAGCGCACGAAGTCCGTCAATTATGCTTGAAGTTGTGAGCCGCCCACCAATACTCTCAGGCAGAATCGCAATAATATTCAACTTATTTGTTTTTGTTGTCATAGCCTTATTTTAACAACAACAAAATAATTTAGTGAGATTTTTTCACAAGTGTAATTCATACCCCTCTCCCCAATGCGGGAGAGGGGTTGGGGTGAGGGGTTCAGCAAAGTGAACGTACCCCTCATCCGTTTTACTAACTTTCGCTTGCTCAGGTTGTAAAACTGCCTACCTCTCATAAAATGATACTTAATCATTTTCTTCGGCAGAGTCGCAACAGGGCGAAGGCATAAACGGCAAAATAAAAAAGCTTAATCAATATCTTGATTAAGCTGAAACAGTTATAACAAATATTCTATTTTATGTTAGATGTTGAGAACTGTGGGTTGATGTATAAAACTTTACTCCTGTAGTTGTTAATAACATTAATGATAGCATTCTTTAGTACCATCGATTGAATCATCTTTTTAATCTCAGGGCTGGACACATGCCAGCAGATGCAACCGGATGGATATTTTGTAAAGTGGTAGACCGAGCATAATATAGCGACTTTACCCGCATCTATTAGGCTCAACCTGCTTATATCGATGTCTAACCTTTCACAATCTTTTTTCAAAATATGAGTCTTAATGTACTCAATTATTTCAAAAACACTATTATCATAATTAAGGATTGTTAAAAAGTTTTTTTGTTCACTCATACCTAGCGTTTTCTCTATTTCTTTTACAGTTCTTCTTGTATATACATCGTTGCTTTTGCACAAAAATTTAAGACAAAAATAAAAAACTACACTATTTAACGTATTTATCGTATAATCAGAAGGAAGAAATTTTTCTAATATCCCGCTGTGGTGATGGTTATGCCGATTAATAAAAAATGGAAAGGATATAAATGTTCAAAGTCTTATCAAAAACATCAGAAATGATAAAAATGGCGAAAGAGGTTTTAGATATTGAATCTAAGGCGATAATAGCTTTAAAAGACCGCCTTGACAATTCCTTCGATGAAGCAATGGAAATACTTTACCATTGCAAAGGACGTGTAATCATAACAGGCATGGGTAAATCAGGGATTATTGGTAAGAAAATTGCAGCTACACTGTCCTCTACAGGCACACCGGCATATTTCCTCCACCCCGCTGAAAGCACACATGGCGATTCTGGTGTGATTACCCGCGAGGACATCGTTATAGCTATATCTAATAGCGGCGAGACCTCTGAATTACTCAATTTACTCCCTCTCATCAAGCGTTTTGGCATACCGTTAATTGGCATGACCGGAAAACCTGCTTCTACGCTTGGGCAAAAAGCTGATGTTGTCTTGGATATATCAGTAGAAAAAGAGGCATGTCCTTTAAACAAAGCTCCTACAGCAAGCACGACAGTAACACTTGCTATGGGCGATGCCCTGGCTGTTTGTTTGCTTAAAAAACGCGGTTTTGGCGAGGATGATTGGCTATTATTTCACCCATCAGGCTCTTTAGGCAAAGGTATTTTGTATCATGTTGAAGAATTAATGATTTCGGATGACAGATTGCCAATTATTAATTTGAATAACCAGAGCAGCTTTTTGGATATTGTTAGATACATCTCTGAAAAGAGACTTGGTTGCGCAATTTTAGTTGATAAAAATAATAAATTACAAGGTATTTTAACTGACGGTGACATCAGAAGGGCAATTTTAAAAGGCGAAGATGTAAGCACATTAAAAATTAATGAAGTAATGGCTGTTAATCCAAAAACTGTTAAACCAAAAGAGTTGGCGGCAAAAGCGCTCCAAATCATGGAAAAATATTCAATCACATCAATCGTCGTGAGCGAAGACGGCGTGATACCTCTTGGCTTGGTGCATATTCATGACCTCTTGAAAGCGGGTGTGGCTTAATTATGGATTTAGAATTAAAACAAAAACTGCAAAAAATTAAAGTCGTTGCGTTCGACGTAGACGGCGTTATGACCGATGGCAGCCTGACATTCCTTGAGGACGGGCGTGAAGTCAAAACCTACAACGCAAAAGACGGTCAAGGTATCGTCATGCTCAACCATGCCGGCTTTAAAACGGTTATTATCACGGCACGCAATAATGGTACGGTTACGCATAGGTTTAAAATCCTGGGTATGCACAAGCTTTTTCAGGGGCAAAAAAATAAGTCGAAAGCACTTGATGAACTCATTGCCGAATACGGTGTATCACTGGACGAAGTTGCGTATATGGGTGACGACTTGCCCGATATCTGCGTACTAAAACGGGTTGGGCTGGCATGCTGCCCGGCTGATGCAGTGGATGAGGTCCGTGAAATCAGCAATTTTGTTTCATCACACAACGGTGGACGTGGCGCTGTGCGTGAGTTATGCAATTTATTATTAAAAGCCCAAAACAAATTTGATATGCAGCAATGGATTAACAGAGACGAAAAGGTAGCTGATAGCAATGTCGGAGCTTTATAAACAATCAGGTGTTGATGTTGGTAAAGCCAATGAGCTTACACGGCAAATACGTGAAAAAACCCGTTTGAAAAATATCGGACGGTTTTCAGCATTATGTGAACATCCTCTTTTACCCGATTATTATATGGTTACAACAGTTGATGGTATTGGTACAAAAATTTTACCATTGCTTGCAAGAAAAGATTTCAAAACAATTGCTAACGATGTAATTGCGATGAATTTGAATGATTTAGCCTGTTCAGGCGCGGCTGCAATTAGTTTTTCTGATTATATTGCGCTCAATTCTATTGAGCCACAACATATTTCAGAGATTATAAAAGAAATATCCACGCAGCTACAGCAGTATGGCTGTATTTTAGCGTCAGGCGAAACCTCTGAAATGAAAGACCTTATTCCTACTGAAAAAATGGATATTGCCGGTTTTGCGGTTGGATTGGTGAAGAAAGAAAATGTGTTGCCGGCTGAAGATATTAGAGCAGGTGATGTGATTATTGGACTTGTCTCATCGGGTGCCCATGCCAATGGTTTTTCGCTCATTCGTAAATTGTATGATGAGCAAAAATTAACGGAGGCTGAATTTGAGCAAATGCTTGCTCCAACAACAATTTATATTAATGAAATTGTTGAATTAGCTGGCATGAAGCTCATTAAATCAGCGGCAAACATCACGGGTGGCGGGCTTGAGCATAATATTCGCCGTGCATTGCCTGAAGATACGGTTTTTATGGCTGATTTAGATACGATTCCGTCTCAGCCGATTTTTGAAAAATTATACGAATTATGTGGCGATGAATGCTACGATATTTTCAATATGGGACTTGGCTTTTGTGTAATTGTCGATAAAACAAACGTCGATACAGTAATGCAAAAGCTCGCTAAATATAAGCCGTTTATATTCGGTGAGGTGTTAAAAGCATGACCGAATTTAATTTTCTTGTGATTGGCTCGGGCGCGCGTGAGCATGCGATTTGCCATAAGTTAAAACAATCAACTTTTTTAAAAGAACTATACTTGGCTGATGCGAATGACGGTTTCAAAAATTTGGGTGTAAATATCGATTACGGTGACTTTGATGACTTGGCGAAAAAGGCTCAGAAAAATAACGTCGATATCCTGGTTGTTGGCTCTGAAAATTATCTTGCAAAGGGCATTGTTGATATTTTTGAAAAATACAATATCAAATCAATCGGGGCTAATGCGTATCACACTCAACTAGAGAGCTCTAAGTCTTTTGCTAAAGATTTTATGCAAAAACATGGTATTAAGACGGCAGGGTATAAGTTAATTGAGCAGAAAGAAGATATAGATTTTACAGATTTTGAACTACCATATGTCATCAAAGCCGATGGGCTTTGTGGCGGCAAAGGAGTTGTTATAGCTAACAATAAAGAACAAGCTCAAAATATTATAGAAGAATTTTTAAGTGGAAAATTTGGTGAAGCTTCAATAATAATCCCAACATGCTGTCATTGCGAGGCTTCGCAAGAAGCCGCGGCAATCCAGTTTCATGAATTTCTGGATTGCCACGCTCACTCCGTTCGCTCGCAAAGACGCCACGATTTAAAACAAGACTCGCAACCCTTGAACTTAGAAATCGATGCAAACAAAGTTACTTTACACAAAGTTTTGCTGGAAGAATTTTTAGAAGGCGAAGAACTTTCGCTAATGAGCGCATTTGACGGAAAAACTTTGAAATCGTTTATCCCTGCACGTGATTTTAAAAAACTCTCAGCAGGCAAAAACTCGCCGAACACAGGAGGCATGGCAGCGTACTGTCCGATTGAATTGACAAATGAGCAAAAACAAAAATTACACGATTACGAAAAAAAACTTGAAAAAGCATTTTTGACTGAGAAAGCTGATTTTACAGGTTTTATTTACAGTGGCTTAATATGGGCAGAGAATGATTTTTATGTCTTAGAGTATAACATGCGTCTTGGTGACCCTGAAGTACAGGCGCTTTTGATGAGTTTGAAAAGTGATTTAGGCGAGTTATTTTTTAATATTGCCAATAAAAGCCTTGATAAAGTGACTTTAGAGTGGAGTGAAGAGACAAGCGCCTGTCTTACAGTAGCAGTTGAGGGGTATCCTGATAGTTCAGCTTTAAAAGATGGCGAGTTGATAGAAAATATTGATGAAATATCTAAAGAGGTTCAGATTTTTTACGCTGGTGTTAAAGAGCAAAACGGTAAGCTCTATTCAAAAGGAGGGCGCATTTTGTCACTATGCACAACAGGAGAAAAACCGTTTGAAAAGCTTTACTATGCTGCTCGACAATTAAAAATGAAATACAAGTATTTCAGAAGTGATATAAAGTAACTTTCCACTAGCAAATTTTTTCATGTTCGGTTTTTAAATAAGTGTAGATTAATTGGAGAAAGACATGAAAATAGCTGCTGTACCCTGTTATAACTTGAGTAAGTCACAAATAAATGCTGCTAAAAACAATAGTTTTAAAGCATTAGGCCGTGATTTTGATTGGGAAAAATTCAACGAGAAAAATAAAAACAATTATCCTGACGATTGTTATATTCATACTGTTGGTCGTTTGCCAAAATTTGACAGTCAAGAAAGATTTTTGAGCAAAATCTTAGGTCCTTTAATAGAAAATAGACTAAAATTCGCTAATGATGGCATGGGTGAATTCACTTTAGGGGGTTCACAAAAGTTGCCTCAATATGGTGGTTTTGACTGGAAAGCAACAAGCTGTGATTATTTTTTATATTTTAGCAGGCCTGAGGAAGGGATTCTAAAAATCGATGTGAGCAAAGAATATGAGCAAATATGCCAGGCATACCGATACGAAGGTAATCAGCGTGATTTAGCGCTTGCAAGTTTTTTACTTGCTAATGATTGGGTAAAAGCAGGCAGGCAATAAATTAGACACAGAAAAGATGCAAGTTTGAACTTACATCTTTAATAATGTTGAAATTGCCAAAAGTTAATATTTTTGTTTCGTAATAAATTACGCTTTAAAACAAGCTGTTTCCTTTGCTTGTGGGAAATTTTCACTTACACTGTGATTCATGCTGCTAAGGGTTAAAACCCAGGCTATAGCCAGCATGGACACGAGGCTTATAAGCAAATATTTTGCTATTTTCTTTTCATCCATAGTATAAATACTCCAATCACGATATTTCATTTCAAGCTAATTCATATTCATTTTTTCACTAAGCTGTCGGTTACGCACTAGCGCTGAAGCTGCCGCCTCCACCTGAAGATGAGCAAGATGAAGAGCCGCCGCCATCAGAAGATGCGCTGCCGCCAGAGTCTGTACTTGCTGCTGTTGCGCCGCCCGTAAATGCTACAACGTTGTCATTGCCTGCCATCATTGGTGTGCCGTAGTTTGCGGCAACAGCACCGGCTACAGAAGGTGGTTGTGTTGTTGCTGTACCTTTGGCGTTGTTAGCTGCAACTGTTTCTGTCTGTGCTGCATTTGCAATAACGCCAGCTACAGAAGGTGGCTGAGCCACAGGTGGTTTAGCACTGTTAGCTGCAACTTTCTCGGTCTCTGCACCTTTCGCAATAGCGCCAGCCACAGATGGTGGTTGAGTTACAGGTGGTGCATCATTTTTAGCTGCAATTTTCTCGGTTTCTGCGCCTTTAGCAATAGCTCCTGCTACAGATGGTGGTTGTGCAGTTGTTGGCTTAGCATTGTTGGCTGCAACTGTTTTTGCTTCTGCATTTTCAGCAATAATACCGGCTACAGAAGGTGGTTGAGCAGTATCTTTAACATTATTAGCTGCTGTAACCATCTCTACATCGTTATCCATTCCGATTATTGCATTTTTTGCGCTGAAGTTGAATAAGGATTGATGTTCATTGGCGTCTTTGATTGAAGGTCCGGCAGTATTTAAGCCGAAAGACGCAGAGTTCATAAGTGAACTTTGTCCTTGGTTAAATCCTGTTACTCCATTGAATAGGGCCATAAAATACTCCTTGTAAATAATAATCCACGTTTTTCAATTCTATATCTATATAAAAACATTTTGTATGGCTCGATTTCAGATTTAATAAAATTCGTTACAATGGTTTACAATTACTTTATAAGGCCATTGTAACCGTACGTAAAGGATGTTTTAATTTGTTTGCTTGTAAATTCATGAAAAAAAATATAAAATACAGCTATGGCTATAGTATATTTATGTCTTGGTTCGAATAAACCTGAAAAAGTCAGCTTTGTGCAACAGGCGACGAATCTTTTGTCGTGTGATAATTTGATAAAAATAATCAGGACATCAACACTCTATGAAACAGAGCCCTGGGGTAATAAAAATCAGGATTGGTTTGTTAATGCAGTGATTGAGGCTAAAACGAATTTAACGCCTGACGAGTTGCTGCAATTGTGTCAGGGCGTAGAAGGCCACCTGGGGCGTAACCGCGATGAAGAAGAGCATTGGGGTGAGCGTCCGATTGATATAGATATATTATTTTATGGCGATATAATTTTGGACTCGGAAGACCTAAAAATCCCGCACCCAAGAATGCACGAGCGTGCTTTTGTGCTGGTACCTCTACTTGAGTTAATCCCTGATTTTATACATCCTGTGTGTAATAAAACAATGTTAGAGCTGCATGATGATTTAGAGAATCCTGAGAGCGTATTTTTGTACGGAACAAGAATAGATGACTAATCGCAAGTATATCGCAATTATCGGCGGCGGCCCCGCGGGTGTTATGTGTGCTATTGAGGCATCAAAAAACCCGGAAAATAAAGTATATATTATTGAGCAGAAAAATGTTCTCGGTACTCTTTTGCCGACAGGCGGCGGGCGTTGTAATCTCGCTTACAACGAGTTTAATCCCAATCAGCTTGTTAAAAATTTTCCTCGAGGCGAAAAATTTCTCTATTCGGTATTTTCTCAGTTTGCAACGGAAGATACTCTAAATTTTTTTGAAAACATAGACGTGCCAACATACGTTCAGGATGATAACAGAATTTTCCCATGCTCGGATAAAGCGGCTGATGTGCGCGATGCTCTATTGAAAGAGCTTGAAAAACCTAATATTGAGATTATCCCAAAAAGAGTATATTCAATAGATAAATTACGCAGCGGTTTCAGTATAGACCTTATGAGCAGCACAATAGATGCTGATGTGATTGTGCTTGCGACGGGCGGCAGCCGGGCAGGACACCGATTAGCCACGCAGTTTGGACATCATATAGTTGAGGCGAAGCCGGCATTGACAGCGTTAAAAATAAAAGAAAATAAATTTTACCAGCTCCAAGGCGTTTCGCTGCAAAACATTGATGCTGCAGTTATACACAAAGGCAAGACTATACATAAGCTCAACGGCGATATGCTTTTTACACACAATTCAATCTCAGGCCCGTTCATTTTTAAAATAGCATCGCTGTGCGCGTTTCT
>JAVBNU010000016.1:0-23255 GCA_031551265.1 Candidatus Gastranaerophilaceae bacterium
AGCTGTTACTTCTTACTGGAAAGACCACCAAATCAACGTCATCGATACACCGGGTCACGTTGACTTCACAATCGAAGTTGAGCGTTCATTGCGTGTATTAGACGGCGTTGTTGCTGTATTCTGTGCGGTTGGCGGCGTTCAATCACAATCAGAAACAGTTTGGAGACAGGCTAACAGATACGAAGTACCACGTATGGTTTTCGTTAACAAAATGGACCGCGTAGGCGCTAACTTCTACCGTGTTGTAGAGCAAGTTAGAAACAGACTTGGCGGTAATGCACACCCAATCAGATTACCTATAGGCGCTGAAGACCAACTCAAAGGTTTGATTGACCTTTTTGAAATGAAAGCTCATATTTATACCAACGATTTAGGTACTGATATTAAAATCGAAGATATTCCTGCGGATATGCTTGAAAAAGCACAAGAATACAGAGCTGCTTTAGTTGAAGCGATTTCTGAGCATGACGATGACTTGATGATGAAGTTCTTGGAAGGCGAAGAAGCAACGGTTGCCGAATTAAAAGCAGGATTACGTAAAGCTGTTTGTAATAACAAAATTGTTCCTGTAACTTGTGGTACAGCATTCAAAAACAAAGGCGTACAGCTGTTGCTTGACTCAGTTGTTGAGTTAATGCCTTCGCCACTTGATGTAAAAGCTATTCAAGGTGAATTAGAGGACGGTACAGTTGTTGAAAGACACTCATCTGATACAGAACCGTTCGCAGCATTAGCGTTCAAAGTTATGACTGACCCTTATGTTGGTCGTTTAACATTTATGCGCGTTTATTCAGGTGTGCTGCAAGCAGGTTCATATATTATCAACTCAACCAACGGCAAAAAAGAGCGTATTTCGCGCTTAGTACAAATGCAAGCTGATCAGCGTAATGAAATCAGTGCAGTATATGCAGGCGACATTTGTGCGGCTGTTGGTCTTAAAGATACAACCACGGGTGACACGTTATGTGATGAAAAATCACCTGTAATCCTTGAAAAAATGACATTCCCAACACCTGTTATCTCGGTTGCGATTGAGCCAAAAACAAAAGCTGACCAGGATAAAATGGGTATTGCATTACAAAAACTTGCTGAGGAAGATCCCTCATTCCAAGTTAAATCTGATCCTGAAACAGGTCAGACAATTATCTCGGGTATGGGTGAGCTTCACTTGGAAATCATCGTAGACCGTTTGTTGCGTGAATTTAAAGTTGATGCTAACGTTGGTAAACCACAGGTTGCTTACCGTGAAACTATCACAGGCAACGCTGATCAAGAAGCTAAATTCATCAGACAATCAGGCGGACGCGGTCAATATGGTCACGTTAAAGTTAAAATTGAACCTGCTGACTACAATGCAGGATTCGTATTCGAAAATAAAATCGTCGGTGGCGCTATTCCAAAAGAATACATCGAGCCGGCCAGAAAAGGTATGGAAGAAGCTCTTGAGGGCGGTATCTTAGCAGGTTTCCCTGTTATCGACGTTAAAGTAACATTATACGATGGTACATACCACGATGTTGACTCTTCTGAAATGGCGTTCAAAATTGCCGGTTCTATGGCAATGAAAGAAGGTGTCAAAAAAGCTAAACCGGCTATACTTGAGCCTATGATGAAAGTCGAAATCGAAGTTCCTGAAGAAAATACCGGCGATATTATCGGTGATATTTCTTCAAGACGTGGTCGTATCGAAGGTATGGAAATGATAGAAGGTACCGGCATCCAAAAAATCAATGCTACTGTACCTCTAGCCGAAATGTTCGGATACGCGACAGACATACGTTCAAATACACAAGGTCGCGGAACATTCTCTATGGAATTCAAATGCTACGAACAAGTACCTGCAAATATTCAAACTGAAATTATTCAAAAGTCAGGCGCTTCAGCATAAAACAAGTAGAATATTCACAAATTATAAGGAGCTAATAAATTTGGCTCCTTTTTTATTTGGTGAGTTGGGAAATCCACCTTACATTTGTTTATGTTGTTGGGGTGGAAACCCCAACTTACAATCTACTTTTTACATTTTATTTCCAATGGCTGATTTCATTTGTGCTTTGAATGTCTTAATAGATTCTTGCACGCTTGCGCATAATGTTTGGTATTCCTGCTGGTTACCGTTTTCTTTCAGCCATTCATTAAACATTCTTTCAAATTCTTCGCCTGAAACTATTTTTACTTGTTCATCTTTATGCTCAGTGAAAGTTTTAACATATTTTTCGATAAATGGTTTTACGAATGCAGAAATTTGACTTGAAATACCCATTGAAGTATTGGCGTAATCTTCGAGGTCGCGTTTTATGTCGTTGGCAAAAACGCCATACGCGCCGGAGTCAACAGGACAGCTTAGGAATCTTGTTTTTGAACCGAGACCTAAACGTGTTACCGAGTCCATGATGAGGTCGGTGCTTTGCTTTAAATCGCTGCTTACACCATCACTGTGACCGTCAAACATTTGCTCTTCAATACTATAGCCGCCATAATTAACAACAAGCTGGCTTATTAATGACTCGACTGTTAAACGTCTATTTTCACCGGGTTTTGAAAGCGTTACACCGCTTGCATTACCGCGTGATTCATTGATAATATAGTCCAGTTTTCGCATAGGGGTTTTAGATTTTTGGTTTTCACCCTCAAATACTTTATTCATAATCAGAAGATTTATTGCATGACCAGCCTCATGAGCAAGTGTAGCCTCAATTTCATCTTTTGTTTCCTCAATATCATTTTTAGCGCCAATGATAGATTCAAGCTTTGCATTCATCATATCATTTTTAGTGATGTTAGTGTTTTCTCTGCCAAGATACAAAGTATATCGATATGCGCGTTTAATAATGTCTACTAACTCTGCGCCTGACAAGCCTGAAGTAGTTTGTGCTAATTCATCAAGCATTTTTTTCTTTACTTCATCATTTTCGAAAGGTTTTTTGCGCGCTGCTATTTCAAGAATTTCACGACGTGATTTTTCGCTAAAGCGTGGGTCATCAATCTTGAATTCCAAGTCAATCCGCCCTTTTCTGAAAGCATCATCCAGCATATCTTTGCGGTTTGTGGCAAAAATTGTAATAACTTTGACATCATCATTTTCTTTTGAATCTACGCCGTCTAACTCAGTCAAAAGTGCATTTAACGTAGCCTCAGATTCCTTATGGCTTCCACTACCGCGTTTTCCGGCTACTGCGTCAACTTCATCGATAAATACGATGGCCGTTTTTGATTCATGGTTTTCTGCTTGTTTTCTGGCTTCACGGTATAGTTCTCTGACGTGTTTTGGACCGGCACCAACATACAGCTCTACAAAGCTGCTGCCATTTGTACTAATGAAGGGTACACCAGCCTCGCCTGCTGTAGCCGTAGCTAAAAGTGTCTTACCTGTGCCGGGCGGTCCGTAGAACAAGACACCGCCGGGTTTGTCAGAGTTTTTAACCTTTGGATTATTTAAAATATTCAAAAGTTGGTTTTGTATTTGGTCTTTTACATTGAATAAGCCGCCAACGTCAGCGAATCTGGTTTTTACTTCGTCATATACTTTAAAATTAGGTTTTTCTTTTTCTCTGCCAAATATATCCAGCTCTGTATCAGGTGTATCATCTAATTTAACGCCTACTTTTTCTGCTGCCTTTTTGAATTTATTAGCTATTGATATGAAGCCTTGGCCAGTCAAGTAGTCATAAAAATTAGCCTGTCCTTTACATTTATCAGAAAAAGTTGTAAGACGATAAAATTGTTTTTGTACATTTTTATCAAACGTTTTAACTAAATCCAAAATTTCGATTGCTAATTCTGATTGACCACTTGTAGCAGACTGAATAAAAGGATTGTCCGTTGAATCCAGTATAAATTGAGCTTTACTATCATTGTCCAATTCTTTGACTATATTAAATATTTTAGATGCATGTTCAGAAGCCCAACGCATTACCCTATAAAAAGGCCTTTCCTCACTTGAGAATGTCTTGTAATTATTAAAAATGAAATTTTTTCTTACGCCAATTGGCTCTTTTGCAATATCTTGAAAAAATTTCTCCGGGTTTTCTGACTTATCCAGCTCATGAGCATATCCGTGGATTTTACGAAAACGGTCGAGATATTTCTGAGCTTTGACTTTATCCTCAGCATCACCTGTGAAGGATATATTATTATCACTGTTAGGCTTTGAGAAAGCCCGAATATTGCTGTAATTATTACAGAAACCGATTGATGCTAACTTCATATAAAATTCCTTGAGCTGCTAATTAACATGTTTAGTAACTACTCTCAAGGGAGAAAATTGTCTTTGTTGTGCGGCTAATTAATAAAAGTTTACATATTTACTCAATCGGCTCGACGTGGATGGTTATGGAGGCGGCGCCGAGCTTGGTTGTGATGAGCTGCTCGATTTTGTCACAAATTCGATGACTTTCTTCGATTGTGCAGTTGCCATCCATTGCTAAAATGATATCAACTATTTTGGTTATCCCTGAGCGTCTTGTTCTCAGTGATTTGCATTCGATTGTGCATTCGCTTTTGAGGCTGTCTACAATATTTTTTATTTCTTCGATTTCTTCATCCGGAAGGCTTGTGTCAACAAGGGTTGTAAATGTTTTTTTGCATATTTTCCAGCCGGAGTGAAGTATCCAAACTGCGATAAATATTGCAAAAATTGGGTCTAAAATATGCAGGTTCGTGATTTTTATCATAATCAAGCCGATTAAAACCGCTGCCGAGGAAAGTACGTCGGCTCGTAGATGTTCTGCATCTGCGTAAATTGCGATTGAGGAAGATTTTTTGGCAATATGAAATAGATATGCGCTAACAACAATATTTACGAACACGGAAAAAACCATGACATAGATTGCTAAATTGGTGTCCAGCACTGTGTAGCTACCAAAAATAATTTTTCTGGTAGCCTCGTATAAAATATAAAATGAAATGAATAAAATCAAAATTCCTTCAATCATTCCCGACAAATCTTCGTATTTTCCGTGTCCGAACGGATGGTCATCGTCAGCAGGTTTTGAGGATTGGGTGACGGCAAAAAGTGCCATAATTGATGCTAAAAGATCGCCGAACGAGTGGACAGCCTCGGATATAATACTCATACTCTGAGAAACTATGCCGGCAGTGATTTTCAGCGCAATCAATGTGGTATTTGAAATAACAGATACCAGCGCGGCTATTCTTTTTTGCAGAGTCATACCCATATTATTCCACGTAATCTAATAACTCGCCTGATGTACGCTCAAGTCCTGAGTATGCGTTCAAAAACTTTTCCTTATCTTTGGTTTTGTCAAGCTCGACGATTAATTCAGCGCGAAGTTGTTCCATCCTAGCAATATTTTTGGTTTCGGTTTCTTTAATTTGTTCAGAAATTACATTAAATTCTTCGGGGAGTTTTTCATTATAACTGTGTTTTAGGTTTGCTATATCTTGTATAACTTTTTGTCTGCGCGTAACAATAGCTGAAATTTCTTCATACTGCTTTTGCTCAATCAAATTACTAACTTGCGTTACGCTGTATAGTAATTCTTCAAAGAGCAATTTTAACTGTTTTAAATTATCCATCAAACTCGTATCCTGTATATTCTTCATCGGGAGTATCATCCTCATCATCGTATTCAGTATTATCAACTGCACGTAAGCTTCTTTGTTCTTCGACAGATTCTGTGTTTTTTTCTACGCTGCCGCTTTTGGAAAGTTCAGCAGCTTTTTTCCAGGTGTCACGCAAATCTTTTAGCATGTTGTATGACTCATCAATTTTTTTCAAATCTTTTTTGATGTTAGCAGTGGCCAAAAGCTGTATGTTATATGTATATAGGCTTTCCAGGTTTTTTGCTAAACTTGGGTTGACGCTGTGGTCAAGTGTATCAATGAATTCAATCAGAATATTTTGCGCTGCTGTAATATTATTATGTGTATCCTGTATATTCGCTGTGGATATTGCCGTGCGTGCTTTTGCCACATAATTCACCAATGCGTTGAATAGCATTATCAATAATTCCTCAGGGGATGCCGTTTCTACGGTATTTTTTTTATATTGTTGTAAATATACATTCTGATTCATATATAATTCTCGTGATGTGCGTATTAATATTCTACTACATTTTCTTTTCTAAGATAAGTCCCTCGGCATATTTTAATTTTGAAGCGATATTTAGCAAGTTTTCAGCATCAATAGTGTCGATAACAACATCCAGTTCGTTATCGTATAGTTCAATTATACCTTCTTCATTAGAAAGCCTGAGGACATAGCGTTTTATGTAAGTGGCGTCATCGTTTTCTTCGTCGAATTCTTCATTTTGATTTTCATTGCTATCAGCAGATGCTTCAGTGTCACCGCCGGCATAGATAGTGTTTTCAACGTCTTCGCCATAGTTATCTTCTTTGCGGCCGACTTGCTGGTTGCGCGTAAACTGGTCAAAGTCTATCGCAACGTCATCTTTGCTCATATTGGCGAGGGCATTAGCATTTATAGCATGGTGTGATGAGGGTAAATCCTTACTGGGGTTGATTTGTCCCATTGACATTCCATCTATTCCCATTGAGTTCTCCTGATTTAAGATTGTAAAATCGTTAATAATATTATATAATAAGCTTATTAATAGTACATAGTATTATAAGATGAAGTAATAGGAGATAGAGATATGCAGCAAGGTCCACCAAGACCGCCTCAAGGTCCACAACAAGGTCCACCAAGACCTCAACAGGAGCCACCTCAAGGTCCTCCTCCACCCCAAGGGCCATTTTCAAGCTTTATGAGTACATTATCGGAATTGCCGTTTTGGGTGCGTGAAGCCATACATTACAAATTAAAGGACAGTGTTGAAGGTACTGCAAATAAA
Source organism: Candidatus Gastranaerophilaceae bacterium (assembly GCA_031551265.1). Lineage (GTDB taxonomy): Bacteria > Cyanobacteriota > Vampirovibrionia > Gastranaerophilales > Gastranaerophilaceae > JAVBNU01. The sequence continues at coordinate 6,816 of JAVBNU010000016.1, forward strand.
ACTGATATTTATAATGAAATGAACAAAAAGGTTTATCAACTTATTGTGCCTCAATTGACATTCCAGGGTAAAAAAGAACTTCAGACAAAAATGCATGCTATGTCCAACGATGCATACAAATTTATGGCTCAAACCGGCCGCGGAATGAATTTAGCTGAAATTACAATTAATAATTTTTGGACATTAGAAAAAACATCCAAAATATTGGTTGATTGTTTTAGCAAACAATTTTATTCACCTTTAGGGGATGACCAGCTGCTTATTATTGCAGCGTTTTTAGCTGCCGAAATTCGTTTTGGAGAATATCTGAAACGCTTAGGTGTAACAGATTTGGATCAGCTTGAAAGTGCGTTACGCATGCAAAAAGAAGAAGATATGAAAGGTCAGCATATTCCGATAGGACAGATTTTCACTAAAATGGGTGTGATTAAGGAAGAGGACATAAAGCATGTCCTTATGCTCAAAGAGGATGCTAATAAACCTGTTATACTTCGCTTTGGTGGCATTCAGGGGCCGGATGCGGCTGACATGACAATAAAAACTCTTAAGGTCATGAATGAAAAACTTCTTCAAGAAAATAACGGCTTAAAACAACAACTTACAAAATATGAATAAACAACAACCTGCTCTCATATTGCAGTATTTGAGAAATAATATACCTGAGCAACAGCACTTTGGTTTCGTTTTGCAGTGTAATAAAAAAGAAATATTGTTTACTTTTGGCGATAGTCATGACGAGCCGTTTTTTATGCGCTCTTGCATGAAACCATTGCAGGCGACTTTATTGATTGATTTTGACTTAATAAATTATTTCAAGCTAAACAGTGAAGAAATTGCGATTTGCGCGGCGTCTCATGCCGGAGAACCCGAGCATATAAGGGTTATCAAAAAACTGTTAAACAAAATCGGAATGAACGAAAACGATCTAAAATGCCCGCCTAGCCAGCCGCTGAGTAAAACTGCGCAGTTAGATTTAATCAAACGAGACAAACAACCCGGCAGAATACACCATAATTGTTCGGGCAAGCATATTTTGATGTTGATGGCTTGCATAAAAAATAAATGGAGCATAGAAAATTACGATAAAATGACTCACCCGCTGCAGCTTGCAGTGATAGAGAAAGTGCGTGTGGTTACTCAATATCAAGATGAAATTACGATATCCAAAGATGGTTGCGGCTTGCCGATTTGTGCCATACCGTTGCATAATATTGCGCTTTCGTATTTGAATTTATTTTTAAGCAAAAAGTATAGCGAAATTACAAAATCAATTTTGAAACACCCATATCTAATTGGTGGAACACAACGATTGGATTCGGAAATAATCAATGCTTCTAACGGAACGCTTGTTGCTAAAGTTGGTGCAGGTGGGCTTTGTACGATTGTAAACTTAGAAAAAAAAGAGGCGATTATTGTTAAAATTGCTGACGCAAATATGACGACACGCTCTATCGTTACGATTGAAACACTCAAAAATCATGGCTGGCTTTCAAATGAACAAATTACCGGTAGTTCGCTGCAATTTTTATATGACAAAACAATCAAAACTTCGCATGGTGAATTAGTCGGCGAAATTGAGTGTTTCCCTGAATAAAGTAGACTTTTCATGATATTTTTCTGTTACAATAGTTGCTCAATTGTAAATCTTTATCTGAATTAGAATTGAAAAGAATATCACAGCTATTTATAATGTATATATAGTTATAGTTATATATGATATGTAAATCGTCTTATGATATCCATCAATACTGATACAACATCACTAATGTTGCTGAATAATATTAACCGTGTTTCAAGCCTGCAATCCAAATTAATGGAAAAATTATCGACCGGCTTGAAAGTTAATCATGCTTCAGATGACCCGGCAGGGTTGTATATTGCGACAGGTTTGTACTCTCAAATTCGCAGCAATATTCAGATTTCAAAGGATATTCAGCTGACAAACAATGTACTTTTGACTGCGGATAATGCGCTTGGTACCGTCAATACAGCGCTAAATCGGGTACATGATTTGACGCTGCAGGCTGCAAATGGCATTTATTCTGATGAAGCACGCGCTGCGATGCAAAATGAGGTTAATCAGCTTTACGAACAAATTCATCAAACAATTGGCAACACAACATTCAATGGTAAACAATTGTTGATGGAAACATCCAATCCTGAGAGTGTAAGTCCAATACAAATATATGTTTCGACCGGCGAAAAATCATCTTCGACCATATCATACAATCCGGCTTTAGCAGAATTCACTGGCATCGATATTTCTACCCCCGAAGCTGCTGCGGAAGCATTAAAGACCCTTGAAGCACAGCAAAATGCCGCGATAAACAAGCAAACAGAAATCGGTATTCAGTCCAATATTCTTGGGGGTATATACGAATCGCTGCAAGTTAAAAGAGAAAATTTAGAAGCTTCCTACAGTACAGTTATGGACACCGATTACGCAAGTGTAATTTCTGAATTAAATAAAAATAGCGTACTACAGGCGGTTTTGACAAACATGTTTAGCATCCAAATATCATCGGCAAAGGCATTATTAAGTTTGGTTTATCCAATTAGCAATAAATAAAAAGCGGGTTCTAGCCCGCTTTTTAAGTTTAAATCAAAGCAGTTGCATTTATTTATCTGCGAAAGGTAAAAATACCGTGCATTTGTCGCCAACTCTTTCTTTGGTTATGTTTTTAGGATCAATTTTTTCAGATAATGAGAAAGATTGCGAATATGTCAGCGAGTGAATGGAATCTTGGCCTTCATTTTCGTATGTACCAAAAACACTTATTTTATAAGGCTTGACGTCAAGTCTTATTTTATCAAGATCATCACCAAAATATTTTAAGTTTATCGTGAGTTTGTAGCCATTATCGTTTTCGTCAAGGTTGGCGATAGGGGTGTAGATATCAGATTTAGAGGGTAATAACGGTTGGATGCCTTTGTCCATTTTTTTCATCGCACGTACATCATCACGCATAACTTTTTCAAGCATTCTCGGATTTATGCCTTGCATGTACATGGCCTGTTTAACGGCCTGATCAGCCACAAAGTATACTGCTAAAAAAGTACCGACTAAAAATGCAATTGACAAAATAATGAATTTTAGCCATTTATCAGTAATTTCACACTTGCCGGAATTGTTTGTGTTTTCCGAAACATTTTGCTGTTCTTGTTCGATGTTTTCATTATTTTCATCCATTTTTTTAATCCTCATTATTTTTATACATTGTTATTATCCTAAATATAATTTTGCAACAGACTTGAAAAATAGTAAATAGGTAAATTAAACTAAGAGAGGCAGATAGTTTTTACTATCTGCCTCTCAAAATGTTAAAAAAATTCTAATTAGTTGCCGGTAAAACGTTCAACAACAAAGGTATAAATGCATTCAAAAACATAATTACAAATACAAAAAACATTGCAATTGAGAAAAATTTCAATGTATCAGGGAAAATAAATGATTTTTTGAGATTTGTAGCTTCTTTTAATTGCGCGTATTCTGTTTTCAAAGGAGCAAAAGGCAGCTCTTCTTCCAGTTTTTCCAACACATGAACATATTTAACTTTAATCTGTACGTTATAGGCATCCTGGTTTAGCCACCATAATATGCTTATGGCCATACCGACAACTGCGATTGGCGCTGCAATAAGTGCATCAGCCTGAATTAAACAAATAGTACCTGACACAATTAAAATTAACACAAGCGCCATATAGAATCTGTTGAACGTGAATGTTCTGTCGATAAACGCATCTTTAGACTTCAAATGCGCTTTGTAAATTTCTAATAAAAGACTTTTATCCATAACTTACCTCTTTTCTTTTTGTATATCTATTACTAATTATTTGTCTTACTTTTAATATCTAAAGCGGCTTTGTGCGCCAAAATATATACTGAACACATTTTTGAAGCTTTCATATACCAAGCACATTTTTCTTGGGCGCAAACGACAGATATATCGTTGCCAGCGCTCATTAAAGGACATACCGGAATTTGCATACTCATAACAATTCTCCTATTTTAAAGTGTTAGCTTGTTGCAGCAAATTACAATTCTGGTCTCTGTGCTGCTCTTGTTGTTTATAAATTTTTGTTCTGTTCATAACTTCGTCAAAATCGATTAAATGTGCATCAAAATCAGGACCGTCAACACAGGCAAATTTGACTTCATTACCAACCGTAATACGGCACGCTCCACACATGCCCGAACCGTCAACCATTATAGGATTCATGCTAGCTTCGGTTTTGATTCCTGTTCCGCGTGTTAACTCCGCAACCGCTCTCATCATTGGCATTGGACCTACAGCGATAACATAATCGACTTTTTCTTTTTTCATTACATCTTCTAAAACACCTGTAACAAAACCTTTTATACCTAATGAACCGTCATCAGTAGTTACGAATAATTCGTTACAAGCATCTTTCATTTTGTCTTGCCAGAATACGAGTTCTTTTGTTCTGGCGCCCATAATCATAATTACACGATTACCGGCTTCTTTAAACGCTTTAGCAATCAAATAACAAGGTGCAGCGCCATAACCACCAGCTACACAAACAACCGTGCCGTATTTTTCAATATGTGTCGGCACGCCTAACGGTCCGACTAAATCAAAAATTTCGTCACCAACATTTAATGCTGCCAATTTCTTTGTTGAATATCCAACTGCCATATATACAATTGTTAAACGGTTGTTTTCTTTATCAACATCTGCGATTGTCAAAGGTACTCTTTCCCCTTCATCATCGACTCTCAAAATTATAAACTGCCCCGCTTTAGCGTTACGCGTAATATACGGCGCATCAACTGTGATTTCATACTGATTCGGACATAATTCCTTTTTTGATAAGATTTTATAACCCACTTTTTGTTTCCTTCTTCGTTAATTTTTATTTTATTATATTTGCTCTAATAATTCCAATGTATATTCAGATGAGATTTCTTCTTTTGCAATAATCTTGATATTAGGTAAAAACTGCCCGAGTAAAATACTCAAAACATATCTTATTCTATATGGTACTATAAGAACGGTGTTTTTTGAATCTATTGAATATTTTTTACACATTTTTTTAATATTTTTTATTATGTTTATAACTTTCTTTTCTTCGATGGCTATTTTTTGGACATCTTCATCAATGTCATCGTCGTCTTCTTCATCTTCATACTCTTGTAAAATAGCATCCTCAAAGTATTCACGATTATTATCTGTCAATTCAAACGCCTGAATAACTCCGTTCTCGTTTGCCAATTTTGCTGAAATTTGACGCTTAAATGCAATTCTGATTTTATCCAGCAAATCTTCTTTTGTCGCTTCATCAGCAAAATCATTTATTTTCTCAAAAACATAGATTATGTCTTTTATAGAAATTTGTTCTTTGATCAAACTTGTGAGAATAAACTTAATCTCAGCGACTGACAAAAAGTCAGGAATAATATTCTCAACAAGGTATGAGTTTTGCATCCCGACGATTTCGACGTAACAATTAACGTCAGTATAATCAAATAAATCTTCTATATATTTAATACAAGTTAGTTTCAAATTCTCTGCAATAACCTCAGAAGGCGTTTTGCCTTTGAGCCAGAAATCTTTTGTTTTTTCAATCGGAATCCAAACGACTTCCTCATCAGAGTACTCATCAATATCTGTAATCGCAGTCGCAGGCAACTTAGAAAGCTTCAATTCCTCTTTGTAAAACATTAAATGCCCTAAGTAGACTCTCGCTTTGAATGCAGGTATGCCACGCACATTGACACAATATTCATTTGCCTGAATAGAATCATCATCCTGAAACTTGACACGTGGAATGACATAGCCAAGTTCTTCCGTCAGATTTTGGCGCGCTCTCACAGTCTGTGCGACCAAATTAGCCTCTAAATCAGGATTAACAAGGTCAATTATCTCCTCACTCAAGCTTATGCTGAGTTTATCTTCACCAATTCTGGGAATCATAATATCAGGAGAAATAATTTCGCGCAAGCTCTGCTGCAGCTCCAGCAAATCATTCAATAGTCGTGAAATTTCTTCATTCAATTTGCTGCGTTGATTCTCTGAGGTACTGTCTATTAGACTTTTTATTTTAGAAATCTTAGTGCGTTTTTCTTTAATTTTACGTTGAATTTCAGAACACTGCTCATACGGTTCATTTTTCGTGTTCATTATGCGTTCAATTTTACTTTTGAATCCGATGATATCTGACAAATCATCCTCATCCTCGTCAAACTCGTCAGCCTCTTTCACAAAAATGCAGTTGTAGCAGAAATCACCATCCACTTCAACTTCGTTCATACTGTACAAATCCCAGCCTGCAGCACACATTTGATTTAAAAGCTTTTCCAGTGCATCTTTATCATTGCTGGGGCAACTTTCAATTTTATATTGAACGGCCGGTTTATACATTTCTACCTCGTTTTTATTGCGCAAAACCATTGTAGCATTTTTTCGACAATTTTAAAACAAAAAGTTAAACTTTCATTTCTTTATGGCAACCTTTTAAGAATGAATTATCCGAAATCACTACACAAGGCGGCATAAACGCCATTTTATAACACAATGTATTCATTCGGTAATAGAATTTATCAAGCCATTCTATTTTTTGCGTTTTAGAAATGTTATGTTTAATTTCATAATTTAATTCTATTGCCGTTAGTGCTTCGTACGTAATATTTTTATTTTCGATTAAATAAATCACTTCATCAATAAATTCGTACGGCATGAGTGCATCCTCGGCACGCAGCGGCTGCCCTGTTTTGGGGTCGATTGCCAATTCTGCGCTTGGTGCTTTTTCAAGAATAATTTGTGGGATAGCATTTTTAACAGCACGATTTTCATTCATCCAGCGCCCGAGTGCGAAAAGTTTGGTCTTAGGCACATCAGCGATAGGCGCCAAACCACCCGACATGTCACCGTTAATTGTTGAATACCCCATATACAACTCCGATTTGTCAGAGGTTGCTATCGGAATTGTGGCCGTAAATTCGTTGCTCACAGCAAACAAAATCGTCGCGCGCGCACGCGCCTGAATGTTATCCTGAGTGTAGGATTCTCTCGCAATCGTGTTCTCAGACCACTTAACAACAACATCAGCGAAAAGCTTTTGCAAATCCTCATTAATGGAATCAACAATGTTTAAAATAGGCACTTCTGTATAATTTATACCTAAATTTAAGGCCAACTGCTCAGCGTCGTTTTTGCTCGCCTCAGGAGTGATTTTTGAGGGCATACTAATACCAAAAACATTCTCAGCACCCAGCGCATCAGCCAACAAAACCGCGCAAATCGTTGAATCTAAGCCGCCGGACAAGCCCAAAACTGCGCGTTTCAGTTCGTATTTCGAAAAATAACTTTTGATACCCTCAACAACCGAATTATACGTATATTCTAAGTCATCATATTCAAGTGTAAAGCCTGTACTCATAGCCTGCTCCGTTTCTTTATAATGTTATAACACGAAAATCCTGAACAATTAAAAAAACTTATTAAATTTTAATAACAAAACTTTATTTGTAACAAAAACTTTGTAAATTAATTTAGAGAAAATGTTTTCATGTTAGTATGAGGCTACAGAAAAAGCCAAATGCGACAAAGGGATGGTTATGATTAGGAAATGTCTATTAGTTATTATTTTGTTAATGTTATTTAGCCCGGCTTATGCAAAAGAGGCGGAGAACGCTTGTAACGCGTACATGGCAAAAGCCCAAATCACCGGCGATGTCGATGACAATATCAAATCGTTCAGCTGCGTGTATAATCTTGTGGAAAAAGATGTCGTTACAATCGCGCGTGACAGTGAATGGACTTACCACGATATCGTGAGACTGCTCGCATCTATGAATTTTTACAGGTACGAAGAAACTCACAATAAAAAATATTTAAAAGCCGCACATAAATTTGCGTTCAGAGCTATCAGCATAAAAACTAACGACCTGAACATGGCTATGATTGCGCTCTTTGCGTCGAATTTGCTTTCAAAACCCAATGACGTGGCAACTGCATACCAGTATTTATCTACAATCGATACTGAAGAATATTTTTGGTCAAGCTATGAAGTCGCAAAAGCTTTCCAAGAAATGAAAGTTATAAAAATCGGCTCAAAAGCATCAGCTTATTAGTCTTTCATTGCAAGGCTATACACTTCATTTTTGTTGTAGCCGTATAGCTCTGACAAAATGACAGAAATATCTTTATTCGATATTTTCTTGGCTTTTAGCTTGTTAATTTTTTCTTTTAATTCCTTCAAATCAGTCTTGGTCTCGTTTGTCGCATAAATCATAACAACTACTTCACCCTTGAGTGTTGAGGTTGAAAAATAGTTGTGAATTTCTTCAACAGTCCCGATTTTAATTTCTTCATAAATTTTCGTAAGCTCACGCCCAACTGCTACATTAGCCTCAAAACCACGAAGATTTAAGATATTTTGCAAAGTTTCTAACAAACGATTTGGCGATTCATAAAACAAAAGATTGTTGCCGGAATATTTTTCAAAAACGTCCTTTTGCTGGCTCAATTTTCTGGGCACAAAACCAATAAACGTAAACTCCTCGCTATCGCGGGGTAATACCGATAAAAAAGCTGTAACAGCGCTAACGCCCGGAATAATTTCAGGACAAAAACTATGTTTATAAAGCTCATCTAAAATTATACACCCCGGGTCTGACACACAAGGCGTACCTGCATCGGTCACAAGCGCAATATTTTGTCCTTGCTTTAGCATGTTGATTATTTCATCAGTGCGCTGTTTCTCGTTGTGCTTGTGGTAACTTAAAAGTTTAGTCACAACACTGTATTTATCCAGTAATTTCGCCGTTACACGAGTGTCCTCACAAAGAATAACATCAACTTCTTTCAGCGTATCTATTGCACGCAAAGTAATATCCTTGAGATTACCAATCGGGGTTGCAACGACATAAAATTTACCTGACATGGCTATACTTCCACTGGTTCGTTGTCGTCTTCCTCAACAGGTGCGGAGCTATCGCCATCCTTTAATAATTTTTTATCTTCTTTTGACATTTTTTCAATATCTAAAATTTTAGCCAGAGTTTTTGTATCGCCCTTGAGTTTGAAGTATTCAGCAAACTTGTCTGTAGTTTTGAGATTGAACGAGCGTCCGTTTTTATCTTTGTTTTTTGTAATCATACCTTTTGCAATCAACTCTTGAATATGGTCATAAGCAGTTGAGCCGCGTAAATCAACCAACGCAGATTGACGAATCGGTTGTTTCAGAGCAATTATTGTTAACGTCTTTAGTACAGCCGGTTTCATTTCTGTAGGGCAAAGCTTTTCGACTATATCCATATAGTCTTCTTTGATTTGTAAAATATAACCATTTTCATCATCAACCTCAAGCGCGCTCTCATCACGGGTTGAATAATCCATAATTAATTCCAAAAGCGCTGACTCAATATCCTCTTCCGGCTCATTCAAAATTTCGGCAATTTCTTTAATCTCCATTGCCTTCGCTGTTACAAATAAAACTGTTTCAATTTTTGCTTTTAAACTCATTTTTTACCCGTCATTCTTGAACTTCAGGAACATAAGGCACACCTTGCTTAACATAAAGCGGGCCGTAAAATTCATCTTGAAATAACTCAAAATCACTACGTGCGGCAAGGAACAAAAGTGCAATATAAGTTGTAATTTTATTCATGCCAAGCAACATCAGAGTTTCAAGTTCGATTTTTTCTTCTGTTTCAAAAATTTTGACTAAATTTTCGTGCAAACGCTCAACTCCACGCTCAATATACTCTTCATGAGCGAGGTTCACAATATCGTCAGCACTAAATCTTGCATATGAACGCACACGTCTTTTTGCCCGTTCATGCGCATTTTTGAGCGAACGTTTTTTCTCCAACTCTTCATAAAATTCAAGCTGTTTAATCAAATCTTCAAGAGTCACAACTCTTTTACGATTAAGCCTGATACTTGAACGTCTTTGCAGCACCTCATCAATAGAGATAACGTTGCTGCGGTTTATTTCTTCCCCGGCATTATAATCGTTATCTGACCAATCATCATCATAATCTTCAAATTCAGTCTGTTGAGGATTTTCAAATTGAACTAAATCAATCCCTTCAAGAACATTAGACTTTAAGCGCAGTAAAATTGCGGCAAATAAAAGAGTTCTGCCTGTTAAACGCAAATTTTGAGTCTTTAACTCGAACAATGACGCTAAATACTTGTCCGTAATATCAACGATATCAATATTCCAAGGGTCGACCTTACCACCTTTAGCGAGCTGCACAAGAATACCAATGCCGTCAGATTCCATCGTTGCAGGGTTATAGGAAATAAAATCCATGTTGTTAAAATCGAACTGTGCGGCAGTATTTGTGTTTTCGTATAAATAATCGGGTTGTGTGAAAGGTTCTATCATTGTTAATCTCTTAGCTTAACTCCGGTTACGCTCGTTTTGCCTTTTTCCTTTTGAGTTACACCAATAGTCCTATTAGCTGATTCTATCATAGGTTTGCGGTGACTAACTACTACAAATTGCGTATTTTCAGCTTGCGCTTTAATCATCTCGGCTAATTTTTCGACATTCAAACCGTCTAAATTTGCATCAACCTCATCAAATGAGTAGAATGGCGCCGGCATGTAACGCTGAATAGCAAATACAAACGCCAATGCAGTCAATGTTTTCTCTCCACCACTAAGCCCCTCTAAACGTAGGCGTGTTGCCTTATCACGCGGACGTGCTTCAATAGTCAAGCCACCACTAAACGGATCTTCAGGATTCTCAAGGATTAAACTTCCCTCACCGTCTGATAATCTGGTAAATATCTCCTGGAAATTCGTACTAATGTAATCATAAGTTTTCAAGAACGTTTCTTTTTTCAACTGTTCGTAACCGTTCATACGCTCTAAAATTTGTTTGCGCTCGCTTGAAAGCGTTTCAATACGTGTGATGAGCTCTTCCTGTCTCGTTTTTACTTCATCAAACGCCGTAATAGCTTTCATATTCACATCGCCAAGCTCGTCCATTTTGCGCTGAATACGCTGGATTTTTGAATTAATTTCGTCAATCGAAATTTCAGTTGGTGTGAGTTTTGCAATTTCCATGCCGGCATCTTCAAGCGCTTTTTTTGCCGCTTCCAACTCAGGCTCTAACTCACGACGACGTGCCTTGAATGACTCCACCTGTTCAATTACGCGCTCAATATTATTTTGCAGAATATTCTTTTCTGTCTCAATTTTCAGCAATTCTTCATTGATTGAATCACGCTGTTTTTGGAACTCAAGTAAATTCTCACTTAATTCACGGATTTGCTCATCAAGTTCAGCAATCTTAGCTTCTACTTCCTTAATCTCGGCAGCAAATTTGACTTTCTCAGCTTCCATTTTTTCGTTATCGCTGAGCTGGCTTGTTATTTGGTCTTCTCTCGTCTTAATTATGTCATTATTGAATGTAATATTGTTTTTAAGTTTATCAATCTCGTTATTACATTCAGCAATCTGTTTTTCAAACCCTTTAATCGCATTTTCAGTCGACTCGGTGAGCTCTTTTAGATTATTTAATTCTTCTTCGCTCATCTGACTTTCAATAGTCTGTATTTCGGTCTCTAAGTTCAGAATAAGTTCGTTCAATTCTACGTGGTTAGTTTCTAATTTGTCCAAGTGCTTTTCAATAGTTGCGATTTTAGGCTCATTCTCTTTTATAACGGTCTTTTTGTCATTAATATTTTGTTCGGTTGTCTCAGAATTTTTAATTAAATTCGATAACTCCATTTTTGACTGTGTAACCGCTGTTGTTACATTTGAATAGTCACGCCTGATGTTATCGAGTTTTTCCTCAAGCTGTGTTTTTTTAGTTTCAGTCGCCTTAATTTTACGCTCCAAATCCTCAAACTTTTTCGTAAACATCTCAAGCTCATCGTCTTGATTCTGGCTAAATTTGAGTCCTGAACGTTTTGCAGCCCCCCCTGTGATTGAGCCTGATTTTTCAAAAACTTCACCCGACACTGTAACCATACGGTAACGCCCAATGAGTTTTTGAGCCGTGTGATAATCTTCGACAACAAGAGTCTCACCTAACGCGAGATAAAATGCGTCTATATACTTATCTTCAAAATCAACAAGGTTAATCGCAAAATCAATTACACCTTTATCACCCGGCAATTTTAATTTTGTAGGGGCACGATGTAATTTATTCAAAGGCAAAAACGTTGCGCGACCAGCGTTTGATGATTTAAGGATTTCGATACCGACTCTTGCGACTTCATCATCATCAACAACGATGTGACGCATACGTCCGCCCATTGCGACTTCCATAGCTAATGAGTATTCTTTATCAACTTGTCCTAATTTCGCCAGTGGAGCATGAACGCCTTTTAACTTTGCGTTCATAATAGCATCAATTTCACGCCCAAAATTAGCTTCTTCAAAAGCCGTTTTATTAGCTTGCAAGGAATAAACTTTTTGCGACGCAATTCTCAAATCATGCCCTAAATCATTCAACTCATTTTTGCATTTATCATACTCATTTAACACGCTTTGCTGAAGCATTTTATAGTCTTCAAGCTCTTTTGTGAGTTCTGTATGCTCGACTTCTAATCTGTCTTTTTCTGTAGAAAAATTGGCTTTAAATGTTTCTAAATCTTCAATAGCTTTGTTTGCATCATCAATTTCTTTTTTCAAATTCTCGAGCTGTGACTCAAGAGGAATTTTCTCTTTTTCAAGCTGCAACTCATCATTTTTTGCTTTATCAAGCGCGCTTTTCAACTCATTACGTTTTTTGATATGCACGTCAGCCGATTGCGTGAGGCCTGAAACTTCTTGTAAAATACGCTGCAACTCAGTTTCTTGCTCCAGTTTTTTCTTCGCAATATTAGCTATCTCAGTTTCTTTGGCGCTAATTTGTTCATTTATTTCATCAATTTTGCCTTTAGCCTTTTCGATACCGTTTTTAGCGCCTTCAATAGCTTTTAGGTTGTTATGAATATTTTTTTCGTTAAAGTTAATTGCTGAATTTTTACGGTCAATGTCGCCTTTTAATTCTTCAATTTGTTTTTTGACAGCTAGCTGTTCATCCTCACCTTTTTCTTTCATCAATTGTGAAAGTTCGGCATGCTGTTTTTTTACGTCAACAAGTTTTATATCCAAATCTTTGAGCGTGTTTTCTTGCTCTTTTTTCTTTTTATTGGCGTCTAAAATATTTTCATGCGCCTTTTCCAGTGAGCGCTTCGTATCAAAGTATTTAACAGCAGTAATCTGACTTTCGTATGCCGCCTTTTCGTCACGCAAAGTTTGATATTTCAACGCCTGTTCTTTTTCAACAGCAAGTTGCTCTAATCGGCTGTCAACCTCGGTTTTAATAAGCAGCGAATTTTGGACTCTGCTCTCGACTATCCCCAGCTCATTTTGTGCCTGCTCAATACGTCTGTCAAAATCAGCAACACCTGCGATTTCATCAATGATTTTGCGGCGCTCATTAGCACTGCAGTTGATTATGCTTGTTACATCGCCTTGCATTATTACGTTATAGCTATTTGGTGTGATATTATACTGTTCCAACTTGGCATGGACGTCGGTTAATGTGCATGTTCTGCCGTTAATAGAGTATGTGCTGTTATAGCCTTGTGATGATTTTTTTATGCGTCTGCCGACAGTGAATTCTTCTTCGCCATCGCCATCAGCGCCAAACGTAACCTGCACAGAAGCCTCATTTCGTTTTGTATAAGTCGAAATGAGATGCGAAATTTTCTCCGCCCGCAGCGTTCTTGAGGTAGAAAGCCCGAGTGCGAATAAAATACTGTCGATTATGTTGCTCTTGCCTGAGCCGTTTGGTCCTGAGACTGTTGTAAATCCTCGCAAAAACGGAATCGTAACCTTCTCGGCAAAAGACTTAAAATTATCTACTTCCAGTTCTTTTATATGCATAACATTAGTTTTTGTCTACTATATCAATAATTAGACTATAGTTTCAAAATTTAGTCAAAATTGTAAAGAAATCTTATAAGAACTGTCGTGTGGCGTTTTTGGGTATTTAGTTTTGATTGAAAAAATATATCATGCGCTTTTTAAGTTTGGTGCGCGGGGAGCATCCTACAATTTAGATGTTAATTTCTTTTAATAATTGTTTATTTAGCTAGCAAATTTTTTTTTGTTCATGTTTTATCTCATGTATATGAAAATTAGAAACAACACAACTCAATATAATATTCACATTAGTCAGGCATTTGGCTCGAAATCAATTGATTCAAGCGCACATGATTGGGATAAATTCTGTGGAGAAAAAATACCATCAAGCTTGGAACTTAATCTTGTAATTTTTGATTACATTTCGCCTCAAGACAAAATTTTAGATGTTGGCATGGGATTTGGAAAAACGCTTTTTGATTTACATAAACGAGGTTTCAAAAACTTAAGTGGAGTTGATTCTAATCAATCAGGAATCGAATTTGCAAATAACGCTATAGGAAAATTCAACCTAGATGGAAATTTAAATTTTGTAACAGGCAACGCTAAAGAACTTCCATTTGAAAATAGTTCACAAAATGCAGTTGTCACTCAGGCATTTTGGACAGCGATTGTTAATCCTTCCGACCGCAAAGCTGTTGTGAACGAAATAAACAGGGTACTGAAAAATAATGGTATTCTCTATATTGCCGATTTTGGGCAAACTCCTGAAATCCCAAAATATAGAGAGAGATATGAACAAGGTAAACAAAAAGGCTATGAATACGGTACATTTGAAGTGGTTAATGACTCAGGGGAAGTTGAATATTTAGCGCATCATCACGCGAAGGAAGAGCTAACAAAGTTATTAACGGAATCAGGATTTAAGATAGAAACCTATATTGTCAGCCCTGTACAAACTCGCTCAGGTAGCACAATAAATGGACACACCATTATAGCAAGAAAAGTGGATTAGTAGGATACATTTTAAAATTTTGGTGAGTTAGGGTGAATCCACCTTACAAGCCAGAATATCTACAAGCTTTATCCCTCTCCCCTTGCGGGAGAGGGGTTGGGGTGAGGGGTTAGTGCGAAATTTTTATCAAAAAATACCCCCCTTTTGCCCTTCGGGCACTTTCCCCCGCAAAGGGGGAAAAAGAGGAAACAATCTCTATAAATATCTACAATTTTTAATCCGAAGTTTATTTTATAAATCCAAGTTTTTTGCTAAAATAATTACACATAGAAAAAGTAAAAGGAGTTGTCATGACCAAATATCAAATCGCAATCGGCAGTGATCACGGTGGAATTAATCTTAAACGTCATTTGATTGACTATTTGGAGTCGGAAGGACACAGCGTTGATGATGTGGGCACATATAGCGAGGACTCCTGTGATTACCCCGTGTATGCTAAAGGAGTGGTAGCTAAAATATTGAGCAAAGAATGCGAAAGAGGTATTTTGATATGTGGCAGTGGCCAAGGCATGGCCATGACTGCGAATCGCTACAAAGATATACGTGCTGCTATATGTAGCGACACGTTTAGCGCGCATGTTTCACGTGAACACAATGACTCCAATGTTCTATGTATAGGTGAGCGTGTTGTTGGCAAAGGCTTAGCTATAGACATTTGTAAAACTTGGCTGAATGCAAAATACGAGGGCGGTCGCCACCAAAAAAGAGTCGAATTAATCGACCAGTCTAACTTCTATTAAATTGTTGCATCGGCGTTATATATTGGTGCAGTGGTGACTGCACCCTACAGACTTGTGTGATGTCTACCCTACAAGCTCTCTATGATGAATTAAATGCTCGCAACAGCAGAATCTATTGAGTCGGATATTTGTACAATACCGCTCAGGTAGATATCATCAATCGTTTGTGTAATCTGTTCGTTCGGAGCAACGAAAATAACTCTGCCGCCTTGTGATACTGCAATTTTGTACAGGTCGCTGAATAAATTTGCGTTTTCCATATCAAAAACTTTAATTTTTTCAAAATTAATAATCAGGTTCTTATGTCCTAATGCCAGACTTAAATTAGCATCTTTCAAAAGTTCTTCGACGTAGCGTTTATTGTTAATTTTATTGAGCGAATAAACCACGATGTCGTTATTGACCAAGAATTTATTAAAATTACTGTTCGGTGAATCGCCAGCATGCATATTTTGGGCAATATATTTTAATATGTTTTCGTGCCAATTCTCGCTTTTTGGCACAAAATGATCAATACCTTTTTTGTAACAACTCTCGATTATTTCATTGTTGCTGGTGCTTGAGATGAGTATAATTTTGTATTTTTGTTCATTGGCTTCACGAAGTTTTACGGTCTCTTCTATTAGTGCGATACCGTCTTTGAGGTCGGGCAGGTATAAATCAACAACGATATAATCAAATTGTTGTTTTTTTATTTCAGCAATCGCCTCTTCTTTATTTCTCGCTACTGAAGGTGTGAGGCCTATTTTTTTTAAAACTTTTGTAAATCTGTATATTGATAGCTCTAGATCGTCGACGACCAGGACGTTTAAGTCGTTCTTGATAGAGAGTTCAACAGGCACAG
>JAVBNU010000002.1:0-6673 GCA_031551265.1 Candidatus Gastranaerophilaceae bacterium
GAACGCAACATGCCGCCTCTTGTCATGTGGGCGCACGCTTACTGGTCGGCCGTTGCTTGACGAAAGCTTCGCGGGGGCTGCCCGCCCCCCCCACACCCCCGTCCAGCGCCGCGGCGCTGGACCCGCATGGGTGGATTATTCCGTGACTTTTGGGTGTGCGATTTGCTTGACAAGTTCACTCTTGTGCGCGTTTTTCAAGTTAGTTGACTATAAACACTACAAATCTATTCATGCATTATTTGTTTTATTATTGCCAATAAAACAAATAATTATCTATACTTAGAGTTCCTCCTTGCGTAGAAATTACAAAATATAATGCTCCTATTACACCTAAAATAGTGGCCATTATTCTCTTATCATCCTTTTTTTGCAGCAATACGGTATTTGGGATAAGAACCATATTTGCATTTACAAAATAATAAGCCATTCGTCCGAGCTGACTGTTGTTAAATGCTAACATTGTAAAAATAATATTTAAACATGACATGCACAATAAAATCGATGTCTCGTGACAAAAAAAACCATTTTCATCGACATCATTGTTGAAAATGGTACAAAAAAGTGGAATGAGAACTGCGATAATCGGGAGAAGAATATTCATGTTATATCCTTCTTCAAAGTCATAAATATTATATTTTTCAGGCATAAACTTAGAGATAAGCTCGACTAATAGTGTTTTATATAATAAAGCTAAAGCCGATATTGTTATGAAAATATATGATTTAGCCTTATTGAGTTTTACTTTGTGGAGAAACAAAACTATAAAAAAAACAGCTGCTGAATTATGAAAAATAGTTGCCAACACAAGCAACGGTATAGCAAACTTTATTTTTTTATTAAGCACTAACACAAGTGCTAACATACAAAACGAAATTGCCAGTGACTGTTTTAGCCCAGACATATACACCGTAAATAATCCTATTGAAACAAATAAAAAAACTGAAAAATAGATATTTTTAGAATACTTATAGAAAAAATAAAACGTAAATAAGCACATAAGGAAAGATGTTACAAACAAATATTGTTGAAAATTCAATCCAATTTTATTACATATATAATTAAAGAAATGAAATCCGATTTCATTTCTGCTGGCTATATTATCAAGCACTTCTTGATATATCGTGTATCTATATTGATATTGCACTGTATCACATCCAACAGATACTGCTCTAAGTCCTATAATAGCGGTGAAGCAAATTGTAGTGTACAGGTAATATCCTTTTTTATGTGAAACCGCATATGGTGTCCTAACTCCATATTCATAAACTGGTAAACTCACAATAAATAGTAAAAAAAAGTAAATTATCATTTTTCTCCTATTATCTACATAACAAAATATTTTGAAAAACACTCAAAAAATTTCTATAATCGAATAATTCAGTTCCTACGGATCCGTTTTTTTTAAAAATTAATTTTTCTCTAATATTAATAAACTCATTAAGATCATCCAGCAAAATACTGTTGCTTTCATCAAGGTATTCGTCAATGTTACTAAATCGATTTGCGATAACAGGAGTTCCGCATGCAAGTGCTTCAACAACTTTTGTCGGAAACCCAGCTTGAACAACTTTATTTTTCTGGCGTAACACAACGGCCCAGTCAGCTTCTTTCGTCATTCGCACAACATGACTATTTGATATCCGTCCCCAAAAGGTCACACGTCTTCCCACATACTTGCAGTTATACATTTTATTAAACTGTTTTTCCGTAATTCCAATCACAGCTAAGTGTAACTCTTTGCCAATATCTATTTTTTCGACAACATCAATAATAAGGTCCAGTTTTTCTTTTTGTGCACTCGGTTCTCCGGCATAAATCATGTTCAAGCAATCAGTGTTTTTCTCTACTGACACTTTCCATTTATCTTCGCTCAAATCAACCAGCGGAGGTATTTTGACTGTTATCACCTTATCTTTGTAATACTGATAGAGATATTCACTAATGGCAATTATACTATCCATTTTTGGATGCACATACCTCATTCTTAGTTCTGTATCAAGCCATTTGGCTAAACTAAACACTGGATTACCAACCGGCACATACCACTCAGTTGCATCTGCAATACACTTAATATTTTTGTCTCTACAATACTTTCTTAACTTGTAAAGTGCTATGGCTGGATAGTTATACGAAATCACCGCAGTCGATTTGCATTCTTTTATCAAGGATATTACTTTTTTACAACTTAAAAGATACTCTCTTTTTCTTTCTCGTTTGTACTCAAAGCATCTAAATTCTTCGTAACTCACCCAGCGTGCCTCATAAATTCCACTATGTGTTAATGCATTCAAAAATACAACTTCATATCCAATGTCTCGAAATGCCTTTGCATTTGCAATGACACGCAAAGCAGCAGCATTTTTATCCGGCAATTCAAATCCACCAACATACAAAATTTTCCCTCTATGCATAAAATCACTTTCCTTGTTATTTGCAAATTTCCACTAAACCTCTCGAATGCTCCATCCGGCCAGAACTTAAAGTTGCTTTCAAGTTTTCGCTTAGGCAGCCGCATAGCAATAAAATCCATACCAGAAACAGTTCGGATTCACGTTCTGGAATAGAAACACTAAATTGTATTTTAAAAATGCTACGGCAATCGGCATGCCAATATAGCCCGAATCAATAAATGAAATTTTTTCGGTTCTATTTGAAATTTTGTTATAAAGCGCTTGATACATTACTTTTCTCTCCTAATTCATGAAACCCCATTGTTTGTGTAATCACTCTGTTTACAATACGGACATCAAATATCTTTTCAGCCAATTCACGTCCAGCTTGTCCCATGCGCAAAACAGTTGTAAAATTCTGAGACAGCTCCAACATCTTTTCTACCAGTATTTCTGTATTACGGGCGGGCACCAAATACCCATTAATCCCATTTTGAACCGTTTCTCGGCATCCTGGTGCATCAGTAGTAATAACTACACGACCAGAAGCCATAGCTTCTAATACCGTTTTAGGTGTCCCTTCCCGATAAGAAGGAAGGACAAAGACGCTACATTGATCCATATATGGCTTTATATCGCGTTGCTCCCCATAATATTCGACTATACCTGATGAAACATATTGTTCTAATTCTTCTTTTTTTAGTGCAGTCGGATTTGTGTCATAAGGACCGACTATCATGCAACGTATATTATTATTCTTTTCCTTTAATGTTTTACATGCATCAAGATATTCCTGTATCCCTTTATCTCTTATCAAACGCCCAATATATAAAAAACAAGGACTTTTGGGCAAGGGTGTTGGTTTGAAGATTTCTGTGTTAACGCCGGATCCGCTCAAATAAGCTACTTTTTCTTCCGATAAAATCTTGCGTTTAAAAAACTCACTACTGTCATCTTTGTTTTGAAAAAAAACTTTTTTACTATTCTTCAGAGAAATTTTATATTCTATCGTTAATAATTTTCCTATGATTTTGTCTTGCCATCTATCAGACATATAAACAGAACCCAAACCAGCAATTAAAGGGTAAACCTCGTTGTTCTTGAGCAATCTAGCTGCAAGGCCACCGTAAATAACTGTCTTTGCATGATATGAAAATACTTTGTCTGGTCGTTCCTCCTTTAATATTTTTGTAATTGAAAGCAGTGATTTTAAATCTTTTATCGGATTAGTGCTATTACGATTAACATTAATTTGACGGTACTTTATTTTTTCGTTACGGAATTCCTTTTCCCATTTTTCTTCTGGTTCATTCGCTATTGCAACGACTTCACAACCCAACGCAACAAACAACTTCATCATATCCATACGGAACCAAAAAAATGATGGTGTATGACTGGATAAAACAGCAATCTTCACTTAACAACAGCCTCTTTTTCCTTTTCTTCAGTTACCACAATACCTGTACTACCCTCGACTACACCATCACGCTTTAGCACTTTAAAAATCGTACCAAAGAAGCATTTTATATCCATTTTCAAATTGATTTTATCTATGTATTCGCCATCTAGAGCAGCTTTGACCGAAATTTCAAGTGCATCTCGACCATTTATCTGTGCCCAGCCGGTGAGGCCGGGGCGGACATCGTTTGCGCCGTATTTATCGCGTTCTTCAACTAAGTCAGTTTGATTCCAGAGTGCTGGACGGGGTCCAATAATACTCATCTGTCCAATAAAGATATTCCAAATTTGCGGCAGTTCATCAAGGCTTGTTTTGCGCAGGAATTTCCCGACTTTGGTAATCCACTCTTCCGGGTTTGTTAGCATATGCGTTGGAACATCGTGAGGTGTATCGATTTTCATTGTACGAAATTTTAGAATGTTAAAATACGTTTTATGTATGCCGATTCGCTTTTGCTTAAATAATACCGGGCCTCGGCTGTCGATTCTAATAGCAATAATCAATATCAGGTATACGGGCGACAGTATTATTAACCCTAAAAAGCTCAGCACGATATCGATTAGCCGCTTTCCAAATCGACAGTACATGATATTCTCCTTGTACAAATCAAACTATATTTCAGCAACTTCTTTTCTCACTGCAACACCACAATTTATATGTGTCCCGTCTGCTAAAACAACATCCCTATCCACAATCGCCCCAGAACTCACGATACACCCTACGCCAATTTTTGCATTTGCTCCAATCATTACTTTGGGTTCGATCAACGTGCCATAACCCACCTGTGCGCTAGGGGATATAGTCACTGTAGGATCAATCAACGTCGGAATAATAAAACCTGCTTTAGCCAGCGTGCCAATCCACTTCATACGTAATTGATCGTCGCCTACAGAAGGAATCGCAATTGGATATTCCAAAAGAAATTGAACGCAATCTTGGCATTTTCCAATGATGTATGGGCTTTTTGCATGATCATCTAAAAATGCAATTTTGTGAAAAACGCCAATGGATTGAGCGACCTCTTTGACCACTAGTCCCTGACCACCCGCACCAAGTATCAGTAAGTTCATTCTCCTAACAGATAACAAGGCACCGTTTGCAAGATGGGCGCTTGTACTTATGAGCATATCACGTTTTAGCACGGCCTCATCATAGGTCTTGCCATAACAATATCCATATACAATTCTGCCGTTTTCGTCACGGTCTTTTATGTATCGAGCCTCATAGCGTCCATCAGCTCGTAGATGGACATTTTGCCCTGTTCTCAAATCCATCTCCTTGGCTAACGCCTAACCTTTTATACGGCATTTAACTCTTGTGATAAATATTACCATTAACTTTCTAATTTGTCAATACCAATGACTATGAATAATTGAAATATTTTCATATATTAGTGGTCAACTGGATTCCGCGAAATGTAAATAAAATATTATTTTTATCCTCCTGTGAAAAGGTATTTCTTTTATGGGGATGGTTTGTGAGTTAATTGGTTTATTCGATTGACAAATCCACTTCACTCAGGAATTTGTACCTGATATTTCGCTTTGCTCAATGCTTGGAGCTAAAGTCAACAAGGCACCTCCACCAACATAGCCCATGGTTTCCGAAGCAAAAATCAGCAGCATATCAATCATTTTTTTTGATTGATACGCTGCTGATTTTTGCATGAAATGTCAATTTTTTGATAGAACAAAGATACTAGCTAGATTCTATCCATCTAGCTGTGGGAGGGGGAAAAGGGAAAAATGGCGAATCAGCTCATTTTCCTCAAAATAAAACAGATAATTGTTAAATCCAGATCTATGCCTATTTCAGTTTAGAAAAATCCACCGAAAAGGTATGTTTTGGAAATTATAACAAAATATATATCGATATTTTGTAACATCTCATAATTGACAAATTTCGGAAAAAAAGTTATTCTGAGTTTGAAGTATTTATCACATTCAATACATATTTGTAATATTTCTTTCATTACTTCTTTTGAGACACGGTTTGAAAGAAGTATTTATGTACATTGAGAAAAGGAGTGATGTATATGGCCTAAAGCAGCACCGTTATCTCCTTCGATGATTTTTATCCGAAAAACAACCTGTTAATCAAAATGAAAGAAGGATCAGAAAATGAAGAAGTTGAGAAAGTTTGCAGCAATCCTACTTGTATGTGCCCTCTTGATCCAAGTTGTTCCCCTCGCCGCCATGGCGCAGGATAGCGAGACCCCCTCAGCCTATGAAACCGGTGACATCTATCAAGGCGATCCCCCTCCTTCTAAGTCGGAGTATTTGCAATACGAACAACCCAAAACGCCGGATTTTCCTGCGGAAGAAGACGGTGAAACCCCCATTGTTGTGGAAGAAGTTATTGAAAAAAGAGGAGAAGACATCAAGCATTTCCGCCTTTCTGACGGCAGTATGGTGGCGGCTGTCTATGGCATGCCCGTTCACTATATGGAAGACGGTGAGTGGGTAGATTACGACAATAGCCTGGAGGTTACCACTGATAATGGCGGTGCACAGGTGTTTACCAATCAGGAATCCAGCAGTGAGGTTTCATTGCCGGAGACATTGGACGAAGGAGAAAAGCTGAGTTTAACCAACGAGGAATATACCATCGAGATGGAAGTTGCGGTCAAAGAACCATCAGAAGGCGTTATCGAAGAGCAAGCCCCCTTAACGGCAGAAACAGCCCCAGCCAGGATGGCGGCTACCGCCAATCAAGAGCAAAACAAGTGGGAGAAGATGGATCCCAATCACCTGATGGTCCTTGAAAATGTGACTTCTGCTGTGAAATATGAGGATGTCTATCCTAACACCGACATAGAATACAT